>CAZCYB010000023.1:0-47511 GCA_964502805.1 uncultured Desulfocurvus sp.
CCCCCTGGCGCCTACACCTCGACGCGCTGGCCCCAGGCCTGGTCGTAGGCGGAGCCGCCGCGTTCGAGGATTTCCTCGGCGGCCTGGGGCACGAGCATGGCCAGGCAGCGGCGCTGGCGCCAGCGCTCGCGGATGTCGGTGGAGCTGATGTCCATGGCGGGCATGTGCACGAAGTGGACGCCGGTGCCGGTGGGCAGGGCCAGGGTGTCCGGGCTGGTGCGCCGGGCCCCGGGCCAGGTGGCCTGGGCGAAGGCGGCGAGGGAGTCGGGGCTGTCCTCGGGCCGCAGGATGACGGCCAGGGAGCACAGGCTGGGCAGTTCCAGCCCGCGGTGCCAGATGTTCAGGGCCTGGAAGGATTCGCTGCCCAGGATGAACCAGAGCTCGTCGCCGGGCATTTTCTCGCGCAGGGCGCTCATGGTGTCGAAGGTGTAGGAGGGGCCTGTGCGCGAGCCTTCCAGCCCGCTGGCGGAGAGCCCGCCCACGCCGCGCACGGCCAGTTCGACAAGGCGCAGGCGGTGGGCGAAGGGCAGCATGGCGTCCTGGGGCTTGTGCGGGGCCTCGCCCACGGGCATGAGCAGGACCTTGTCCAGGCCCACGGTTTCGCGCGCGTCCACGGCCATGCGCATGTGTCCGGCGTGGATGGGATTGAAGCTGCCCCCGAGAATTCCGATCTTGGCCATGATGCTGTGCGACTCCTTGAGGCTTCCGCCCGCGTGCTTGTTCAGGGTCCGGACCGGGCGGGGTCCGTGGGGGTGTGAAAGGGCGTTACTGTCTGATCTGGCCCTGGCCCAGGGCCACGAACTTGGCGCTGGTCAGTTCCTTCAGGCCCATGGGCCCGTAGGCGTGCAGCTTGGAGGTGGAGATGCCGATCTCCGCACCCAGGCCCAACTCGCCGCCGTCATTGAGGCGCGTGGAGCAGTTCACGCCGACCATGGAGGCGTCCACCTCGCGGGTGAAGCGCATGGCCGCGTCGTGGTTGGCTGTGAGGATGCAGTCGGTATGGTTGGAGCCGTAGAGCGCGATGTGCTCCTGGGCCTCGTCCTGCCCGGCCACGACCTTGACGGCCAGGGTGAGCGCCAGGAACTCGTGGCCCCAGTCGGCATCCGTGGCCGCCTGGGCGGAGGAGCCCATGAGCGGCAGGGAGGCCGGGCAGCAGCGGAAGTCCACGCCCTTGGCGGAGAGGGCCGAGGCGACCTTGGGCAGGAAGGCGGCGGCCACGTCCCGGTGCACCAGCAGGCACTCCAGGGCGTTGCAGGTGCCGGGGCGCTGGGCCTTGGCGTTGGCCACGATGTCCACGGCGCGGGCCAGGTCGGCGCTGGCGTCCACGTAGATGTGGCACACGCCCTTGTAGTGCTTGAGCACGGGCATGGAGGCCTGCTCCACCACGGCGCGGATGAGGCCCTCGCCCCCGCGCGGGATGACCACGTCGATGTACTGGTCGAGCTTGAGCAGCGCGGACACGGCGGCGCGGTCGGTGGTGGGCGGCACCTGCACGCAGGCCGCGGGCAGCCCGGCCTGCTCCAGGGCCTTGTGGATGACGCCGGTGAGCTGGGCGATGGAGTGGAAGGCCTCGCTGCCGCCGCGCAGGATGGCGGCGTTGCCGCTCTTGATGCACAGCACGGCGGCGTCCACCGCGGCGTTGGGGCGCGACTCGAAGATCATGGCCACCACGCCCAGGGGCACGCGCATGCGGCCCACGAGCAGACCATTGGGGCGCTTGACCATGTGCTCGATCTCGCCCACGGGGTCGGCCATGGCCGCCACCTCGCGGCAGCCCTGGACCATGGCGTCCAGCACGCCCTGGGTGATGGTGAGCCGGTCGAGCTTGGCGCTGTCCAGCCCGCGCGCGCGCGCGGCGTCCACGTCGCGCCTGTTGGCGGCGAAGATGTCCGGGGCGCCCTGGGCCAGGAGGGCGGCCAGATTGAGCAGGGCCTGTGTGCGGGCGCTGCCCTCGGCGGCGGCCAGTCGGCGCGAGGCGTTCTTGGCGTCACGGGCGATGCCGAGCATCTGGGCGGCGATATCCATGCGGGGTCCCCTTTTGGGCTTCAGGTTCCTGGCGGCGCGGCAGAGGGCTCCGGCCACCGCGCAAAAGTAATCGCTAACCTCAGAAGCGCCAGGAAGTCAACGAGGCCGTGCCCATGCGCCGAAGTGGCACTTTCCGGGCGGGCCAAAATTGTTCAAAGTTTGCAACCAGCCGGAAAATCGCTGAAAAATAATGATGGACGTGGGGCTTTGGCTTTGACGCGATTGACATTTTTGCGTAAAGAAACCTGCTGCGCCTGCCAGCCAGGCCCGGCGCATCCACTACGCCTGAAGGAGTTCCCCCGCATGGAAGACAAGAAGCCGCAGACCCAGGAAAGCGCCCCCGTGGCCCCCGGCGTGGCCGAGCAGCTCGAGCAGCTCAAGACCGCCGTGCCCGACACCTCGCAGAAACTTTTCGACTTCCTGGTCGGCAACCTGAAGCCCATCGCCATCGGCTGCGGCGTGGTCCTGCTGGCCGCCGCCGTGTACGCCGGCGTGAACAGCTGGCGCGCCAAGGCCGCGGCCAAGGCCTCCGACGCCCTGGGCGTCATCCTCATCCAGAAGACCGAGCCCAAGGCCCGCATCGAGGCCCTGGACCAGTTCCTCAAGGAAGCCCCGGCCTCGCTCAAGGCCACGGTCCAGCTGGAGCTGGCCGCCGCGGCCATGATCGACAAGCAGTACGACAAGGCGCTCACCGCCTGGGAGGACCTGGAGAAGAACGGCAACGCGGACATGAAGGTCATCGCCGCCATCGGTCGGGCCAAGTGCCTGCTCATGACCGGCAAGGCCCCCGAGGCCCTGGCCCTGCTGGAAGGCATGAAGGCCAAGTCGCCCGAGGCCTACGCCCTGTCCATCACCCGGCAGATCGCCGTGGCCGCCGAGCAGGCCGGCAACCAGCAGGTGGCCCTGGCCGCCTATGCCGAGCTGGCCGAGAAGGACACCGGCCCGGGCAAGCCGTTCTACGAGTTCAAGGCCAACCAGCTCAAGGCCGGAAGCTAGGAGGCATCGAAGGGCATGGCTCATCCCCTCCTCTCCCGCGAAGCGGGCCAGACGCATCTCCTCCTCGGCAACGAAGCCATCGTGCGCGGCGCCATCGAGGCCGGCATCCAGTTCGTCAGCTGCTACCCGGGCACCCCGTCCTCCGAGGTGCCGGACACCTTCTTCCGCCTCTCCCCCGAGGGCTCGTACACCTTCGAGTACTCCGTGAACGAGAAGGTGGCCCTGGAGGTGGGCGGCGGCGCAACGCTGGCCGGGGCGCTCACCCTGGTGACCATGAAGCACGTGGGCGTCAACGTTGCCGCCGATCCCCTGTTCACCCTGGCCTACACCGGCAGCCCCGGCGGCTTCGTGCTCTTGAGCGCGGACGACCCGGGCTGCCACTCCAGCCAGAACGAGCAGGACAACCGCATTTACGCCCGCATCGCCGGGCTGCCCTGCCTGGAGCCCTCCACGGCCCAGGAGGCCAAGGACATGACCAAGGCGGCGCTGGGCCTCTCTCGCGAGCTGGACACGCCCTTCCTGCTGCGCACCACCACCCGCGTGAACCACCTGCGCGGCCCCGTGGAGCTGGGCCCGGTGACGGACCTGCCCGCGCCCGCCGGATTCAAGAAGAACCCCTCGCGCTTCGTGCCCATCCCGGCCTTTGCCCGGCCCATGCACCTGCGCCTGCTGAACATCCTGGAAAAGGCCCGCGGGGTAGCCGAGACCTCGCCCTTCAACACCGTGTCCGGCTCCGGCACGGTGGGCGTGGTGGCCTCGGGCATCAGCCGGGCCTACCTGGCCGACGCCCTGCTCGAGGCCGACCTGGCCGGAAAGGTCAAGGTGCTGGACCTGGGCTTCAGCCACCCGCTGCCCGAGAAGCTCATCGAGAGCTTCATGCAGGGCCTTTCCACCCTGCTGGTGCTGGAGGAGCTCGAGCCGGTGCTGGAGACCGAGATCCGCGCCCTGACCCAGCGCCTGGGGCTCAGCCTGACCATCTTGGGCAAGACCCCGGGCCCCATGCCGCGCAACGGCGAGTTCACCGTGGAGATGGTGGCCGGCGCCCTGCGTTCCATCCTGGGCCTGCCCGCCCCGCAGGCCGCCTGCGGCTGCGGCGTGGACCCCGATGTCCCCCTGCCGAACAGGCCGCCCAACCTCTGCGCCGGGTGCCCGCACCGCGCCACCTACGTGGCCGTGCGCAAGATCTACGGCGACAGCGCGGTCTATTCTTCCGACATCGGCTGCTACACCCTGGGCATCCTGCCGCCGCTCAAGGCCGCGGACTTCCTGCTGTGCATGGGCTCGTCCATCAGCTCCGGCTGCGGCGCGGCCAAGGCGGCGGGGCAGGACGTGGTGGCCTTCATCGGCGACTCCACCTTCTTCCACTCCGGCATCACCGGGCTGGTGAACGCCCTGTTCAACCGCCACGACCTGCTGGTGTGCATCCTGGACAACCGCACCACGGCCATGACCGGCCACCAGCCCAACCCCGGCGTGGACAAGACCACCCTGGGCGACAACCCCGTGCGCGTGGACATCGAGCCGCTCATCCGGGGCCTGGGCATCGACCAGCTGCGCAAGGTCAACCCGCTGAACCAGAAGGCCACGCTGGCCGCCATCGAGGAGCTCAAGGCCATGCGCGGCGTGCGCGTGCTCATCGCCGAGGAGCCCTGCCCGCTGTTCGCCCGCCGGGCCTACGGCCAGAAGCGCACCCAGGTGGCCTACGTTGCCGCCGACTGCGCGGTGGCCGCCAAGGACGGCACCTGCGGCGACTGCCTGAACACCCTGGCCTGCCCGGCCTTCTTCCTGGAGGACGGCCCGGATGGCGGAAAGATGGCCATCGACCCCCTGCTGTGCTCCGGCTGCATGCTCTGCCTGCAGGTCTGCAAGAACATCAAGGCCCGCAAGGGGGACGCATAATGAGCGCCACGAACCAGATCCGGCTGCGCATCTTCATGACCGGCGTGGGCGGCCAGGGCACCCTCACCGCCACCACCCTGCTGGCCCGCGCGGCGCTCTCCGCCGGGCTGCCCGTCACCTCCGGCGAGATCCACGGCATGGCCCAGCGCGGCGGCGTGGTGGAGTCCACCCTGCTCATCGGCTACAAGAGCCCCAAAATCGGGCACGGCGAGGCGGACATCATCCTGGGCTTCGAGCCCCTGGAGACCCTGCGCGCCCTGCCCTACCTGAAGAGCGGCGGCCTGGTGCTCTCCAGCACGGAGAGCCTGCCGCCCCTTTCCGTGGCCACGGGCAAGGAGGTTAGCCCCCCGCTGGACGACATCCGCGCCAAGATAGTGGCCCGCTGCGCCAGCGCCCGGTTCCTGCCCTGCCGCACCCTGGGCGTGCAGGCCGGTGCGGTGCAGAGCGGCAACATCGCCCTGCTTGGCGCGCTGTGCGCCATGGGCGCGCTGCCCTTCGGCAACGAGAAGCTGGCCGAGACCATCCGCGCCACCATGAAGCCCAAGGTGGCCGAGGTGAACCTGAAGGCCCTGGAGCTGGGCGCGGCCTACCAGGGCTAACCCGGTCGCCCATAAGGACGCATTCATGGCGAAAAGCGAGACCAACGCCTTGACCCCGGAGTCCACGCTCTCCGCGCTCCGGCACATCCTGCGCGAGCTCTCGCCCGGATCGCCGCTGGAGGAGAGCCTGGGCGGGCTCTTGAAGGCCCTGTCCAAGCACATGGGCTACGTGCGGGTGTTCCTGGCCATCATGGACCCGGACGCCGAGAGCCTGAAGCTCTCCCTGGCGCACAGCCCCACCCGCTCCATCCCGGCCACCTACACGCCGGGCAAGGGCGTGGTGGGCCAGGTGTACGAGACCGGCAAGCCCATCATCATCCCCAAGCTCTCCGAGAACAGCGAGTTCCTGAACAAGGCCTTCGGCCGCACGCCGGAGGAACTGCAGAGCCTGGCCTTCCTGTCCGTGCCCATCATCAGCACCCGCCACAGCGGGCGCGAGGTGCTGGGCGCGCTCTCCGCCGACCTGCCCGTGCAGCCCATGGACTCCCTGGAGGGCCAGCGCGCCTTCCTGGAGGTGGTGGCCGACCTCATCGCCAACCAGGTGGCCCAGTTGCAGGAGGAAATGGCCCTGCACAAGCACCTCATGGCCCAGGGCATGGTGACGCCGGGCCTGGACGCCCCGCCGCCCAAGAACTTCGTGGCCGCCAGCAAGAGCATGCGCGCCGTGCTCCGCCAGGCGCGGCAGGTGGCCCCCAGCCGCGCCACGGTGCTGTTGCGCGGCGAGTCCGGCACGGGCAAGGAGCTCCTGGCCGAGGCCATCCACGCCGGAAGCCCCAGGCACGACAAGCCGCTCATCAAGCTCAACTGCGCGGCCCTGCCCGCGGACCTGGTGGAGAGCGAGCTCTTCGGCCACCAGAAGGGCGCCTTCACCGGCGCGGTGCAGACCAAGCGCGGCCTGTTCGAGCTGGCCAACAACGGCACGCTCTTCCTGGACGAGATCGGCGAGCTGTCGCTGGACGCCCAGGCCAAGGTGCTGCGCGCCATCCAGGAGAAGGAAATCCAGCGCGTGGGCGGGGAGCAGACCATCACCGTGGACGTGCGGCTCATCACCGCCACGCACCAGCCCCTGGAGGACCTGCTGACCCAGGGCCGGTTCCGCGAGGACCTGTTCTACCGCATCAACGTCTTCCCGGTGTTCATCCCGGCCCTGCGCGAGCGCAGGGAGGACATCCTGCCCCTGTCCGAGCACTTTTTGCAGGACTTCGCCAGCGAGTACGGCAAGAGCATCAAGCGCATCTCCACCCCGGCCATCGAGCTTCTGACCATGTACCACTGGCCGGGCAACGTGCGCGAGCTGCGCAACTGCGTGGAGCGCGCCGTGCTCATCTGCGAGGAGGAGGTCATCCGCACCTACCACCTGCCGCCCACCCTGCAGACGGCGGACAGTTCGGCCACGGCCATCAACCTGTCCTTCGGCGAGGCGGTGGCCAAGTTCGAGCAGGAGCTGCTGGTGGACTCGCTCAAGAAGACGCGCGGCAACATGCTGCAGAGTGCCCGCGACCTGCGCGTGTCCTACCGCATCATCAACTACAAGGTGAAGAAGTACGGCATCGACGTGAAGCGCTTCTCCAGCGTCAAGACGCGGCGGAAGAAGGCGTAAGGAGCGGGGCGATGAGTATAATAAGTGGGGGGGGCTTAAGCCCCCCCATTCTATTTTGTAGCATTATGCATTTGCTCTAAAATCGACGCCATTGTTTGTGATGACATCAAGTTCATTAGTTCAACAGAACCAACAATGAAAAATACAAATGACCCCAGACCAACAACTATTGCTAAAACATTTGTGCTTAGTCCGTACTTAATATTTGCAGTATTATTGTACAGCCACTGTGCAAGATATGCCAACAGCACTGTTGCAACGGACAATGAAACACCAGCTATAAAATACACAGATTTGCTTGCGACAGCAGGTATCATTTTCTGAAAATTACTTTCTTTTGACAGCATTGAAGAAATAATTGTCATTAAAACGAATATTCCACCAGTATTTACAAGCAGCAAAGACCGAAGAGAACTTTTAGAAAATTCAACTAACAGTTCATGCATTGCAACTTTCGCATTGTCATGAAATTTTGCACTATCACGAAACTGTTCTACAGTTCTCAAAAATCCAGCGTACTGAATCTTCGATGAATCCAACTCCGCTGAATCTTTCCAACCATCGACAGTATGAGCCATATAGTCAATAAACTCTTCGTGCTTCATCTCGATCCTCCCGCTGCACCGACATTACGCCTTCGAATATAACGCACGCAATATATACAAGCTAAAAACGAAAAAGAGAAGGGGGGCCTCAGCCCCCCCCTTTCGAAAAACACGTGGGAAACAGCAGAAAAACGATTTATGCGGCCTGAAGCCCCTTCGTATACGCCAGCCCCTCGGCGAAATTGAGCGTTCCGGCGTAGATGGCCCGGCCGGAGATGGCGCCCTCAAGCCCCTTGGCGCACAGCGGGGCCAGCGCCTTCAGGTCGTCCAGGTTGGTCACGCCGCCCGCGGCGATGACCGGCAGCTTCGTTGCCTCGCACAGCGCGGTGAGCGCCGGGATGTTCACCCCGCTCTGCATGCCGTCGCGGCTGATGTCCGTGTAGATGAGGAAGCTGGCGCCAGCCGCCTCGATGCGCGGCAGCACGTCCATGACCATGAGCCCGGCATCCGCCACCCAGCCCCGGCTTTTCAGCTTGCCGTCCACGGCGTCCAGGCTGACGCCCACCTTGCCCGGCAGCGCGGCGCACAGCTCGGCGAAGAGTTCCGGCTGCTCCAGGGCGATGGTGCCGATGATGAGCCGGGACACGCCCGCCTCCACATAGGCCTTGGCGGTGGCCAGGTCGCGGATGCCGCCGCCCAGCTGCACGGGGATCTTCGCCTCGGCGCAGATGCGCTTGACCAGCTCGAAGTTGCGCGGCAGGCCGGAAAAGGCCCCGTCCAGGTCCACCACGTGGAGCCACTGGGCCCCCTGGCGCACCCAGGTGAGCGCCATCTCGGCCGGGTCCTCGCCGAACACCGTCACGGCGTCGGCCCTGCCCTGGGCCAGGCGCACGCAGCGCCCGTCCTTGATGTCCACAGCGGGGAATAAGATCACAGGCCCATCTCCCGCAGGCCGGCCTCGATGCCCTCCTTGGCCAGGGTCTCGGCGGGCACCCATTCGCCGCCGCGCTTCACGAACTTGCCCACGTCCAGCAGGTTGTCCGTGAGCGCCTTCTGGGTCTCGTCGTAGTGGAAGCGGGAGACGATGCGCTCGCCGCGCACGTCGATGAGGTACAGGTCGAGAACCACGGAGGCCGGGTTGCCGCCGCCCACAAGCTCCTTCCAGTACAGCACCTGGGGCACCAGGATGAAGTCCGCAGGCAGGCAGCGGCCCACGCCCAGCCAGTAGGCCCAGGCGGACTCGCGGCTCTTGCCCGCGCGCTCGAAGACCACGATCTCCTGGCACTGGCGGGTCTGCGCCGGGGTCAGCGTGTTCTTGACGCCGTGGGCGCGCAGGGTCTGGCTCAGGGCGTCGTCCAGGCGGGAGAGGATCTCCGGCTTCACGCCCTTGCCCTCCTCGGGCAGATAGCCCGCGATGAGCTCCCAGTTGTACTTGGGCGCGGTGAAGCCCGCCACGGCGATGCTGCCCAGGGGCCTGGGCTGCGGGGCGATGGGCTTGGGCGCGCAGCCCGTGGCCAGGAGCGACAGGGCCCACACGCAGAGCAGGGCCAGAATCGGAAACATCGTGCGCTTGTGCATCAGTCCACGCTCCCCTTGGTGCTGGTGGCTCCGCTGCGGGTGATGGCCACGGCCTGCCGCAGGGCCAGGCCCAGGGCCTTGAACGCGGCCTCCAGCAGGTGGTGGCCGTTCAGGCCGTACTCGTAGCGGATGTGCAGGTTCATCCCGGCGCGCTGCGCCAGGCTCTTGAAGAATTCGCGCCACACGTCCTTCTCCTCGCCCGCGATGATCGCCGGGAGCAGGTCGTCTGCGTAGACCAGGTAGGGCCTGCCGGAGAGGTCGATGACCACCTCGGCCAGGGCCTCGTCCATGGGCACCTTGGCGCTGGCCACGCGGGTTATGCCCGCCTTGCCGCCCAGGGCCTGGGCCAGGGCCTGCCCCAGCACCAGCCCGATGTCCTCCAGGCTGTGGTGGGCGTCGATGTGCAGGTCGCCCTTGCAGGAGAGCTTGAGGTCGAACCCGGCCCAGAAGGCCATGAGCGTGAGCATGTGGTCGGCAAAGCCCACGCCGGTGGCGATGTCGCACTTGCCCGAACCCTCCAGGGTCAGGGCCACGCGGATGTCCGTCTCCTTGGTGGTGCGCGCAATCTTCGCGCTGCGTTTGGCCATGGGGCACTCTCCTTTGCGCCAAGTTCCCGGAATAGCGGCACGGGCCGCCGGACCACCCTTGAACGCAGGGGCCGGGCTTGTCAAGTCTCGGGGGGCCTTGGCAGGCCTCGCAGGACCTTATCGGCGGGCCGGGGCGCCGCTTGAGGGGGCCCCTAGGCTGCGGCCTCGGGCTCGGCCTGCTCCTCGGGCTGCGGCTTCTTCTTGCCGAAGAAGTACGCGCCCCACACGCCCACCTCGTACAGGATGCACAGGGGCACGGCCATCATGGTCTGGCTGATGGCGTCGGGGGGGGTGAGCGCCGCGGCGATGATGAACGCGCCAAGGATGGCGTACTTGCGCTTGGCGCGCAGGCCCACGTGGCTGACGATGCCCAGCCGCGCCAGGAAGAAGATGAACAGCGGCAACTCGAACACGATGCCGAAGGCGAACAGCAGCTTGAGCGCGAAGCCCATGTACTCGTCGAGCTTGGGGGTGAACATGAGGATGTCGCTGGCGTAGCTGGCGAAGAACTCGAAGCCGAAGGGGAAGACCACGAAGTAGCCGAACATGGCGCCGCTGACGAAAAACAGGGCCGAGCACAGGGCGATGGGGATGATCCAGCGCCGCTCGTGGCTGTACAGGCCCGGGGCCACGAAGCTCCAGATCTGGTAGAAAATGTACGGGCTGCACAGGAACATGCCCGCGATGAAGGCGATCCACATCTCGGCGAAGAAGGCCTCGGTGGGGATGGTGTAGATGAAGTGGCTCTGCTTCAGGGCCGTGAGCATGGGTTGCATGAGGATCTTGAGCATCTGCCCGGCAAAGGCGTAGCAGACCAGGAAGCCGACGAGCACGGCGTACAGGCTGCGGGTGAGGCCCTTGCGCAGGTCCTGCAGGTGCCCGATGAGGCTCATGCGGCCGCTCTCGCCCTCGGCCACGGCATCGTCGCCCGTGGGCGGCGGCGGAGGCGGAGGCGGCGCGGACTCGGCGGGGGCCTGGGGCTCTTGCGCCACGGCGGGGGCGAACTCCTCCACCGCGGGCTCGTCCTCCTGCGCGGGGGCCGGGGCCGGGGCAACAGGCGCCGGAGCTTCGGCCGCCGGTGCGGCGGGAGTGGCGGAAACCTCTGGGGCCGGGGCGGGCTCGGCGGCGGCGGGGGCCTCCGCCACCACTGTGTCCGGCATCTCGATGGGCGTCTCGGGCTCGGGCTGGAGCGGCTGCTGGTCCGGGTCACGCTCCACCGGGGGCTGGGGCGCGTCCGCCACAGGGGGTTCCGCGCCGGGGGCGGCGGCCTTGTCGCCGTAGAGCTGCTCGTGGGCCTCGGCTTTTCGCTTCTCGAACTCGGCCATCTCGGCCTCGCGCGTGAAGCTGTCCTTCACGTCGGAGCTCATCTGCTTGAATTCGTTGATGGCCTTGCCAAGACCCTTCATCAGGTCCGGCAGCTTGCGCGGATCAACGACGATGATGCCGACAATGGCGATGACGAGGACTTCCGTGGCTCCGAGCATTCTCTCTCCGCTCTCGTGGGTGCGTTACGGCAGGGTTATTCCCACTCGATGGTGCTGGGCGGCTTGCTCGAGATGTCGAGAACCACGCGGTTCACGCCCTTGACCTCGTTGATGATGCGGCTGGACATGCGGGCCAGGATCTCCGAGGGCAGCCGCGACCAGTCGGCGGTCATGGCGTCCAGGCTGTCCACGATGCGCAGGGCGATGACGTGCTCGTAGGTGCGGTCGTCGCCCATGACGCCCACGGTCTTGAGCGGCAGCAGCACCGCGAAGCCCTGCCAGACCTTGCGGTACCAGTCGCTGGCCAAGAGCTCGTGCTGCACGATCTTGTCGGCCTGGCGCAGGATCTCCAGGCGCGGCTCGGTGATCTCGCCGATGACGCGGATGGCCAGGCCCGGACCCGGGAAGGGATGGCGCCAGATGATGTGCTCGGGCATGCCCAGCTCGTAGGCCACCTTGCGCACCTCGTCCTTGAACAGCTCCCGCAGGGGCTCCACCAGCTTCAGGTTCATCTTCTCCGGCAGGCCGCCCACGTTGTGGTGGCTCTTGATGACCGCCGAGGGGCCCTTGAAGGACACGGACTCGATGACGTCCGGGTACAGGGTGCCCTGGGCCAGGAACTCCACGCCCTCGATGGCCTTGGCTTCGCGCTCGAAGACCTCGATGAAGGTGTAGCCGATGATCTTGCGCTTCTGCTCCGGGTCTTCCACCCCGTTCAGCTTGTCCAGGAACTCCTTGCGGGCGTCCACGACCTTGACGTTGAGGTCGAAGTGCTCCTCCAGAAAGCCGATGACCTCCTGGCGCTCGCCCATGCGCAAGAGCCCGTTGTCCACGAAGATGCAGTACAGGCGCTTGCCGATGGCCCGGTGCAGCAGCACGGCGGCCACGGTGGAGTCGATGCCGCCGGAGAGGCCCAGCACAACCTTGCCCTGGCCCACCTGGTCGCTCATGACCTTGATGGACGAGTCCACGAAGGAGGCCATGGTCCAGCCGGGCTTGCAGCCCGCGATCTTGAACAGGAAGTTGGAGAGGATGCGCTCGCCCTGGTCGGTGTGGGCCACCTCGGGGTGGAACTGCACGGCGTAGATGCGGCGCGCGGGGTCGAACATGGCGGCGTGGTCCAGGCTGCCGGTCTTGCCCATGCAGGCGAAGCCCGTGGGCAGCTTGCCCACGTGGTCGCCGTGGCTCATCCACACGGTGAGGTTCTCCTTGCCCTCCACGCCGTCGAACAGCACGTTGTCGCCCAGGGCCTCGAACTGCGCCCGGCCGTACTCGCGGTCCTGGGAGCGGGTCACCTCGCCGTCCAGGGTGTGCGCCAGGATCTGCATGCCGTAGCAGATGCCCAGGATGGGCAGGCCCCAGGTGAGGTACTCCTTGGGCAGCGGGGGCGCGCCCTCGTCGTGCACGCTCGACGGCCCGCCGGAGAGCACCAGGGCCTTGGGGTTCAGGGCCTTGATGGCGGCGGGGTCGCTGGTGCAGGGGTGGATCTCGGAATACACCCCGGCCTCGCGGATGCGCCGGGCGATGAGCTGGGTAACCTGGGACCCGAAGTCGAGGATGATGACTTTTTCTTCGTGCTGCATTGTCGGCCTCGGGCGGGTGTCCTAGGACTCCACGCGGTAGTTGGGGGCTTCCTTGGTGATGATGACGTCGTGGACGTGGGACTCCTTGAGTCCGGCGGCGGAAATCTCGATGAACCGGGCCTTGGCCTTCAGCTCCTCGATGCTGCCGCAGCCCAGGTAGCCCATGCCGGAGCGCAGGCCGCCCACCAGTTGGTGGATGCTCTCGGTCACCGCGCCCCGGAAGGGCACGCGGCCCACGATGCCCTCGGGCACCAGCTTCTTGCTCTTGTCCTGGAAGTAGCGGTCGCTGCTGCCCTGGTTCATGGCGTCGATGGAGCCCATGCCCCGGTAGATCTTGTAGGTGCGGCCCTGGTACAGGATGGTCTCGCCGGGGCTTTCCTCGGTGCCCGCGAAGAGGCTGCCCATCATGCAGGTGTCCGCCCCGGCGGCCAGGGCCTTCACCACGTCGCCGGAGAACTTGATGCCGCCGTCGGCGATGATGCACTTGCCCGCCTCGCGGCAGGCCCGTCCGGCCTCCAGGATTGCGGTGATCTGGGGCACGCCCACGCCGGCCACGATGCGCGTGGTGCAGATGGAGCCCGGCCCGATGCCCACCTTCACGGTGTCCACCCCCGCCTCGATGAGCGCCTTGGCGCCCTCGTAGGTGGCCACGTTGCCGCCGATGATCTGGGCGTCGGGGAAGGCGTCGCGCAGGGCGCGGCAGGCCTTGAGGATGTTGGCGGAGTGCCCGTGGGCGCTGTCGAGCACCAGGAAGTCCACCCCGGCGCGCAGCAGGGCCTCGGCCCGGGCGATGCCGTCCTGGCCCACGCCCACGGCGGCGCCGGTGCGCAGCCTGCCCTTGTCGTCCTTGCAGGCGTTGGGGTACTTCTTCACCTTCTCGATGTCCTTGATGGTGATGAGCCCCTTGAGCTTGTTGTCCTCGTCCACCACCAGAAGCTTCTCGATGCGGTTCTGGTGCAGGTGGCGCTTGGCCTCCTCGTCGCTGATGCCCTCGGGCACGGTGATGAGGTTGCGGCTGGTCATGACCTCGGCCACGGGGGTGTTCATCTCGGTGACGAAGCGCACGTCGCGGTTGGTGACGATGCCCACGAGCTTGTCGCCGCGCACCACCGGCAGGCCAGAGATGCGGTACTCGCTCATGAGCGAGAGCACCTTGCCCACGTTGTCGTCCGGGTGCACGGTGACGGGATCGTGGATCATCCCGGACTCGCTCTTCTTGACCTTGTCCACCTCGCGCACCTGGTCGCGGATGCTCATGTTCTTGTGGATGACGCCCACACCGCCGTGGCGGGCCATGCTGATGGCCATGCGCGCCTCGGTGACGGTGTCCATGGCGGCGGAGAGAAGCGGGATGTTCAGGCGGATGGCGGGGGTAAGCTGGGTGCCCACGTCCACGGTGTCGGGCAGCACTTCGGAATACGCCGGCAAAAGCAGCACGTCGTCGAAGGTCAGCGCCTTGCCCATGATCTTGTCCTGCATGTCCTCTTCTCCCTCTCCCGGCGCCTCGCGGGCCGGGGTTCTGATTGCCGGGCCCTGCGGCCCCTCCCTACAGACCGAGATATGCCTTCTTGACCTCGTCGTTGGCAAGAAGCTTGTCGCAGGAATCCTCGAGCGTTATGCGCCCGTTTTCCATGACGTAGCCCCGGTGCGCCACCTTCAGCGCCTGGTTGGCGTTCTGCTCCACCAGGAAGATGGTGGTGTTGCTCTCGCGGTTGATCTGCTTGATGATGTCGAAGATCTGCCGGATGATGAGCGGCGCCAGGCCCAGGGAGGGCTCGTCGAGCAGCAGCAGCTTGGGACGGGCCATGAGCGCGCGGCTGATGGCCAGCATCTGCTGCTCGCCGCCGGAGAGCGTTCCGCCCAGCTGCCTGCGGCGCTCCTTCAGGATGGGGAACAGGCCGAAGACCTGCTCCATGTCCTGGGCGATGCCGTCCTTGTCGCTGCGCAGGAAGGCCCCCATGTCCAGGTTCTCCTGCACGGTGAGGTCCGGGAAGATGAGCCGGCCCTCGGGCACCTGGCAGATGCCCTGCTGCACGACCTTGTTGGGCGCCACGCCGTTCATGCGCTGGCCCTGGAAGATGACCTCGCCGCGCTTGGGCGGCACCACGCCGCAGATGGTCATGAGCGTGGTGGACTTGCCCGCGCCGTTGGCCCCGATGAGCGTGATGATCTCGCCCTCGCCGACCTTGATGTTCACGTCGCGCAGGGCCTGGATGTTGCCGTAGAAGGTGTCGATATTCTTAAGCTCAAGCATCGCTTTCCTCGCCCAGGTAGGCCCGGATGACCTGCGGGTCCTCGCTCACTTCGCGGGGGGTGCCGGTGGAGATGATGCGACCGTACTCCATGACGTAGATGCGGTCGGAAAGGCTCATGACCATCTTCATGTCGTGCTCGATCAAAAGCACGCTCACGTCGAACTCCTGGCGGATGCGCACCACCATGTCCTTGAGCTCCAGGGTCTCCTGCGGATTCATGCCCGCGGCGGGCTCGTCCAAGAGCAGCAGGAAGGGCTCGGTGGCCAGGGCCCGGGCGATCTCCAGCCTGCGCTGGGCGCCGTAGGGCAGGTTGCGGGAGTACTCGTTGGCGAACTTCTCCAGCCCGACCTTCTTCAGAAGCTCGTAGCTGGCGTCCACCACCTCCTGCTCCTCCCGCCGGGTGGAGGGCCCGCGCAGGATGGCCCCCAGGATGCCCGCCTTGGTGCGGCAGTGCCGCCCGATCATGACGTTCTCAAGGGCCGTCATGGAGGGGAACAGCCGGATGTTCTGGAAGGTGCGGGCCATGCCCAGCTCGCACACCAGGTTGGTGCGCATGCCGTTCACCCGCTTCTGCTTGCCGTCGCGCGGGAAAGCCAGCACCTCGCCCTCGGTGGGGGTGTAGATGCCGGTGATGCAGTTGAAGAACGTGGTCTTGCCCGCGCCGTTGGGGCCGATCAAGGCCACCACCTCGCCCTTGGTCACGTCCAGGTCCACCTCGGACAGGGCCCGCAGGCCGCCGAAGTTCATGCTCATGTTGCGGACGGAGAGCACCGCCGCCTTGGTGTTGGTGTTCGTTGCAGCCATGACCTAGCCCGCCGTCTCCGCGTTGATTTTGTAGACCTTGCGCTTGGCGCGCACCAGGCCCTGGGGCAGGAAGACCATGATGACGATCATGGTGGCCCCGAAGAGCAGCATGCGGTACTCCGAGAAGGCGCGCATGTACTCCGGCAGCAGCATGAGCAGGAAGGCGCCCAGGATGACGCCCAAGACCGAGCCCATGCCGCCCAGCACCACGATGGCCAGGATCATGGCCGACTCCATGAAGGTGAAGCTGGCCGGGTTGACGAAGGTGGTCTTGGCGGCGAACACCACGCCCATGAGGCTGGCCAGGGTGGCGCCCAGGGCAAAGGCCATGAGCTTGGCCCGGGTGTTGTCGATGCCCATGGCCTGGCAGGCGATCTCGTCCTCGCGCAGGGCCAGCCAGGCCCGCCCGACGCGCGAATCCTTGAGCCTGGCGGTGACGAAGATGGTCAGGATCACCAGGGCCAGCATGATGTAGTACATGTACGTGGTGGCCTGCTCCACCGAGTAGGGGATGCCGAACAGGCCCGGCCGGTCGATGTTGGCGATGCCGCTGGGGCCGAAGCTGAACTCGCTCCAGTTCTCCAGCACCAGGCGGATGATCTGCCCGAAGCCCAGGGTGACGATGGCCAGGTAGTCGCCGCGCAGGCGCAGCACCGGGAAGCCCAGCAGGATGCCGAAGAAGGCGCCCAGGATGGCGCCCATGGGCAGCACGGCCCAGAAGCCCAGGTGGAAGTGGTGGTTCAAGAGCGCGTAGGAGTAGGCGCCCACGGCGTAGAAGGCCACGTAGCCCAGGTCCAGCAGGCCCGCCAGACCCACGGTGATGTTGAGCCCCAGGCCCAGCACCACGTAGATGAGCGCGGAGACCAGGATGTTGGTCTGGTACATGGAGAAGACCCAGGGGAAGGCCACGGCCACCAGGAACCCGAAGGCCAGAAGCGGCTTCACCAGCTTGGGGTCGGAGAAGATCCGCGCAAGCGCGGACTCCTTCTCCACGGTCTCGGAATCCTTCCTGGCCTTGCCGCGGTCGCGGCGGTCGAGCATGATGTACCAGACCAGGGCCAGCAGGAAGCTGCCCGCGAGCATGTAGGCCAGGTGCATCCAGCGCCAGGTCACGGTCTTCTCCACCGTGTCCACGCGGATGACCATGATGGGCAGGGTGAGGAAGGCCAGCCAGACCGCCGAGGTCAGCGCCCGCTTGACGTAGGAAAGTGCGTTGTTGTCTTGGGCCATGGTCTACACCTTTTGCGCCCGCTGCTTGCCTAGCAGGCCGGCGGGCCGGAAGATCAGGATGAGCACCAGCAGGCAGAAGGCGAACACGTCCTCGTAGTCGCTGGAGACGTAGCCGGTGGCGAAGCTCTCGGTCCAGCCCAGGACCAGCCCGCCCAGCACCGCGCCGGGGATGCTGCCGATGCCGCCCAGCACCGCCGCCGTGAAGGCCTTGATGCCGGCCAAGAAGCCGATGACGAAGTTGATCTGCCCCACGTGGGAGGCGATGAGCACTCCGCCCACCGCCGCCAGGCTCGAGCCGATGACGAAGGTGGCGCTGATGACCTGGTCGACATTGACGCCCACCAGCATGGCCATCTTGCGGTTCTGCGCGGTGGCGCGCATGGCCTTGCCCATCTTGGTGAACTTGATGAACAGGGTCAGCGCCACCATCACAACCAGCGAGGTGGTGATGATGAACAGATCAGAGGTGCCCAGAAAATTGGAGTACTGCTCCATGAACTCGAGGTCCGGGATGAGCCGGGGGAAGGGCAGGAAGTCCGGAGTCTGCGCGAGCATGACGTAGTTCTGGAGCAGGATGGACATGCCGATGGCGGAGATGAGCGGGGCCAGGCGCGGGGCGTTGCGCAGGGGCTTGTAGGCGATCTTCTCCACCGTGTAGCCGTAGGCGGCGGAATAGAGCACCGACACCACGATGGCTATGGCCAGGATGGAGAGCGCGGGCAGTCCCATGGCCGTAAGCACGCCGGCCACGATGAGGCCCATGAAGGCCCCGATCATGTAGATCTCGCCGTGGGCGAAGTTGATGAGCTCGATGATGCCGTAGACCATGGTGTAGCCCAGGGCGATCAAGGCGTACACGCTGCCGCGGGAAAGCCCGCCGAAGAAGAGTTGGAGGAAATATTCCATGGGGTCCATCCAGCCGCCCGGGAGGGGGGTCCCGGCGGCCTTGTCTTTACGGAACCAGGGGACAGGCGCTGCGCACCTGCCCCCTGGCCTACATATGCCATCCCTCTTTGGGGGGGACGGCGACCTTACTTAACCAGTTCGTACTTGCCGTTCTTCACCTGGTACACGGAGAAGCTCACGCCCTCGGCGTCGCCCTTGGCGTCGAACTTGATCTTGCCGACCGGGGTCTCCACGAACTCCTTCTGGAGGGCGGCGACGACCTTGTCGTAATCGGTGCTGCCGGCCTTGGCCACGGCGTTCAGCAGGGCCTGGGCGGCGGCGTAGGCCTGGGGGAAGAAGGCGCCGGGCTCGGAGCCGAAGTCCTTCTTGTGGTCCTCGATGGCCTTCTTGTAGATGGCGTTGTCGGCCAGGATCTGGGGGCCGGTGGCGTACACGCCCTCGGCGTCGGCGCCGGCGGTCTTGATGAAGGTGTCGTCCTTCACGCCGTCGTCGGACACGAACGCGATCTTGAGGCCCTTCTTGTGCATCTGGGTGACGATCTTGGAGGCCTCGGGATGGTAGCCGCCGAAGAGCACGCAGTCGGCGCCGGCGGCCTTGATCTTCTGGATGACGGCGGAGTAGTCCACGCCGCCGGGGGTGATGCCTTCGAACAGAACGACCTTGGCGGCCTTGCCGTCCTCAAGGGCCTTCTTGGCGCTCTCGGCGAAACCCTTGCCGTAGTCGCCCTTGTCGTGGATGACGGCGACCTTCTTGACCTTGAGCTCGGCGGTGGCGAACTCGGCCGCGGCCTTGCCCTGGATCAGGTCGTAGGAAATGGTGCGGAAGAAGTTGGGGTAGGAACCGCTCTGGGTCAGCTCGGTGCTGGTGGCGGAGGGGCTCATCACGATGACCTTGGCGTCCTTGTAGATGGGCAGGGCGGCCTTGGTGGCGCCGGAGCAGATGTGGCCGATGACGATGCCGACCTTCTCGCTCACCAGCTTGGTGGCGGCGTTGGTGGCCAGCTCGGGCTTGCACTGGTCGTCCATGGGCAGCACTTCAACCTGCATGCCGTTCACGCCGCCCTTGGCGTTGATCTCCTTGGCCACCAGCTTGGCGGCGTTGACGGAGGGCAGGCCGTAGGAGGCCAGGTCGCCGCTCTGGGCGCCGGCCACGCCGAGCACCAGCTTCTTGGCGGCGGCGGGGGCAGCGGCCGGAGCCTCGGCCTTCTTCTCTTCCTTCTTTTCGCCGGCGCAGCCGATGGAGAGCAAACCCGCCACGGCAACGGCCAGAACCGTCTTGAACCACTTCGCTTTCATCTTAGAGTCCCTCCAGAATAGTTCTGTCAACAACTTGCGCCACATATGCCAACCGTCGGGGGGGCACCCGCCCACCCGCGGCAAAGACCTTGCGCCGGGCATTTTAGAGAGTTATCGGGCCTTGTCAACATGAGTATTCGCCCGCGATCAGCCCGTGCCCTGGAATCCTTCGCCTTATTGCCCCTTGGACGGAACAAGCTCCTCCTGGGCGCTCTTGAGCACCTCCTGGTCCCCGGGCTTGAGCTGCACCACCTTGCGGAAGTGCGCGTCGCCCTCGGCGGCCTTGTTCATGTAGTGCTTGAGCAGGATGCCCATGTTGTAGTGGGTCAGGGCGTCCTCCGGCTCCTTGGCCAGCACCTTGTCGAAGGCCTTCCGGGCCAGGTCGTACTCCTTGCGCTCAAAGCGCACCATGCCCAGGGCGCGCTGCACGCCCAGGTCCTGGGGGACCTTCTTCTCCGCCAGGGTGAGCATCTCCAGGGCCTTGTCCCAGGCCTGCATCATCATGAAGGTGTTGCCCAGCTCCAGCAGGACCTTGGGGTCGTCCGGGTTCTGCTCCAGCTTGCGCATCATCTCGCGCAGGGCCTCCATGTCCACGCCCATCATGCCCATGGGGCCGCCCTTGCCCATGCCCTGGGGCGCCTCCTGGCGCACCTCCACGGTGAGCCCGGCCCCCTGCATGCGGTAGGCGAAGGAGCCCGCGAACATGGCCACGAAGGCGCCGATGAGGATGAACAGGATGAGCTTCTGCCCCGAACCAGGGGCCTGGGCGTTAATTGCGTTCGCCATGACCGAGCATCTCCAGCTGTTGAAGTCGGCGGGACGCCGCCCGGCCCCGCAGGACCAGGTACAGGGCATAGCCCGCCAGGGAAGTCCACACGGCGGCGTTGGCCGCCAGCACATATCCGTTCATCACGCCCCCTCCCGGCCGGAGAGCATGAGCGCGCGCGCCCTCTCCTCGGCCCGGCCCACGCCCCGGCGCAGGCCCACAAGCACGGCCCAGACCAGCCCGAAGGCCACCAGGTTGACCAGCACGGCGTGCCACATCTCCGGCTCCATGCCGCCGCCCTTGCTGGCCAGCACCGCCGGGTGCACGCTGCGCCAGATGCGCGCGGAGTAGAACACCAGGGGCACGTCCAGGAAGGCCACGATGCCCAGCACCGCGCAGACCAGGCCCCGGCGCTCCTCGCCCATGCCCGAGCCGCGCAGCACCAGGTAGCCCGCGTACACGAACCACATGATCAGCGTGGTGGTGAGCCGGGGGTCCCAGGTCCACCAGACGTTCCAGGCCGCGCGGCCCCAGATGGAGCCGGTGACGAGGGCCAGCCCGCTCATGAGCACGCCCACCTCCGCCGCCGCCCCGGCCAGGATGTCCGACCCGGCGTCGCGCCTCATCAGGTGGCGGATGCTGGCGGCGAAGACCACGAAGAAGCTCACCAGGCTCCACCAAGCCAGCGGCATGTGGATGTAGAAGATCTTCTGCACCACGCCCATGGTCTCTTCCAGGGGAGCGTAGCTCCAGATGAACCACTGGCCCACGGCCAGCGCGGCCAGGCTCAGGATGGACAGGATTTTCAGGTTCGGCATGGTCACACTCCGCAAGCGGCCTGGATTTCGGGCGCGGCCGCTACTCCTCGCCCGTGTAGATGTGCGGGAACAAGAACGCCCCGGCGGCGGAAAACACGGCGTCGAAGGCCGCGATGATGCCGCCCCACAGGGCCTGGTCCGCCGCGCCCTCGCCGGAGAAGATCCCGGAGAGGATGCGGATGCCGCCCAGGAGCACCGGCAGGAGCAGCGGGAACAGGATCACCGAGAACAGCGACTCGCGCGCGGCCTGGCCCTGGGCCAGCGCGCCCAGAAGCGCGCCCAGGGCCGCCAGGCCCCAGTCCACGGCCATCACCGTGAGCGCCAGTTCCAGAAGCGAGCCCTTCACGTCCTGGCCCAGGAATACCGCCGCAGCGGGCAGGAACACCGCCTGGGACATGAGCAGCAGCACGAACCCGGCCAGGCCCTTGCCCAGCCACACGGAGTGCTCCGGCACAGGCGAAGACAACAGGCCCAGGCGGCAGCCCTGGCCCTCCTCGATGCTGAACAGGTCGTTGAACACCAGCACCAGGCCGAAGGCCGAGGCCAGCCAGAAGATGGCCGCCGCGGCCTGGGGAGCCACCAGCTCCCCCGCCGGGCGCGAGAGGCTGAACAGGAAGATCAGCAGCAGGCCCAGCAGCACGGCCTGCACCAGCCCCTGCCCGCCCCCGGCGGCCAGGCGCAGGTGCTTCAGGGCGATGGTTCCGGCGCGCCTCAGCATGTGAGGCCTCCGGCGTCAAAGCCCTCCGCCGGGCCCAGGTAGGCCGCGCCCGCGTCCTTCAGGTGCAGCACGCGCTCGGCCAGGGGCAGGTCGGCCTGCAGGTGGTGGCTCACCCAGACGATGGCCGCGCCCGAGGCCTTGAGCCCGGCGATCTCGCGGCGCAGCAGGTCCTGGGAGGCCGGGTCCAGGCCGGTGCCCGGCTCGTCCAGGAACACCAGCTGCGGGCCGATGAGGAAGACCCGGGCAAGGTTCAGGCGCTGGGCCATGCCCCGGCTGAAGGTCCCGGCGGGCTGGTCGGCCACGCGGGCCAGGCCCACGCGCCCGAGCACGGCCTCCAGGTCCGCCCGGCTGGGCGAAAGGCCGTACATGCGGCCCCAGAACAGCAGGTTGTCCACGGCGGAGAGCCGGGGGTACAGGAAGGTGGCGTGGCCCAGGTAGGCCACGGCCTCCGGCGCAACCAGGGCCTCGGCGCGGCCCGCGCTGGGCCGGCACAGGCCGGCCATGATCTTGAGCAGGGTGGTCTTGCCCGCGCCGTTGCCGCCCACCACCAGCAGCGCCTCTCCCGCCAGGGCCTGGCAGGAGACGTCCCTCAGCACCAGCCTGGAGCCGAAGAACTTGCCCACGCCCCGGACGTCCAGCCGCACGGCGGGGCGGGCATCCTGGGCCTGTGGCGCTGCGGCGCGGGGGGCGTCGGCCAAGCGGTGCTACTCCTTGTCCTTGCCACGGCGGCCAAGCCGCAGCACCAGAAACGGCGCCAGGCTCATGATGGTGCCGCCGATCCAGATCCAGTTGATGAGCGGGTTGACGTTGACCTGCACGGAGGCGGCCCCGTCCTCGGAGAGGCCCAGGAGCACGGCGAAGACCTCGTCGCCCAGGCCGGGCAGCACGGCCACCTCGGCAAAGGGCTGCTCGTAGCCGCGGTACAGCCTGCGCTCGGGCACCACCTGGCCCAGCACCTTGCCGCCCTTGCTCACCTCGATCTCGGCCACCAGGCGGGCCATGGTCGGGCTGCTCTTCTCGTACACCTTGTCCATCTTCACGGTGTAGCCGCCCACCTGGGCGGTCTGGCCGGGATGCAGCTCGGCCTCCAAGGACTTCTTGTACGGCCCGCTGAAGGCCACGCCCAGGGCCATGAGGCCCAGGCCCAGGTGCACGGCGTACACGCCCACGGAGTGGCGGGTGCGCGTCTCGGGCAGGAGGCCGAAGACCAGCACCGCCGTGGTCATGCAGGCCACGCTGCCCGCAGCGCCCACCAGGGCCAGGGGCAGGGTGATGCCGATGGAGAAGAAGAATACGGCCGAGGCCGCGAAGGCCGCCAGGGCGGCCATGAGCCCGCGCTTGTCGCGCACGCCCTCCTTCCAGCCCATCCAGGGGCACACGGAGAACAGCAGCACCAAGAGGGCGTACAGGGGCAGACACACGCGGTTGTAGAACCCGGCGTCCAGGCCCACGGGCTTGTCGCTCCACAGCTTGCTGATGACCGGCCACATGGTGCCCAGGCCCACCACGAAGCCCAGGGCGATGAGGGTCCAGGCGGCGATGACCAGCAGGCCCTCGCGGCTGGCCAGGTTGCCCAGGGGCTTCTGCTCGGCGGGCTTGCAGAAGAACACGGCCAGGGCCGCGATGGCGGTGAAGAGCAGGATGAAGGACAGAAGCGGCCTGGCCACCCCGCCCTCGCCGAAGGCGTGCAGGCTCTCCACCACGCCGCTGCGCACCAGGTAGGTGCCGAAGACGCACAGGGCGAAGGTCACGGCCATGATGAGCATGTTGCTCCGCGCCAGGGCGTTTCTGCGCGCGCCCACGATGGCCGTGTGCAGGAAGGCCGTGCCCGTGCACCAGGGGATGAGCGAGGCGTTCTCCACCGGGTCCCAGGCCCAGTAGCCGCCCCAGCCCAGCTCCATGTACGACCACCAGCCGCCCAGGATGATGCCCGAGGTCAGCGTGATCCAGGAGATGATGGTGAAGTTGCGCGTGGAGCGGATCCAGGTGCCGGTCTCGCCGGAGAGGGCGGCGGCGATGGCCGCGCAGCCGGGGATGACGAAGCAGGCGTAGCCCAGCAGCAGAAGCGGCGGGTGGAAGATCATGCCCGGGTTGCGCAGAAGCGGGTTCATGCCCTTGCCGTCGGGCGGGGGCGGAACGGCCTGCACGAAGGGGTTCACCCAGCAGGTGAGCATGAGCAAAAAGAAGCCCTGCACCAGGAAGAACAGGATCCAGAAATAGGCGCGGGTGCGCTCGCCCAGGGCCTTGTAGCCGGGGGTGAGCGGGAAGATGGCCGCGCACAGGGCCATGCACAGGGCCCAGAACAGCAGGGAGCCCTCGCTGCCCGCCCAGAAGGCCGTGAGCACGTAGGCTAGCTCCAGGGTGCTGTCCACGTGGTTCATCACGTAGAGGAAGCCGTAGTTGCGCGTGACGAGCGCCCACTTGAGGATGCCCGAGGCCACCAGCAGCAGGAAGGTGACGGCCCAGTGCCCGCGCTCGGAGAAGGCCAGGCGCTCCTGTTTGCCCGCCAGCATGGCGGCGGCGGTCCAGCCGCCCAGGAACAGGGAGCCCAGCAGGGCGAAAAGCAAGGTGATGTATGCGGTCATCTGCATAGGAAAAGGCTCCAAGGGTGGCGTGCGTTCAGCCTTGGCGCGCGGCGCGCGCCAGGACGGATGCTAGCCCCGGTTCTGCTTCTCGTACTTGGAAGGGCACTTGGTGATGAGGGTCGTGGCCGTGAAGACCTTGCAGCAGGCGTCCGGACCTTCGCCGAGGCTGCCCTCGACGATGACCTCGGCCCCGGCCTTGAAGGTGTCGGGCACGGCGCCCCGGTAGGTGACCTTGAGGGTCTTGCCGGGGTTGTCCTTGTCCAGCAGGAGGAAGCTGACCCCGGGACCGGGCTTGAGCTGCTCGATGTCCCTGTCGGCCACGTTGCCGAACAGGCGGGCCTGCTTGAGCTTGGAAGGCTCGGTGGCCAGGGCCTCGCCCACATTGAGGAAATACACGCTGTCCTGGGTCACCCCGGAGGCGATGAGATAGCCCACCCCGCCGAGGAACAGCAGCAGCGCCGCGATATAAATGCCTTTTCCGCCTTTCTTGGCCATTGTCATCCTGCTTTGAAGCGTTGTTGGCTCTTCACTTCCAAAACAACGTCCCGGTTCCTTATCCCAATCCCGCCCCGCTGGCTAGTCTTTGTTCCGCTCTCCGGAGCCTCCCGGCCCTTCGCCAGGCGCATCGGCCGTCGCCTCGGCGGCCAGCTGCGCGGCCATGCGCTCGCCCCTGCGCTTGCGGGCCAGCTCGCGCATGTCCACCACCTGGTCGGTCTCGTCCACGATCTCGCTGCCCAGCATCTCCTCCAGCACGTCCTCCAGGGTCACCACCCCGGCCATGCCGCCGTACTCGTCCAGCACCACGAACAGGTGCATGCGGCTCTCCAAAAAGGTGCGCAGGAGCTTGTCCAGGGTCAGGCTTTCCAGCACGTAGCGCACCGGCCGCATGATGTCGGACAGGCACAGGTGCTCCTGGTCGTTGGCCGCGCTCTCGAACACGTGGCGGCGGTACACCACGCCCACGATGTCCTCGGCGTTCTCGCCCTCGTACACCGGGATGCGCGTGTGCGGCCAGGTCTTGTGCTCCTCCATGGCCTGGCCCACGGTCATGTCCGCCGGCAGGGAGAACACCACCATGCGCGGGGTCATGATCTCGCCCACGCGCTTGACGTCCAGCGCCAGGATGTTCTTGATGGCCGATTCCTCGTAGGGCTTGATGACCCCGGCCTGGCGGGTCAGGCTCACCACGGCGCGGATGTCGTCCTCGTCGGCCTCCGGGCCCTTCTGCTTGCGGCCCAGGATGCGGATGAGCCGGCCCAGGAGCCAGATCACCGGCATGGAGATCCACACCAGCACCTGCAGCGGCTTGGCGAGGAACGGGGCCAGGGCGCGGGCGTGGGCCACGCCCATGGTCTTGGGCACGATCTCGCCGAGCACCAGGGTGAGCAGGGTGAAGATGACGGTGAACCAGAGCAGGCTGTCGCCGCCGAAGAGGCGCGAGGCCGCCGCGCCCGCGATGGCCGCACCGGCGATGTCCGCGGCGGTGTTGAAGGTCAACAGCGCGGTGATGGGCTTCTCCACGTCCTGGCGCAAGGCGTGCAGGATCTCGCCGCTCTTCCGGCCCTCGCGCCGCAGCTTCTCGATGCTGCTGGCGGGGAAGGAGAAGAAGGCCGCCTCGGCTATGGAGCAGAGGAAGGAGATGGCGGTGGCCACCACGACGGCGAGGATGAGTTCGAGCATAGTTTTGTGTGCGGACGTGGCGGAAGGCCGCTTCCGGCTGTGGCACCTTCCTACCAGAGCCCGCCATGGGGCGCAACTGCCCACAACGGGTGAGGATGGGCGAGGCCGCCCTTACGCCTTGACTTGACGCCTGTTCGAAGCCATGTTGAAAGACCGGCTTCGCACTTATGCGGCCAATGTATCGGAGTTTTCCCTGCGATGATTCGTGACGTTCCTGACAGATGGGCGGTGTTCCGCGCCAGCGCCCTGGGCGACGTGGTCCTGGCCACGGGCGTTCTTGCGCACTGGAACCGCACGCGCGACGCCCGCTTCACCTTCATCACGCGCTCGTCGCTGGCGCCGGTGCTGCAGAACCACCCCGCCGTGGACGAGATCATCGCCATCGGGCAGGAGGACCTCTACGGCCAGAGCTGGTGGCGGGCCTCCCGGCGCATCGCCGCCGACTGCGCGGGCATGGGGCTCATCGACCTGCACCAGACCCTGCGCTCCCTGGCGCTGACCCTGCGCTGGGAGGGGCCGGTGAGGCGCTCGGCCAAGCACGGCATCACCCGGCGGCTTTACCACCGCTTCCCGCACCTGGAATTTCTGGAGCGGCGGCTGCTGACCACCAACGTGCCGCAGCGCTACGCCCTGGCCCTGGACGCCGCCGCCCCCCCACGCGAGGAACTGCGCCCGGTGATCCACCTCACCGAGGAGGAATGGACCGAGGCCGTGCAGCACCTGCGCCACATCGGCGTGACCAGGCCCTTCGTGGCCCTGCACCCCTTCGCCACCCACCCGGACAAGGCCTGGCCCATGGGCTACTGGCTGTCGCTCATCCCGCTCATCGAAAGGCAGGGCCTGGACTGGGTGATCCTGGGCAAGAACCCGGACCACCTGGAGGCCCTGGACGACCCGCGCAACCTGACCGGGCGCACCAGCCTGCGCCAGACCTGCGCCCTGCTCTCCCAGGCCCGGGCCCTGGTCACGGGCGACTCCGGCCCCATGCACCTGGCCACGGCCGTGGGCACCCCGGTGGTGGCCCTGTTCGGACCCACGGGCCAGGCCTGGGGCTTCTACCCCAGCGGGCCCTTCGACACGGTCATCGAGAAGCGGCTGCCCTGCCGCCCCTGCTCCCTGCACGGCACGTCCAGCTGCAAGCTCGGGCGCGAGTGCCTCACCTCCATCGAGCCCGACGAGGTGGCCCTGCGCCTGTTCGACACCGTGGAGCGCGCCGGGGGCTAGGCCCCTACTCCCCCCGCAGCCGCCCCGAAACCAGCGGCCCAAGCAGCATGGTCAGCAACACCAGCACCCAGATCCGCCCGGCGGCGACGTTGTAGTCCGCCAGCAGGCGCTCCCAGCTGTGCCCGGCCACCCAGTGGCCGAAGCCGAACTCGAAGGCGATGGTCAGAACGGTCCAGAACGCGCCCAGGGCCAGCAGCCGGGTGGTGTCCCGCACGTCCAGCCAGGCCGTGAACCTGACGATGAGCCACAGGAACAGCGCGCACACGGCCAGGGTGCCCAGCACGTGGGCCACGCCCTCGCCCACCAGCGGCTGCACCAGCTTCACGCGAAGCGCGCCGCAGGCCACGGCCAGAACGGCAAACCCGAGCCAGGCCAGAACGGCCCAGAGCCAGAACACGGGCGCCGCCCTCTACTTCTGCGGGGCCAGGGGGTACAGGCGCGGGCCGCCGGGGGCGTCCTCCACGCGCCAGCCGCAGGCCGCCAGCCTGCCGCGCAGCTCGTCGGAGGCCGCGAAGTCCTTGCCCTTGCGCGCGGCCTCGCGCTGGTCCACCAGCTCTCGCACGTCCTCGGGCAGGCAGGCGCAGGCCACGGGCATCTGCCGGGCATCCAGGATGCCCAGCACCGCGTCGGCGGCCTCCAGGGCCTTCAGGCAGGCCCGGGCCCCGGCGGCGGGCAGCGTTCCGGCGGCCAGCCAGGCGTTGACGCGCTTGACGAAGGTGAACAGCCCCGGCCAGTAGCGGTGCAGGGAAAGGTCGTCCTCCAGGGCGGCGGCCAGGGCGGCCCCCAGGTCGGCCACGGCCTGCTCCACATCGGCGGGAACGGTCCCGGGCACGGGCTCCTGCCCGCCGGGGTCGGCCAGGCGCAGGCCGCAGGCGGCCTCCTGGACCTTGTGCCAGTTGCGCGACCACATGGACAGGCTCTGCTCCGTGGCGGCCAGGGGCTTGCGGTACGAGGCCGAGAGCAGCCACATGCGCAGGGCGGCGGCCCCTCCGGCCATGCCTTCCAGGCGGTCCAGGGCCTCCAGGTCCGGCGGCGCGCCGTCCAGGGCCTGGGCGTCCACCCCGCCCGCGTCCTCGCGGGCCACCTTCTTGTCCGCCAGCCAGGCCAGGGGCTCCACGCCCGCCGCGCTCCAGATGGCGCGCAGGTTCTCCAGGTGCGGGAACTGGTGGTCCTCTCCGGCCACCAGCACGTCCACCCGGCCCAAGGCGGCCAGGCCCGCCACGGCCACCTGCAAAAACCAGCTGGGCCGCACGTTGCCCCACTCGGTCTCCAGCACGTCGCCCAGCTTCAGGTCCTGCAGGGTGGCGCGCTTGAACAGGGTGAAGTCCAGGGGGTTGTCCTTGACGTAGTCGCCCAGGTCCACGGTCTTGCCCACGCTCAATTTGTCCATGTCCATGAGCTTCATGTCGCCGTAGCGCTTGTCGCGGCGCACGTCGAAGTACACGCTGCGCAGCTTCTCGTAGGCCTGGCCCTTGCCCAGGAGCTTCTTCACGATGTCCAGGGCGCGCGGCACCGAGGCCGAGGCGGCCTCGAACACCGTGCCGGGCCTGAGGCCCAGGCGCCCGGCCCGGGCGCGGATGCGCTCCAGCGTGGCGGCGACGTAGTCCGCCCGGGACTGCCCGGCGGCGCGCGCGGCGGCCAGGGTGCGGTCGTCCAGGTCGGCCAGGCCCACGGCCAGCTTGGCCTCGCAGCCCAGGGCGGCCATGTGCCGGGCCAGAACGTCGGAGAGCACCAGCCGCCGCCAGGCGTCCGGGTCGTCGGGCTCGTCCAGGCTGGGGCCCACCACGTAGATGTTCAGCCCGCCCGCCATGGGCAGCGTGGCCTTGCGGCCAGCGGCCAGGTTCGTCAGGCGCAGGCCCTCCTGGGTCTTGGGCGCGAACAGCGTGGTGGACAGGTAGCGCTCGCCGCCGTCGGGAAAGATCACCACGATGTGCCCCGGCCTGCCCTCGGCGGCCAGGGATTCGGCCAGCTTGAGCGCCCCGGCCATGGCCGCGCCGGAGCTCATGCCCACGAACAGGCCCTCCTGCCGGGCCAGCTGGCGGCACATCTCGAAGGCCGCCTCGTCGTCCACCCGCAGGATCTGGTCCAGGGCTTTTTTGTTGTAGATGCCGGGGGGATAGGACTCGTGCATGTTCTTGAGCCCCTGGATCTTGTGCCCGGGGTTGGGCTCGATGGCCACCACCTGGACGCCGGGGTGCTCGTGCAGGCGCTTGGCCAGGCCCATGGCCGTGCCCGAGGTGCCCAGGGTGGCCACGGCGTGGGTCACCTGCCCGCCGGTCTGCTCCCAGATCTCCCTGCCGGTGCCCTCGTAGTGCGCGGCGATGCTGGCGGGGTTGTTGAACTGGTCCATGAGCACGTAGCGCTCCGGCTCGGTGCGGGCCAGGCGGTACGCCAGCTCGATGGCCCCGTCCGTGCCCAGCCGTCCCGGCGTCAGGCGGATCTCCGCCCCGTAGCCGCGCATGATGCGCTTTCGCTCCTCGCTGGCGCTGTCGGGCATGATGAGCATCATCTTGTAGCCCTTCACCGCCGCCACCATGGCCAGGCCGATGCCCGTGTTGCCGCTGGTGGCCTCGATGATGATCTTGCCCGGGGCGAGCTCCCCGGTCTTTTCCGCCGCCTCGATCATGGACACGGCCACGCGGTCCTTGATGGACCCGCCGGGGTTCATGGCCTCCAGCTTCGCCATGATCTTGACGCCGGGATGGGGGTTCAGGCGGCGGATCTCCACCAGCGGGGTATTGCCGACAAGTCTCAATATGTCAGTGCGTTGCATGTTCAAACCTTGCCCCGGGGCCGAGGGGAGAGAAGAATTCGCCCTGGCCCGCGATTTGCATTTCCGTGCCCAAACCAAAGGGGTCGCACGATGACGATGTATCCGTTCCTCAAAGAGAACATCACGGCGCTGGAGACGTACAACCCGGCCTTCCACGCCTGGCTCTCCGGCAGTCAGTTCGACGATGCATCCCTGAAAACGAGCGTGTTTGTCAACCAATGGGGCCTCATCGACTGGCGCATGCCCTCGGGCTCCGGCATGTTCGAGGCCCTGCCCCCGGTGGGCCTGTACAAGGAATGGACCCAGATCGAAAAGCCGGATCTCTCGGCCACGCTCATCATCGGCGCCAACGTGGGCTACGGCCTGAACCACGTGCTCGTGGGCACCCCGGACTCGCACAAGGTCCTGGTGCTCGAACCCAACCCCGCCGTGCTGCTGGCCTGCCTGGGCCAGACGGACTACCGCCCCTTCTTCGCCAACAAGAAGCTGCACTTCGTGCTGCCAAGCGAGCAGTACCTCGTGGAGGTCATCAAGAACCTCGACCTGCAGTACATCTACGGCAAGATCTACCTGCGCGCGGACCTGCCCAGCCGCCAGATCGGGCCGGAGTACGCCCAGTGGATGAACGTGGTGCGCCACAAGCTGGAGAACTTCAGCGTGGAGATGGCCACCCTGCGCTCCCGCCAGGATGTCATGGTGGGCAACGAGCTCAAGAACTTCAGCCGCGCCCTGTCCGACGGCTCGCTCAAGGGCCTGGGCGGCAGCGCCGCGGGCCTTGGCGCCGTGGTGCTGGGCGCGGGGCCCTCCCTGGCGCAGTTCGCGCCCCAGCTGGCCCAGAACCCCGGCTACGCCCTGTACGTCAGCGGCCTGCAGACCCTGCCGGTGCTCAAGCCCTACGGCATCAAGCCCGACTTCTGCCTTGCCCTGGACTACGACGACAGTATGCTGCGCGTGTACGACCGCCTGGACGCGGACTGGGCCTCCACCATCCCGCTGATCTACTCCACCAAGGTGAACCCGGAGCTGGTGCGCCGCTACCCCGGCCCCACCCTGCCCCTGTGGACCATGGGCGGCCTGGCCACCTTCGTGCTCCAGGACCGCGAGTTCGTGCTCGACGCAGGCGGCAACGTCTCCGTGACCCTGGTGCGCCTGCTGCGCTGGATGGGCGTGGGCAGCATCCTGCTCGCCGGGCAGGACTTCGCCTGGAAGGGCCACTGCACCCACGCCGAGGGCCACCACGCGGCCAGCGGCATCATGGGCTTCGACCCGCAGCGCCACCAGCGCATCGCCAACCTCTACGGCGAGGAGATCATCTCCAGCATCCAGTACCTGACCAGCAAGCGCGACATGGAGCACGACCTCAAGGACGCGCCCTTCCGCGTGGCCAACCTCTACGGCGGCGGCGCGGTCATCGAGGGCGCCCCGGCCATGACCTTCCAGCAGGCCGTGAACGACGGCTTCCTGGCCTCGGCCCCGGGCAGCAAGGAGCGCTTCCAGCGCCTGCTGAACCTGGCGCGCACCCCCTGCCCGGACATGCGCTTCGAGCCGCGCAGCCACATCTGGACCAGCTCGCTCCGCCATGTGGAGAAGCGCATGCAGAAGCTCTTCCGCCATCCGGAGGCCAGCCAGGGCGAGATCCACAACCTGCTGGAGCAGGCCCTGTTCTTCGTCAAGCAGGACCCCCTGTACCTGCCCTACCTGTTCAACGAGACCATCGACCTGGCCGGGCTGGCCAAGACCCGGCGCAGCTACAAGCCCGGCGACATGGCCGAGTTCAAGCGCATCGGCAAGAGCATCATCGCCAAGGTGCGCGAGGTGGACCGCTGCGTGGGCGGGCTGGGCTGCCACTGATCCCGGAACAGACACAAGACGCGGCCCGCCGGGGGAAACCTCCTCCGGCGGGCCTTTTCTTTTGCTGGCCGGACCCCGATCGACCCGAACGGCGTGTTGCGCCTGCCGGGAAATGGACCTATAAGGCCGCATGCCGCAGAGAACCCCCTCCCCCGCGCTCGCTTGGCTGGCGCTGTCCCTGCCGCTCCTGGCGGTGGTGGCCGCCGCCTACGCCCAATACGGCGCGGAGGCGGACATCGCCCGGCACTACGAGCTCTGGCGCGCCGCCAACCCGGAGCCCGCGCGCTGGCTCAAGCTGTACACCGACTGGGGCAACGCGGCCTTCTACCTGGTCTACGCGGGCATCCTGGCCACGGGGCTGGCCCGGGGCGACAGGCGCCTCACGTCCCTGGCCCTGGGCTACCTGGCCGCGCAGCTGCTCGTCTCGCTGCTGGCCGTGCGCGCCCTCAAGATGTCCATCGGCAGGCCCCGCCCGCTCAACGGCGCGGAGTTCCTGCCCTTCACCACCCAGGCCTCGCACCACGCCATGCCCTCGGGCCACACCACGGAGCTGACCCTCCAGACCCTGCCCCTGGCCCTGCGCGCCGGGAATCTGTTCTGGCCGCTGCTGCTGGGCCTGGCCCTGGGGCTCATGGCCCACACGCGCATCGCCCTGGGCTGGCACAGCCCCTCGGACGTGCTGGCGGGCTGGGCCCTGGGCACCCTGGGCGGCCTGCTGGCCCAATACCTGGCCGGGCGCATCGCCCGGCGCATGGCGGACGGCCCCAGGCTGAGGTTCCAATGAGCGCCCTGCCCCGCCTGCTCGACCGCCTCTGGCGGGCCATGCTGTGCTGGCCGCGCGCCTCCCTGGCCCTGCTGGCCGCCGCCCAGACCCTGTTCGTGCTGAACGCCCGGGCCCTGTGGTTCTCCGACGAGGTGCGCTACGCCGACGCCTACGTCGGCCTGCTGCGCGGCAAGTGGCTTGTGCTGAACTTAAACGGCGTGGCCTACCCGGACAAACCGCCCCTGTACTTCTGGTTCGTCTGGCTGGTGGACAAGCTTACCGCTCTGGGTGACCCGGCGGCATTCTTCCTCGCGGCGGCGGCAAGCGGCCTCGCCATGGTCTGGGCCACCCTACGCCTGGGCCGGGCGCTGGGCCTGTCCGACGAAGTCCGCCTCGGCTCCGGCCTCATCCTGCTCTCCACCCTGTTCTTCGCCGGGCTGCTGCACTACTCGCGCATGGACCTGCTCTTCGCGGCGCTCATCACCGCCGCCCAGGCCGAGTTCTGCCTGGCCTTCGCCCCGGGGAACGAGGCTTCCCGCACGCGCCGCGCCACCCTGGCCCTGGTCCTGTGCGGGCTGGCCACCCTGACCAAGGGGCCGCTCGGCCTGGCCTTCCCGGTGCTGACCACCCTGCTCTTCCTGGCCTGGCGGGGCCGCGCGCGGGAGTTCTTCTCCCGGTCGCTGCTGCCCGGGCTGGGCGCGCTCTTGGGGCTGGTGGCGGCCTGGGCCGTGGCCGCGTACTTCGTGGAGGGCTACGGCTTCCTCCACAAAATCTTCTACGAGCAGATCTTCCTGCGGGCCACCAAAACCTTCCACCACGCCGAGCCCGCCTGGTTCTACCTGGTGGCCTTCCCCCTGTGCTGGCTGCCCTGGACCCTGGCGCTGCTCGCCCTGCCTGTGGGCCGGGTGTTCACACCGGGCTTCTGGGCCGGGGCCTGGGCCGCGCGCAGGGCCTCCTCGCCCGCAGCCGACGCCCGGGCCTGGCTGTGGATCAGCGCCGCGAGCGGCCTGGGCCTGCTCTCGCTGCTCTCGGGCAAGGTGGTGGTGTACATCCTGCCGCAGCTGGCTCCCCTGGCCCTGCTCATGGCCTGGGGGCTCCTGGAGGCCGACCTGCCCTGGCGCCGCCTCTGGACCGCCTCGGGCCTGCTCTTTCTGCTTCTCGCCGCCGCCGCCACCCAGGCCGAGCGCTTCCTGCCCGTGCCCGCCGCCGAGCTCTTCGGACCTGCGGCAACCCTACCGGGAAAATGGCTGGTGGCCGGGTGCTTCGGCCTCCTGGGCGCGGCGCTCCTGGCCCTGCGCGGGCACGGCCCCCGGCGCGCCCTCACGGCCCTGGCCCTGCTGGTGACGCTGTGGATCCAGCCCGCCGGGGGCATCCTGGCCCCGGCCCTGGACCCCATCATGAGCCCCCGGGCCCAGGCGCTGGTGCTGCGTGACTACGCCGCGAAGGGCTACCTGCCCGTGGCCCACGACATCTACCAGGGCATCTACTCCTACTATGCCGGGCAGGTTATCCACGAGACCGCGGGCTTCGACGTGCTGAACCCCCTGGCGAACTCCACGGACATCGTCCTGGCCATCAAGAAGAAGCGCTGGGACGCCTGGGAGAACCGCCCGGCGCACCTGCGCATCGTGCTCACCCAGTGGCTGGCGGGCACCACCTACTACGTGGCCGTGGGCAACGCGGCGGACGCAATGGGCCAGGGCGGCGGCCTTGGCGCGAAGTCTGCACAGGATGGGTCCGGGCAAAAAATTCCGCCCGGGGGCGCAGCGGCAGGTGCCTGCTGCCCCAGCCCCCCGAAACCGGCCAGGCCGTAAGGCTTTTCGGCCCATGACCGGCGGGGGCGACCACCGGGGCCCAGCGCCCCGGACCGGAGACCGAATGCGCCGTAGCCTGGCCCCGCTCCTCCGCCTCCTGCCCCTGCTCGCCCTGCTGGCCTGCGCGGGCTGCGCCGGCTCGCCCCTGCCCATACTCGCGGCGCTGGACGTGCTGAACGCGGCGGAAACGGCCAAGACCGGCTACGACATCGCCGCGGGCCTGAACGCCCGCCAGCCCATCGAATCGCACCCCACGCGCGACGACCAGGCCGAGGCCCGGCTGCGCGCCCTGCTGGAGGCCCAGGGCGGAACCCTGGCCCAGTCCACCCCGCACGTCATCGAAGGCCACGCCTACATCGTGGGCCTGTACGACACCCAGGCCGACCGCGAGCGCGCCGCCCGCCTGGCCATGGGCGTGCCGGGCATCCGCCGCGCCACCCTGTGCCTGTTCCCCAGCTCCGGCCCGCGCGCCGCCAACTCCGACGGCGAACTGCGCGACATCATCCTGCGCCTTTCCGGCGTGCGCACCCGCGAGGTGCGCGTGCGCGTGGTGCAGGGCAACGCCGTGCTGCTGGGCAGCGTGCGCAATCAGGCGGAGCGCGACAGGCTCATCGCCAGCGCCAAGAGCGCCGGGGCCCTGAGCGTGCAGAACCACCTGCGCCTGGCCGCCGCCAACTAGCCTTTCCCCCAGGCCAACGAAAAGGGCGACTCCGTCGGAGCCGCCCCTCTTTTCGCATTCTTTCCGCCGGGCCTAGTCCTCGCCCAGCACCTGCTCGATGACCTCCAGGACCACCAGCCCGTCCTCGCCGCTGATGGGCGGGGGCGTGCGGTCCGCCACGGCCTTCAAGAAGGCGCAAAGCTCCTCGCGCATCTGCTCGCGGCGCACGGTGGGCCACTCGCGCACGGTGTAGGTCTTGGCCTGCTGGTCGAACTCGCCGTACTCGCGCAGTTCCAGGGTCATGAGGTCGGCCTCGTAGAACCGGCCCTTGCAGGCCGCGCGGATCTTGCGCGAGCGAAAGGGCGTGACCCAGTTGTTGGTCACGGTGGCGATGACGCCGTTCTGCATCCGACCCACGATGACCACGCTGTCCTCGTGGCCGCCACGGCTGGCGCTGTGCGCGCCGGAGACCGTGTCGAACTCGCTGCCGGACAGGAACCGCACCAGGTCGATATCGTGGGAGGACAGGTCCTTGACCACGCCCACGTCCTGGATGCGCACCGGGAAGGGCCCCACGCGCTCGATGGCCAGGGAGATCAGCCCCTCGGCCACCAGCTCCTTCAGGGCCACCACGGCGGGGTTGAAGCGCTCGATGTGCCCCACCATGAGGGTGACGCCTTTCTCGCGCGCCGCGCGCACGATCTGCCTGCCCTGCTCCGCCGTGGCGGCCAGGGGCTTCTCGGCCAGCAGGCTCACCCCGGCGCCGATGACCCGCATGGCCACCTCAAAGTGCAGCACCGTGGGCACGCAGATGCTCACCGCGTCCACGCCCTGGTCCAGCAGGGCGTCCACGCTCTCGAAGGCCCTGACGCCGAACTGCTTCTCGGCGGCCTCGCGGTTGGCCGGGGCCAAGTCCACCGCGCCCACCACCTGGGCCTGCGGCATCTCGCAGTAGTTGCGCAGGTGGATTTTTCCCATGGATCCCAGGCCGATGACACCGACTCTCAGCATGCGTCGCATCTCCAGAAATGGTTTGGCCCGCTGCCGGGCTGGCCCCCTCCCTACCTTCTCCGCACCGGCATTGCAACCCGGCCCCGGCTTGCCGAAGCCCCCCGATCACGGTAGGGAACGCCCATGACCGCACCCACTGGAAGACAAGGGCCCCTCTGGATCAGCGCGGGCGAGGCCAGCGGCGACATCCACGCCGCCAGCCTGCTGGGCGCCCTGCAAGAGCAGGAGCCCGGCCTGCGCGCCGTGGGCATGGGCGGCCCGGCGCTTACGTCCGCCGGGTGCGATGTGCGCTTCCCCATGCGCCTCATCAGCCTGGTGGGCCTCACCGAGGTCCTCTCCGGCCTGCCGCGCATCCTGAAGCTCCTGGGCGAGGTCAAACGCGCGCTGCAGGAAACAAAACCCCGCGCCGTGATCCTCATCGACTGCCCGGACTTCCACTTCCGCGTGGCGCGCATGGCGAAAAAGCTCGGCATCCCGGTGTACTACTACGTCAGCCCGCAGGTCTGGGCCTGGCGTAGCGGCCGGGTGGAGTTCCTGCGCGCCTTCACGCGGCGGGTGCTGTGCATCCTGCCCTTCGAGAAGGACTTCTACGCCTCCCGCGGCATGGACGTGGACTACGTGGGCCATCCGCTCATGGACCAGCTGCCGCTTGCCGAACTGGACGCCATGACCCCGGACCCGAACCTGCTGGGGCTTTTGCCCGGCAGCAGGCGCAAGGAGATCAGCGCGCTCCTGCCCCAGTTCGCCCAGGCAGCCCTGCTGCTGAAAAAGGACATCCCGGGCCTGAAGCTGGCCCTGGCCCGCGCGCCGGGCATGGACGCGGACTTCCTGCGCTCGTTCCTGCCGCCCCCCCTGTTGTCGGAGGTGCCTGTCACCATCCACGAGCCCGGGGACCGCTACCGCATGATGCGCTCCTGCCGGGCGCTCTTGGCCGCCTCCGGCACGGTGACGCTGGAGGCCGCTCTCATCGGCACGCCCACGGTTGTGGCCTACCGGCTCTCGGGCTTAAGTTTCGCCATCGGCAAGCTGGTGGTGCAGGTCAAGTGGGCCAGCCTGCCCAACCTGATAATGGGCCGGGAGGTGTTCCCGGGCCTGTTGCAGGACCAGGCCCACGCGGAACTGCTGGCCGCGCGCCTGCGGCCCTGGCTGACGGACCACGCCGCGCTCGGCGCCGCCCGCGACGACCTGGCGGGCCTGCGGCAGAAGGTTGGCGGCCCCGGAGCGGCGGCCCGCGCGGCCGGAATCATCCTGGACGATTTGCGAACCCTGACCAACCCTTAAAAAACAACGGAGCGACCGACATGGAAGCCGTGCGCGTGTATGCCGACATTCATGGGCTCTCGCCCGAGGCCTTTGAGCAGATCAGGCACTCCATGCCCTTTGACCAGGTGGTGTACAAGGACAACGTGCTGGCCGTGGACTTCGAGGGCCACTACATCGACGTGGAGCCCTTTTTGAACGACGTGGCGCGGCTGCTGCTGCCCGGCGGCTGGGGCAAGCTCGACTACATCGACCAGATCGACTACGCGCTCACGCGCTACGTCATCAAGCCCGGCGAATACAAGGCCGTGGAGGTCATGGTGGACAACGTGGTGGAGGCGGTGCACAAGGAGGCGGGGGTTTGAATGAGCAAAAGCATATACAACAAATTCGTTGACAAGGCTAAGTGTGCCCTTATTGCTGCTGTCGAAATATACAACAAGCCGACCTTCTCGTACAGAGAGGAAACTTTTGCAATTCTAGCGATCAATGCCTGGGAATTACTATTAAAGGCAAAAATCCTCAAAGATTCAAAAAATGACGTCAGGGCTATCAGGATTTACGAAACAATAAAGAGAAAAGACGGACAATCTGGGAAAAGACAAGTTGTTGTTCGCAATAGAGTTGGCAACCCAAAAACAATTTCTCTCCATGGCTGTATATCCAAAATCCAAGACAGCCCTGGAAAAATCGACGCTGAAATCGTCTCAAACATATATGCACTTGTAGAAGTCAGAGACAACTCAACACATTATATTAGCGCAAGCTCAGTGCTGTCTTTACAGGTTCTTGAAATTTCTTGTGCTACAATTAAAAATTTTATTTTGTTAGCAAAAGATTGGTTCAACCGCGACTTTTCAGATACGCTATCTTTACTTTTACCCCTTTCGTTTATTGATAGCACTAAAGAAGTAGAATCCGTTTGGGTATCGAATGACGAAGGTAGGCTCATCGGGTATTTAGAAAGCTTGGCAAAATCGAGATCAGCAAGCGATGGCAAATATTCCGTAGCCATAAAGGTTGATATAAAGTTTGAAAAGTCTTCCCTTAGCACAGCCTCAAAAGTAATCACATCAAAGGACCCGTCTGCTATCAGTGTTACATTTCAAGATGAAGACATCAGGAAAAAGTACCCCTGGGACTACAAAGAGCTTACAGACAGGCTCAGAAAGCGGTATAGAGATTTTAAACAGGATCCAAAATTTCACTCCATTCGCAAACCGCTTATGTCAGACGAAAGATTCGCAAAGCCTCGCTACCTAGACCCAGGAAACCCCAAAAGCCCTTTAAAATACTTTTACAACAACAATATCCTGCAAGAATTTGACAAAATCTATTCGAAATAAAAAGGGGCCTTGCGGCCCCCCTTTAGCTACTTCCCCTCTTCCCACTCTCTCTTCCGCGCCGTGAACAGCCCGGCCTTGGCCGCGATGTCCGCATGCGGGCCGAAGACGTAGGCCACGTCCCCGCCCTTCAGGCGCAGGGTGCCGTCCGGGTTGGCCATCACCTGGTCGCCACGGCCCAGGGCCACGATGGTGAGCCCGTGCGTGCGCCGCAGGTCGATCTCGGTGAGCGTCTTCCCATCCAGCACGCTCCCGGCCTCCACGGTCAGCGCGCTCAGGTCCATCTCCGGGAACTGGCGGCTCAGGGCCTGGAAGCCCTCGCCCTGGGCCTCCTGCGCGCGCAGCATCTCATACCCCTCGGAGCGCACCTCCTCGGTGAAGCGCTCGATGTCCGCCCTGGGCACCAGGTAGCGCATCATCACGCGGGTGAAGATCTCCACGCTGGTCTCGAACTCCTCGGGGATCACGTCGCTGGCGCCCAGGTCCATGAGCGGGCCCATCTCGGACAGGAATCGCGTGCGCGTGACGATGTGCAGGCCCGGATTCAGCTTGCGCGCCGCGTCGGTGATGCGCCGGGTGCTGGCCGGGTCGCTGACCACGATGGCCAGCACGCGCGCCTGGGGCACGCCCACGTGCTCCAGCACCGCCGTCTGGCTGGCGTCGCCGTACATGATGGGCTCGCCCTGGGCCGCGCTGTGGCGCACGGTGTCCGGGTTCATCTCGATGACGCGGTAGGTGATGCCGAAGTTCTTGGCCGCCCGGGCCAGGTGCTGTCCGCCCACGCCGAAGCCCACGATGACCAGGTGGTCCGCCACACAGCCCGGGCCCACGCACACGCGCTCCATCTCCTCCTCGAAGGGCCTGGGCCGCATGCGCGAGAAGATGGGCAGGGCGCGGATGCGGTCGGCCAGGCGCGGGGAAAGGCCGATGAGCGGCGGGGTGAGCGCCATGGTCAGGATGCTGGCGGCCAGGAAGAGCTGGTAGCTGCCCTGGTCCAGCAGGCCGCTGCCCACCCCGGCCTTGGCCAGCACGAAGGAGAACTCGCCCACCTGGCACAGGGCCAGGCCCACCAGCACCGCCGGGCGCACGGGAAAGCCCAGGAGGTACGCCGCGCCCGCGGCCATGAGCGCCTTCAGGCCCAGCACGGCCACGGTGGCCCCGGCCACGGGGGGCAGGTTGGCCATGAGGTAGTTCACGTCCAGCAGCATCCCCACGGAGATGAAGAACAGGCTGGTGAACACGTCGCGGAAGGGCAGGATGCCCTCCAGGGCGCTTAAGCTGTATTCGGATTCGCTGATGATGAGCCCGGCCAGGAAGGCCCCCAGGGAGAGCGACAGCCCGATGCTGGAGGTGAGGAAGGCCGTGGCCAGGCACAGGGCCAGGGTGCTGATGAGGAAGAGCTCGCGGCTTCTGGTCTGCACGATGCTGTGCAGCACGCCGGGAATCACCTTGCGCGCCAGCAAGAACACCAGGGCCACCATGCCCACGCCCTTGAGGGTGGGCCACAGGAAGGACAGCCCGCCCGTGCCCGCCGTGCCCGCCAGAAAGGGCACCACCAGCACCATGGGCACGATGACGAGATCCTGGAAGATGAGGATGGACAGGGCGATGCGGCCGTGGGCGCTGTCCATCTCCGCCCGCTGCTGCAAAATCTTGAGCACGATGGCCGTGGACGAGAGCGCGGCCAGAAAGCCCACGAACAGGGCCTTGGAGCCGCTCTGCCCCAGGCCCAGGGCCAGGGCGGCAAAGGCCAGGATGGTCAGCAGCACCTGGGAGCCGCCGCCCACCAGCACGCTCCTGCGCAGGCGCACCAGCTCGCCCAGGGAGAGCTCCAGGCCGATGGTGAACAGAAGCAGCACCACGCCCACCTCGGCCATGATCTCGACCTCGTGCACGGCCTTGACCAGCCCCAGGCCATAGGGCCCGGCGATGACGCCGGTGAGCAGGAAGCCAACGATGGCGGGCACATGCGCCTTATGGCAGATGTAGATGACCGCCACGGACAGGGCGAACACAGTGAGTATTTCGGCAAGCAGCGTGAAGTCCATTCCCTACCGATGCCCCAAAAACAAGGCTGGGGTCAAGGCAGGGTGGCGCAAAGAGACGTGCTCCGCATCTGCTTCGGGGTCGGCTTCGACCCTATCCGGGACTGGCTCCGATCTGCTTCGGGGCTGGCTGCAAAGGGATGAATTTTGGTTCCTGGCAAGGCCCTGCAACAAAAGAGGAGCCGCTCGTGGGCCGGGGACAGTACTCTTGCGGTACGGACCCGGCCCACGAGCGGCTCACGACGATGCCCAGGGGGCAAAAGGCGCACTTTGCGGCCAGCCCCCCTACTCCTCCAGCTTGCAGGCGCAGACCGTGTGGTAGTCCTCCACGCGGTCGATGATGTTGTGCTTGCCCACCAGGTCGAGGATGCCGCCCTTCTGGAACTTGTCGCGCACGTAGGGCGGCATGCCGCAGAGGATGACCCCCTTGCCGCCCTTCTCCATGCGCTTGATGATGCTGCGGAAGGTGTCCACGCCCGTGGCGTCCACGAAGGGCACGTGGTGGAAGCGCAGCACCACCGTGGTGAACTCCACGTTGATGGAGCTGATGATGCCCTCGATGCGCTCCGCCGCGCCGAAGAAGAACGGCCCGCTGATGGTGTACACCACCACGTTGGCGTCGCAGCACTTGTCAAAGGCGTCGATCTCCTCGGGGGTGTGCGTGTAGCCGTGGGCCTTGGCCTCCTTCTCGTCCGCGCTGTAAAGCTCGCGGGTGGCCTTGTCGTCCAGGCCCACATGCACGCTCGAGGCCATGCGGCCCATGAAGATCAGCGAGGCGATGCCCACGCCGATGTTCACCGCCACCACCAGGTCGGCGAACACCGTGAGCAGGAAGGTCATGACCAGGATGGCGATGTCGGCCTTGGGCGCGGTGCGCACGATGTCCGCGAAGTGCCGGGCCTCGCACATGTTGTAGGCCACCACGAAAAGGATGGCCGCCATGCTGCACAGGGGGATGTTGGCCGCCAGCGGCGCCAAAAGCAGGATGGTGAGCACCACCACCAGGCCGTGCACCACGCCGGAGAGCGGGCTGGTGGCCCCGTTCTTGATGTTGGTGGCCGTGCGGGCGATGGCCCCGGTGGCCGCGAAGCCGCCGAACACCGGGCAGAGGATGTTGGCCAGCCCCTGGCCCACCAGCTCCTGGTTGGAGTTGTGGCGGGTGTTGGCCATGCCGTCGGCCACGACGGCGGAGAGCAGGCTCTCGATGGCGCCCAGGAAGGCGATGGTGAAGGCCGGGCCGATGAGCGGAAACAGGTCCTTCAGGTGCATGGCGGGCAGGCTGGGCATGGGCAGCGTGGCGGGTATGCCCCCGAAGGCCGAGCCGATGGTCTCCACCCCGGGAAACTTGAAGTAGCTCTGCACCAGGGTCACCACCACCATGGAGACCAGGGGCGAGGGCACGCGCTTGATGATGCGCGGGCTGATGAGCAGGATGGCCAGGGCCAGCAGGGCCAGCTGCGTGGTGTGCGAATGGAGCTGGCCGAAGGAGCCCACAAGCTCGATGAGCTTCTCGTGGAACTCGTCGCCCACGGGCTTGGGCAGGCCGAAGAAGTCCTTCCACTGGCCCACCCAGATGATCACCGCGATGCCGCTGGTGAAGCCCACGGTGACGGGCCGGGGGATGAACTTGATCACCGCTCCCATCTTGGCCAGGCCGAAGCCCACCAGGATCACCCCGGCCATGAGCGTGGCGATCTGCAGCCCGGCGATGCCGAACTTGGCCGTGATGCCGGAGAGGATGACGATGAAGGCGCCGGTGGGCCCGGCGATCTGCAGGCGGCTGCCGCCGAAGACGCTGACGACGATGCCGGCCACTATGGCCGTGTACAGGCCCTGCTCCGGCTTGGCGCCGCTGGCGATGGCGAAGGCCATGGCCAGGGGGATGGCCACCACGCCCACGACCATGCCGGAGAGCAGGTTGTTGACGAGGTTGTGCCGGTTGAAGAGCCCGGCTCTCTTGGCCTCAATCCAGGCAATCATAGGCAGTCCACTCCCCCGCGCGGGCCGAAGGGGACGCGGCCCGGATGCGCGATTCACGGCGTGCGCCGGGGTATCCCCGGCCAGGGGAGCATGCTCTGCCTGTCGCGGCGCGTTGTCAACGAAAAAGCCCTACAAAAATGGGGGGCCTTGCGGCCCCCTTGTCATCCTCCCCATCCGTCTGCGCTGGGGCCGTCTTCAAAAAGCCGGGGCCGCCTCCAAAAGATAAATCTTGGTCCCTGGCAAAGAGAGAGCCGGTCGTGGGTCGGGGATAGTACTCATGCGGTACAGCCCCGGCCCACGACCGGCTCACGACGAAGTCCAGGGGGCAAGAGGCGCTTTTCGAGGCGGCCCCTACCCCGCCCCTACCCCTGGATGTCCGGGCACATCATGAGCGCCTGGTCGATCTGGTCCTGGGGCAGCTCGTAGTTGGAGAGGTCGCCGCGCAGGTAGGCGTCGTAGCTGGCCAGGTCGAGCAGGCCGTGGCCGGAGTACAGGAACACCACCGTGGAGCCGGGCTTGGCGCTCTTGGCCACGTCGATGGCGCTGGCGATGGCGTGGCTGGTCTCCGGCGCGGGCAAAAAGCCCTCGGTGCGCAGGAAGAGCATGGCCGCCTCGAAGCAGTCGCCCTGGTAGTAGGCCCGGGCGTCCACGAGCCCCTCGGCCATGAGGTTGGACACGATGGGCGCCTCGCCGTGGTAGCGCAGGCCGCCCGCGTGGATGGGCGCGGGCATGAAGGCGTGGCCCAGGGTGTGCATCTTCATCAGCGGGGTCAGCCGGGCCATGTCGCCGAAGTCGTAGCGGTAGCTGCCGCGCGTCAGCGTGGGGCAGGCCTTGGGCTCGGCGGCCACGAAGGTGATGTTCTCGCCACTGAGCTTGCGGGGCAAAAACGGCAGCACCAGCCCGCCGAAGTTGGACCCGCCGCCCACGCAGCCCACCAGGTAGTCCGGCTTCTCGCCGATCATGGCCAGCTGCTTCTCGGTCTCCAGGCCCACCACGGTCTGGTGCAGCAGCACGTGGTTCAGCACGCTGCCCAGGGTGTACTTGGTGTCCTCGTGGGTGGCGGCGTCCTCCACGGCCTCGCTGATGGCCAGGCCCAGGCTGCCCTTGCAGTCCGGGTCCTTGGCCAGCATGGCCCGGCCCGCGTTGGTGCGGTCCGAGGGGGAGGGGAAGATCTCGCCGCCGTAGCTGTTGATGAGGATCTTCCGGTAGGGCTTCTGCTCGTAGCTCACCTTGACCATGTACACGGTGCACTGCATGCCGAACATGCTGCAGGCGAAGGAGAGCGCCGTGCCCCACTGGCCCGCGCCGGTCTCCGTGGCCAGGCGGCGCACCCCCTCGCGCTTGTTGTAGAACACCTGGGGCACGGAGGTGTTGGTCTTGTGCGAGCCCGAGGGGGAGACGGACTCGTTCTTGTAGTAGATGCGGCACTTGACGCCCAGGGCCTCCTCCAGGCGCTTGGCGCGCACCAGCGGGGTGGGGCGGAACAGGCGGTAGATGTCCTGCACCTGCTCGGGGATGGCGATGAAGCGCTCCGGGCTCATCTCCTGGGCGATGAGCTCCTTGGCGAAGATGGGCTCAAGCTTGTCCGGGGTCAGGATGTCGCCGGTGGCCGGGTCGCGCGGGGGGGCCAGCGGCGTGGGCAGGTCGGGCAGGGCGTTGTACCAGGCCTTGGGAATCTCGGACTGGGGCAGATTGATCCTTGTATCCATGGTGTATTCCTCCTGAAAACGGGGTTTGGCCGCCTTCAGGCCGCCTCCCTCGTTGCATTCTCGCGTTTTGCGAAACAAAAAGGGCCACGGTGCTGAAGTCCGCGGCCCTGATACGAGCGTCCGTCATGCCGGCGGCTTCAATCCCTGTGCCACCAGCGCCACCAGCATAGGCTGGGGATATGTCCTAGACTTGTACGCATGGTGGGTGAGTACTTCCAGCCCTGCCAATTGTCAAGGCCGGGCCCGGGCGGGAACACGCGCCGGGGCTTGCCACGGGGCCGAACCCCGGCTATCAAGTTGCACGCGCGCGCCGGACCCAAGGCGGGGAACGGGCCGCGAATTTTGTTCGGAGGGCACCAGAGGTGGAGAAGGTTGTCTATTTCATTGAGGGCGACGGCATCGGGCCGGAAGTGTGGGCCGCGGCGCGCCCGGTCATCGACGGCGCGATCAAAAAGGCCTACGGCGATTCCAAGAAGCTCGTCTGGAAGGAAATCCTGGCGGGTGAGAAGGCCGTGCGCGAGACCGGCGAGAACCTGCCCCAGGCCACCCTGGACGCGCTGAAGGGCGCGGAGCTGGCCATGAAGGGCCCCCTGGGCACCCCTGTGGGCAAGGGCTTCCGCAGCCTCAACGTCACCCTGCGCCAGATGTTCGACCTGTACGCCTGCATCCGGCCCATCAAGTACTTCCCCGGCATCGAAAGCCCGGTGAAGCACCCCGAGCGCGTGGACATGGTGGTGTTCCGCGAGAACACCGAGGACGTGTACGCGGGCATCGAGTGGGCCGCCGGAAGCCCGGAGGCCAAGAAGGTCGTGGCCTTCCTGCGCGACGAGATGGGCGCGAAAGTCACCGACGAGTGCGCCATCGGCATCAAGCCCATGACCGAGGCCGGCTGCAAGCGCCTGGCCCGCCGCGCCGTCAAGTTCGCCATCGACCAGAAGCGCCCCAGCGTCACCCTGGTGCACAAGGGCAACATCATGAAGTTCACCGAGGGCGGCTTCCGCGCCTGGGGCTACGAGATGGCCGCGGCCGAGTTCGGCGAGTTCACCATGACCGAGGCCGAGGCCGCCGAGGGTGCCAAGAAGCCGGTGGTCATCAACGACCGCATCGCCGACGCCATGTTCCAGGAGGCGCTCATCCGCCCCGAGAAGTACAGCGTCATCGCCACCACCAACTTGAACGGGGACTACATCTCCGATGCCCTGGCCGCGCAGGTGGGCGGGCTTGGCCTGGCTCCGGGCGTGAACATGAGCGACACCCTGGCCTTCTTCGAGGCCACCCACGGCACCGCGCCCACCATCGCGGGCAAGGACATGGCCAACCCCGGCAGCCTGATCCTCTCCGGCACCATGATGCTGGAGCACCTGGGCTGGTTCGAGGCCGCCGCCATGGTCCACGCCTCCGTGGCCAAGGCCATCGCCGCGCGCAAGGTCACGGTGGACCTGGCCTCCCAGATCGAGGGCGCCAAGGCAGTGGGCTGCAAGGAGTTCGGCGAGATTCTGCTGGCCGGGCTGTAGCCCATACGGAACGACACAAAACGCCCGCCGGGAGAGCATCCTGGCGGGCGTTTTCCGTTCCGGGCCTCGTGTCGGTCAGCCCGGCAGGGCGGTGGTCCAGAGGGCCGCGGGATCGGCACGGTGCAGGGCCAGCAGGTGCGCCACCTGGCGCAGCACCAGGGCGGCCTCGGCGTGCAGCGTCGCAGCCAGGACCCTGGCGGCGGGGAGGTCCTCGGACCGCAGGGCCTCGCCCATGCGCCGGGCCAGATCGGCCAGGGTGAAGGCGCGCACCGCGCCCGCTATGTTCACCATGGAATGCAGGGTCTTGCGCCCGGCCGCCGTGTCGCCCCCGGCCAGGGCCTCGTCCAGTTCCGCCAGCCGCTGCCGCGCCTGGCCCTCGAACAGGCCCAGCATCTGGGCCAGCACGTCCTCGCTGCCCGCAAAACCCTCGGCCAACGCGGCCAGATTCATCCCGGGCAGCCCGTCTCCAGCGCTCATGCTCCCACCCCCATCATGGCAAACGGCGTCATCGCCTACTGTGGCTAGTACCTGCCATCGCAGGGGGATGCAAGTGCCAGGAAGAAGATTGCCGCCAACATGTTGCATCCTCCCCTGGCAGCGGCTACACTAACAAATCCGGCCAGGAGGATGCCTGCGCCGAGTCCACGCCAAGGAACGCCGAATGAACTTCGAGGACCAGCTCACCGCAGAAATCATTGAGAAAAAACTGGCGGAGATCCGCGCCACGGACATGCTGCCCGACGAACTCGTGGCCCTGGTGGAGCAGGTGCTGCCGCTGCAGCTTGCCGCGCGCGCCCAGGCCAGGGTGGAACTGCCAACCCCTGAGGCCTGCGCCTCCACCGAGGCCATGTTCGCTGGCAGCCCCATGCTGCTGCGCCAGGACTTCCCCCACGACCTGGCCCAGGCCGCCAGCCTGTTCCCCAGGTTCCTGGAGATCCTGGCCGGGGTGAGCCCCGAGGCAGCCAAGGCCGCCGAGGCCCTGCGCGAGGCCCTGGCCACGGGCGAACTCGACCCGGCCCAGGCCATGCGCGCCCTGGCCGTGGGCGACGAGGCGCTCTTCGCCACCTGGCGCGAAAAGCTGCCCACCACCCCGCGCGCCCTGGACTTCCTGGCCACCTCGTCCCTGTGGCCCGGCCTGAACGCCGCCGCCCAGGGCCTGGCCCAGCGCATCCCCGAGAACCTGCCCCACGACCACGGCCACTGCCCGCTGTGCGGCAGCCTGCCCTACATCTCGCTCTTGCGCGGCAAGGAAGGCCAGCGCCACGGCGTGTGCTCCTTCTGCGGCCACCAGTACCGCGTGCGGCGCCTGGGCTGCCTGTTCTGCGACGAGACCGACCAGAACAAGCTCAAGCAGTTCCGCGTGCAGGAATACCCCGGCGTGCGCGTCGATGTCTGCGAGTCCTGCTCCATGTACGTCAAGACCCTGGACTTCCGCGACCTGGACAGGCCGCTGGCGCCCGCCCTGGACGACATGGCCACCATCGCCCTGGACATCGTGGCCCAGCAGCAGGGCTACAAGCGCCCCACCCTCTCGGCCTGGGGCTTCTAGCAGAGAGAATGCCTCCGGCGGCCAGGGGACTCCGTCCCCTGGACCCCTGCCGGGGGCTCCGCGC
>CAZCYB010000024.1:0-19055 GCA_964502805.1 uncultured Desulfocurvus sp.
GGGGGAACTTTTCACCGAAAAGTTCCCCCGCCCTCCCCCGATTCTCCCCTCTACGCCGGGGGCATCAGCTCGCCCATTTTCTCGGCCAGCACGTGCAGACGGATGGACATGGATTCCACCAGCGTGCCGGAGGCCTTGAACCCGCAGGGGTGCACCTCCGTGACCGCAAGGGTGGCGCGCAGGCGCGAGAGCGGCCCGAAGGCCGGATATTTGGGGCCGCGGAAGTGCACGATCTCGATGTCCAGCAGGTGTTTGCCGTCCTCGGTGCGCTGGGCGCCGCGGTAGATGTGCCCTTCGCCCGCTCCGTGCACGCCGCAGGCGTCGAACACGGCGATACCCTCGCCCACGGTGGCCAGGCTGGACTGGAAGCAGATGCTGTAGATTCCCTGAAGCATGGGGGGGGCCTCGCTTTGGGGTGATGGTCGTGTCTCTACGTAGCACACCATCGGACCCAAGGGAAGCCCGGCGTGGAAACCCGATGGGCTATCGGCTCTGGTCGAGCCAGATCAGCGACATCTGGCGGCCTGTGGCGCGCGCGGCCCGGTAGGAGAAGAAGTCCGCCGGGTTGGACAGGGTGCACAGGTCCAGGCCGAAGATCTGCGAGGCGGGGATGCCCGCCTGGGCGAGCTGGTCGCGGGTGAGGCGCCAGAGGTCCACGGTCTGGCCCCGGGGCTCGAAATAGGGGCGGAAACCCTCGCCGAACTCGGCCTCGAAACTGGTGAACTGCGCGGCCTGGGGGCCCAGGCTGGGCCCGCGCGCGGCGTAGAGCTCGGCGGGGCGAACGCGGTAGTGGTCGCACAGGCGGGCCACGGCGCTGCCGGGCAGGTCCAGCACGTTGCCGCGCCAGCCCGCGTGCAGGGCGGCCACGAAGCGGCCCCCGGCGTGGGCGATGAGGATGGGCTGGCAGTCGGCGGTCTTGATGCACAGGCCCACGCCGGGCGTGGCGGTGGCCAGGGCGTCGCCCTCCAGCTCCGCCGGGCCGGAGCAGAAGCCGTCCGTGTCCACGGGGGCGGGGTCGAGGTGCAAAGCGTCGCCGTGGACCTGCCTGAGCTCGCAGAAGGCGGAGAGACCCAGGGCCCGGGCCAGCTCGCGGCGGTTGGCGGCCACGCGGGCCGGGTCGTCGCCCACGTCGAAGGACAGGTTGGCCCCGGCGAAAGGCCCTTGGCTTCCGCCGCCCCGGCGGGTGGTGAAGGCGCAGGAGACGTTCGCCAATTCGCCGGGCAGGCCGGGAAAGCGGAAGCCGATGATCCCTAGCGGAACCATTTGAGCTCGCGCTCGGTGCAGATGCCCTGCACGGGCACGTCCCACGCGTTCATGGGAAAGGCGTCGATGCGCTGGAAGTCGTAGCACAGGCCCAGGGTCACGGTGTCGTCCATCTCCGGGCGGGCCAGCAGGCGGTCGTAGTAGCCGCCGCCGAAACCCAGGCGGTAGCCGTGGGCGTCGAAGGCCACGGCGGGCACCAGCACCAGGTCGGGCACGAAGACCTCGCCCGTGGCCTCGCTGGTGGCGCAGCAGGCCGCCGGCTCCATGATGTTGAACGAGCCTTCCACCAGGTCGCCCTCGCAGGTGCAGGCGCACAGGTCCATGAACCCGGGCTGCTCCGGGCGGCAGCGGGGCAGCAGGGCCATGCTCCCGCGCTCCCACAGCTCGGCCAAAAGCGGCCGGGTGTCGATCTCGTTCTTGATGGGCCAGTACAGGAGCACGGCCCAGGCGTTCTTCCACTCGGACAGCGCGCGGATGCGCTCACACACCGCCAGGCTGGCGCGCTTCACCTCGTCGGGCGAAAGGGCCATGCGCTGCTCGACAATCTGCTTGCGTAGTCGGTCCTTTTCCAGGCTGGCTTCAGTCATCCAAAATCCCCCGAGGCGTATGGAATCCGGGCGCCCGTGGCCCTTTGCGCCGTGACCTTGTGTATGCTAAGGTACAGACCTTGGGAAGAGGAAAAAATCCGCCCGATTTTGGCGGAGTTGGACCGGCTTCCCCCAACCGCCTGGGGGTATATCCGGCACCCCCCCGAAAGCCGGAGGAGCAAGGCCATGTATTGGATCGCGGTGGGCGACATCCACGAAAGCACGGACCGGCTGGCCCACATCCCGGGCATCCGCCAGGCCCAGGGGCTCATCCTCACCGGGGACCTGACCAACCGGGGCGGCGCGGCGGAGGCCGGGCGCGTGCTTGAGGCGGCGCAGGCGCTCAACCCGCGCATCCTGGCCCAGGTCGGCAACATGGACCGCCCGGCTGTGGAGGCGCACCTGGAGGGTCTGGGCCTGAACATCCACCGCCAGGCCCGCGCGCTGGCGCCGGGGCTGACGCTCATGGGCGTGGGCTGGAGCACCCCCACCCCCTTCGGCACACCCAGCGAGGTGGGCGAGGACGAGCTGGCCGCCTGGCTGGCCGAGACACACGGCAAGGCCCTGGCAAGCGGGCCAGGGGACGCCCTGCTGGCCGTCATCCACACCCCGCCCAGGAACACCTGCGTGGACCGCCTGCCCTCGGGCGTGTGCGTGGGCAGCGTGGCCGTGCGCGAGTTCCTGCTCTCCGCCCAGCCCCAGGTCTGCATCTGCGGGCACATCCACGAGGCCGCCGGAGAGGAGCGCCTGGGCAACACCCACGTGCTCAACCCCGGCATGGTGGCCGATGGCGGGTACGTGCGCCTGAATTTCGAGAACGGGCGGCTCTCCGCCGTGCTGGGGCGCTCCTAGGTGGCCGCCGGGCTGGCCTGCCTGCTGGTGGGCAAGTGCCGCGAGGCCGCCCTGCGCGAGGCCGCCGAACTCTACGCCGCCAAGCTCTCCCGCCTGGCGCGGGCGGAGATCCTGACCATCAAGGACGCGCCAGCCGCCTGCCCGCCGGAGGAAAAGCCCCAGCGCGAGGGCCGGGACATCCTGGCCCGGCTGGCCCCGGGCTGGGTGCCCGTGGCCCTGGACGAGCGCGGGGAGACCTGGACCAGCCGCGAGCTGGCCCAGCGCATCAAGGCCTGGGAGGACAACGCCCGCACGCCCTGCTTCATCGTGGGCGGGGCCTACGGCCTCTCGGACGAGGTGCGCCAGCGCGCGAAGGCCGGCGGGGCGCTGTTCTCGCTGGGGCGCATCACCCTGCCGCACGAGCTGGCCCGGGTGGTGCTGCTGGAGCAGCTCTACCGCGCAGCCAGCATCAACAAAGGCTTGCCGTACCACCACGATTGACGAAAATACGGCCCCTGGCCGACGACACGGAGACACCATGCTCGACCTCGCCACCCTGGACAAGATCGCGGAATACTTCAACTCCGGTGACCTGGAGTTCGACTTCGAACACGGCGACGAGGAGCGCCGCCAGATGATCCTGGAGTGCCTGGAGCGGCTCATGGACCTGGCGGACCAGGCCGACGAGCTGGCCACCAAGCTCATCTTCAAGGGCGGGATGCTTCAGGCGCTGGCCGGGGTCAAGCCCCAGAAATAACGCGATTTGCCCCCCGATGGGTAGGCGCGCGAAGAGAGCAGCTCGAAGCCAGGCAGTTCCTTCGGCGGGGCCTCGTTGGCCAGGATGACCAGCCGCCCGGCGGGAGCCAGCAGCTCCGCCGCCAGGGGCAGCAGCTTGGGCCAGGGCAGGAAGGCCCGGCTCACCACGAGGTCGGCCTTCGGCGGCAGCTTGAGCCTCGCCAGCTCCGGGCCCAGGAACTCGGCCCGACCATGCGCCACGCGCACCCCCGGCAGCTTCAGTTCGCCCACGGCCTGGCGCAGAAAGATGGCCCGCTTCTCGCGCAGCTCCACCAGCACGTAGTCGCCCGCGCCCCACAGGATGCGCAACGGAATACCCGGCAGGCCCGCGCCCGCGCCCAGGTCCAGGGAGAGGGGCCGCTCCGGCAGGTCCAGCCCGGCCAGGAACTCGGCCAGGTACAGGCTGTCCGCCGCCAGGTCGCGGAAAATCTCCGGCCAGCCCGCGCGGCCCACCAGGTTCATGGCCCTGTTCCACTTCTGCAGCAGCAGCAGGTACTGGCACATGGCCTTGGCCTGGGCCTTGGCCAGCTCGAAGCCCAGGGCGGCGGCCTCCTGGCGGATGCCCTCCACGGAGATCGAGGACGAGGTCTGGTCGGGGTGCGTCATGTCCGCCTTGTACGCCGGGGAATGTCGTCGGGCAAGGCCCACAGGCAAGGACCGGGAGCCTACGGCCTGAGCTGCGACACCAGCATGCCCGCCAGCATGAGCCCACAGCCCAGCATGGCGCGCAGGGTCAGCACCTCGCCCAGCACGAAGTATCCGGCGGCGGCGGCGAACACGGCCTCCAGGCTCAGGATGATGGCCGCGTGCGCCGGGTCGGCGTCGCGCTGGGCCACCACCTGGAGGGTGTAGGCCACGCCCACGCTCATGAGGCCGCCGTAGAGGATGGGGATGCCCGCCGCCATGATGCCCGGCAGGGTGATGGCCTCCGTGGCCCCGGCTGCCAGCATGCTGAGCAGGGCGCACATGGAGAACTGGGTGGAGGCCAGCTTCACGGCGTCGGTGGAGTCCATGCCCGGCGAAAGCCGCCCGATGAGCAGCACGTGCCCGGCCCAGAACACCGCGCCGATGAGCTCCAGCACATCGCCGAACGCGATGGTGAAGTCCTCGTTCACCGAGAGCAGGTACAGGCCCACGGCGGCGGCGACGACGCCCGCCCAGGTGCCCACGCCCGCCCTGTGGCCCAGCAAAAGCCCGAACAGCGGCACCATGACCACGTACAGCCCGGTGATGAACCCGGCCTTGCCCGCGGTGGTGTAGACCATGCCCACCTGCTGCAGGGCCGCCCCGGCGAACAGCACCGACCCGGCCAGCACGCCGCAGCGCAGCATCCGTTTGGCGTCCATGCCCGGGCCGCCGCCCTCGCGGGCGCGGGTGGCCTGCATGCGCCAGATGAGCGGCTGCAGGGCCAGGGCCCCCAGGGCGAAACGCACGGCGTTGAACGTGAACGGGCCCACGTGTTCCATGCCCACGCGCTGGGCCACGAAGGCCGCGCCCCAGATGAGCGCGGTGAGCATGAGCAGGCCATCGGCCTTGAGGAGTCGTGCTTGCATGTCTGTCCTTTGCGGCGAAGGGTGGCTCGGGGGAGGCTTTGCCTCCCCCGGACCCCCTCCACCAAAGGGACGAGTCCCTTTGGAATCCCGTTAGGGTGTCTTGTCGGTGTGGCCAAGGTTACCCCTGCCCGCCTGAACCTCCGGGCAGCCCCGCAGCATCGGGAGGTCTGGAGGGACTCGTCCCTCCAGCGGGGGTTCGGGGGCAGCGCCCCCGATATTCTCTTTCTACCAGGCCACGGGCAACCTGGCCTTCTGCCCGGCCTTGTTCTGGAACAGCACGTAGCGGTTCTCGCGGCCGAAGAGGTACAGGTCGCGCGTCACGGCCACGTCCTGGCGGCAGTACTTGGCGATCTCGTCCAGCCTGCCCTCCTGCCACCACTTGAGGGCCTGCAGGCCGTCGGCGCTCTTGCCCACGTCCAGGGTGGCCTGGGCCAGGTTGTCCAGCTTCAGGCGGTAGCCCAGGCGTTCGTGCACGGCCTGGAGCATGTCCAGGGTGGGCAGGGCGGCGTAGCGGAAGGGGTGTATCCCGGCCAGCACCGCGTAGTCAAACCGGATGATGTTGAAGCCCACCACGAGGTCGAAGCCCGGCAGGCGCTCGGCCAGGGCGGGAATCTCGTGCTCCTGGTAGTCGGTGAAGGAGTCGGAGCCGGAGTCGTAGAGCACGGCGATGGACACGCCCATGAGGTCGGGGCGCGTCCAGCCGCCCACCTCGGCGGCGCTGCGGCGCGTCTCCACGTCCAGCACGGCGAAGCGCCTGGGGATGATGACGGCGGGCATGTCGATGCCCGGCAGGGTAGCTTCCTTGGGCACGGGAACCTCCGTGGGGCTGATGTCTGGCGGGCAGTCCGGGCCGGGCGCGCCGCAGGTGAGCTCATTCAGCAGAAAGGCCGCGGCGGCCTTGTCGATGGGCCGGTTGCCGCTGCCGCACTTGGGCGAGTGCACGCAGGAGGGGCAGCCCAGCTCGCAGGGGCAGGTGCGCACGACGGCGAGGGTGCGCGTGAGCAGCTCCTCGGCCTTGGCGAAGGCCTCCCGCGTCAGCCCCGCGCCGCCGGGCATGCCGTCGTAGATGAACACCGCCGCCCCGCCGGTCTGGGTGTGCATGGGCGTGCTGATGCCGCCCAGGTCGTTTCTGTCCGTCATGACCATGAGCGGCAGGATGCCGATGGCCGCGTGCTCGAAGGCGTGGATGCCGCCCATGAAGTGCAGGTATTCCGCCTCGGCCCTGCGGCGGGCCTCGTCGGGCACGTCGAACCAGAGGCCCTCGGTCTCGAACACGCTGGGGGGCAGGTCCAGCGGCACCATGCCCAGCAGGTTGCCGCCCTTGGTGGAGCGCTTCTCGTAGCCGGTGATCTGCTCGGTCACCTTGAGCCGGGCGAAGCTGACCCGGGTGCCCAGCACCTCGCGCCGGTCGTAGATTTCGAGAATCTCCGTGTCCTTGGTGCTGCGCACGCGGGTGGAGTAGCCCACGCGGGCGGCGCGCACCCGGGCCGTGGCCCCGGGGATGTCCAGGCTCTCGACGAGCCAGGTGCGGCCCCGGTGCAGGTACACCGCGCCGGGGTGGGTCTCGCGGCAGGCGCGCAGGCTGTCCACGGCGCCGATGACCGTGCCGGTGTCCGCGTCCTCGATGGAGATTTGCGAACCGGCCCCGCGCAGGTCCACCTCGCGGTGGGGCCGCTTGCGCGGGGAGACGATGTCCTGGCCGTCGGCGGAATAGTACAGCTTGCCGCCCGCGATGAGCCCGGCCAGGGCCGCCTGCGCGCCTGGGCTGGCCAGGTACGGCTCGCCGGGCCCAGTCACGTCAAGCGGCAGCTCTGCGGCGGCGCAGATGAGGTGCCGGGGCAGGATCACCGGGTTCTCGGGGTTCAGCACGGCCTTTTCCGGCGGGCGGGCGAAAAAATCCTCCGGGTGGCGCATGAAGTACTGGTCCATGGCGTCCTCCTGGGCCACGAGCACCACGGCGCTCTCCTGCTGCGCCCGGCCCACGCGCCCGCCGCGCTGCAGGGTGGCCATGACGCTGCCGGGGTAGCCCACCAGGATGCACAGGTCCAGCCCGCCGATGTCGATGCCCAGCTCCAGCGCGCTGGTGCTGATGACGGCGAGCAGCTCGCCCGAGGCCATGCGGCCCTCGATCTCGCGGCGCTCCTCGGGCAGGAATCCGGCACGGTAGGCGCTGATCTTGTCCTTGTACTGGCCGCTCTTCTCGCTGGCCCACAGGGCGATGAGCTCGGTCATGCGGCGGCTCTGGGCATAGACGATGGTGCGCAGGCCCCGGGCCAGCGCCGCCTGCAGCAGCTGGATGGCCGCCGTGGCCGGGCTGTCCTCCGGGTTCAAAAAGACCATGTGCCGCCCCCCGGCGGGCGCGCCGGACTCGGTGACGGCCTCGGGCTTCAGGTCGGTGAGCAGCTCGCAGAGCTGGGCCGGGTTGCCCACGGTGGCGGAGCAGAACACGAAGGAGGGGTCCGAGCCGTAGTAGCGGCACACGCGGCGCAGGCGGCGCAGCACCTGGGCCATGTGCGCGCCCAGCACGCCCCGGTAGGTGTGCACCTCGTCGAGCACCACGTGGGTGAGCGTGGCGAAGACCTGGGCCCAGGTGCCGTGGTGCGGCAGCAGGGAAAGGTGCAGCATCTCCGGGTTGGTCAGCAGCAGATTGGGCGGGCGCTTGCGTATCTTGGCCCGCCTGCTGGGGGTGGTGTCGCCGTCGTAGATGGCCGCCGTGGGGCCCTTCGGGCCGAGCGGGCCGGTCAGCTCCTCAAATCCCCGCAATTGGTCCTGGGCCAGGGCCTTGAGCGGATACACCGCTATGGCCCGGCTGTCCGGGTTCTGCAGCACGGCCTCGATGATGGGCAGCTGGAAGGCGAAGGTCTTGCCGCTGGCCGTGGGCGTGGCCACCACGACGTGCCTGCCCGCGCGCACCATGTCCGCGGCGAGCGCCTGGTGGCTGTACAGGCGCTCCACCCCGCGCGCGGAAAGCGCCTCGACCACGGCCCTGGGCCAGGGCCTGCGGGGCTCGGCGAACTCGGCCTCCCGCCCCGGAAGGAGGCGGTGGTGGCACACCTGCCGGCCCAGGCGCTCGCTGGCCAGCAGGGCGGCGATGTATTCGGCCACGGGTGAGGAGTCGTGCTGCATGGGGGGAGTGTAGGGCGAAAGGGGGCGGGGGGGAAGGGAGGAGATGGGAGGAATCGGGGGCGGGAGGGGGGAACTCTTTGGAAAGAGTTCCCCCTCCCGCCCCACGGAAGCTTCTGCGGGGAAACGGGGCGAGGCCGGGCAACCGCCCGCCGGGCCGGAGGCAGCCGCCGCCAGCTACCGCGTGCCCTTGGCCATGTCGGCCTGGAGCTTGTCCTCCAGGGCCTTCAGTTGCGCGTCGCAGGCGGCCAGGAGCCGGGTCTTGCGCTCCAGCGTCAGCGCCAGGGAGCGCACATTGGTGTTCTGGCGCGAAAGGGCCGTGATCTGCGCGGTGGTCTTCTGGAAGTCCTCGTAGGCCGCCAGGGCCTGGGCCGAATGGGGCTGGCCGCCGGGCTGGCCGGAAAGCGCGGCCAGCGCCGCCCGGGCGCGCTTGTCGGCCTCGGCCATGCGCGCCTCCAACTCGTCCATGCGGGCGTCGGTCTTCTCCTCGATGTGCGGGGCGTGCAGGGCCTGGATGCGCAGGGCCTCCAGCAGCGCGCGCGAGGCCGTGGCGGCGTGGCGGCCGCCGGGCGCGTTCAAAAGCGGCGCCAGGGCCTGCTCCATGCGCTCCAGGGCCTGCCGCGCCTGGGCGAAGGACAGGGCCTGGGCCTTGAGGTTGGTGTTCAGCACCGCCTGGGCCAGGATCTCCTCGTCCACCTTGCGGTACTCGGCAAAGGCCTGCTCAAAGCCGCGCAGGAGGTCGGCCTCCGGCCCGGACTCGCCCGCCAAGGCCTTGCACTGGGCCAGCGCGGCGGAAACCTGGGCCACGCCCTGCCTGGCGCGCCCGGCAAAGTCCTGGGAGGCCTCGTCCGTCTCGGCCAGCACGGCGCTCTTCTCGGCCTCGGCTGCGGCGTAGAGCCCGGCGCGCATCTGCGCCACCAGCCGCGCCCGCTGGAGGGTGCCGCCGAAGACATCGTGGAAGCGCCCGCGCCCGGAGTAGTGGAAGGTGGCCATGGCCACCACCAGCAGGGCCACCAGGGCCAGGCCCCAGCGCAGGGCGCGGTTGCCGTTGGGCTTCTGTTCCATGGTCCCCCCTCCTTGGCCCGGCGTATGCGGTCCCTACTTCGCCGAAATATTGTACTTCTTCAGCTTGTACTGCAACAAGCTCTTCGAAATATTCAAAAGCTCGGCGGCCTTGACCTGCACGAAGTCGCCCTTGACCAGCGCGCGGCGGATTACCGCGGCCTCGATCTTCTCCAGGGTCTCGGAGAGGTCGAGCTTGGTGGGCAGGAGGTCCACCGCGCTCTTGAACTGCGACTCCTCGTCCTTGATCTCCGGCGGCAGGTCGTCGGCGTCGATGTACTCCCCGCCGGAGAGCACCACGCACCGCTCGATGACGTTCTCCAGCTGGCGCACGTTGCCCGGCCACTCGTAGGCCGTCAGGTAGTCCATGGCCGAGGCCGTGTAGCCCTTCAGCTCCCGCCCGTTCTCCTTGGCGAACTTGTCCAGGAAGTGCGCGGCCAAGAACGGAATGTCCTCCCGCCTCTCCCGCAGGGGCGGCAGGTGGATGCTCACCACGTTGAGGCGGTAGAACAGGTCCTCGCGGAAATGCCCCTCGGCCACGGCCTTGGTCAGGTCGCGGTTGGTGGCCGCCACGATGCGGATGTCCACCTCCACCGCGTCCGTGCCGCCCACGCGCTCGAAGGTGCGCTCCTGCAGCACGCGCAGGAGCTTCACCTGCATGTCGTGGGAGAGCTCGCCGATCTCGTCCAGGAACAGCGTGCCCTTGTCCGCCAGCTCGAAGCGCCCGCGCCGCCTGGAGACAGCGCCGGTGAAGCTGCCCTTCTCATGCCCGAAGAGCTCGCTCTCCAGCACGCCGGTGGAGAGCGCCATGCAGTTCACGGACACGAAGGGGCCGTCCTTGCGGGGGCTCTCGTTGTGGATGGCCTTGGCCACAAGCTCCTTGCCGGTGCCGCTCTCGCCCGTGACGAGCACGGTGCTGCGGCTGGGCGCGGCGCGGTGCACCATGTCCAGCACGTGGCGCATGCTCTTGTCCCGCGCGACGATGGCCCCGGTGCCGTAGCGCTCCTGGATCTGCCTGCGCAGGTGCCGGTTCTCCTGCTGGGCGCGGGCGTACTGCATGGCCTTGGAGAGCGAGAGCAGCAGCTCCTCGTTGGAAAACGGCTTGGTGATGTAGTCGAAGGCCCCGGTGCGCATGGCCTCCACCGCGGCCTCGATGCTGCCGAAGGCGGTCATGATGAGCACGGGGATGTGCGGGTAGTGCTTCTTCACGTGGTCCAGCACGTCGCGCCCGGTGAGCTTGGGCATCTTCATGTCCGTGACCACCACGTCCACCTCGCTCTCCTCCAGGAAGGCCAGGCCCATCTCCGGGTCGGAGAGCGCGGTGACCTTGTACCCGGCGTCGGTCAGGATGGTGTCGAGGACCAGCAGGTAGTTCTGCTCGTCGTCCAGGATGAGGATGCTGTCGGCCATGATGTGTGTGCTCCGTGGTCTGGGCTTAGGAATTGGGGTCGGGTTTGCCGGTCTCGGGCGCGGGTTTCTCCGCCTCCGGGGCCTCGGGCCTGGGCACGGGCAGTGCGGCGGGGGCCGACGCGGCGGGCGCGGGCTTTTCCGGCGCCGCCGGGCGCGGGGCGGGCAGGCGCAGGCTGGCCACGGCCCCGCCCTCGGGGTGGTTGGCCAGGGTCAGCTCGCCGCCGTGGCTCTCCACGATGCTGGCCACGATGGCCAGGCCCAGGCCCGTGCCCGTGTCCTTGGTGCTGAAGAAGGGGTCCTTGAGCTTGTCGATGTTCTGCTCGTCGAAGCCCGGGCCGGAGTCGCGCACGACCACGACCATCCAGCTGCCGGTCTCCGTGGTCTCGGGCCGGGCCTGCACGCTGATGAGCCCGCCGTGGGCCGAGACGCCTTCCGCCGCGGCCTCCTGGGCGTGGACCATGGCCTGGATGGCGTTGCCCAGCACGTTGTACACCGCGCGGTAGATCAGGTCGCGGTCGCCCAGGGCCAGGGAGCCCTCCGGGCAGTGGCGCTCCATGCGGATGCCGTGGGTCTCGCACTCGCGCTCCAGGAACACCGCCGCCTGCTCGATGAGCCGGCAGATGTCCACCTCGTCCATGCGCGGGGTGCGGGGCCGGGCGTAGTCCAGGAACTCGTGCACCGTGCGCGAGAGCCGCTTGGCCTCGCCGTACATGGCCTCGATGATGCGGGTGTGCGGGTGGTTGTCGGCCTTGGCCTTCTTCAAAATCAGCTCGGCGCTGCTCTGGATGATGCCCAGGGGGTTTCTGATCTCGTGCGCCACGCCCGCCACCATGCGGCCCATGCCCGCCAGCTTCTCCTGCTGGTGCAGCTCGGCCAGGAGCTTCTCCTTCTCGGCCTGGCGCTCGGCGCTGATGCGGTCGGTGCGCCTGAGCAGGCTGACCACGAGCATGAACAGGATGAGGCTGGTGAGGAAGCTCGAGGAGTACACCAGCCGCTCGAAGTTCACCACGGCCATGTAGTCGTCGGTGATGTCCTGGCTGAACTCCAGGATGCCCATGATGGGATTCTTGACCCCGGGGCCGAAGTTGCGCTCCATGCGCAGGGGCGCGTAGCCGCGCAGCACCACGCTGCCGGGCTTGAGCTCCAGCCGGAAGAAGGCCGTGGCCCAGGAGACCTTGCTGAACAGCTCGAAATTGGCGTCCTCCTGGTGCAGGGCGCGCTTCACGCCCTCTCCCGCCAGGCCGGTGCGGTTCACCAGGTTGGGGTCGGTGCTGTAGGTGATCCGGAACTCCGGATCGTAGATGCGCACCTCCTGCACGTGGAAGCTGTGGATGGTGGTGCGCACCACCTGGTCCAGCCTTGTGAACTGCTCCGGGTTGCGCAGGGAGATCTGCCCGTAGCCGATGATGGTGGGCAGGGTGAAGCGGGTGAAGATCTGGTGCGAGAGGTTCTCGGAGAGGAGCAGGCCGAACTGCTTCTGCTTCTCCAGCAGCACGCGCTCGGCGTACTTGGACTGGAACACCGCCAGCGCAAGGCTGAAGCCCAGGATGAGCACGAAGAAGGTCCAGGACAGGACCTTGACGAACTGCAGCGGCTTGTGCCGCCCGAGCAGGCTCTGGTAGACGCCCAAGGCCTAGAACTCCCTCTCGTCGCGGCTGCCCCCGTCCTGTCCGGTGAAGGCGGCCAGGGCGGCCTTCTCCTGCTCCAGCCCGGTCGCGCCCAGCCGGGCCTTGGCCAGGCGCTTGCCCAGCTCCACGGCGGGCTGGTCCACGGGGTTGATGCCCATGAGCCAGCCGGTGAGAAGCGTGGCCGCGCCAAGCAGGGCCATCATCTTGCCCGCGGCGTGGGCGTCGTCCTTGCCCAGGCGCAGGGCCACCAGGGGCACCCGGCTCTGGCACAGGGCCATGCGCGTGCCCAGGGCCTCGGCGGGTAAAAGCTCGCCGAAGCTCTTGCCCCGCAGGTAGTCGAAGATGGCGGGCAGGTCCTCGGGGAAGGCCTCGCCCCGGGGGCCCAGGGCGCGCTCCACGAACAGGCAGGCCTTGTTGCGCGGGCCGTCCAGGAACATCTGGTTCACGCTGTGCTGGTCCGTGACCCCCACCGCCGGGATGGGCTGGCTGCCCTGCCCGCCCTTGCCCAGGCTCTCCGCCCAGAGCTGGGCGAACCAGTCGGCGAAGCAGGCCCACTGCGGGATGTAGAAGAAGGTGATGAGCTCGCAGTACCCGGCGTCCATGAGCGCCTTGCCCCACACCGCCAGCTCGAAGGCCGGGTGCGCGGCCAGCTTCTGCGCGTCGAGCCTGGGGTCCGCCAGGGGCCAGGCCACGGAGCAGAACCCCTCCGCCAGGGCCCGCCAGTCCAGGCCCAGGAAGGCCGCGGGCACCAGCCCCACGGCGGAGAGCGCGGAGTAGCGCCCGCCCAGGTTGTCCGGCACGGGCAGGGTGCGGATGCCGAAGGCCGTGGCCTCCTCGCGCAGGTAGCCCTTGTTCTCGTCGGTGTTCAGGAGCAGGTGGTCCTTCCAGGCCTCGGGCAGGCGGCGCTTGAGCCAGTCCTTGACCAGGAAGTACTGCCCGATGGTCTCGATGGTGTCGCCGGACTTGCTGACCACGTAGACCAGGGTCTTCTGCGCGGGCAGGCGGTCCAGGTGGGCGGCCAGGGCGGTCGGGTCCACGTTGTCCAGGATCCAGAGCCAGGGCCCCTTGTGGCCGGGCAGGTCCTGCCCGGGGGCGAAGGCCTTCTGCAGGGCGCGGGCGCCCAGGGCCGAGCCGCCGATGCCCAAAAGCAGCATGTGCTCGAAGCGCCCGAGGAACCCGGACTCCAGCTCGGCCAGGTCCTCCCGCAGCGCCTCCATAAAGGGCGTGGCCAGGAAGGGCAGCCGCCCGGCGGCCACCTCGGCCGAGAGCAGCCCGGCCATCTCGCCCGCGCGGGCGCGCAGGGCCGGGGCCGTGGGCAGCCTGTCCCAGGAGGCGTTGGTCCAGTCCAGGGTGTCCTTCACGCTCGGGCATGCGGGCATGCGGCCCTCCTTGCTGCTTCTGGTGTGCTTTGTGCGCGGGTGCGCGCGGGGCCCCTGCTTCCGGATCTCTACTATTTCCTCATGCTCGCCAGCACCTTGCCCACCTTGTCCAGGGCGCTCTCCAGCACCTCGTCGGCCACGGCGTAGGAGAAGCGCACGCAGCGGTCGTCGCCGAAGGCGCTGCCGGGCACCAGGGCCACCCCGGCGTCCTCCAGGAACTTGGTGCACAGGGCGGCGGAGTCCGGCACCTCGGCGGTGTAGTAGCTGTCCACCACGGGGAAGAGGTAGAACGCGCCGTCGGGCTTGGGGCAGGTGACGCCCGGCCAGGAGGTGATGGTGGCCAGGGCCTTGTCGCGGCGGCGGATGAAGGCCACCTTCATCTCCTCCACCAGGTCCCAGGGGCCGGTGAGCGCGGCGATGGCCGCCTTCTGCGTCACGCTGTTGATGTTCGACGTGCTCTGGCCCTGGATCTTGGCGCAGGCCTTGATGAGCTCGGCGTGGCCCAGGGTCCAGCCCATGCGCCAGCCGGTCATGCAGAAGCTCTTGGACAGCGCGCCGATGACGGCCACGTTCTCCGGGTGCTTCTGCCAGAAGCCGGAAAGCGTGCTGGGCTTGGCCGGGGGGTACACCAGGCGGTCGTACACCTCGTCGGAGATGATGAAGATGCCCCGGGCCTTGGCCCAGCGGGCGATCTCGTCCAGGGCCTCCTGCGGGTAGTGGCAGCCCGTGGGGTTCGAGGGGGTGTTCAGCATCAGCGCCGTGGTGCGCGGGGTGCAGCTGGCCTCCAGGTCGCCCACGCTGACGAGGAAGCCGTTCTCCGGCGTGCTGGGCACGATGACGGGCACGCCCTCGGCCAGCTCCACCATGGGCGGGTAGCTCACCCAGTACGGCGCGGGGATGAGCACCTCGTCGCCGGGGTTGATGATGGCCTGGAGCAGGTTGAAGATGGCCTGCTTGCCGCCGGTGCTGGCGATGGTGTTCTCGCCCTTGGCGCACACGCCGTAGAAGTGGCCGTAGTAGCCCGCAATGGCCGCGCGCAGGTCCGGGATGCCCGGCACCGGGGTGTAGCGGGTGAAGCCCTCGTCGATGGCCTTCTTGGCGGCCTCGCGCACGTGCTGGGGCGTGCCGAAGTCCGGCTCGCCCACGGCCAGGCTCACGATGTCCTTGCCCTGGGCCTTGAGCTCCTGGGCCTTGGCGTTGACGGCCAGGGTGGCCGAGGGCTTGAGTTTCCTGAGTCTGTCGGAGATGCGCATGGCTGTGGTCCGTCCGTTGCTTGATAGTTTCGGGGCGCAAATCAAGACCCGGTCCGTGGACCGTGCCCGACCTCCTTCTAGAGCAAAACCCGGCGCGGGGGAAGGGGGCTGCGCCTGGGCGGCCCGCATCGCGCCGGGCCGGGGCGGAAAATCTTTCCGCAAATCATCGACAAACCGAAACGGATCGTGGTATGTGGAGACCACGATGGAAAAACCCCTGGCCCGCTCTGGCGCGTGCCAAAGGCGGGCACCAGGCTCGTCAAGAACAAGGAGGACGGCATGTCACATTCGAACACCGAGCGCATGGGCGAAGAGCTGCAGGAGATCATGAAGCACTCCAAGGCCCTGCTGGAAGCCACCGGCGGCGAGCTGGACGAGCAGGTGAAGAAGGCCCGCAAGGCCCTTGAGGAATCCCTGGCCAACGCCAAGGAGAAGTACGGCGAGTATGGCCAGAAGTTCATGGAGCAGGCCAAGGCCGCCGCGGCGGACACCGACCGCTTCGTCAAGGAGAAGCCCTACTACGTCATCGGCGGCACCTTCGTGGTTGGCCTGCTGCTGGGCTGGGTCCTCTCCAGGAAGTAGGCGCATGGAACTGCCCTCTTCCGCCCTGCGGGAGCTCGCCGACTCGGCCTCGCGGCTGGGCGGCCAGGCCGCCGGCCTGCTCAAGGACCGGCTGGAGCTTCTGGCGCTGGAGCTGCGCGAGGACAAGATCCGCGTCATCCAGGTGCTGATCCTGGCCTGCGTGGGCTCCGCGCTCATGCTCTTCGGCCTGCTGCTCCTGGCGGCGGCGGCCATCTACGCCCTGCCGCCGGAGCTGCGCCTGGCCGGGATGGTTCTTGCGGCCCTGGCGGCGCTCATCATAGGCGGGCTGGCCCTGGCCGGGGTGAAGCGCCGCCTGGGCGCCAGGCACGGGGTCTTCGCCCAGAGCATCGCCGAGCTGAAAAAGGACACGGAATGTTTCTAGAAAGCGAACTGCGCGACATCGCCGCGGCCAAGGAGGCCCTGGTCACACGCATCGAGCTGCGCAGGCAGGTCATGCGCCTGGAGGCCGGGGCCACCGTGTCGGGCCTCAAGCGCCGCCTCGGGCTCATCAGCCTGGGGCTTGGCCTGGGGCTGCACGTCTACGAGGCCGTGCGCCTGTGGCGGCGGCGCAGGGCCGAGCGGCCATAATTTGTACCCCCCCGTCATGCCACCGGATGCCTTGGTTGGCTGCCCAAACACGGGTGCTCTGCCAACTAAACCAACTCGCGCATAGACTGGAATCGTTCAGGCGGGAATCTTCGCCACATCTCAATGTATCTGCGGGTTAGTGCAATGGGAACGGCAAAAAAAGCTAAGCTCCGCTGCATTTGTTGTGAAAAAGCAGGCGTGAGTATTACCAAAGAACACTATTGGCCCGTTTGGTTGCTTGAACTTGCAAAAGTATCTTCAGGCCCATGCTATTGGCCGCTGATAAACAAAGACATACCATTGCATAGTTGCAAGGTGCCGCTTTGCAAAACTTGCAACAACACGCTCGGAGCAACAATTGAAGCTATCGCCAAAAGCGCGTTAGTGGACTGTGAAGCTAAAATTGGAATTACATATACACAAGCGAAGACGCTGGTGCTCTGGCTCTGGAAATTTGAAGGGTTGATGTGGAACTTGTCCAATGCAAGTGATCAATACTCATCATTTTGGACCATGAAGGAGAGACTCCTCGGAACAGCATTTGAAACCATTGCGGACGATATCGTTTTGGCATGTGCAACAATAAAACAGGTGGACAACATAGATAGGCCTGTCGGACTATGCTCCCCGATAGGTGGCCTGAATAGCATTTTTATGTCAGGAGTTTTTTGCAATTTGGCAATCCTTGTCACCTTGTCACAATTCTCTGCCATATTGGCTGATCGGTTCTCTGTTTTTTCCTTTAAGGCCTACCACAAAGACAATACGAGTAGAGTGTTCTTTCCAAAAGTTGGGTTTGAGACGTACGACGAAAGCATCAAATACGTCAGGGCGATTTCAGTCCCGCTATACGATCGTCACGAGAGAATTGCCCAACACCATGCCCGGCATGCTAATATCTCAGGTTATCGTCAGCCACGAGTCGAGTTACCCGAAGAGAAACAGATCATCTTATTGGGTCGCCAATAAGAGCTATTCCCTGACGTCGCGCCTGCTGATGAGCCGCACGCAGCGCTCGCTCCAGATGTAGTCCACGGCCCAGTTGGCCAGCACGAACAGCCGGTTGCGGAAGCCTATGAGGTAGGCCAGGTGCACGGCCAGCCACACGAGCCATGCTGCCAGCCCGGTGAAGGACAGCCCGCGCAGGCTGACCACCGCCGCGCGCTTGCCGATGGTGGCCATCATGCCCTTGTCGAAGTAGCGGAAGGGCGCGGGCTGCTGGCCGCGGATGAGCCGCAGGATGCCCCTCGCGGCGTGGCGGCCCTCCTGGATGGCCGGGGGCGCGAACATGGGCAGGGGGCGGCCCTGGTGGTCCTGGCGGCAGATGTCTCCGGCCAGGAAGACCTCCGGGCGCCCGGCGGCCTGCAGCGTGGGCAGGGCCAGCACCTGGCCGTTGGGCGCCTGCGGCAGGCCCAGGCGCGCGGCCACGCTCTCGCCCTTGACCCCGGCGGTCCAGACCACGGTATGGGCCAGCACGGCGTCGCCGCCCTTGAGGTGCGCGCCCTGTGGCCCCACGCGCTCCACCTGGGCGCCCAGGCGCACATCCACGCCCAGGGCCATGAGCTTGCGCCGGGCGTAGTAGCGCAGGCGCGGCGGAAAGCCGGGCAAGAGCCCGTCGCCCGCCTCCAGCAGGGTCACGCAGGGCTGGCCCAGGCCCAGGCGCGGAAAGTCGCGCTGAAGCGCCCCGCGCGTCAGCTCGGCCATGGCCCCGGCCAGCTCCACACCCGTGGGTCCGCCGCCCACCACCACCATGCACAGGCGGCGCTGGCGCTCGTCGGGCGTCATGGACGCATCCACCATGGACCGCGAAGCGCCCTCGAAGCTGCGCAGGATGTGGTTGCGCAGGCGCACGGCCTCCTCCAGGCTCTTGAGCGAGAAGGCGTGCTCGTCCGCGCCGGGCACCCCGAAGGTGTTGGTGACGCTGCCGGGGCAAAGCAGCAGGTAGTCGTAGGGCACCTCGAGCTGCCGCGGCGCGCCGTTCCCCTTCTGGTCGGGGGGCACCTCCACGGCGAGCACGCGGCGGTCGAAGTCCGCCCCGCGCGCCTCGGCCAGGAGGAAGTCCACGTTGCGGCCCCGTTTGCCCATGGCCCGGATGACGGAGCGCACGGGCGCGGCTATGTGCTCGCTCTCCACGGCGGCGGTGGCCACCTGGTAGAGCAGGGGCAAAAAGGCGTGGTAGTTGTTGCGGTCGATGAGGAGCACGTCGCAGGCCTGCCCGGCCAGTTCGCGCGCGGCGAAGATTCCGGCGAATCCGGCTCCCAAAATGACGACGCGGGGCATGTCGGCGCGGGGCGTGCGGGGTGCGGTCATGGCGCGGCCCTCCAAATGATGGAGATAGGCCAGTGGCGGCACGGTGGCAAGGGCGGGGGGCTAGGTGGCCGCTGTGCAGACCTCGGCCTCGGCCAGGGCCTCGAAGGGCTTCTTCTCGCTGATGACATCTGCCAGCAGCATAAGACTCTCCAGGTCGGTGTGGCCGTCCTGCTCGGCGCGGGCGATGTTCCGAGAGAAGTCCCAGTCCTTGGAACGCACGCCTTCGGCCAGCAGGGCGCACATGCGCTGGCGCAATTCCAGCCGCCGCTCTCCGGCGGCATCGTGGGCGTCGGCGTAGAGGAGGCATTCAAGCAAAAGATTTTCCAGACTCTTTTCGCCTTCGGCCAATTGCATGGCTTGCTCAAGCCTCCTAAGCCCCTCCTCTTTGCCCATGCCGAGCAGGTAGCCCGCATAGTTGCCCAGGTTGTTGGCGTCCCCTGGAGCGGCCTCGAGTGCGCGCCGGTAGTGCTCTTCCGCCTCCTCCAGCCGACCGTGCTGCTGGAGGAAGACCGCATAGTTGCCCAGGTTGTTGGCGTCCCCTGGGGCGGCCCCCAGTGCGCGCCGGAAGTGCTGTTCTGCCTCCTCGTTCCGGCCGAGCTGCTGGAGGAAGAGCGCATAGTTGCCCAGGTTGTTGGCGTGTCTGGGGTCGGCCTCCAGCGCTCGCCTGTAGTGCTCTTCCGCCTCCTCCAGT
>CAZCYB010000024.1:19155-46596 GCA_964502805.1 uncultured Desulfocurvus sp.
TCGGCCTCCAGCGCTCGCCTGTAGTGCTCTTCCGCCTCCTCCAGTCGGCCGTGCTGCTCGAGGAAGACCGCATAGTTGCCCAGGTTGTTGGCTTGTCCGGGATCAGCCTCAAGCGCTCGCGTGTAGTACTCTTCCGCCTCATCGAGCCGGCCGCGCTGCTTGAGGAAGAGCGCATAGTTGCCGAGGAGTGGCGCGCTTTTGGGGAATTTTGCCAAGCCCGCGCGGTATATAGCATCCACTTTGCCCGGGTTCGTCTCCTTGTGCTTGCGCGACTCAAGCTCAACGCCCCACCAATCTTTGGCCTTCTGCACGACGCTGTCCAAGGCAGCCGTCAGTTCTGCCTTTTCTTTGGAAGGGGCTGCCTGCTGGACTTTCTGGTTCAATTCCTCGAAGCGTTTTTGGAAATTGTCCAGCATTGCCTCGAAGGGCTCCACATCCGGCAGGGGCAGGTCGAACGCCTTGCGCAACATCAGCATGAATTCATCAAAATCACGGTGCTTCACCCAGCGGACACCACGCGCGCGGAGCCACTTGCCGAATTCACCGTCCGGTAGTTGCGAACCTACCCAATAGAATCCGTGCCGAGGGTTACCCTCAGGCAAAGCGGCAAAGGCATCGCAGATGCTCTTGTCGTTGCCGCCATAGCCAAGAAAGACGACCGCACGTTCACCCACGAGCTTGGCCAGGGCTTGCTGCGCGGGTTTCGCCAGTTCGCAGGTCTCTTTCGCTGTGTTCTTGGCTCCCAGATAGGTGTCGCCGTGGAGCTTCACCACGTAGGGTCGCGCACTGCTGCCGCGCACATAATGCATGAGGGATTCGTGGGCGATGATGCGCGGCCGTTGCCCGGCATAGAGGTACAAGGCGTCGGCAACGAGATCGTCGAAATTCACGGTGAGCACGGTGTTGCAGCGCTGACCGACATGCTCTTTGTTGATGAGCTGAGCCAGTGTGGCATAGCCGAAACCGGGCTGCTTGCGGAGCGTCAGGCGCTCCACTTCCATCTGTCGCAGTTCTGGTGAATCAAAGAGCTGCTCCACCACGGCGCCATAAAGCGCCGCATAGTTGCCCTTGAACTGCGGGTACTCCTCTTTTGTCCAGGCCTCCAGATCCTTCGCCGTAGGGTTGCCGCCGTGCCGGATCCTGAGCCAGTCCTGCACCAACGCATTGGCGGCCGGGATTCCGGAGGAAACCGAGCAACCGGCTCCGAGGAACCAAACGATCTGATAATCGCCGAACTCCGCCAGCATGTGCTTCAAGCGGCTGACGAATTCCTGGACGCGCATGGGAGTGGGTTCGGTTGCCATGGGCAACCGTTATCGAGGAATCAACAGGCTGGCAATGGGAAAACAGTGTAAAACGATAAACCCTTTCGTCTACTCTCCCAGCCCCATTTCCCTCAAGAATCCCGGGTCCTCGGTCCAGTCCTCGCGCACGCGCACCCACAGCTCCAGCTGCACCTGGCGCTCCATGAGCACCTCCAGCTCCAGCCGCGCGGCGGAGCCGATCTTCTTCAGCATCTGGCCGCCCTTGCCGATGACCATGCCCTTGTGGCTGGCCCGGGCCACGTGGATGGCCGCGGCGATGCGCACGGCGCCGGATTCGGGCTCCTCCCACTCCTCGATCTCCACCAGGGTGGAGTAGGGCAGCTCCTGCTCCAGTTCCAGGAAGAGCTTCTCGCGGATGATCTCCGAGGCCAGGAAGCGCAGGCTGGCGGTGGAGAGCTGGTCCTCCGGGTACTGGGCCGGGCCCTCGGGCAGGATTTTGGTGACGGCGGCCATGAGCTCCGCCGTGCCCTCGCCCTTGGCGGCGGAGACGGGGAAGATTTCCGAGTTGGGAAAGGCCTGGGCAATGCGCGTGAACAGGGGCAGGAGCTTGGGCTTCTCGCGGATGGCGTCGGTCTTGTTGGCGGCGATGAACAGCGGCCGCTCCAGGCCCGCTAGGCGCTGGGCCAGGGGCTTGATCTCGCGGTCGAAGAGCTGGGGCTTCTGCACGTAGAGCTGCGCGTCGATGAGCAGCACCACGGCATCGGCCTGGTGCAGGGCGCCCCAGGCGGCGTCGAGCAGCAGGCGGTTCATGCGCCCGGCCATGCGGTGCACACCCGGGGTGTCCAGGAACACCACCTGGGCCTCCGGGGTGGTGAGGATGCCGCTGATGGCGTTGCGCGTGGTTTGCGGCTTGGGCGAGACGATGGCCAGCTTCTGCCCCAGCAGGTGGTTCATCAGCGTGCTCTTGCCCGCGTTGGGCGGGCCCATGAGGGCCACGTGGCCGAAGCGATGTGCGGTGGTCATGAAATGTCCTTTGGATTAAAGGGCCTTGCAGCCGTCTTCGGTCACGAGCACCATGTACTCCCAGCGGATGCCGCCCCATTGGGCATCGTACAGGCCCGGCTCCACGGTGACGACCATGCCGGGCTGGAACACGCCCTCGGCCCGGGGGCCGATGCTCGGGCCCTCGTGGGTCTCCAGGCCGATGCCGTGGCCCAGGGAGTGGGTGAACATGTGGGCCACGCCCGCGGCCTCGAACACCGCGCGGGCGGCGCGGTAGGCATCGGCTATGGCCACGCCGGGCCGGATGGCCTCCATGCCCGCCTTCTGCGCCGCCAGCACCAGCCTGCGCGTCTCGTCGAAGCGCTCCGACGGGGTGCGGCCGATCCAGAAGGTGCGCGTCTGGTCCGAGCAATAGTCGCCCAGGCGGCAGCCCGTGTCCACCAGCACCAGGTCGTCCTGGCGGATTTTCGTCTCGTCGGGGATGGCGTGGGGCAGGGCGGCGTTCTTGCCCACGCCCACGATGCTGGGAAAGCTCAGGCCCTCGGCCCCCAGCTCGCGGAACATGCGCTCGATGGCCCAGGCGGCCTCGGCCTCGGTCATGCCGGGGACGAGCATGTCCGGCAGGGCGCGCATGACGCGGTGGTTGAGCCCGCAGGCCAGGCGCAACAGCTCGATCTCGTCGGGCTCCTTGATGCGCCGCAGGCCCTCCACCAGGCCCTCGGCGCTGGTGAGCTCGAAGTGCTCGCGCAGCTTCTCGTGGTCGAACACGCTCATGGCCTTGGGGTCGTAGCCCAGGGTGGCTATGCCCCGGCCCTTGAGGAACTCGGCCATGGCCGCGTGCTTGCCCGCGCCGTAGATGCACAGGTCCTCCTCCGGCCACAGCCTCTTGGCCGCGTCGGTGAAGCGCGGGTCCGTGAACAGCGCGTCGCGGCCACTGGCCGTGACCACGAGCCAGCCCACGCTCTCGTTGCACTGGGAGTCGTGCAGCTCGAACCCGGAGAGGTAGAAGCGGTTGGCCGGGTAGCTCACAAGCAGGGCGGGCAGGCCACGGCTTGCGAGCACGGCCTTCAGGCGCTCGCGCCGGTTCTCGAAGGTCTTGGGGGAGATGAGCGTCATGTGCCGTCCGTGGTGTTTGTCATGCTTCTCATGTCCAGGCGTAGGTCTTCTCGGCCTCGCCGCGCACCATGCGCTGGGCCCATTCCACGCCCTGCATCACGCTGTGGTCCATGTTGCCCACCTCGTACTTCCAGCCGCCGAAGCGCCCGCGCGAGAAGATGCCGCGCTGCTCCAGCCAGGGCTGGATGGTGCGCAGGGCCAGGTCGCGCTCCAGGCAGGGCACGGGGTAGCCGTAGTCCACGCTCATCTCGAAGCGGCTCTCCACCTTGGCCCGGGCCCGGCCCGGCAGCAGCTCCACGCTCTGAAGGCCCGCGATGGTGCGCTCCATGAGCCCGGAGAGGTCCTCGGGCTTGTCCTCGGAGAAGCTGGTCTCGCACAGGAAGGCCGAGCGGTTCGGGTCGGCCTGGGGCACGTTGGCCGGGGCGTAGTTGTGGAAGTTGGTCACGCGGTAGAACGGGCAGTCGTCCTCGGGGAAGTACATCCAGCAGCGCTTGTCCGGCCCGCCCTGGTGGCCGAAGCGCTCGCCCACGCCCACGCCGGCCACGTACACGCCGTTGTGCTTGAGCAGGCGCGCGGCGCGGATGAGGTCGTCGGGCGCGGCGGCCAGCTGGTTCGTCACCAGCAGGTCCAGGGGCCCGGTGTTCAGCAGGTGCTTGTAGGCAATGGTCTGCCCGGAGCTGGTGGTCAGGGTCCTGTTGTCCGCGTCGATGCGCGCGACGCTCTCGCCGTAGCGGATGCGGTCCGCCAGGGGCGCGGCCATGCGCCGGAAGATCTCGCCCGTGCCGCCGGAGGCCGGGAAGGCGAAGAGGTTGTTGGGCCCCCAGCCCACCTCGTCCAGCTCCAGGATGATGTTCTTCAGCACGCCCTCCAGGCCCACGACGCTCACCCGCTCGCCCACCCAGGAGGCGGACATGCGCGCGGGCGGAATGGCCCAGACCTTGTAGTTGTAAGGCATGAGGAACACCTCGGCGATGCCCTGGCCGAAGACGCAGTGGATCCACTCCGCAAAGTTCTCGGGCGGGCCCTCGGGCCTCTTGCCGGGCAAGAGTCCCTGCACGCACTGCCACTTGGGCTCGCGCGGGAGGTGGCGGATGTTGTTCTGGAAGGGATAGGGCACCCAGCAGCCGTGGGAGCGCACGTAGGCCCGGCGCTCGTGGCGCAGCTGGTCCGCGCCCAAAAGCTCGTCCAGCAGGCGGTCGAAGTACTCGTAGTGCGAGAAGACCACGTGCCCGCCGATGTCCCAGGTGTAGCCCTTTTCGTCCTGGAAGCTGGCGGAGAGCCCGCCGGGGTGGGCATTTTTTTCCAGCGCCACGAAGCTGTGCGCGCCCAGCTCCGAGAGCCTGCGCGCCGCGCCAAGACCCGTGGGACCGGCGCCGATGATGGCGTAATCGACCTGCATGGGGGACTCCTCCCGGTTTCTTCCGCGCCGCCCGGCGAAAATGCGCTGGCGTTTTTTTCCGCCAACGTGGTATACAGGCGGCACTCGGCCGGGATGTTCACGGACCGTGCCGAAACGGATTGCGTCTTCGCCGCCGCAGGCTCCGGGCCGCCAGGTTCCCCCCGCCCGTCACCCACCTTTCTCGCGGCCGTAACCGTTCCGTCACACAGCCCGGCTATATGATGCCCCGACAGAGCATGAACATCAACCCTTTCGGAGGACATCCATGAAACGCATCGCAAGCCTCGCCCTCTCCGCCCTGGCCGTCATGACCATGGCCGCCACCGCCCTGGCGGGCGACATCGCCGTCAAGGGCTCCACCACAGTGCAGCCCATCATGCAGAAGGCCGCCGAGGCCTTCATGGCCCAGAACAAGGGCATCAACGTCTCCATCTCCGCCTCCGGCTCCGGCGACGGCGCCAAGGCCATCATCGACGGCTCCAGCCCCCTGGCCATGATGAGCCGCGAAATGAAGGAATCCGAGCTCAAGCAGGCCAAGGACAAGGGCGTGAACCCCAAGCAGATCACCGTGGCCTACGACTGCCTCACCCCCATCGTCAATGCCGCCAACCCGGTGAAGAACCTGACCATGGCCCAGCTCAAGGACATCTACACCGGCAAGATCACCGACTGGAAGGACGTGGGCGGAACCCCCGGCCAGATCGTGGTGGTCTCCCGCGACTCCTCCTCCGGCACCTTCGAATACTGGAACGAGCACGTGCTGAAGAAGGAGCGCGTCTTCGCCCGGGCGCTGATGCAGGCCTCCAGCGGGGCGGTGGTGCAGACCGTGGCCAAGAACAAGTTCGCCATCGCCTACGTGGGCCTGGCCTACACCCACGCCCCCGGCATCCACGCCACCAGCGTGGAGAACGTGGCGGGCAGCGTGGAGAACACCCTGAACGGCACCTACCCCATCTCCCGCGGGCTGTACCTGTACACCAACGGCGAGCCCACGGGCGACGTGGCCAAGCTGGTGAACTTCATCCTCTCCGACGCCGGGCAGAAGATCGTGTCCAGCGTGGACTACGTGCCCGTGCGCGCCCTGAAGGACGCCAAGGGCGGCAAGAAGGCCAAGAAGTAGGCCCCGACTGCGCACCGGGCGCACAGCGCCCCCCAACCCCAGCGCCAAGAAGACCCTTCCTTTGCGCACCGGTCCCCCGCCCCCCTCGCCAGAGCGGGAGCGGGGGACCGGACCCGCGCCAGACACCGGAGCCGGAGAAGCGCCCATGAACAGCCGCACCAGGGAAACGCTCATCAAGCAGGCCTTTCTGGCCACCGCCGCCACCAGCCTGGCGGTGCTGGCGCTCATCATGGTCTTCCTGTTCATGGAAGGCCTGCCCACCTTCGGCTTCATCAGCGTGAAGGACTTCCTGCTGGGCATGGACTGGTACCCCACGGACGAGGCCCGGCCGGACTACGGCATCTTCCCGCTGTTCGCCGCCAGCGCGGCGGTGACGCTTCTCTCCAGCGTGCTGGCCATCCCGCTGGGCGTCATGAGCGCGGTGTACTTGGCGGAGATAGCCAGCCCGCGCGTGCGCGCCTTTGCCAAGCCCGCGGTGGAGATGCTGGCCAGCCTGCCCTCGGTGGTCATCGGCTTCTTCGGCATGGTGGTGCTGGCGCCCTTTCTCCAGGAGTATCTCGACATCCCCATCGGGCTCAACCTGTTCAACGCCTCGCTCATGCTGGCCTTCATGAGCGTGCCCACCATCGCCAGTGTCAGCGAGGACGCCATCTACGCCGTCCCGCGCGAGCTCAAGGAGGCCAGCCTGGCCCTGGGCGCCACGCACCTGGAAACGCTCGTGCGCGTCACCATCCCCGCCGCGCTCTCGGGCATCGGCACCGGGGTCATCCTGGGCATGAGCCGGGCCATCGGCGAGACCATGGTTGTGCTCATGGTGGCGGGCGGCGCCGCCGTGGTGCCGGACTCGCTCTTCGGCCCCGTGCGGCCCATGCCCGCCAGCATCGCCGCCGAGATGGCCGAGGCGCCCTTCCGGGGGCACCACTACCACGCGCTGTTCGCCACGGCCATGGTGCTGTTCCTGGTCACGCTCTTCTTCAACGTCCTGGCCGACTACATCTCCCACAAGCACCGCCAGGCCGGCTCCGCCAGCCTGTAGCCCGGAGGCGCGAACACATGACAGCACAGGCAGGAACCGTCACCAACCCCGCCGGCCCGGCCTGCGGCTCGCTGCGCCGCAGCTGCGGCCGCGACCTGCGGCGCAAGACCGTCCAGTGGCTGGCCTTCATGCTGCTGCGCGGGGCCATCCTGGTGGTGGCCGCCGCCCTGGTGGTCATCGTGGGCTTCCTGGTGGCCAACGGCATCTCGGTGATCAACTGGGACTTTCTGACCGAGCCGCCGCGCAACTACATGACCGAGGGCGGCGTGTGGCCGTGCATCGTGGGCACGCTGCTGCTCTCCGTGGGCGCCATGAGCGTGGCCCTGCCCCTGGGCGTGGCCAGCGCCATCTACCTGCACGAGTACGCCAAGCCCGGGCCCTTCATGCGCCTGGTGCGCCTGGGGGTGAACAACCTGGCGGGCGTGCCCTCGGTGGTGTTCGGCCTGTTCGGCCTGGGGCTCTTCGTCACGGCCATGGACCTGGGCGTGTCGCTCATCTCCGGCTGGCTGACCCTGGGCGTACTCTGCCTGCCCGTGGTCATCGGCACCGCGGAGGAGGCCCTGCGCAGCGTGCCCGCCACCTACCGCGAGGCCAGCCTGGCCCTGGGCGGCACCAAGTGGCAGACCATCTGGCGGGTGGTGCTGCCCAGCGCCCTGCCCGGCATCCTCACCGGGTCCATCCTGGGCATCTCCCGCGCAGCGGGCGAGACGGCGGCCATCATGTTCACCGCCGCGGTGTTCTACACGCCCAAGATGCCGGACTCCATCTTCTCCGATGTCATGGCCCTGCCCTACCACATCTACGTGCTGGCCACGGCGGGCACGGAGATCGAGAAGACCCGGCCCATCCAGTTCGGCACGGCCCTGGTGCTCATCGGCCTGGTGCTGGGCATGAACCTCTTCGCCATCTTCCTGCGGGCCTGGCTGCAGAAGCGCCAGGGCAAGTAGGGCGCGGGGCGCACCCGCCACGCGGGAGCAGGAACAAAAAAGGGGGCCCAAGGGCCCCCTTCGCATTACAACATCCAAGCGAGACTAGTTCTTAATGCGCTTTTCCCAAAGCTTCATGTCCTTCATCTTCTTGCGGCGCTGGCGCTGCAGCTCTTTGCAAACCAGCGGCATCTTCTTCGGGTAGCCCCACTTCTCGCGGTATTCGTCCGGGGTGAGCCCGAACTTGGCCAGGTGGCGCTTGGTCAATACTTTGAAGGCCTTGCCGGACTCCAGGCAGATGATGCTCTTTTCGCGCACAGCCTTCTTGGGGTCAGTGGAAGGGACCGCCGCCTCCTCGACATCGTCAGCGGCGGCACCGCTGATGGCGCGGATTCCGCTGGCGAGGCTCTTCACCATGGAGAGGATTTCCTCCTCGCTCATGGTACGCACAGTGGCTTGAGCCTTCACGATATCCAGCGCTTCTTTCAGAAAATCGTCCATCACGTCCTCCTCAAGGGGGTTGCTAGGCATGTGGACAACTGCTGCAACGCGGCGGCGCGACGCAACAAGCCACGGCAACTCCACTACATAATCACACCTAAGTTGTAAAGTTGGAACAGGAAAAAATATACGTAAAAAGGTACGAAGAAATGGCGCCGGGCCTCCTCCGGCGGGGGGGCCGACGGGGGGGCCGGCGGGGCTGGCCGGGCCAGAGAGGGCTTGCGCTTTGCCGCAGGAGGATTATCTTGGAGGCATGGACCAACACTGGACGCGCAAGAAAAGGGCGGACCGCCCCGGCAACGCGGCGGACGCGCCAAAGGAGGCCGCCATGGCCACTGCGGTGTTTGACCCCGAGCTCTTGTACGTGGAATGCGCCCGCTGCGGGCAGCCCGTGCTCTGGAACCCCGGGGACACCACCCGCATCCTCTCCTGGGCGGGCATAGATGCACGCAGCCTGGACGAGAAGTGCATGATCGTCTCCGAGGGCTGCCCCCAGTGCAAGCCGGGCCAGAAGAGCTTCACCACCCAGGTGGTGCGCCTGCGCGACCCCCAGGGGGCCTTGGTCACGGGGCACCCCCGCCCGGCCAACTAGCCCGGCCCCAGCCTCGCCTGCTCGGAGAGCCCCTCCGCGCCTTCATTCGTGTCGCAGGAGACGACCCTGTTCCGGCCCTCGCCCTTGGCCTGGTACAGGGCCTTGTCGGCGCAGGCCATGAGCCTGTCCATGGCCCTGTGGCGCAGGTCCTCGGCGCGCAGGGTGCCCACGCCCACGCTCACCGTCACGCGCAGGTCCTGGGTCTCCTCCCCCTCGCCCACGGGGATGACCAGGGACTCCACCGTGCGGCGGATGCGCTCGCCCAGGTCGTGGGCCTCCCTGCGGCCCGCGTGGGGGGCCAGCACGGCGAACTCCTCCCCGCCCACCCGGGCGAAGATGTCCGACTGGCGCACCCGGCGGCCCAGCACCTCGGCAAAGGCCTTGAGCACCGTGTCGCCAGCGGCGTGGCCGTAGGTGTCGTTCACCCGCTTGAAATGGTCCAGGTCGAGCATGAGCAGGCTCACGGGCCTGTCCGCGCGCCGCGCGCCCTCGATGAGGCGCGGACCCTCCTGCAGCAGATGCTTGCGGTTGGGCGCGCCGGTGAGCGGATCGGTGAGCGAGGCCTGGCGCAGGGCCTCCAGGGTGTCGCGCACACGCTCCACCATGAGGCAGTAGGCCACGTTGAGGCGGCGCACCTCCTCCGGGTCCCCTCGCAGGGGCTCGGGGTCGCAGGTCATCTCGAAGTCGCCGGAGACGATTTTGTTGGAGTGGTCCACCAGCCGCTTGAGCGGCGCCTCCAGGGAGCGCGCCAGCCGGAGCGTGAGCGGGCCCAGGACCAGGAACAGCAGGGCCGCGCCGGCCAGGGGCGCGCCCAGCACCCCGGCGTGCAGCGACATGATGGCCCATTCCGGGGTCTCGCCCACCAGAAGCCAGCGGCCGTCCTGGATCCAGGCGTAGGTGCCCACCACGCGGCGGCCCTCCGCGTTGCGGTAGATGCCCGAGGGCTGCGTGCGCGCGTTCGCGTGGTCGAAGATGGCGTCGCCGGGCCGCAGGCTGCGCAGGGGGCTGCTCTCAGGCTTCTCCGGCGGCCTGGGCTGGGAGAGCAGCGTGCCGTCGGCCTTGAGCAGGTAGGTGCGCGACACCGTCTCCATATGCGTGGTCTGCAGGTAGCGCAGCACCGTGTCCAGCAGGATGGAGCCGAAGACCAGGCCCCGGAACTGCCCCGAGGCGTCGTAAACGGGGCTGGAGATGACCACCACCTTGGCCCCGCTTATGCGGCCCACGAGCACATCGGAGACGTAGCTCCTCCCCGCCTTGGCCTCCTGGAAGTACGCCCGGTCCGAGACGTCCAGCCCCACCTTCGGCGCGCCAGGGTCCGCCACGGTGCGGCCATGCTCGTTGACGTACACCAGGCCGGAGAAGCCGGGCGACTGCTTCAGCACCCCGGCCAGCATGTCCTGCAGGCGCGCGGGCGGCAGGGTGAGGATGCGCGGGTCGCTGGCCAGGAAGCCCACGTCGCGCACGCGCTCGTCCATCCAGTATTCCACGAACTGCTGCTGCATGCGCAGGGCCGCGCGCAGGTCCTGCTCCGCCCGGGCCTGCAGGGCCTGGCCGGAATAGAGCACGAAGAAGGCCACGCCCGCCGCCAGGGGCAGCAGGAACATGAGCCAAAGCATATGCCGGAGCCTCTGCACAAGGCTGAAGGAGCGGTTTCCGTTCGTCATACCCTACCAATTAAGTAAGGTTTGCCGGTTGGCAAGAGCCTAACCGCCGATGGAGGACATGGGCGTGCGGCACACTCCCTGCCCGGCGCGGCGCAGGGCCAAAAGCTCGTGGCCCAGGGGCTTGGCCCGCAGGGCCTGGCGCAGGATGCGCTCCACCGCCGGCAGGCCCAGCCTTTCGTGGCGCAGGGCCGGGCGCAGGCGGTAGGTGCGGTCGGAGAACAGGCAGGTGCGCAGCACCCCGCCGCTGGTAATCCTCAGCCTATTGCAGGTGGCGCAGAAGTGGTTGGACAACGGCGTGATGAGCCCGAAGCGGCCCCGCCCGCCGGCCATGGCGTACATCTGCGCGGGGCCCGCGTCCGCCGCGCCCCGGGCGATGGGCGTCAGCTCCGCCAGGCCCTGGGCCTGGGCCAGGATGTCGGCGGCGCTCCAGACCTGCTCCGGGGCCCAGTCCGAGCCGCCCATGGGCATGTACTCGATGAAGCGCACGTCGATGGGCAGCTCGCGCGCAAGGGCCAGGAAGCCGCCCAGTTCGTCGTCGTTGACCCCGCGCATGGCCACGGCGTTGATCTTCACGCGCAGGCCCTGCTCCAGGCAGGCGTCGATGCCCCGGCGCACGGCGTGGTACAGGTCCGCGCCGGTGATGCGCGCGAACTTGGCCGCTTCCAGGGTGTCCAGGGAGATGTTCACCCGGCCCACCCCGGCGGCGGCCAGGCGCGGGGCGAAGGGCGCGATGAGCGTGGCGTTGGTGGTCAGGCGCAGGTCCAGGGCGGGGAAGCGCTGGCGCGCGGCCTCCAGGAATTCCATGAAGTCCCGCCGGGCGAAGGGCTCGCCGCCGGTGAGCCGCACCTTGCCGATGCCCAGGCCCTGGGCCAGGCCCATGAGGCCCAGGAACTCCTCGTAGCGCAGCACGTCGCCGTGGGTCAGATGCTGGCGCATCCGGCTGTCGCAGTACATGCAGCGCAGGTTGCAGCGGTCGGTGACGGACAGCCGCAGGTAGCTGACACCCCGGCCCTTGTCGTCCATGAGCATGGCGGCTTCCAGTGCCCGTGCGGGCCTTGCTACTTGGCCTTCTTCCCGGATTTTCTCTCGGCCCGGCGCTCGGCGTCGGCGGCCTCCACCTTGGCGGCGGCCTTTTCCACGGCGGCGATGAAGCCCGCGCGCTCGTCCTTCAGCCTCTGGGCCAGCTTCGCGTCGGCCAGGGCCAGGATCTGCGCGGCCAGCCAGGCGGCGTTCCTCGCCCCGGCCTTGTCCAGGGCCACCGTGCCCACGGGGAAGCCCGGGGGCATCTGCACCGTGGCCAAAAGCGCGTCCATGCCGCCCAGGGGCGAGGCATTGAGCGGCACGCCGATGACCGGCCTGGTGGTCTTGGCGGCCACGGCCCCGGCCAGGTGCGCGGCCATGCCCGCGGCGCAGATGAACACCTGGCAGCCCCCGGCCTCCAGCTCGGCCACAAGGCCCTCGGTGCGGGCCGGGGTGCGGTGGGCGCTCGTGACGGTGAACAGGTAGTCGATGCCGAGGCTGTCCAGCACCTCGGCGCAGGGCTTCATCAGGTCTTCGTCCGATGCGCTGCCCATGAAGATGGCGACCTTGGTCATGATGTCCTCCTCGCGGCCTTTCTGCGGCCTTATTTGATCCGGGCGATGCCCTTGTCGCCGATGTCCCGGCGGAAATACGCTCCCTCGAACCCGACCCTGGCCACGCCCTCGTAGGCCTTGGCCTTGGCCTCGGCCAGCGTGGCCCCAAGCGCCGTGACGCCCAGCACCCGGCCCCCGCTGGTGACGGTATGGCCGTCGCGGACGGCCGTGCCCGCCTGGAACACCTTCACTCCGGGGAGAGCGTCGGCCTCGTCCAGGCCGGTGATCTCCATGCCCTTGGGGTAGGCGCCGGGGTAGCCCGGCGCGGCGATGACCACGCACAGGGCGGTCTCGGGCTTCACGCCCACAATGTCCGGGGTGAGCTTGCCCTCCACGCAGGCGAAGAGGATGTCCAGCAGGTCGCCGTCCAGGCGCATGAGCAGCGGCTGGCACTCCGGGTCGCCGAAGCGCACGTTGTACTCCAGCACCATGGGGCCCTGGGCGGTGAACATGAGCCCTGCGTAGAGCACGCCCCGGAAGGGGTGGCCCTGGGCCTTCAGGTGGCGCAGGATGGGCCGGATGACCAGCTCGGCGGTCTCGGCGTACTTCTCGCTCGGCAGGACGGGAGCCGGGCTGTACGCGCCCATGCCGCCGGTGTTGGGGCCGGTGTCGCCCTCGCCCACGGCCTTGTGGTCCTGGGCGCTGGGCAAAAGCGCGTAGTTCTCGCCGTCGCAGAAGGCCAGGAAGCTCGCCTCCTCGCCGATGAGCGCGTCCTCCACCACCACCGTGGCCCCGGCGGCGCCGAAGCTCTTCTTCACCATCATGTCGTCGACGGCCTCCAGGGCCTCGTCCGCCGTCCTGGCCACCACCACGCCCTTGCCCGCGGCCAGGCCGTCGGCCTTGACCACCAGCGGCGCGCCCTTGCCCCGGATGTAGGCGCGGGCGGCCTCGGGGTCGTCGAAGACCTCGAAGTCCGCCGTGGGCACCCCGGCGGCGCGCATGACCCGCTTGGAGAAGGCCTTGCTGCCCTCCAGCTGCGCGGCAAAGGCGCTGGGGCCGAAGCAGGGGATGCCCGCCTGGGCCATGGCGTCGGAGATGCCCTTGACCAGCGGGGCCTCTGGCCCCACCACCACCAGGCCGACGTTCTCCTTCTTGGCCAGGGCGACGAGCCCCTCGACGTCGTCGTCGCGCACGGGCACGTTGACGGCCTCGCGGGCGGTGCCGCCGTTGCCGGGCGCGGCGAAGACCCTGGTGACGCGGGGACTCTGGGCCAGCTTCCAGCACAGGGCGTGTTCCCTGCCGCCGGAGCCGATGACAAGCACGTTCATGGGATGCTCCAAAGGGGTGTCGTTCTGCGCCTCCTGTCTAGTGAAAAGCCCCGGCATTTGCAAGGCGCGGCCCGGCTCGGCGTTTTGTCACGGAAAAAAGCGAAAAAGAGCTTGCATGGCGGCGGTGTTGGGGTATGTAGAAGCCAACCCCCTTTGGACGGACCCCCACAGAACGAGGACCACACCATGAAGACCGCCACGCCCAAGACCACGACCAAGTCCCCCGCGCCGCCGCCCTTGGGCGCGCCCAAGAAGGCCGCCCCGGCAAAGGCCGCGGCCAAGGCCCCGGCAAAACCCGCCGCCAAGACCACGACCAAGGCCGCCAGCCCGGCCAAGGCCGCGCCCAAACCGGCGGCCAAGCCCGCGGCAAAGCCCGCTGCCAAGAAGGCCGCCGCGCCCGCCAAGAAGGCCACCAGCCGGGAGATGATGCTGGCCAGGGTGGAGTCCGTGCGGCTCTCCCAGCGCAACGAGGGCCACTTCGACTGCTTCGCCCGCGCCGTGGAAGGCTACTGCGACCAGGGCGGCTGCGCCTACCACGTGGAGTGCCTGAGCGTTTCGCGCCTGATGCAGAGCCTCTAGCGCCCCTCCGGGTCAGCCCACGCGGCGCCACCCCCCGGCGCGCGCCCTCCCCCTCCCCCGCCCCCCTCACCGGGCCAAGCGCCGCCGCCGGAGCACTCCGCGCGGTGAACAGGAGGGCTGTTGCCGCCCTTTTCCTTTGGCCGCAAAAGGGCTATGGTCCCGGAAGAGGACAACCGCCCCATGCCGAAAGCCACGCCACAGCCCGCCCCCCGCAAGCGCGACCGCCGCGTGCTGCACGGCTGGGCCTTCACCGTGCCCTGGAACCTGCTGCTCTTGACCGTGGGCGCGGCCCTGGTGGCCTTTGCGGTGAAGAGCGTGGCCGTGCCCCACGGGCTGCTCACCGGCGGCGTCAGCGGCCTGGCGCTGCTGTGCTACTACCTGCTGCCCAGCCTGGACACGGGCATCTGGTACTTCCTGCTCAACGTGCCCATCATGGCCCTGGGCCTGGCCATGGTCAGCCGCCGGTTCGTGCTCTACAGCCTGTACGGCATGGCGGCCACCAGCTTCTTCATCGACCGCGTCACCTACGTGCTGGCCGTCACCGACCCCTGGCTGGCGGTCATCGCCTGCGGCGTGGCCCTGGGCACGGGCATCGGCGTGGCGCTCCGGTCCATGGGCTCCACCGGCGGCGCGGACATCCTGGCCGTGATCTGCCAGGAGCGCTTCGGGGTGCCCATCGGGCGCTTCGAGTTCCTGTTCAACCTGGCGGTGTTCGCCGTGGGCCTGGCCACGCTGCAGCTGGAGCCGGTGCTCTACTCCGTGGCCATGAACTTCCTGGTGGGCCGCGTGGTGGACGTGTGCCTGACCATGTTCAGCGAGCGGCGCATGGCCCTGGTCATCTCCACCGAGCCCCGGGCCGTGGTGGACGCCATCCTGCACCGGCTGGGGCGCGGGGCCACGGTGCTCCAGGCGCGCGGCGGCTGGAGCGGAGAGGAGCGCCACGTGGTGCTGACCATGCTGAACAACCTGGAGCTCAAGCGCCTGGAGGAGCTCGTGTACGACATCGACCCCGGCGCGTTCACCATCATGGGCTCGGGCTTCAACGTCCTGGGCCAGGGATTCTCGGAAAGGAAGGTGTACTGACATGCGTCCCATTGCCCTCTTGTCCGACTTCGGTCTGGCCGACCCCTACGTGGGCCAGCTGCGCGCCGCCCTTGTGCGCATGGCCCCGGGCGCGCCCCTGCTGGACATCAGCCACCAGGTGGAGCCCTTCAACGCCTCCCAGGCGGCCTTCTTCCTGGCGGCCAGCGCGCCCCACTTCCCGGAAGACGCCGTGTTCCTGGCCGTGGTGGACCCCGGCGTGGGCACGGGCAGGCGCATCCTGGGCACGCAGATCGGCGCCCAGAGCTTCCTGACGCCCGACGCCGGGCTTCTGGGCCTGCTTTTGCGCAACCCCGGCACCCCCCCGGCCCGCTTCCACGACCTCTCCGAGGCGGCCATGGGCTACGTGGCCTCGGCCACCTTCCACGGCCGGGACATCATGGCCCCCCTGGCCGCGCAGCTCGCCGCGGGCGAGACCCTGGAGAACATGGGCCCGGAGCTTGAGCCCGGCGACATCGTCACCCTGCCCTGGGCCGCGCCCGAGGCCGAGGGCGGCACCATGCTGGCCCACGTGCTGCACGTGGACCGCTTCGGCAACTGCGTGCTCTCCCTGCGCGGGGGCGACCACATCCCCGGCGAGGTGGTGGGCCTGCTGCTGGGCCCGGACGAGCAGCGCAGGCTGCGACTGGTGCGCACCTACGCCGACCTGGCCCCGGGCGAGGCGGGCCTGCTGGTGGGCAGCCAGGGCTTCTACGAACTGGCGGCCAACATGGGCTCCGCCGCGCGCCTGCTGACCCTGCGCGGCGGCGACGCGGTGCGGCTGGTGCTGGGCAAGAAGGCCGCCAAAAGCGCATGAGCGGCCCGGCGGACAGCCCCAATCCCGGCAACGGCCCGGCGGCGCGCCTGCTGGCCACCCTGGGCTTTCTGACGCGCCTGGCCCCGGCCCGCGTGCTGCCCGAGGCCGACATGCGCAGGGCCATGTTCCACCTGCCGGCCTGCGGGCTCCTCCTGGGCTTGGCCGTGGCCGCGCCCCTGGCCGGGCTGCACGCCCTGGGGCTGGCCCAGGGCAAGGCCCTGCTCCTGGCCTTTTTGGCCACGCTGCTTTTCGCCTGGCTCACGCGCGGGCTGCACCTGGACGGCCTGGCGGACATCTGCGACGGCGCGGCCAGCCACGTGGACCCCGAGCGCTTCTGGACCATCCTGAAGGACAGCCGCTCCGGCGCCTTCGGCGTGGCGGCCATGGCCCTGTTCCTCATGGGGCAGGTGGCGCTGCTGGCCGAGGCCCTGCGCGGCGCGGACACCCTCCGGCTCATCCTCGTGCTGGCCTGGGTGCCGCTGTTCGGCCGGGGCTGCGGGGTGCTTTTCGGCTACGCCCACCGCGCGCTCACCCGGCCCGGCCTGGGCGGGCTGTTCCTCTCCGGGGCCACCATCCCTGCGGTGCTCTGGGCCGCGCTCTTGGCCCTGGCCCTGGGCCTGGTCCTCGATCCCCTGGCCTCGGCCCTGGCCGCGCTGTGCGCCGGGCTGCTGCTTTTGCCGCTCTCCCGCCTGGGCCGGTCGGTGGGCGGCGTCAACGGCGATTTCCTGGGCGCGGCCATCCTGCTGGGCGAGACCGCCGCCGCCCTGGCCCTGGCCCTGGCCCGAAACCCTTAAGCTCCCCCTACGGAGACCCCCATGCGCAGACTGCTCCCCCTGCTTGTGCTCGCCACCCTGCTGCTCACCGGCTGCATGCAGCCCAACGTCAGCCTCTTCGGCGATCCCGGCGCGCCCTTCAAGGAGATGACCCTGGACGGCAAGGGCCGGGACAAGGTCCTGCTGCTCTCCGTGGACGGGCTCATCACCGAGGCCCCGCGCGAATCCTTCCTGCGCGCCCGCCAGAGCGTGGTGCAGGAGGTGGCCGCCCAGCTCAAGCTGGCAAAGCGCGACAAGGCCATCAAGGCCGTCGTGCTCAAGGTGGACAGCCCCGGCGGCACGGTGACGGCCAGCGACGTGATCCACCACGAGCTCGCCGAGTACAAGAAGGCCAGCGGGGCCAAGGTGGTGGCCGCGCTCATGGGCGTGGCCGCCAGCGGCGGGTACTACGTCGCGCTCCCGGCGGACCACATCGCCGCGCACCCCACCACCGTCACCGGCAGCGTGGGCGTCATCTTCGTCATGCCGCGCGTGGCGGGCCTGCTGGACAAGATCGGCGTGGGCGTGGACGTGAGCAAGTCCGGCGCGCTGAAGGACATGGGCAGCCCCTTCCGCCCGGCCACGGAGGAGGAGAAGGCCCTCACCGACGCCATGACCAGGGCCCAGGCCCAGCGCTTCCTGGACCTGGTGCGCCAGTCCCGCAAGCTTTCGCCCGAGGCCCTGGCCACCGTGGCCACGGCGCGGGTGTTCACCGCCCAGGAGGCCAAGGGCCTGGGCCTGGTGGACAGCGTGGGCTACATGGAAGACGCGGTGGCCAAGGCCCGCGAGCTGGCCAAGCTGGACAAGGACGCCCGGGTCGTCACCTACCGCCGCAAGCCCGAGGCCCACAGCACCTGGTACCAGCGCGGGGCCGAGGACTCCGGCGGCGCGCCCCAGACCCTGGTGGGCGTGGACCTGGGCGGGCTGCTGCCGCCCAAGGCCGGGCTGTACTACCTCTGGGCGCCGGGCTATTCCCAGTAGGGGGCGGGGGGCTGTTTCAAAAGACGCCTTTTGCAAACAGCCCCGGGAGCCGAAGATGAGCGCACCGAACGAGAATAATGACGCCCCCACCCTCGACCTCTCCGGCGAGGCCCCGGAGGTGGCCATGCTCGTGCGCGAGCTGGGGCTCGTCCCCCTGCCCGAGGAGGGCGGCCTGTTCGCCGAGACCTACCGGTCCTCCGGGATCATCCCCGGCGGGGCCGTCCCCGGCCGCCACGGCACGCCCCGCACTTGCAGCACCGCCATCTACTACCTGGTGACGCCCGCGCGCTTCTCCTGCCTGCACCGGGTGGCCAGCACGGAGATCTTCCACTTCTACCGGGGCGACCCGGTGCAAATGCTCCGGCTGCACCCGGACGGCAGGGGCGAGACCGTGGTCATCGGCCCGGACATCGCCGCCGGGCAGCGGCCCCAGGTGGTGGTGCCGCGCGGGGTGTGGCAGGGCACGCGCCTGCTCTCCTCGCGGGAGGGTGGCGGCGGACGCTACGCCCTGCTGGGCTGCACCGTGGCCCCGGGCTTCGAGTACGAGGACTACGAGCACGGGCGGCGGGCGGAGCTCATCGCCCGGTACCCTGCCTGGGCGGACGAGATCGCCCGGCTGACGCCCGAAGGCTGACACCCGAAGGCAGACTGCGGGCGCGCCAGCGCCCCCCACACCCAACCGCAAGGAGCGCCCCATGAAGACCCGCGTCGCCGCCATCCCGGCCCTAGCAGCCCTGCTTCTGCTGACCGCCTGCGCCCAGGCCCCGGCCCCCGCCCCGGCCCCCGCGCCGGTGAAGATCGCCATGAAGGAGAGCGTGGCCGAGACCGGAGCGCCCGCCGGGGCCCAGGCATTGTACGCCGCCCAATGCGCCGGGTGCCACGGCCAGGCCGGGGAGAAGGGCCTCAAGGGCAAGACCGCCGAGCAGGTGGTCACGGCGCTGAAGGGCTATCAGGCCGGAACCTACGGCGGGGCCAAGAAGGATATCATGCAGGCCCGCGCGGCCAAGCTTTCCGACGCGGACATAGCGGGCCTGGCCACGCTGGTGTCCCGGTTCTAGGCCCGGCCCCCCGGCGCGGCCCCTCCCTGGGAGCGGGGCCGCGCCGGGGGGCGCCAGCCTTGATTCTTCCCCGCCCCTGCCCTATCCTCCGAGCCTTGGCGCACACGAATCCATCGCCGCAAAGGAGCCCCGCCCCATGCCCGAGATCACCCTTGCCGGTCGCAAAATCGGACCCGACCACGCCCCCCTCGTCATCGCCGAGATCGGCATCAACCACGAGGGCGACTACGCCAAGGCCGAGCGCATGGTGCGCGACGCCCACGCCGTGGGCTGCGAGTGCGTGAAGTTCCAGTGCCACGTGGTGGAAGACGAGATGAGCCCGCAGGCCAGGAAGGTCATCCCGGGCAACGCGGACGTGTCCATCTACGAGATCATGGAGCGCTGCCAGCTCTCCGAGGCCGACGAGCGCCGCCTGAAGGACCTGGTGGAGGGCCTGGGCATGATCTACCTGTCCACGCCGTTCTCCCGCGCCGCGGCGGACCGCCTGGAGTCCATGGGCGTGTGCGGCTACAAGATCGGCAGCGGCGAGTGCAACAACTACCCGCTCATCGACCACATCGCCGGCTTCGGCAAGCCGATGATCCTCTCCACGGGCATGAACAGCATGGAAAGCATCACCAAGAGCGTGGAGATCATGCGCGCCCGCAAGGTGCCCTTCGCGCTCATGCACACCACCAGCATGTACCCCACCCCGCCGGAAAAGGTGCGCCTGGGGGCCATGGTGCAGCTTATGAAGGCCTTCCCGGACGCGCCGGTGGGCCTGTCGGACCACACGCTGACCATCTACCCCTGCCTGGGCGCGGTGTCGCTGGGGGCTTCCATGCTGGAGCGGCACTACACCTCGGACAAGAGCTGGCCCGGCCCGGACGTGTCGCTTTCCATGGACCCGGAGGAGATGCGCCAGCTCATCGAGGGCTCGCGCATCATCCACAAGGCCCTGGGCGGCGAGAAGCACGTGCTGCCCGAGGAGCAGGTGACCATCGACTTCGCCTACGCCTCCTGCGTCACCATCGCGCCCGTGAAGAAGGGCGAGGCCTTCACGAAAGCGAACCTGTGGGTGAAGCGCCCGGGCACCGGCGAGATCCTGGCCGAGCACTTCGAGGCCCTGCTGGGCAAGGCCGCCACCCGGGACATCGCCCGGGACGAGCAGCTGACCTGGGAGATGGTGGCGAAGTAACCCCGGCCTAGCCGTTCTTCATGAGCGTATGCACGTGCGGCCCGGCGGCGGGGTGCGCGTGGGCGTGGTGGTGCACCACCGGGGCCTCGTCGCGCACGAGCCTGCCCTGGCGGATGGTCCAGTACTCGCGCGAGGTACGCTCCAGGAAGTCCCAGTCGTGAGACACGACCAGCGTGGCCACCTCCAGGCCCAGCAGGGCCTCGGCCAGGCGGTCGCGGGTGGCCGGGTCCAGGCTGGCCGAGGGCTCGTCCAGCAGCAGGGCCTTGGGCTTCATGGCCAGCACCCCGGCCAGGGTGACGAGCTTCTTCTCCCCGCCGGAGAGCCGGTGCGTCAGCCGGTCCTCGAAGCCGGACAGGCCCAGGAAGGCCAGGGCCTCCAGCGCCGCCGCGCGGGCCTCGTCGGGCGAAAGTCCCATGTTCAGCGGGCCGAAGGCCACGTCGTCCAGCACCGTGGGGAACAGGATCTGGTCGTCCGCCTGCTGCAGCACCAGGCCCACGCCCAGGCGCAAGAGCCGCCAGTCCTCGGGGGTGGCCACCGGGCGGTCCAGGTGGCGCACCTGGCCGGATTGCGGCGTCACCAGGCCCATGAGCGCGGCAAGCAGCGTGGTCTTGCCGCAGCCGTTGGGCCCGTAAAGCCCGATGCGCTGGCCCGGGTACAGGTCGAAGTCCAGGCCGTCCAGCACCGGGCCGTGGCCATTGCCGTTGCCGTTTCCGCCAGGATAGGCGCAAGTGAGCCCCCGGGCCGAGAGCACCGCCGGGCCCGCGTACACCCGGCGCACGGTGTGGCGCGGGTGCCCATGCTCATGGGAATGCCCGTCGTGGTCGTGCCCGTGCTCGTGGGAATGCCCGTGGCCCAGGTCGTTGCCGCAATGCTCACACATGCCCCACCTCGCACATATCCTTACACATGAAACAACTCCCACCAGGCCAGGGCGGACAGGAACAGACCCGTTGCGGCCAGAAAGGCCCGCGACTGCGGCCCGGCCCGGAAGGCCCGCAGGGTGGCGAAGCGGCCATGGAAGCCGCGCAGCAGCATGGCCTGCCTGCTCATCTCCGCCCTCCGCATGGCCCCGATGAGCACCATGGCCACCAGCGAGGCCAGGGTGCGGTAGGTGTGCGCGCTGTTGGCCGGGGCGAAGCCACGCAGCCTGGCCGCGCAGGTCAGGCGCTCCAGTTCCGCGCCCAGCACGTGGATGAAGCGGTAGGTGAACAGGAACAGGAACACCAGCTTGGGGTGCACGCCCAGCCGCCCCAGGGCCTGGCCCAGGGCCGCCGCGTCGCTGGTGGCCACCAGGGCCACGAACCAGAGCATCACCGCGTTGGTCTTGACCGTGATGAGCAGGGTCTGCATGAGCCCCGCGCCGGTGACGGCCAGCGGGCCCAGCACGGCCACGGGCTGGCCGGGCACGGAAAAGGGCAGGAACAGCCAGAGGAAGGCGGCGAACAGGTTGATGCCGCAAAGCCGCCGCAGCAGCGGGCGCAGGGGCAGCCGGGCCCAGGCGCACAGCCCGGCCCCGGCCACGAGCGCCGCGCAGGCCGCGCCCAGGGCCCCCGGCCCCGTGGCCGGGCCCACCACCAGGGCGCAGGCCGTGGCCGCGAGGATCCTGGCCCGGGGGTCCAGGCGGTGGACCGTGCTGGTCCCGCTGGCAAAGGGTTCGTCGATCATGGGCTGCTATTTGCGCTCCCGCTCCCTGCGCCGGGCGGCGAAAAAGGCCGCCACGCCGAACAGGCCCAGGATGTAGCCGATGCCGCCCACGATCTCCACCAGGCCCGGACCATCGCCGACCTGGCGCTCCAGAAGCTGGCGCAGGGGCGCGACCTTCTTTTCCACCGCCCGCTCGGCTGCCCGTTCGACGAGGGCCTCCAGCTCCGCCGAAGCCATCTGCGGGGCGGCCTGGGCGACCGGCTGGGAGGCGGCCTTGGGCTCCTTCACCGTGCCGGGGGCGGCCTCGGCCCTGGGCTCGGGCTTGGCCGGGGCAGGGGCCTTGGGGGCCGGGCCGAACTCGCCGGCGCGCACCAGGATGCCGTCCTGGTGCCCCTCCCCCGCCGCCAGTGTCAGCTTCAGGTCGCGGCGGGCGGCCAGCGCCTTTTCCGGGATGGGAAAGCGCGCGGCCCCGGCCTCGTCGGTGACGATCTCCAGGTACTTCTCGCCGCTGGCGGCGTCGGCCACCAGGATCTTCCCGGCGCGCACCTTGTTGGAGCGGGAGTAGAAGGCGTCCACCACCACCTGGCCGTCCTCTACGTAGGCGAAGATCGTGACCTTGTGGGCCAGGGCGGGCAGGGCGGCGGCGAGGATGAGCGCGGCTGCGAGCAGCACGGGGCGGATGCGGGACACGTGGGACCTCCAGTATGCGCGGGCGGTATGCGCGGGCCTTACGCCGCGCCGGGCTCGAAGAACTCGGGCCGGGACCTGGCCAGGAAGCCCACCACCAGCACGGTGAAGCCGCCCTCGAGCAGCATCACCGGGATGTGGGCCAAGAGGATGGTCTTGGCCGCGGCCAGGAAATTCTCGTCCGTGAGGGCCAGGGACGCGGCGGTGAAAAGCCCCGCCAGCAGCACGGAAACCGCCCCGCACAGGAAGGCGCCCAGGGCGCGGGCGCGGCCCGGCCGGGCCAGCAGCGGGCGGAAGCAGAGCCAGCAGGCCACCGCCGGGGCGGCCATGTTGAAGCAGTTGACCCCCAGGGCCGTGATGCCGCCGTACTGGAACAGCACGGCCTGCAGGGCCAGGGCCACCAGGATGGCCGGGAAGCTGGCCCAGCCGAGCACCGCGCCCAAAAGGCCGTTCAGGATCAGGTGCGCGGCTGCGGGGCCGATGGGCACGCGGATGAGCGAGCCCACGAAGAAGGCCGCGGAGAGGATGGCCACGGTGACGAGGCGGTCGTACTCCACGCGCCGCAGGCCCAGGGCGGTGCCCGCCACGGCCAGCGCGGCACCGCTGGCGAGCACGGGGAGGGAGAGGACGCCTTCGGAGATGTGCATGCCGGTTCCTTATGGCGCCGGGCGGAAGGGGATGCCCCCCGCCCGGTGCGCCGTTGGGTGTCTGAAGGGCCCGTGTTACTTCTTGTTGGCCCTGGAATCAACAAACTCCATCCACAGCACGGCGCCCATCTCCACCTTCTTGTCCTTGCCGCCGTGCTTCAGGGTCTGGGCGCCCTCGGTGAGCGCGGCGAAGCCCCACCAGCCCGCCCAGGGCACCACGAAGTGGAAGGTTCCGTTCACGTCGGCCTTGACCACCTGGGCCACCATGTAGTCGTTGGGGGCGCTGCGCTTCTTGTCCCTGTTGTAGAACTCCACCTCCACCTCGGCCCCGGGCACGGGCTTGCCGTCCACCAGCACCACGCCGCTCACCAGGTTGCCCGCGTAGTTGCCGTAGGGGCGGGAGAGCGGCACGATCTCGGTCTTCAGGCCCAGGGGCTTGTCCCAGCCCTCCTCGTCGCCGAAGGCGGGCACCACCACCTTGGTGATGTGCTGGATGAACTTGTCCTCGGCGGGCTCCCAGTAGGGGGCGGGCACCATGTAGAAGCTGTGCACGCCGGGTTTCTTCATCGCGTAGGCGGCCTGCCAGGCCTTGTGGCCCATCACCTTGGACTCCTTGAGGGCGGCCAGCAGGTCGGTCTTGCCCTCGGCCGTGGCCACGCCGAACTCAAGCGGCTTTTCCATGTCCATGCCCTGCATCTCCATGGGGTGGCTGAAGGACACCGCCAAGGCCAGATTGGCCTTGGCCTTGTCGTCCACCGTGGACTGCGAGGGGATGACCATGCCGAAGTGGGCCAGGGCCCCCTGGGCAAGCATGAGCACCAGGGCCAGGGCCGGAAGGATGGGGAATGCGCGTTTCATGTGGGGTCTGCTCCGCTGGTTTGCCGCGCCCGGCCTCGTGTTCGGAGGGGGAGCGCGGAGGGCTTCGCCAGGGGCCGGGCCCGGGCTGGGCACCGGCACGAAATCGCCAAGTTGCAGCTGCGGAGAAACCATTAGTTCAGATTCGTGCGAATTACAAGCATACGAGACAAAGAATCGTAACACCCGGTGCAGAAACTTTCCTCCTGTCCGTGGCGGCCGGTACGAATCAGCGATGCGCGGCTATGGCCGTGCTGGCGATGAAGCCGCCCTCGGGGCAGAAGTCGAAGAGCACCTCCACCCGCGAGAAGCCGGAGAGCTTCAGGAGGTCGATGAGGCAGTGGGTGTTGGCCGTCCATTTGCCGAAGCTCTTGTCCGAGAGCATCATGATGGACGCGGGCTTGCCCGGGTGCAGCGGGTCGAAGGGCGCGTGGCGCACCGTGCGGCCCGTGAGGATGAGCGTTCCGCTGGTCATGTCGTGGAGCTTGCGCAGGCAGTAGAACGGGTCGCGCAGGTGGTAGTACAGGCCCAGGCACAGGGTCAGGTCGAAGGTGCCCTGCACGCCGGGGTCCAGGTCTTCCACGTAGCTGGCCAGGTGGCGAGTGTTCGAGCCCAGGCGCCGCCGGGCGTAGCCGTAGCGCTTGAAGCCGGGCTCGTCCTTCCATACCGGGCCCTCCACCGAGAGCACCTCCGCCGCGCCCCGGGCCTCGCACTCGAAGGAGTAGAACCCGTCGGAGCAGGCCAGGTCCAGCACGCGCTGGCCCGAGAGGTCGCGGGGCAGGCGGATCTGCTCCAGAAACTGATAGGTGAGCACGCCCTTGGTGGAGCGGGTGTGCTGTCCCGGGCCCAGCGGCAGGGTGAGGAAGAAGCGGCCCAGGTCCTCCTCCGGGGAGTCGGCCCCGGCGAGCGGGGGCAGGGCCGAGGCTTTGGAGGCCAGGGCGGAGAGGCTGGCGGCGTCGTCCCAGTATTGGCGCAGGCTGTCGGCCAGGACGATGTCCACCCCCGGCCCCAGCAGGGCGGAAAGTTCGTCGCGCATGGGCCGGAAGTGCTCCGAGGAGGTGACCACCACCAGGTCCAGGTCCAGGCCGGGCAGCTCCTCGGGGGCGTACACGGTGAGCCCGTTCTGCGACAGGCCCTGCTTGTTCGGGTCGCGGTCGCCCAGGCCGACGATGCGCCCGGTGAAGTCCGGATGGGCGCGGCGCAGGTAGCGCAGGAAATACTCCGCCCCGCTGGCCGCCGGGTAGAGCAGCACGCGCCTTTTATCCAGGATGGCCCCGATGTCCGTGAACTCCATAAGGTCGATATTCCGCGGCATGGCCTTGTCTCCTTTGGGGATGCGCACACGGCGCGACTGCCCCAGCGTACGCCAGGCGGCACTCCCTTGACAATGCCGGCGGCTGTTTTTCCTTGCGCCGGCACTTGCCGGTGGGGCCCAATTGCGATAGATTACCGGTTAGCTGCGGAGGAGCGCCGAACAGAACATCCGCCCCAGAGGAACGCATGCCTGAGACCACCCCGGGCCAAGCCGACCGGGCCGCCGAAACCACCCTGCGCGGGTTCGCCCTGTGCCTGGCGCTGGCCTGGACCCTGGCCGCTGGGCTTTCCGCCTTCTTCCTCGTCCGGCACGAGCGCGAGCACCAGGAGGTCACGGCGGTGACCATCGCGCGGACCAGCTACATGAAGGACCTGGCCTACCGCCGCTGGAACGCGGGCCACGGCGGCGTCTACGTGCCCGTCACCGCGGACACCCCGCCCAACCCGCACCTGGACGTGCCCCACCGTGACGTGCGCACCACCGACGGCCAGGCCCTGACCCTGGTGAACCCGGCCTACATGACCCGCCAGGTGCACGAGCAGCAGGCCGCCACCTACGGCCTCAAGGGCCACATCACCAGCCTCAACCCCATCCGCCCGGCCAACGCCCCGGACCCCTGGGAACAGGCGGCCCTGGAGTTGATGCAGGAGCAGGGGCTCAAGGAATACCACGCCATGGAGCCGGGCCCGGATGGCGGGAACCTGCGCTACATGCGTGCCATGATCACCGAGGAGCCCTGCCTGAAGTGCCACGCCAAGGACGGCTACACCCTGGGCAGCGTGCGCGGCGGCATCTCCGTCAGCGTGCCCATGGAGCCGCTCCTGGCCAACAGCCGCGACCTGGTGCGGACCATCCGCTGGAGCCACCTGGCCATGTGGCTCGTGGGCCTGGGGATCATCGCCACCGGCTGGCGGCTGCTGGCCCGCCAGGCCGCCATGCGGCAGGACCTGCTGGCCCGGGCCCGGCAGGCCCAACAGGAGGCCGAGGCCGCCACCCACGCCAAGGGCGAGTTCCTGGCCAACATGAGCCACGAGATCCGCACCCCGCTCAATGGCGTGCTGGGCATGCTCCAGCTGCTCAAGGAGGACATCGGGCGCGAGGACCAGAAGAGCTACGCCGAGCTGGGCTACGCCTCGGGCCAGCGGCTTTTGTCCCTGCTCAACGACATCCTGGACTTCTCGCGCATGGAGGCCGGGCGCATGCCGCTCACGCGGGCGCCCTTCCGCATGGCCGATGTGTTCGCCAACGTGAAGCAGACCTTCCTGGCCAGCGGGTGGGAAAGCGGCGTGAGCCTCTCCTTCGAGCTGGAGCCGGGCTTCCCCGACACGCTCCTGGGCGACGAGGGGCGCATCCGCCAAGTGCTGTTCAACCTGGTGGGCAACGCGCTCAAGTTCACCCCGGCGGGCTCGGTGCGCGTGGAGGGCTGGGCCCGGCCCTGGCCGGAGGCCCCGGACGGGCGCAAGCGGGCGCGCGTGTACCTCTGCGTGCGCGACACGGGCATCGGCATCCCCGACGACACCCTCGGCAAGATCTTCCAGCGCTTCACCCAGTCCGACGCCTCGCACACGCGCCGCTACGAGGGCGCGGGCCTGGGCCTGGCCATCGTGCGGCGCATCGTGGAGCTCATGGGCGGCACCATCGACGTGGAGAGCGAGGCGGGCCAGGGGACCACCATGTGCCTGCACCTGCCCCTGGAGCTCCACGAGGGGGCGTACAGCTCCCCCCAGGGACCGGAGGCCAAGGGCGAACGGCCCCTGCGCCTCCTGCTGGCCGACGACGAGCCCGTGGGCAGCCTGGCGCTCAAGGTGATGCTGGCCAAGCTGGGCCACGAGGTGAGCACCGCGGCCAACGGCAGGCAGGCCCTGGAGGCCCTGCGGGCCCAGGAGTTCGACTGCGTGCTCATGGACATCCAGATGCCGGAGCTGGACGGAGTCGCGGCCACGCGCATCATCCGCACGGACCCGGCCTTCGCCGACAGGGCCGGGGTGCCCATCATCGCCCTCACCGCCTATGCCATGCAGGGCGACAGCGAGCGTTTCCTGGCCGCTGGCATGGACGCGCACGTGACCAAGCCCGTGCGGCCCGAGGCCCTGAAGGCGGCCCTGGCCGCGCTGACCGCCAGGGGCGCCCGCAAGGGCCGGGCCTAGGGCGCGGGCGCGCCAGGGCCGGAAAACGAGAAAGGCGCCCGGGATGTGCTCCCGGGCGCCTTGGATTTGCTGGCGTCCCCAAGGGGGTTCGAACCCCTGTTGCCGGCGTGAGAGGCCAG
>CAZCYB010000025.1:0-45500 GCA_964502805.1 uncultured Desulfocurvus sp.
GCGATGTCGTTGATGACGCTCATGACCTGGCCGATGCCGTCGGCCTGGCGGCCCAGGCTGCCCATGTTCGCCTTGAGGGTCTGGGCCTGTGCGTACACGGCCTGGATGGCCGCCACCACCTTGCCCACCACCTGGGCCCCCTCCTGGGCGCGCTCGCGGGCCTTGTCCGCGGCCTCGGCGGCCTCGCCCGCGCTGCGGGCCACGGTGAGCACGGTGGCGTTCAAGGCCTCCATGGACGCGGTGGTCGAGCCCAGGCGGTCGCGCTGCAAATCCGCCCCCTGGCGCGAGGACTCGATGCGGCTGGAAATGTCTCGGCTTACGTCGCCGATGGCCTGGGTGACGCCGCGCAGGCTGGCCGCGGCCTGGAGCAGGCCGTCGCGGGTGGCCTGGGCGGCCTGGAGCTTGGCCTGCTCGGCCTCGCGCACGGCCCGCTGGGCCACCTGGGTCTCCTCCTCGGCCTGCCTGCGGCTCTCCTCGGCCTGGCCGATGATCTCCCGCAGGCTTCCCACCATCTTCTCCATGGCGCCCTGCAGCACGCCCATCTCGCTGTGGAAGCGCTCGCCCTCGCTGGCGTCCAGGTTGCCCGCGCTGATGGACTCGGCCATGACCGTGAGGCGGAGCATGGGCTTGGTGATGAGCCGCACCACGAAGAAGATGACCACGCCGACGAAGAGCGCCACCACGGCCATGACGCCGCCCAGCATCACGCGCAGGCTCTGGGTCTTGGCGTGGATGTCGTCCACGTAGAGGCCGGTGCCGATGATCCAGCCCCAGGGCTTGTACAGCCGCACATAAGAGACCTTGGGGTAGGTCTCGGTGGTGGCCCCGCCCTCCTTCTTGGGCTTGGGCCACACGTAGGCCACGTAGCCCTCGCCGGTCTTCTCGCAAACCTCGGCGAAGGCCTCGAAAAGATTCTTGTCGCCCTTGGGATAGGGCTGGGCCTTCACGTCGCCCCGGCCCAGCCAGAAGTGCGTGGCCTTGTTGAACTTGGCGTCGGAGAGGACCTTGCCCTCCAGGGCGGGCACAGTGGGGTGCATGATCATGGCCGGTGTGGGCTTCTGCACGTCGTTGATCCAGAAGTACTCGTTGTTGCCGTAGCGCATGTTGCGCAGGCGCTGGGCCGCGCGCTTCTGGGCCTCCTCCAGGGGGAACTCGCCCTTGTCCACGCGCACCTGGTACTCGCCCACCAGGGTGTAGGCCACGTCGAGCATCTCGGCCAGGCTGTCGCGCCGGCTGCGCATCTGGGTCTCCTCGTAGTACGGGAGGAAGACCAGGAACACCGAGCCCATGAACAGGGCCAGCAGGACGAAGAACACCCCGTAGAGCTTGGTGGAGGTGGGAGCGCTCAAGAGCTTGTCGCGGAGCATGCGGTTCTCCTTGTGCAGCAGTGGGCGGCGATGCCCGATCGCAAAACGCGCCTGCGGAGGGGGGCGCCTGAACACTTGTCGGCAATTTCCGAGCCGGGCTTAAGACCCGGGACTGCAGGATCACTACTACGCAGGTGGGAAGGGCGCAAGTGCGCGCCCGCAGTTGGAGTGGTGGGCGGCGCTTCTGCTATCGGCGCGGGGCGGTGGCGGCTTCCTGCTCCAGTACCGGAGCCAGGCCGTACTTCTTGATGCGGTAGCCGATCTGCCGTGGAGTGATGCCCAGTTCCTCGGCGGCCTTGTACTGCACCCAGCCGTTGCGCCGCAGGGCCGCCAGCACCTCGTTGCGCTCCATGGCCTTGAGCGAGCTGATGCCCGAGGAGCGGCCCGGGGCCAGGCGGTCGGCGGCGCCCGCCTGCAGCGAGGACTGGCTCAGGTAGGGTTTGAGCAGCGTGGCGTCCACGCGCTCGCCGTCGCTCATGATCACCAGCCGCTCGATGAGGTTCTCCATCTCGCGCACGTTGCCCGGCCAGTCGTACAGCGTCAGGTCCGAAAGGGCCCGGGCGGTGAAGGCCAGGGTGCGGCCGTACTCCCGCGCGACCTTGTCGATGAAGTGGTTCAAGAGCGAGGGGATGTCCTCCTTGCGCTGGCGCAGGGGCGGCACCTGGATGGGGAACACGGACAGGCGGTAGAACAGGTCGGAGCGGAAGCCCCCGCGCTCGGAGAGGTCGGAAAGGTCGCGGTTGGTGGCGGCCACCACGCGCACGTCCACCTTGCGGGTGACGTTGGAGCCCAGGCGCTCGAACTCCTTCTCCTGCAGCACGCGCAAGAGCTTGGCCTGCACGGCCTGGGGCAGCTCGCCGATCTCGTCGAGGAAGATGGTGCCCCGGTGGGCCTCCTCGAAGCGGCCGGGCTTGGAGCCCACGGCCCCGGTGAAGGCGCCCTTCTCGTAGCCGAAAAGCTCGCTCTCCAGCAGGTTCTCCGGGATGGACGCGCAGTTGACCTTGATGAAGGCGTGGGTCTTGCGGTCGGAGTACTCGTGGATGATCTTGGCGATGAGCGTCTTGCCCACGCCGGACTCGCCCAGCAGCAGCACGCTGGCCCGGGTGGGGGCCACCTTGAGGATCTGGCGCTCCACCTCCTGCATGGCCTGGCACTTGCCCACGATGTACGGCCCGCGCCGCTCGCGGGTGATCTGCGAGCGCAGGGAGAGGTTCTCGCGCACCAGGGCCTCCTCACGGGCCCTGATCTGCTCGTTCAAGGACAGGAACTGGCCGATGAGCGTGGCCACCACGGTGAGGAAGCTCAAGTCCTCCTCGTGGCCCACCCCGTCGCCGAAGAGCCGGTCCACGCTCAATACCCCCAGGCAGCGCCCGTGGGAGAGGATGGGCACCCCGATGTACGACACCACGCCGGTTTCCAACTGGCGCGAGCCGGTCTTGTCCAGGAACAGGGGCTCGCGGCGTATGTCCGGCACCACCAGGGGCTTGGCGCTCTGGTAGATGTGGCCGGTGACGCCCTCGTCCAGTTCGTACACGCCGCGCTGGCGCTCCTCGGGGGTCAGCCCGTGGGAGGCGTGTATGGCCAGGCGCTCGCTCTCCGGGTCCACCAGGGTGATGGTGGCGCGCTTCATGCTCAGGCTCTCGGAGAGGATGCGCAGCACCTCGGCCAGGGCGCGCTCCAGGTCCAGCGCCGTGTCGATGATCTGGCAGATGGCCGAGAGCACCTGCAGTTTCAGGCTGCCGAGGGTTGTGTTCATACCTTGGGGGAAAGCAATATCGGTGCCGAAACGGCGCCCCCCTTGCCGTATAAGCCAGTCGTCCGAATTCATTGCGGAAATACCATCCCCTCGCGGTCCGGTCGGATTGGCGTTTTTGTCAATTTTGCACTATTGAAGGCCCGCCGTCTCACACATTTGCGCAATTGCCCCGCCCTCCACCGCGCCCTCGGCGGCATATGCCCCGAAGCGCACGCCCAGCAGGTGTTCCCGCGCCGCGCCGCCGCCTCCGGGGCCGTCGTCGAACCGCGCCACCCCGGCCACGCGCCCGCCGTCGTATAGCACCAGGGAGCCGCCGAACTCGGCCACGTCGTCCGGATCGTGGGTGATGAGCACCACCGGCGTGTTCAGCCGCTGGCAGATGGTCCGCACCTCGCGCCGCATGCGTGCGCGCAACAGCGGATCCAGGGCCGAGAAGGGCTCGTCCAGCAGCAGGGCGCTGGGGCGCGGCGCCAGGGCCCGCAGCAGGGCCACGCGCTGGCGCTGCCCGCCGGAGAGCCGCCCGGGGTGCGCCCCGGCCAGGTCCGCAAGCCCGGCCAACTCCAGCAACTCGGCCACGCGCGTCCGCGCCGCGCTGTCCAGCCGCCCGCACAGGCCCCGGAGCCCGCGCCCCAGGCCGAAGCCCACGTTCTGCGCCACGGTGAGGTGCGGGAACAGGGCGCAGTCCTGGAACACCAGGCCCACCCCGCGCTCCCGCGCGGGCAGGTCCACCCCGGCGGCGGAATCGTAGAGCACCCGCCCGTCCAGCTCAATGCGCCCGGAGTCCGGGGTCATGAGCCCGGCCACGGCGCGCAGGGTCCGCGTCTTGCCCGAGCCCGAGGGCCCGAAGAGCACGGTGGAGCGCCCCCGGGTGGCGAAGCTGGCCGCCAGCGCGAAGCCCCTGCCCGCCCCGTCCCCCAGGGCCTTGGCGATGTCGAGCGCGAGGGCCACGGACTACGGCCTGCCGAAGCCGAAGGAGCCCAGGATCTTCTGGCCCTCGGCGGAGAGCAGGAAGTCCACGAAGGCCCGGGCCTCGGGCTTTCTCGAGGCCGCGGCGACGGCCACCGGGTACAGGGCCGGGGTCCTTGCCGGGACCTCGCGCACCACCCGGACCTTGGCTCCGGCCTGGCGCGCATCCGTGGAAAACACGAACGCCGCGTCCACCTCGCCGCGCGCCACATAGTCCAGCACCTGGCGCACGTTGGCGCCGGTGACGAGCCTGGGCTGGAGCGCGTCCCAGAGCCCGGCGGAGGCCAAAAGCTCCCTGGCGTAGCGCCCGGCGGGCACCAGGTCCGGGTTGCCCAGGGCGATGCGCTTCACGGACGGGCCGGCCAGGTCCTTCTCGCCGGAGATTCCGGCCCGGGAATCCGCCGGAACCACCAGCACCAGGGCATTGCGCGCGAAGTCCCGGCGCGTGCCGGGGGCGATGAGCCCCCTGGCCTGGGCCTGGTCCATGGTCTGCCGGTCCGCGCTGGCCAGCACGTCCACCGGCGCGCCGTTCTCCATCTGCCGGAGCAGGATGCCCGAGGAGTTGAAGTTGGTAACCACGGTGACGCCGGGGTGCGCGGACTCGAAGCGCTGCTTCGCCGCCCCGAAGGCGTCGGTGAGGCTGGCCGCGGCGGAGACGATGATCTCGCCCGCCGAGGCAAGGCGGGCGCAGAGGAGCAGGAGGAGGGCGAGGAGCCCGGCGATGCGCGTGTACTGGGTCATGGAACCCTCCGCGGGGTTGGGGGATCAGGACGCGTGGGAAAGTTTGAGCAATCGCCCCGAGGCCAGGAGCAGCGTGACGCAGACCAGGGAGGTGAGGGCCACCAGGAAGGCGGCCTCGCCGTCGCGCCCGGCCTGCACGGCCTCGTACACGGCCAGGGAGAGGGTCTGGGTGCGGCCCGACAGGCTGCCCGCGATCATGAGCGTGGCCCCGAACTCGCCCATGGCCCGGGCCAGGGCCAGCATGGCGCCGCTGGCCACGCCCGGCCAGGCCAGGGGCAGGGAGACGCGCAGGAACACGCGCCCCTCCCCCGCGCCCAGGCTGCGGGCGGCCTGCTCCAGGCTCTGGTCCACGCCCTCGAAGGCCGTGCGCGCGGCCTTGCACACCAGGGGAAAGGCCACCACGCAGGCGGCCAGGGCCGCGCCCTGCCAGGTGAACACCAGGGTCACGCCAAGGGTTTCCTCCAGCCAGGCCCCCAGCACACCCCGCCGCCCGAAGAGCACCAGCAGGTAGTAGCCGATGACCGTGGGCGGCAGCACCAGGGGCAGGGCGCACAGGGCGTCCAGCAGCTCGCGCCCGGGCAGGCCCCGGCGCGCCATGCGCGAGAGCCCCCAGCCCGCTGCCGTGCCCAGGGCGAAGGCGGCGAGCGTGGCCGTGAAGGCCACCTTGAGGGTGAGCCCTAGCGGACCGAGCGCCGCGTGCAGGGACTGCAGCACAGCTCGGCCTCCAGGGGCTGAGGGGCGGGGGCTCCGTGGGTGCGGGGCCGGGCCGGGCGACGGCTGCCGCGCACCCCGGAGAGTTCCACCGGGCAGGTGGCCAGGGCCGGGCCAGGCCGGAACGGGTGCGGGCAGAAGTCCTCCAGGCCCAGGTCCGCCGCCGCGCCGATGCCGCCCACGGCCCAGAGGCTGTCCGCGATATGCTTGAAAATACTTGCGATGCCCATACGTTGCTCCTTGTTTTACAAATTCGTCAAGCTACATTTCCGCAAGCACTTCCGCGTCCGTCAGCGGCCTGCCCAGGCGCCAGGCCAGGCCGCGCACGCGGTCCATGAGGCCCGGCTCGCCGCCTCTGGCGGAGGGCCCGCCGCCCGCCTCGGCCCCGGTTCCGCCGGCCAGGCGGCGCAGCGCAGCGCCCAGGGCCGCCTGGCCGCTCTTGCCACCCAGCCCCACCCGGCGCACCGCGCCCACGGCCTCGGGGGCGAAGGGCTCGAACAGGGCCGGGTCGCGCAGCAGCCCGTGCACGTGGATGCCCGACTCGGCGGAGAAAACGTCCTCCCCGGCCACGGGCTTGTTGCGCGCCACGGGCACCCGCGCGGCCAGGCTGGCCACCCGGCACAGCTCGCGCAGCGGAGCCAGGTCATAGCCCGCGCCCTCAGTCGAATCTGACCGCAGCGCGCACCAGGCCGCCACCTCCTCCAGGGCGGCAATGCCCGCCCTCTCGCCCAGGCCCAGGGCCGAGACATCCGCGAAAGCCGCGCCGTGCTGGAGCGCGGTGACGGCGTTGGCCGTGGCCATGCCCAGGTCGTTGTGGCCGTGGAAGGCCACAGGCACGGGCAGTTCCGGCGCGAAGCGCGCCACCAGCCGCGCGGTGTCCGCCGGGGTCAGCAGGCCCACGGTGTCGGACAGGCGCACGCGCGAGGCGCCGGCGGCTACGGCGGCCCGCGCCAGTTCCAGGGCCTCCTCCGGCTCGGCCCGGGAGATGTCCTCCAGGCCCACGGACACATAGGGCACGCCCGCGGCCCGGGCCGTGGCCACCACGGTGCGCACCCGGGCGGACATCTCCGCCAGGGACAGCCCCAGGCGCTTGCGGCGGTGGGCCTCGGAGGACGGCGCGCCGATGGAAAGCCTGTGCGCAAGCCCGCGCCGGGCCAGCTCCCCGGCCTGGCGCGCCTCGGCCTCGCGGCAGGGGCACCACAGGGCAAGGGCCGGACCGCCGTCCTCCGGCCGGGGCAGCGCCCCGGCGGCCCAGGCCAGGAAGTCCTCCAGGCTCTCGCCCGGCGTCTCCTGGCCCACCCAGCCGCACTCGATCTCGTCCACCCGGGCCCTGGCCAGCAGCGCGGCCACCTTGCGGCGGTTGCCGCGCCCGAAATAGACCCCGTAGGCCTGCGCGCCCTCGCGCAGCGTGCTGTCGATGAGCATGGTCGTCGCCTCCTGTTTGACAACCACGACTGCATCCCCAGTGCCAGCACCGGGGTCTGGCGACGATCCGACATTATTCCAGCGTGTTGCGCATTCAGTCAGCGCAGCCGCAATCACCTACCTTTTTGTTGTTCCGACAATTCTGTCGCGTAGATCAGTGTAGGCAGCATGGCGCGCCGCAGTCGCTCCGCACAGCGCTTTCCTTTAAATGTCAATAGCTTAACCGCTTGCGTGTGACTTGGCACGGGCCTTGCCCAAGGGGCGATGTCCCTCAACACAACCAAAGCGCGAGGAGTTCGTCATGAAGAAGATGAGAAAGGTGGCCATCTACGGCAAGGGCGGCATCGGCAAGTCCACCACCACGCAGAACACCGTGGCCGGCCTGGTGGAGATGGGCCGCAAGGTCATGGTTGTTGGCTGCGACCCCAAGGCCGACTCCACCCGCCTGCTGCTGGGCGGCCTGGCCCAGAAGAGCGTGCTCGACACCCTGCGCGACGAGGGCGAGAACGTGGAGCTCGAGGACATCCGCAAGCTCGGCTTCGGCAAGAGCTGGTGCGTGGAGTCCGGCGGGCCGGAGCCGGGCGTGGGCTGCGCCGGGCGCGGCATCATCACCTCCATCAACATGCTGGAGAGCCTGGGCGCCTACCACGAGAGCGAGGACTTGGACTACGCCTTCTACGACGTGCTGGGCGACGTGGTTTGCGGCGGCTTCGCCATGCCCATCCGCGACGGCAAGGCCGAGGAGATCTACATCGTCTGCTCCGGCGAGATGATGGCCATGTATGCGGCCAACAACATCTGCAAGGGCATCATGAAGTACGCCCAGTCCGGCACCGTGCGCCTGGGCGGGCTCATCTGCAACAGCCGCAACGTGGACAACGAGAAGGAGATGATCCAGGAGCTGGCCCGCCAGCTGGGCACCCAGATGATCTACTTCGTCCCGCGCGACAACATGGTCCAGCGCGCCGAGATCAACCGCAAGACCGTCATCGAGTTCGACCCCGCCGCCGGGCAGGCCGACCATTACCGCAACCTGGCCAAGGCCATCGACGGCAACGAGATGTTCGTCATCCCCAAGCCGCTGGAGATCGAAAGCCTGGAGAAGCTCTTGATGGACTACGGCCTCATGGAAGCCTGCTAACCCCCCCCACCCACACAAAGAACCAGGAGGAACACAGCTATGATCATGGTGAGAGCTATCGTTAGGCCCGAGAAGGCGGACGACGTTCTGGCGGCGCTGATGGACGCGGGCTTCCCCGCGGTGACCAAGTTCTCCGTGGCCGGGCGCGGCAAGCAGCGCGGCATCAAGATCGGCGAGGTCACCTACGACGAGATCCCCAAGACCATGCTCATGAGCGTGGTCAAGAACGCCGACCGCGACTTCGTGGTGGAGACCATCATGAACGCCGCGCGCACCGGCGGCAAGGGCGCCTTCGGCGACGGCAAGATCTTCGTCTCCCCGGTGGAGGAGGTCTACACCGTGAGCTCCGGCGTGTGCGAAACGGCCACACCCGAGGAGGCGTAGCCCCATGAAGGAAGTCATCGCCGTGGTGCGCATGAACATGATGAACCGCACCAAGCAGGCGCTCACCGACGCGGGCATCGACGGCTTCTTCGCCCACGAGGCGCAGGGCCGGGGCGTGGGCCTGGCCAACCCCCACGTGCTCCAGGGCGCGGCCAGCGGCTACGAGGAGGCCGCCGCCCTGCTGGGCGAAAAGGGCAAGCTCTACCCCAAGCGCATGATCACCGTGGTGGTGCCGGACAAGGCCGTGAAGACCGTGGTCTCCACCATCATCGCCGTGAACCAGACCGGCAAGCCCGGCGACGGCAAGATCTTCGTGCTGCCCGTGGCCGACGCCGTGCGCGTGCGCACCGCCGAGGCGGGCGAAAAGTCCATCATCTAGCCCCCCCTCACCCCGAAGGAGAAGGAGCCGTCACCATGGCCATCAAGAATTCATCCACCAAGTGGACCCCCGCCGAGGTCAAGGAGGAGATGCTCAGGAAGTATCCCCCCAAGGTGGCCCGCAAGCGCGCCGCGTCCATACTCATCAACGAGGCCCTGCAGAACACCACGCCCGAGATCCAGGCCAACGTGCGCACCATCCCGGGCATCATCACCATGCGCGGCTGCACCTACGCGGGCTGCAAGGGCGTCATCATGGGCCCCACCCGCGACATCGTGAACCTGGTGCACGGGCCCATCGGCTGCAGCTTCTACGCCTGGCTCACCCGCCGCAACCAGACCGACGCGGGCGAAACCGGCGAGAACTACATGACCTACGCCTTCTCCACCGACATGCAGGACTCGGACATCATCTTCGGCGGCGAAAAGAAGCTCAAGGCCGCCATCCAGGAGGTGTACGACCTGTTCCACCCGCGCGGCATCGCCGTGTTCGCCACCTGCCCGGTGGGACTCATCGGCGACGACATCCACGCCGTAGCCCGGGAGATGAAGGAGAAGCTGGGCGACTGCAACGTGTTCGCCTTCTCCTGCGAGGGCTACAAGGGCGTCTCCCAGTCCGCGGGCCACCACATCGCCAACAACCAGGTGTTCAAGCACCTGGTGGGCAGCGAGACCAACGTCAAGCAGGGCGAGTACAAGATCAACCTGCTGGGCGAGTACAACATCGGCGGCGACGGCTTCGAGATCGACCGCATCCTGAAGAAGTGCGGCATCACCAACATCGCCACCTTCTCCGGCAACTCCACCTACGACCAGTTCAGCACCGCGCACATGGCCGACCTGTCCTGCGTCATGTGCCACCGGTCCATCAACTACGTGGCCGACATGCTCCAGACCAAGTACGGCATCCCCTGGATCAAGGTGAACTTCATCGGCGCCGGGGCCACGGCCAAGAGCCTGCGCAAGATCGGCCAGTACTTCGGCGACAAGGCGCTCATCGACCGCATCGAGGAGGTCATCGCCGAGGAAATGCCCCAGGTGGAGGCCGCCCTGGCCGACATCGAGCCGCGCACCGCGGGCAAGACGGCCATGCTCTTCGTGGGCGGCAGCCGGGCCCACCACTACATGGAGCTCTTCCGCGAACTGGGCATGAAGACCCTGTCCACGGGCTACGAGTTCGGCCACCGCGACGACTACGAGGGCCGCCACGTCATCCCGAACCTCAAGGTCGACGCCGACAGCCGCAATATCGAGGAAATCGAGGTCGAGCCGCACCCCACCGAGTTCAAGCCCCGCAAGACCGCCGAGGAGCTGAAGGCCCTTGAGGACTCCGGCTTCCAGTTCAAGGACTACGACGGGCTCATCCCGGACATGGACAAGGGCACCCTCGTCATCGACGACCTGAACCAGTACGAGGCCGAAAAGCTTGTGGAAATGGTCAGGCCGGACATCTTCTGCGCGGGCATCAAGGAGAAGTACTCCATCCAGAAGCTCGGCATCCCCATGAAGCAGCTGCACAGCTACGACTACGGCGGACCCTACGCCGGCTTCAAGGGCGCGGTGAACTTCTACAAGGAGATCGACCGCCTGGTGAGCAGCAAGGTCTGGGGCTACATGAAGGCCCCCTGGCAGGAGAACCCCGAACTCTCGGCCACCTACGTCTGGGAATAGCGAGGATAATCACATGTTGCTCAGACACACGCCCAAGGAAATCACGGAAAGAAGCGCGGTGGTCATCAACCCCGCCAAGACCTGCCAGCCCATCGGCGCCATGTACGCGGCGCTCGGCATCCACGGCTGCCTGCCGCACAGCCACGGCAGCCAGGGCTGTTGCGCCTATCACCGCAGCGCCCTGACCAAGCACTACAAGGAGCCCGTGAGCGCGGCCACCAGCTCCTTCACCGAGGGCGCCAGCGTCTTCGGCGGCCAGGCCAACCTGCTGCAGGCCATCGAGAACATCTTCACGGTCTACGAGCCGGAAGTCATCGCCGTGCACACCACCTGCCTGTCCGAGACCATCGGCGACGACATCAAGCAGATCCGCGACAAGGCGGAGAAGCAGGGCAGCGTGCCCGGCGGCAAGGCCGTGCTGTACTGCAACACGCCCTCCTACGTGGGCAGCCACGTCACCGGGTTCTCCAACATGGTCAAGGGCATGACCGAGATCAGCGTGAGCACGGGCAGGAAGAACGGCAAGGTCAACCTCATCCCCGGCTGGGTGGAGCCCTCGGACATGGAGGAGCTCAAGCGCCTGGCAGGGCTGATGAACGTGCCCGTCACCATGTTCCCGGACACCTCCGGCATTCTGAACGGCCCCATGAGCGGCGAGTTCAAGATGTTCCCCGAGGGCGGGGTGACGCTCAAGGAGCTCAAGGAGGCGGGCGACGCCATCGGCACCCTGGCCCTGGGCGAGTGGTGCAGCGCGGACGCCGCCCGCAGCCTGGACACCCGCTGCAAGGTGCCCTGCAAGGTGCTGGACATGCCCTTCGGCCTGAAGGCCACGGACCGGCTCATCGACGCCCTGCGCATCGTGGCCGGCACCAGCGTGCCCGAGGAGATCAACCGCGAGCGCGGCCAGCTGGTGGACATGATCAGCGACACCCACCAGTACTACTACCACAAGAAGGTGGCGCTCTTCGGCGACCCGGACCAGCTCATCGCCCTGACCGAGTTCCTGGTGTCCATCGACATGTGGCCCGTGCACCTGGTCACCGGCACCCCGGGGGCCAAGTTCGAGAAGCGCATCAAGGAGCTCACCGCGCACCTGCCCTATGAGGTGAACGTGAAGACCGGCGGCGACATGTTCCTGCTGCACCAGTGGATCAAGAACGAGCCCGTGGACCTGCTCATCGGCAACACCTACGGCAAGTACATCGCCCGCGACGAGGACATCCCGTTCCTGCGCTTCGGCTTCCCCATCCTGGACCGCGTGGGCCACCAGTACTTTCCCACCGTGGGCTACAAGGGCGCCCTGCGCCTGCTGGAGAAGATCCTGGGCCTCTTGCTCGACCGCAAGGACCGCGATGACCCCGAGACCACCTTCGAGCTGACCCTGTAGACCTCCCCCCGGTCCGGGCCCCCGCCCTGTCGAGGGAGCCCGGACCGGGGAGGACACCTCCCGACCAACGCAACGCCAGAGGAGCCGCCCATGTCCGCAGCCGCCGCCAGCCCCAGCTTCACCGGAGCCTCCTGCGCCAAGGCCGGGCGCGTGCTGCTGCCCGTGGCGGGCAAAAGCCCGGCCCGCCGCCGCTTCGGCGAACCCGAAACCCCGGGCCGGGCGCTCTCGCCCTCCGACGTGCTCCAGTGGCTGGACCGCGTGCTCGCAAGCGGCGTGCGCCTGAGCACCGTGGGCATAAGCGGCCCCGGCGATCCGCTCAGCGACCCCGGCCCCACCCTGGAGACCCTGCGCGGCGTGCGCGCCGCCCACCCGGAGCTGGCCCTGACCCTGGCCACCCTGGGCCTGTGCCCGCCCGAAATTTCCATCGCCGACCTGGCCAGAGAGCTGGCCGCCCTCGGCCTGTCGCGCGTCACGCTCATCGTGGACGCCGTGGACCCGGCCATCGTGGAGAAGCTCTACGCCTGGATCCGCCCGGGGCGGCGCACCCTGCCGCTCACCCAGGCCGCCGTGGCCCTGGTGGACGCCCAGGCCCAGGCCATCCGGTCCCTGCGCGAGGCCGGGCTGTACGTCACCGTGGCCATGACCGTGTACGCCGGAATCAACGAGCACCACGTGGAGGACGTGGCCAGCATCACCGCCAGCCTGGGCGCGGACATGCTCGCCCTGGTTCCCTTCCACCTGCCATACCCCGCCGGGTGCGGCTGCCCGACCGGCGCCGAAGCTCCGTGCGCCCCCTCCGCCTGCGCCTCCTGCGGCACCGCTTCCACCTGCGGCTCCAAGGCCCCGGCGGTCCCCGCCGTTTCCGAGCCGGAGATTCCCGCCCTGCCGCCCCTGGCCCCGGGCCGCCTGGAAGAGCTGCGCGCCGCCGCCCGGCGGTACATCCCCGTGGCCCCGGAGGGCGACCCCTGCGGCCAGGACGTGACCTGGGCCGAATCCCTCGGGACGGACGGCCCGGAGCCCGCCCTGCGCCTGGACAATCCCGCCGTGCCCCGGCCCGCTCCGGGCAGGCCCAACGTGGCCGTGGCCAGCTCCGGCGGGCTGGAGGTGGACCTGCACCTGGGCCAGGCCATCCGCTTCCTGATTTTCGGCCCGCGCCAGGGCGATGGCCTGCCCAGCCTGCTGGGCACCCGCGAGGCCCCGGAGCCGAGCGGCGGCGCCCATGACGGAAACGCCCGCTGGAACGCCCTGGCCGACACGCTCTCCGACTGCTTCGCCGTGCTGGCCTCCAGCGTGGGGGCCAACCCGCGCACGGTGCTGGCCGGGCGCGGCATAACGGTGCTGACCACCGAGGCCGACGTGCAGGCCGCCGTGGACACGCTCTACGGCGGCGGCAAGAAGCCGGGCAAGAAACGCTTCAAGGCCAACTGACCCCGCAACATCCAACCACAAGCAGCAAGGAGAACCCCATGGCCCTTCCCGAAAAGTTGATCCTCGTGTGCCAGAGCTTCCGCGTGGGCAAGGAGCCCAAGGGCATCTGCCACAAGCAGACCGACGGCCTCCTGCAGTACATCGAGGAGGGCATCCTGGACCGCGGCCTGGACGTGCAGGTGGCCACCACCGGCTGCCTCAAGCAGTGCGAGAAGGGCCCCGTCCTGGTCATCCAGCCGGACAACCTCTGGTTCAAGGGCGTGAGCAGCGAGGAAGCCATCGACGCCATCCTGGACGGCCTGGAGAGCGGCACCCCGGCCGCCGAGTACCTGCTGTCCTAGACGAAAACGGAGATTCCATGGCCGCCCCCTGCACCATCCGCGAAGCCCGCGAGCACGACCTGGACGACCTGGTGGAGCTGCTCGGCCTGCTGTTCTCTCTGGAGTCCGACTTCGCGCCGGACCCGGAGAGGCAGCGCCAGGGGCTCGCCCTCATGCTGGGCAAGGGCCCGCGGGTGGTGCTGGTGGCGGTCAGTTCCGATGATGGCACGGGCCGGGTCATCGGCATGGCCACGGCCCAGGTGGTCATCAGCACCGCCGAGGGCGGCCCCGCCCTGCTGGTGGAGGACGTGGTGGTGCGGCCCGAGGCGCGCGGGCGCGGCGTGGGCCGTGCGCTCATAGCCCGCATCGAGGCCTGGGGCCGCCGCCTTGGGGCCACGCGCCTGCAGCTTTTGGCCGACCGCCACAACACCGGCTCCCACGGGTTCTACGCGGCCTGCGGCTTCTCCCCCACCAACCTCGTGTGCCTGCGGCGGCTCATCCCCGCCAACGGAAAGTGAGGCATCCCATGACCGAACCCGCCAAGGCCATCTGCACCGAACGCGACGCCATCGCCGAGGAGCGCCCCGCTATCTTCGAGGAGAGAAAGGACCAGATCCACCGCATCGGCGAGGGCGAGTTCTCCATGGCCTGCAACCGCGACTCGCTCGCCGGGGCCGTGAGCCAGCGCGCCTGCGTGTTCTGCGGCTCGCGCGTGGTGCTCTACCCCATCGCCGACGCCCTGCACCTGGTGCACGGGCCCATCGGCTGCGCGGCCTACACCTGGGACATCCGGGGCGCGCTGTCCTCCGGGCCGGAGCTGCACCGCCTCTCCTTCTCCACCGACCTGCAGGAGCTGGATGTGGTTTTCGGCGGCGAAAAGAAGCTGGCCAAGGCCCTGGACGAGCTCATCCCCCTGCACAATCCCAAGGCCGCCTTCGTGTACTCCACCTGCATCGTGGGCCTCATCGGCGACGACCTGCAGGCCGTGTGCAAGGCCGCCACCCAGCGCCACGGCATCCCGGTCATCCCGGTGCAGAGCGAGGGCTTCAAGGGCAACAAGCGCGAAGGGTACCTGGCCGCGTGCAAGGCCATGCGCACGCTGGTGGGCACCGGCGACACCGGCGGCATCTCCAAGCTTTCCGTGAACATCATGGGCGACTTCAACCTGGCGGGCGAGACCTGGATCATCAAGGACTACCTGAACAGGATGGGCATCGAGGTGGTGGCGGGGATCACAGGAGATGGGAGGGTGGACGACCTGCGCCGGGCCCACGGGGCCAGCCTGAACCTGGTGCAGTGCTCCGGGGCCACCCAGGACCTGGCGCGCATGATGAAGGAGGACTTCGGCATCCCGCATGTGAAGGTCTCCTGGATCGGCATCGAGGACGTGGCCGAGAGCCTGTACGCCGTGGCCGAGCATTTTGAGCTGAAGTTCCCGGAGCTGGCCGAAGGTCTTGTCCAGCGCACCGCCGAGTTGGTGCGCGCCGAACTGGCCGAGCTCATGCCGAAGCTGAAGCAGTACCGCCGCGACCTGGAGGGCAGGAAGGCCGCCGTGTACGTGGGCGGCAGCTTCAAGGCCTTTTCCCTGGTCAAGGCCTTCCGGCACCTGGGCATGGAGGTGGCCATCGTGGGCAGCCAGACCGGCACCGAGGAGGACTACCGCGAGCTGGCGGCCATCTGCGCGCCCGGCACCATCGTGGTGGACGACGCCAACCCGCTGGAGCTGTCCGCCTTCATCCGCGAGAAGGACGTGGACATCTTCGTGGGCGGCGTGAAGGAGCGGCCCATCGCCTTCAAGCTGGGCGTGGGCTTCTGCGACCACAACCACGAGCGCAAGATCGCCCTGGAAGGCTTCGTGGGCATGCTCAATTTCGCCAAGGAAGTGCACGCCTCGGTCATGAGCCCCATCTGGCGCTTCGTGCCCCGGCGCGAGGCCGCCCGCACCGCATCCCCCGAGGAGGCCTAACCATGAACGGCAGCACCGTCCTCGACACCCCCGCTTCCGAGTACAAGGGCACAAGCCACGTCTCCACCACCAACGCCTGCAAGCTGTGCACCCCGCTGGGGGCCACCCTGGCTTTCAAGGGCGTGGAGGGCTGCGTGCCCTTCCTGCACGGCAGCCAGGGCTGCGCCACCTACATGCGCCGCTACATCATCAGCCATTTCCGCGAACCCATGGACATCGCGTCCAGCTCCCTGGGCGAGAAGAACGCCATCTACGGCGGCGGGCCCAACCTCAAGAAGGGCCTCCTCAATGCCATGCGGAAGTACGGGGCCGGGGTCGTCGGCGTGGCCACCACCTGCCTCACCGAGACCATCGGCGACGACGTGGCCCGGCTGCTGGCCGAGTTCCGGGAGGAGTTCAAGGACCTGCCCCTGGCCGAGCTGGTGCACGTCTCCACCCCCAGCTACAACGGCACGCACATGGACGGGTTCCACGGCGCGGTGAAGGCCACCGTGGACCAGCTCTGTTCCGAAAAGGCCGCGCCAAATGGCCGCGTGAACCTCATGCCCGGCATGGTCAGCCCGGCGGACATCCGCCACCTGCGCGAGATTTCCCGCGCCTTCGGCATCGAGCCCATCCTCCTGCCCGACTACTCCGAGACGCTCGACGGCCCGGCCCTGCTGGACTACGAGAACATCCCCTCCGGCGGCACCCCCGTGGCGGACATCAAGGCCATGGGCGGCGCGTCCGCAAGCATCGAACTGGGCCGCGCCATTTCCCGCCAGGACACCGCAGGCACCTCGCTGGCCGCCCGCTTCGGCACCCCGCTGCATCGCCTGGGCCTGCCCATCGGCCTGCGCGAGACCGACCGCCTCTTCGAGGCCTTCCAGGAGATCTCGGGCCGGGACGTTCCGCGCGACCTCACGCTGGAGCGCGGCCGCTACATCGACTCCCTGGTGGACGGCCACAAGTACGTCGCGGGCATGCGCGCGGTGGTCTACGGCGAGGAGGACCTGTGCATCGGGCTCACCAGCTTCCTGGCCGAGATCGGCGTGCACCCGGTGCTGGTGGCCACGGGCGCGAAGAACCGCGACCTGGCCGCGCACATCGACAGTGCCTGCGGCGAGCTGCTGCGCCACAAGCCCGTGGTGCGGGAGGGCGCGGACTTCTTCGACATCGTGGAGGAGGCGGGCACGCTCTCCCCGGACCTGCTGGTGGGCCACAGCAAGGGCCAGCGCGCCGCGCGCCAGTGGAACGTGCCGCTTCTGCGCGCGGGCTTTCCCATCCACGACCGCTTCGGCGGGCAGCGCATGCCGCACCTGGGCTACCGGGGCGCGCAGAGCCTGTTCGACCGCCTGGTGAATCTCGTCCTGGAAAAGAAGCAGACCGACAGCGACATCGGCTACGGATACCTCTAGCCTCATTTCCGCAAAAGGAGCCGACCATGCAGACCACACTCTCCCCCTCCTCGGCCAAGCACCCCTGCTTCAACAAGGAAAGCTCCGGCACCTGCGGGCGCGTGCACCTGCCCGTGGCCCCCAGGTGCAACATCCAGTGCAACTACTGCAACCGCAAGTACGACTGCGTCAACGAGTCGCGCCCGGGCGTCACCAGCGGCATTCTGAAGCCCTTCCAGGCCCTGGAATACACCCGCCAGGTGCTGGAGAAGGAGCCGCGCATCACGGTCATCGGCATCGCCGGACCCGGCGACCCCATGGCCAACCCGGCGGAGACCCTGGAGACCATGCGGCTCATCCGCCGCGAGTATCCGCACATGCTCTTCTGCCTGTCGAGCAACGGCCTGGCCATGCCCCAGTATCTGGACGACCTGGCCGGGCTGGGCGTCACGCACGCCACGGTGACATTGAACACCGTGGACCCGGCCATCGGCGCGCAGGTGTACGCCTGGGTGCGCGACGGCAACGTGGTCTACCGGGGCCGGGCCGGGGCCGAGCTCATGCTGGAGCGCCAGCTGGCCTCCATAGAGGGCCTGAAGAAGAGGGGCCTGGCCGTGAAGGTCAACACCATCGTCATCCCCGGCGTCAACGACCTGCATGTGCAGGCCGTGGCCGAGAAGGCGCGCGAGCTGGGCGCGGACCTCATGAACCTCATGCCCATGCACCCCAACGAGGGCACACCCTTCGGGCACCTGAAGGAGCCGGGCCGGGACCAGATCGACGCCCTGCGCGCCGCCGCCGGTCCCCTGGTGCCCCAGATGACCCACTGCCGCCGTTGCCGGGCGGACGCCGTCGGCCTGCTGTGCAGCGACCGCTCCGGCGAGCTGGGCGGCGTCCTGGCCGCCTGCGGAAAGCTGCCCCCGCAGGGCCAGGACGACCGTCCGTACATTGCCGTGGCCAGCCGCGAGGGCCTGCTGGTGAACCTGCACCTGGGCGAGGCCCGGCGCTTCCAGATCTGGGGCAAGAGCGAAAGCGGGGGGTTCCGCCTGGTGGAGGAACGCCAGGCCCCGCCCCTGGGCTGCGGCCCCTCCCGCTGGGAGGACCTGGCCAAGGTGCTCTCCGACTGCCGGGCCGTGCTGGTGGCCGCCGTGGGCGAGGCCCCGCGCAGGATCCTCGCCGAGCGCGGCGTGACCCCGGCCCCCTGCTCCGGGTTCATCGAGGAGGCCCTGGCCCTGGCGTATGGCGAGGACGGAATGGCCCGGCTGGAGGCCATGCGCGCCCGCAAGGGCGGCCTGGGCAAGACCTGCTGCGGCAGCGGCGACGGCTGCTGAACGACTCCGGCCAGCACGCTCCAGGCCCCCGGACCGGCGAACGGTCCGGGGGCCTTTTGCGTAGACACCCCGGCATCCGGGCCTGCATTCTTGCGTTTTTCTGCGCGCAACAGGCCAGGAGCAGCATTATCATACCATGCCGCAATGCATTTTCCGGGCACAGGCTGGCGCAACAACAAAAGATCGATCCCCGTATTGCAACGCCACAAAAAGAGCAGTACAGAGATGCAAAACACCGGACAATCCATTACTCCTCTCATTAAAGGAGGACACCATGCGCCTGCGGACCACATTTGCATTTTTGGCCCTGCTCCTCCTGGCCTCGGCCCCGGCCCTGCACGCCGCCGGGCACCGGCAGCCCGCCTGGACCGACCCGGTGACGGGCATGGAGTTCCTCTGGGTGCCCCCGGGCTGCTTCCAGATGGGCGACACCTTCGGCACGCGGGATTCCGACGAGAAGCCCGTGCACGAGGTCTGCGTGGACGGCTTCTGGCTGGGCAAGACCCCGGTGACCCAGGCCCAGTGGAAGGCCGTCATGGGCGAGAACACTTCGCGCTTCAAGGGCGACGACAGGCGCCCGGCGGACTCCGTGTCCTGGGACGAGGCCAAGCGCTTCGCGGCCAGGCTCACGGCCCTGTCCAAGCCCGGGGCAGGACCTGGGGCCGGAGCAAGCTACCGCCTGCCCACGGAGGCCGAGTGGGAGTACGCCTGCCGCAGCGGCGGCAAGCGCGAAATGTACTCCGGCGGCCTGGACGTGGGCCGCGTGGCCTGGCACGAGGCCAACAGCGGCGGCACCACGCACCCGGTGGCCACCCTGGCCCCCAACGGCCTGGGACTCTACGACATGAGCGGCAACGTGTTCCAGTGGGTGGAGGACATGTACGAGAAGGACGCCTACGCCCGGCACGCCCGCGTCAACCCCCTGCAGACCACGGGCTGGGGCCGCGTGGCGCGCGGCGGCTACTGGGGCGGGGAGGTCAACGCCGCGCGCTGCACCTTCCGCTGCTACCAGTCCGACCGCTGCAAGCCCGCCAGCACGGGCCTGCGCATGGTGCGCGCCGGGGGCAATCCCTAGGGCCGCGGCCCCCTAGGGGAAGAAGGTGACGTCGCCCACCCAGAAGGAGCCCCGCCCCTGCGGGGCCTGCTCCGGCTCCAGCCCGATGCGGATCTCCTCGATGCGGTCGGGCCGGAGCACGCCGTCGCCGGGCAGCAGGCCCGCCCTGGCGGCCAGCCTGTCGCGCCAACCGGCGGATACGGCCATGGAGCGGAAGGGGATGCGCACGGTCTTCCACTCCGTGCCAATGGCGAACGCGCCGTGGAAGCGGTCCACCCTCCGCTGGTCGCCGCCGTGGGAGGCGTTGATGGTCAGCAGGGCCCTGGCGGGCACGGCGCCCCTGATGGCGAACTGGATGCCGCGCGTCTTGGCGGCGTCTCGCTTCACCCCGCTTTTCAGGCAGGCCAGCTCACCCTCCAGGGCCAGCATCGGGGCAGGGCCGGTAGACGGAGCGCGGCCCGGAACGCCGGGCGGAAAGTCATAGTCCACGCGGAAGCTCTCCCGCCCTTCCGGGGTGCGCACGGCGGCGTCAACCAGCACCGCGTAGGAGAAGCCCCTGGCGCGCACCGGGCCCAGCGGCCAGTCCGCGTCGCCGGGGCGCACCACGTGCCCGGGCGCCACGCGGGGATACAGCTCCACGGCCACGGGGCTGTCGTCCGGGTAGGGCTGGGCAAAGGCCGGCAGGGCCAGGGCCTGCGCCGGAGACGGAGACGGAGCCGGAGCCGGAGCCGAAGATTGCCCCTGCGCGGTCGCCCCCCACAGGAGCAGCGCAAGAAGCAGCGGCAGCGCCAAGCGGCGCGGAGGGTGGCGGCGGGCGCGGAACATGGCCCACCCTACCCCGTCCGCCGGGCCCAGGGCAAGCCGGACGGGCCGGGCGGCCCAGACTGGGCGGCCAGGACGGCAAAACGCCCCCGGCCAGCGCCGTACCTGGCGGGAGGCCGGGGGCGGACCGGGAGGGGGGTGCGGGGCGGGAGGCGCCGCTCCCCGTGCCCCCTCCAGGCCTGTCAGGAGGCTAGCGGAAGAAGTCCGTGGCGTACTTCACGGCCAGGAACACGATGAGCCCGGAAAGCATCCACTTGATGTAGCGCGCGGGCACGTGCTTCTGGCAACGCGCGCCCAGGTACATGCCCGCCATGCCGCCCAGGCCGAACAAAAAGCCCAGCAGCCAGTCCGGGGCCACGCTCATGGTGGGGTAGAAGGGCGCGATGGCCTGATAGAAGGCCACCCCGGCCACGCTGGTGATGAAGGTGCCCATGAGGGCCGCCCCGGCCACGGTGTAGACCGGCAGGCCGAAGAAGGACACGAAGAACGGGGCGATGATGGCCCCGCCGCCGATGCCGTACACCCCGCCCACGATGCCCACGATGAAGGACAGTGAGAGGATGCCCCAGGTGGGCACGTCGTAGGTCTCGCCATAGAACTCGTAGGCGACGCGCGTGGTGGTGAAGCGCACCACGCGCACGGCGGCCAGCTTCTCGCCGTGGGCCTCGCTCGCCTTGGCCTTCTCGCGGAAGCGCGCCACCTGCTCCTGGAAGCGCTTCTCCGCCGCCTGGGCCGCGGTGAGCCCGCCCGTGTTCTTGGGCGCGCGCATCTGCTTGATGAGGTCCCTGGCCATGCGCACGCCGATGTACATGAGCACGGCGGCGGCGAAGAGCTTGAAGTTCTTGGCGTCGGGCAGGTACTGCACGCGCACGATGGCCCCGATGAGCACGCCGGGCAGCGTGCCCACCACCACGACCCAGGTGAGCGGCCAGACCATGCGCCCCTCGCGGATGAAACGCCACACGCCGCTGGGGATGGCCACGATGTTGTAGAACTGGTTGGTGGAGCTCACCGAGGGGTTGACGTACCCCAGCACGCTCATCTGGAACGGCAGGAGCAGGAACGCGCCGCTCACGCCGCCCATGGAGGTGAAGAACGAGATGACCAGCGACACCAGCGGCGGGACCCAGGGTTGGACCTCTATGCCTGCGACCTGGAAGAGCATGGGCGCCTCCTCTGTGAACCGTTGCGGTTTTCGGGAGCACTCTCACGTTTTTACCAATTCAAGTGACATCAAAATAGAACAGGCAAACAATTTTGTCATCATTTTTCTGCTGTCACGATTCCAAGGGCGCGCTGTCACGAAAAGTCATGGCCCCGGCACTTGGCAGCGCCGGGTTTTGGCCGTAGGGTGTCGGCAGAATCGGCATTCCAGACCAAGGCGGAGAGCATGGCCCCACGCACACGCACCGGCCCCGAAGCGGGCACACCCGATCCCCCGGATCCGCACGCCCTGAACCCGCGCGGCCTGGACCTGGCCCAGCTTTCCGCTCTGGAGCGGGGCTTCCGGCAGTGGATGGAGGCCTCGCGCCGCCAGGCCGACCGCCACTCCCGGCGCAGGCTCTGGCTCATCTTCCTGCTCTTGCGCTCCACCGGCGCGCGCCTGGGCGAGGTGCTGGGCCTGGACGCCAGCCGCGACCTCGTGCTCGCCCAGGAGCGCCCCTGCGCCCGCTTCGGCATCCCGCCGGAGGGCCGCGAGGTGCCCCTGCCCGCGGACGTGGCCGCCGAACTGCGCGCCGCCCTGGCCGACGGCGAGCTGCTCGCGGGCATCCCCGGCGGGGCGGCCCGACTCTTCGGCATGGACCAGGGGCACGTGCGCCGCAAATTCTACGAACGCGCCGAGGCCGCCGGGATTCCCCGCGACCTGGCCAGCCCCAGCGTGCTGCGGCGCACCCGCGCCCGCCAGCTCATGCGCCAGGATGTGCCCCTGCCCATCGTGCAGCGCCTGCTGGGCCAGTCCTCGGCGGACTTGACCGCCGCGTTCTCCGACTACTCCGAGGCCGAGGCCGGGGAGATCGTGGAGGCCTACCTCAAGCGCGAGGAGCGCCGCAAGACCAGCGCGCGCAACCGCTTCTTCGGCCAGGTCACGCGCGTCACCAGCGGGCCCGTGGTGGCCGAGGTGGAGGTCACCAGCCTGGGCGGGTTCAAGGTCTACAGCGTGGTGACGCGCGAAAGCGTGGAGCGCCTGGGCATCGCCCCGGGCGTGCTGGCCACGGCGGACATCAAGGCCCCCTGGGTGCAGATGAGCGCCGGGGCCGAGGAGCCCGTCTCCACCGCCGCCAACCGCTATCCGGCCACGGTGCGCCGCGTGGTCACCGGGCCGGCCCATTCGGGCGAGGTGGTGGCCGAGGTGGTGGCCGAACTGGCCGACGGCACGCGCCTGGCCTCGGTCATCACCGCCGAGAGCGCCCGCCGCCTGGACCTGCGCGAGGGCATGCCCGTGTGGGCCAGCTTCGGCGCGTTCTCGGTGATCCTGAACTTCACCTAAGCCCAAGGAGGCGGCCATGAGCGCTGCGCACCCGGCCCGGTTGTGGAAGCCCTTGAAGAACGGCGCGGTCCAGTGCCGCCTGTGCTCGCACTTCTGTGCCATCAAGCCCGGCGGGCGCGGCCTGTGCGGCGTGCGCGAGAACCAGGCACGCGCGGGCGAGGAGGGCCGCCTCGTCACCCTGGTCTACGCCCTGCCCGCGGCCATGAACGTGGACCCTGTGGAGAAGAAGCCGCTGTACCACTTCCTGCCCGGCACGCGCACCTTCTCCTTCGGCACCATGGGCTGCAACCTGTCCTGCTCCTTCTGCCAGAACGCCACCCTCTCCCAGCCGCCGCGCCACGGCCAGCCCATTCGGGGCCAGCGCGCCCTGCCCGCCGACCTGGTGGCTGCCGCCCTGGAGTCCGGCTGCCGCAGCATCTCCTACACCTACTCCGAGCCCACCATCTTTTTTGAACTGGTGGAGGACACCGCCCGGCTGGCCCAGGCCAAGGGCCTGTCCAACATCCTGGTCACCAACGGGTTCATGGGGCCGGACTGCCTGGAGGCCCTGGGCCCGGCCCCGCGCTCCGGCGGAGGCGGCCTCATCGACGCCGCCAACGTGGACCTCAAGGCCTTCACCGAGGCCTTCTACCACGACCTCTGCGGCGCGCGCCTGGCCCCGGTGCTGGAGAACCTCAAGCACATGCGCACCCTGGGCTGGTGGCTGGAGCTCACCACCCTGGTCATCCCCGGCGCCAACGACTCCCCGGCCGAGCTGGCGGAAATGGCCGCCTGGATCGCCCGGGAGCTGGGGCCGGACACGCCCTGGCACATCTCGCGCTTCCACCCGGACCACCAGCTCCTGGACCGTCCGCCCACCCCGCAGGCAACGCTGCTGGCCGCGCGCGAGGCCGGGCTGGCCGCGGGCCTGCGCTACGTGTACATCGGCAACATCCTGGGCCAGGGCTTCGGCGACACGCGCTGCCCGGCCTGCCACGCCCCCTGCGTGGAGCGCTCCGGCTTCAGCGTCACCGGGGCCTGCCTCGACCACGGATCGTGCGGCAAGTGCGGGGCCAGGGTGGCCGGGGTGTGGGAGTAGCCGTGCCCCATGCGTCTCCAAGCCCCGAGAGCGCGGGAGCGGAACCCGGCGCTCCGCCCCCGCCCCCGCCTCCGGCTCCGGGCCCGGCTCCGGGTCTGGGCCTGGGTCCGGGCCTCGGCGTGTTCGCCCTGGCCCTGGCCGTGCGCCTGGCCCACTTCTGGTTCGTGCGCACCGGGCCGCTGGCCTCGGACTTCGTGCCCGACCTGGCCCCCTATCTCTTCCAGGCCGAGAAGATGCTGGCCGGGGAGTTCTGGCTGCGCCTGCCCATGGTCATGAGCCCCGGCTATTCCCTGCTCATCCTCCCGGTGCTGCGGCTCTTCGGGCCGGATGTGCCCCTGCTGGTGCTCCAGAACGCCCTCCTGGACGCGGGCACCGCCGTGCTGGCCGCAGCCCTGGCCGCGCGCGTGGCCGGGCCTGGCCAGGACCGGGCCGCGGGGCTCAGCGCCGGATTCCTCTACGCCCTGTGCGGCCCGCTGGTGCTCTACGCCCTGCTGCCCCTGGGCGAGGGCCCGGCCATGTTCTGCCTGCTGGCCGCGCTGCTGCTCCTGGCCGATGCGCCGCAACAGCCCCGCCGGGCCTGGCTGGCCGGGGCGCTCTTCGGCCTGGCCGCGCTCATGCGGCCCAACCTGGCCCCCGCCGGGCCGCTGCTGGCCCTGGCCCTGCCCCTGCCGAGAACCGGGCCGGACAGCCCACACACCCGGCGCCAGCGCGCCCTGGCCTCCGCCCGCTTCCTGGCCGCCCTGCTCCTGGTCCTTGCGCCCTTCATGGCCCACAACCTCGCCCTGGAGGGCCGGGCCAGCCCCTTCGGCTTCCAGGGCGGGTTCACGCTTTACAGCGGCAACCACCCCGGGGCCAGCGGCGTGGGCGACAGGCTGCCCGGCTTCAGCAACGTGCCCTTCGCCGTGGTGGCCGAGGCCCGCGACGAGGCCTCGCGACGAATGGGCCAGCCCCTGACCCTGGCCGAGGCCGACGCCTTCTGGTACGCCGAGACCGGCCGGTTCCTCGCCGAGCACCCGGCGGAAGCCCTGCGCCTGCTGGGCGTGAAGGCCCTGCTGCTGCTGAACAGCCAGGGCGTGGACGCCACCATCAACCTGGGGTTCAGCCGCCGCTTCTCGCCTGTCGCCGCCGCCCTGGCGCTGCCCCTGGGCCTGCTGCTCGGACTGGCGGTGTTCGGCTTGGCCCGGGCAGCGCGCTGCCCCGTCGCCGCCGCCCTGGCCGCCACCCTCTGCGCCACGGCGGTCCTGGTCGTGCTCTTCCAGGTCACGCCGCGCTACCGGGTGGTGCTCCTGCCGCCGCTCATCGTCTTTGCCGGGGCCGGGCTGGCCGCCCTGCCCGGGGCCCTGCGGGGCCCGCGCCGCGCCCTGGCCGCACGGCTGCTGGCCGCCACGGCCCTGGCCGCCCTTTCCCTGCTGCCCCTGGGCGCCCTTGCGCACAAGCCCGGCACGGAGGCCCAGGAGCTCCTCCGGCTGGGCCGCTACTACGCCTGCACGGGCAGATCGGGGCAGGCCCTGGAGGCCCTGGACGAGGCCCGGGCCCTGGGGGCCGACGGCGCGGAGCTGCGCCTGCTGCGGGCCACGGCTGAGCTCCTGGAGGAGCTGCGCGCCAAGGGCCAGCCCTAGCTTGCGGACGGGCGGCCCTGCGCGTATGCTGCCCGTCTATGGCAGCCACCACCCACATCCAGCCCACCCTTGTTTTCGCGGACGAAGCCGGGAACATCTACGACCACCCGGACCTGCTCATGCTCTGCAGGCGGGGCGCCGAGCTGACCCTGCCCAGGCCGGACGAGCTCATGCCCCTGCCGGAGGAGAGCGAGTTCTTCCTGCTGCCCGGGCGCGGGGCCCTGGGCTTCGACCCGGAGACGGGCCAGGTGGAGGAGCTTGAGGAACTGGCCGTGGCTGTGTTCGCCAGCCCGGCGCACACGCTTTCGGCGGCGGCGGCGTACCGCACCAGGCCCGGCGCGCCCACGCTGCCGCTCTTTGCCTACGGGGCCGTGGGCTTTGCCGAGGGCAAGTTCTGGGTCTGCGCGCGCAAGGTGGACCAGGACCGCAGGCAGGTGTTCACCGGCATCCCGCGCGAGCGCATCGAGAACGGCGCGCGCAAGCTCTTGACGGAGCTGCCCGGCAACCGCCTGGTGCGGCACCTCACGGGCTGCGCCCTGACCTACGGCTGCCCCGCGGCCAAGAACCTGGCCCTGGGCCGGTTCGAGGCCCCGCTGCCCACCTCGCGCACATGCAACGCCCGCTGCGTGGGCTGCATCTCCTTCCAGCCCGAGGACTCGGGCTTCCCGTCCACGCAGAACCGCATCGCCTTCAAGCCCACGGAGCGCGAGGTGGCCGACGTGATGCGCCGCCACGCCGGAAAGGAGAAGCGCGCCATCCTTTCCTTCGGCCAGGGCTGCGAGGGCGAGCCCCTCACCGAGGCCGAGCTCATCAGGAAATCCGTGCAGGCCTTCCGCAAGGACGGCGGCCAGGCGCTGCGGGCCACGGTGAACGTGAACACCAACGCCAGCAGGCCCGAGGTGCTGCCCGACCTGGCCGCCGCCGGGGTGGACTCCATCCGCGTGAGCCTGAACAGCGCGCGCAGGGGCCCCTACGAGGCCTACTACCGGCCCAATGGCTACGCCTTCGAGGGCGTGCGGGCGAGCATCCACGCGGCCAAGGAGGCGGGACTGTTCGTCTCCCTGAACCTGCTGTACTTCCCCGGCCTGACGGACTGCGAGCTGGAATGGGACGCCCTGGCCGAACTCATCACCGCGACGAAGCTGGACTTCGTGCAGATGCGCAACATGAACCTGGACCCGGAGCTGCTGCTCGGGCTCATGAGCGGGCAGGAGTTCGGGCCGTGCATGGGCCTGGCCAACTTCCTCAAACGCCTGAAGAAGACCTGCCCCTGGATCGACTTCGGGTACTTCAATCCCTACATAACCGACCGGAATTTGTAGACATTCTACGCAAGCTTGCGCGATTCTTCGTGATTACCGCGCCCCGCCGCGCCTTGCGGATTGCCAAAAGCTGACACTTTGTGCATACTGCGCAAAGTGGCGGTCCAGACGGCCAGTCCTGTCTTACCCCCCCGCCCTATCCCTAGTCATCGGCAACCAAGGAACGACCGCCCGCATGAAAGTATCCGCCAAAGCCCGCTACGCCGTCCGGCTCCTGCTGGACCTGGCCATGCACATGGACAAGGGCCCGGTGCGCACGGCCGACCTCTCGGAACACACGGGCATCTCCGTGCGCTTCATCGAGCAGATCCTCCAACCCCTGAAGAAGGCCGGCCTGGTGCAGAGCACCCGGGGCGCCGCCGGGGGCTACGTGCTCTCCGCCGACCCGCGCGAGATCAGCATGGCCCGCATCATCCGCATCATCGAGGGCAACCTGTGCCTGACGCACTGCTGCGAGGACCCCAAGAGCTGCCACCGCTCCCCCACCTGCCGCAGCCACCGGGCCTGGGTGCGCGTCACCCAGGTGCTGGAGGCGGAGCTGGAGGGCATCTCCATCGCCGACCTGCAGGAGGGCCTGCCCCCCGGCGCGCAGCACGGCTGCGACTGCTAGCACGCACCGGCGTAAGCAAGGCCGCAAAAAAAAGACTCCCCGAGGGGAGTCTTTTTTTGCCCGAACAAGGCGCCGACCTGACGGCGGGCTAGGCCGGGGTGCGCCGCTTGCGGGTGATCTCGGCCAGCTCCGCGTACACCGCATCGCCGTACTTGGCCTCCCAGAAGCCCTCCTCCGGCGAAACCTGGCCCTCGAAGAGCATGAAGATGCCGCCGATGAGGTCGTTGAGCGGGAAGGGCCGCTTCTTCTGGAAGCTGATGACCGTGGCGTCGTAGAGGTACTGGAAGGAGTCGATGAGGGCCAGGCCCTGGGCGCTGCGTTCCTTGCACAGCTCGCTGTCGGCCAGTTCCTCCGGCCCGCAGCGCTTGTCCAGCCGCAGGATGTACATGGCCGTGCGATGCTTCAGGCTGTGCTGGATGCGCTTCAGAAGCGCCAGGTTGGCCCCGCCGGAGAGCGACAGGCAGACCAGGTAGTAGGACAGGATGGTGCAGGATTCGCGGAAGATCTGCTTGGGCAGGGAAGCCTCCTCCTCGCCGCCCATGTCCCAGGGGAAGCGGTCCACCAGGCGGCGGTACAGCCCCTCGGCCGAGGCCGTGGTGATGCCCAGGAACTTCTCCACCTGCACGAAGTCCTCGTGCGGGGCCTGGCCATTGCCGTTGCCGTGGCCGTTTGCCCCGGCCTTGCGCGCCGCGCCGCCGCCCATGCCCTGGGCGCCCTGGGCGGCTCCCTGCCCACCGCCCTGCGAGGGCGAGCGCAGCCCGACGAAGGCCAGCCCCGTGGACAGGGCCAGCGCGCCCACGCCTATGAGCGGAACACCGCCCGGCGCCACGGTCTGGTAGGCCCCGGCCACGGCCAGGGCCGCGGCCGCGGAGAAGAGCAGGATGCGCTGGGCCGGGTTGACCTGCATCGCAACAACCACCTGGGATGATTTAGGATGACTCACTCAAGGCTCGGTCACCGAGGCCCGCCTGGAGCCTCGAAATTATGAGCTAGCACGGTGCGCAACAATTATCCATACCCAATCACTACGGCAATTCACATAGATTTACTCTATCCTCCATTCTGGCCGACGGTTTGCTTTTCCCTTGTCCCTGGGCCCGGTTCCGGGCTAGGACGGGGCATGGGCCCGCGCCGGGCCTGCACCCAGCTGGAGGCCGCCATGTTCGAGACCCTGCGCCGCCGCACCCGCAAGGGGGGCCTGCCCCCCGGCACCGTCACCTACGTAGGACCTGAGCAGACCCAAGCCGTGTCCCTGGAGGTCATCCACCTGCCCCCCGAGGCCGGACCCGGCGGCGCGCGGCTGGAGCGCCCGGCCACGGCGGAGGAATGCGCGGCCTACGCGGACCTGCCCGGCCTGACCTGGCTCAACGTGGACGGCCTGCACGACGACGCCTGCATCGCGCGGCTGGGCGAGATCTTCGGCCTGCACCCCCTGGTGCAGGAGGACATCGTGCACACCGGCCAGCGGCCCAAGCTGGACGAGCTGGGCGACGCGCTGTTCGTGGTGGTGAAGATGCTGCGCTACAACGAGGACGAGCGCACCCTGGAGGACGAGCAGGTGGGCTTCGTGCTCAAGCAGGGGCTGCTGCTCACCTTCCAGGAAAAGGCCCGGGGCGACGTGTTCGGCGAGGTGCGCAGGCGGCTGCTGTCCGGCACGGGCAGGCTGGCCCGGGGCGGGCCGGACTACCTCATGTACGCCCTGCTCGACGCCATCGTGGACAACTACTTCATCGTGCTGGAGCGCATGGGCGAGGACATCGAGGAGGTGGAGGAGACGCTTCTGGCCTCGCCCACGCCCGGGGAGCTGGAGACCATCCACGGCCTGCGGCGCGAGGCCCTGTTCCTGCGCAAGTACGTCTGGCCCCTGCGCGAGGTGCTGGCCCGGCTGGAGAAGGGCGGCTCGCCGCTCATCAACGAGGGCACCATCGTCTACCTGCGCGACCTGTACGACCACACCATCCAGGTCATGGACACGGTGGAGACCTTCCGGGACATGCTCTCCGGCATGGTGGAGCTCTACCTCTCGGGGGTGAGCCTGAAGCTGGGCGAGATCATGAAGGTGCTCACCATCATCTCCACCATCTTCATGCCCCTGAGCTTCCTGGCCTCGCTCTACGGCATGAACTTCAAGCACATGCCGGAGCTGGAGACGCAGTACGGTTACTACGCGGTGCTGGGGGTGATGCTGTGCACGGTGGGCGGCATGCTGCTGTTCTTCCGCAGGCGGGGCTGGCTGGGCGGAACCCACCACCCGCCCGAGGGGCGTCCCTAGCCACTGTCGCCGGGCCGCGCGGCCCGCTCTATGGCCTGGCGCAGTTCGCCCAGTTCGAAGGGCTTGGACAGGTAGCCGCTCATGCCCGCCTCCAGCAGGCGCTCGCGGTCGCCTGCCATGGCGTAGGCCGTGAGCGCCACCACGGGAACCTCCGGGTCGAACAGGCCCCTGTCGTGGGCGCGGATGCGGCGCACGGCCTCCACCCCGTCCATCTCGGGCATCTGCACGTCCATGAGCACAAGGTCGAAGCGCTGCGCGGCCAGCAGTTCCAGGGCCTGCGCCCCCGTGCCCGCCACGGCCACCGTGTGGCCCAGTCGCTCCAGCAGGCAGCGGGTGCCCAGTTGGCTCACGGCGTCGTCCTCGGCCAGCAGGATGCTGAGCCCGGACTCCTCGCGCCCCGGCAGCAGGCAGCCCTCCTCCCGGCCCCTGGCCCGGCCCCTGGGCAGGGCGAAGGGCAGCATGACGCAGGCCGTGGTGCCCACGCCGACCTCGCTCTCGTAGGCCAGGGTGCCCTCCATGGCGTCCACCAGCCGCTTGGTGATGGCTAGGCCCAGGCCCACGCCCTGGTGCCCGCGCTCCAGCCCGCCGCGCCCCTGGGCAAAGGGCTCGAAGATCTCCTGCATCTGGCCCTCGTCGATGCCGATGCCCTGGTCGCTGACCTGGAACAGCAGCCGGGCGCCCATGCCCCTGGCGCGGACCAGGGGCCGGATGTGCAGGCGCACCTCGCCCTTGTCGCTGAACTTCATGGCGTTGCCCACCAGGTTCAGCAGGATCTGGCGCACGCGCAGCTCGTCTCCCACCAGGCGCTCCGGGGTGGCCGGGTCGGCCTCCAGCACCAGGGCCAGGCCCTTCTCCGCGCTCATGGGGCCGAAGGTCTCGCGCACCGAGGTCAGCAGGTCGGCCACGGCGAACTCGCCCATGACCAGGGGCATGCGCCCGGCCTCGATGCGTGAGAGGTCCAGGATGTCCGACAGCAGGCTGGTGAGCCGCCCCCCGGCGCGCAGGGCCATGCGCGTGAACTCCAGTTGCTCCTCGGAGAGCTCCGAGGTCTCCAAGAGCTGCATCATGCCCATGAGGCCGTTCAAGGGGGTGCGTATCTCGTGGCTCATGTTGGCCAGGAACGCGCTCTTGGCCTGGTTGGCGGCCTCGGCCTGCGTGCGGGCCTCGCGCAGGGCCTCCTCGGCGCGCACGCGGTCGGTCAGGTCCACGTTCACGCCCATGATGCCGATGACATCCTCCGGGGAGCTGCCCCCGGAGAGCACCACCGGCGCCAGCACGGCCCGCACGAAGCGCTGGGCGCCATCGGGCAGCTGCTGAAAGTACTCGCTCTCCAGCACCTCCCCGGCAAGGGCCCGCTCGTTGTCCCTGCGCCACCGCTCCAGGGTCTCCGGGGGGATGTCCGAGTCCTGGAAGGGCTTGCCCATGAGCTCGCCCCAGACGCGGGCGCACTCGCGGCTCTGCATGATCACGCGCATGTCCCGGTCCCTGGCCCAGAAGTCGAAGGGCAGGCTCTGGATCATGGCCCCCAGCAGGGCCTCGCGCTGGCGCAGGCTCTCCTCGGCCTTGCGGCGGTCGGTGGTGTCCCGCACGAAAACCAGGGCCCCCTGCCTGCCGTCGAAGTCGATGGGCACCGCCGAGGTCTCGGCGTGGACCACCCCGCCGTCAGCGCGCAGGAAGCGTACCTCCTGCCTGGGCACGGCCTCGCGCTGCTGGTTGAGCCTGCGGATGCGCTCCCGGACCAGCTCGCGGTCCTCGGGGTGGATGCGCTCCACCACGCTCTGCCCGATGAGGGCCTCCGGCCTGCTCTCGCCCAGCAGGCTGGCCGTGGCCGGATTGGCAAAGGCGAAGCAGCCCTCCACCTGCACAAAGATGGGGTCCGGGGCGTTCTCCACCAGCAGGCGCTGGCGCTCCTCGCTCCGGCCCAGGGCGGCCATGGCCCGCCGGAGCGCCGTGATGTCCGCCCCGTAGAGGTTGGCGTAGCCGCTGTGCACCAGGGGCTTGGCAGTGAAGGCGAAGGTCCGGCGGCCCAGATAGGCCTCGAAGCGGCGCAGCTTTCCCGTGCGCAGGGCGCGCTCGGCCTCGACGCCGACGGATTCCGCAAAGCTCTTGTCGTCCGCGCAGTGGCCAAGGCGCAGCAGGCGCTGCGCGGGCTTGTTGGCGTAGGTCACGCGCAGTTCGGCGTCCACGCGCAGCACGGGGTTGGGATTCTCGCCGGGGAAGCGCGCCAGGCCCTGGGTGTGCTCCTCGGCCCGGCGCCGCTCGGTGATGTCGATGACCAGGGAGAACAGCACCCGCCGACCCCGGTACCACATGGGTCGGCTGTGCACCTCCACCTCGCGCAGCGAGCCGTCGGCCAGGCGGTGCTGGAAGTAGAACGGCCCCGTGGCCGTGCCCGAGACCAGGGAGGCCATGCGCTGGCGCACCTCGCCCGGCGGGCTCATGTTGATCTGGGTGATGCGCATGGTGGTGAGCACGTCCAGGGGATAGCCGTAGAACTCCACGGCCAGGCTGTTGGCGTGCAGGATGCGCCCGCTGTCCGGGTCCACCAGCAGGCGCAAGGCGTTGCCGGTCTCGAACATGGCCTCGGCCCGCTCGTCGGTCTCGCGCCGGGCGGCCTCGGCCTCCTGGCGGGAGAGCCACAGGGCCACGTTCTCGGCCAGGCACTCCAGAAACTCCAGCCCCTCGGGGGTGAAGCGCCCGGGGGAACGGTCATTGAACTGGAGCAGCCCGTGGCAGACCCCGCCGAAGCGCAGGGGCACCAGGGCCACGGACTCGTAGCCCATGCTGTTGCAGCGGTTGCGTGTGCGGCCCTGGCGCTGGGCCTCGGTGGTGCCGGCCAGCAGCGCCGTGGTGCCGTTGGACCAGAAGCTGCCGAAGGGCGTGAAGAACGGCTGTGCCGGGTCGGTGCGGCCCTGGATGACGTTGCCGCACATGCACTCCAGCTCCGGCTCGCCCTGGGTGGTGAACCGCCCGGACGAGCCCGGACAGAGGGAATTCTCCAGGCGCAGGAACTCTTCCGGAAAGCCGCAGGTCTCGTGGTAGGGGTAGTCGTCGCCCTCGCGCAGGCGGATGCCCACGGCCTCGCAGCCGGACCACTGGCGCAGGTGCGTCAGCAGGTCGCGCAGCATCTCGCCGCGCGGGGCATTGCCGCCCAGCAGGCGCAACAGGCTGGAGAACCGGGCCAGATGCCCGGCCTGCCACCCGCCGGAGGAACGACCGGTCTCGGTCATGGGGGGACCTCCCGGCCTGGGGCGAGGGAGCCCAGACCCTTGGGGATTTCTACCCTATGGCTTATATTGACCGGATGTTCAGCGTCAAGGAAAAACGGGATTTTCCCCCAAAGAGGGACCGCCCGGGGCCTAGCCCGCGGCCAGGCGCTCCAGGGCCAGGAACAGGGCCTGGGTGCCGTCCTTGCCGTGGCCGTTTTTCGCGGCCTCCAGGTACAGCTCGCGCACCAGGGCAAGCCCCGGCAGGTTCAGGCCCATGCGCCGGGCCTCGTCCAGGGCGATGCCCATGTCCTTGAGGAAGTGCTCGATCATGAAGCCGGGGGCGTAGTCGCCCTTGAGGATGCGCGGGGCCAGGTTCTCCAGGCTCCAGCAGCCCGCCGCCCCCTTGGAGATGGACCCCAGCATGGCCTGGGGATCGAGCCCGGCGCGGGTGGCGTAGAGCAGGCTCTCGCACACGCCGATCATGCTGCCCGCGATGACGATCTGGTTGCACATCTTGGTGTGCTGGCCCGCGCCCGCGCCGCCCTGCAGCAGGATGATGCGGCCCATCTTCTCGAACAGGGGCCGCACGCGCTCGAAAGTCTCCTCCTCGCCGCCCACCATGATGGACAGGGCGGCGTTCTTCGCGCCCACGTCCCCGCCGGAGACCGGAGCATCCAGGGCATGGGCCCCGCGCGCCCGGGCGGCGGCGTCTATCTCCACGGCCAGGCTGGGGCTGGTGGTGGTCATGTCCACGGCGATGGCCCCGGGCCGCAGCCCTGCGAGCACGCCGTCGGGCTCCAGGTACACCCGGCGCACGTCGTCGGGGTAGCCCACGATGGTGAACACCATGTCCGAGGCCTCGGCCACGGCCCTGGGGCTTTCCGCCCAGGCCGCGCCCCTGTCCAGGAGAGGCTGGGCCTTGGCCCTGGTGCGGTTGAACACCGTGGCCGGGTGCCCGGCGGACATGAGGTGCCCGCACATGGACAGGCCCATGACCCCGGTGCCGATCCAGCCGATGCGCGCCAAGCCCTGCTCCCCCATATCCGCCCTCCTTGGAATTCCCGGTTGTCAGCGAATGCTACCCAGCCCCCGGAGGCGAGGCAAGCCGTGAGTCCTCACCCCCTGGCCAGGCAGACCGCCAGCTTGCGGTCCATGAGCGAGATGTGGTCCAAAAGCCAGCCCACCAGCCAGTTGAAGGTGTCCGCCGCCACCTGCTCGTCGCCCGCCTTGAGCCGCGAGGCCAGGGCCTCCAGCTTGGCGATGAAGGCCTCGTGCTCGGCCTTGTGCTCGGCTGCGGCGGGATAGCAAGCCGCGCGCATGATCCCTTCCTCCTCGCCGAAGTGGAAGAGCGTGTACTTGTAGAGGTCCGCGAGCACCGCGCGTATGTGCTCCCGGCCGGCGCCGGAGAGCCGGTCCAGGTGCAGCCTGTTGATCAGGTCCACCAGCGAGCGGTGCTGCGCGTCGATGAGTTCGTGCCCGATGTCCAGTGAACCGTCCCACTCTATGAGCATTGCGCCTCCCCTGTTTGGACTGATGGTCCGAAAGCCGGACAGTGCGTGATCCTCCATCGCGGATCACCGCTCCCGCGCGCCTACTGGTGCCGGGCCTTCCACTCGGCAACCAGGGCCGCCACCTGCATCAGCTGCTCCTCGGAGAGCTGATGCGACAGGAGGTTCTTGTGCAACTGGGCGGTCCTGTCCCCGCCCTCGGCGGCCAGGGTGAACCACACGCAGGCCGCAATGGGGTCGGGCTGCACGCCCTGGCCCTTGTAGTAAAGCTGGCCCAGGCAACACTGGGCCGCCGGGTAGTCGCGCTCCGCCGCCTGGGTGAACAGGGCCACGGCCTTCGCCAGGTCGCTCGGCACCCCGGCCCCGTCCCGGTACATCACGGCCAGGTCGTGCTGGGCGTAGGGGTGGCCGTTCTTTGCCGCCAGTTCCAGCCACTTCTGGCTTGCCGCCATGTCCACCGGGGCCATTTTGCCCTCGCGGTAGGCCAGGCCCAGGTTGTACTGCGCGCCGGAGTCGCCCTGCTCCGCCGCCCTGGTCCACCACTGCAGGGCCTGCACGTCGTCCTTGGGCAGGCCATGGCCTGTGCTGTACATGTCGCCGATGGCGAACTGGGCCGTGACGTGCCCGCCCTCGGCGGCCATGCGGAACCACCGGGCGGCCTCGGCGTAGCTCTGCTTCACGCCCACGCCCCGGAAGTAGCGCGAGCCCACGGCCCACTGCGCGCTCACGATGCCCTGGTCAGCGGCCTTGCGGCACAGCTGCAGGGCCAGCGCGGCGTCGCCCGCGGCGTCGGCGGCGGCCACCTCGGCCACCCAGTTGCTGCTGGCCTGGGCCTTCACGGCGCTGTCGGTCTGCTCCGGCTGCGAGGCGCAGCCGACAAGAGCGAGCAACAGGCCAAGGACAATGAAAAAAGATGCGTGGCGCACTCGGGGGGACTCCTGCGTCAGACTGGGGCGGTTGAGGGGCCGCCCACGCTGAACCATGTAGCACAAACGGCTACGTAATGGAAGTGATTCTCCTTCACCCAAAGCGGTGGAAGTACGAATGCGCACACGCCAGCCGCAGGCCGGGCACGCCGCATATCCCTTGCCTTGCCCGGCTGATCGCGTAGGGTTGGGGCAACGGTTCATGGGGCTGGCACTCGCGCTTGCCAGTTGCGCCGCGAACCGGACAGGTCGCCCATGCCCATCGACAACTGGCTGAGCGCCCTGCGCCAGCACGGCCACGCCACCGTTGACGGCGACCTGGAGGCCCTGGCCTCCCTCCCCCACCACTTCCTCACACAGCAGTGCGTGTGCGCCCAGGTGAAAAGCCTGAGCGGCCACCTGGCGGCCCTGAAGACCACGGTGCGCAGGGAGGTCATCGCCTACTCCCTGTATGTCCGGCAGATGGACGTCATCCTGGAGTCCGGGGCGCGCTCTTTCTGCGCCGGGCACTGCCCCAATCCGCCCGTGGGCTGTTGCAACCGCGACCACTTCGTCATCCTGAACATGACGGACCTCATGAGTTCGCGGAACTCCCCCAAGGCCCTGCACATGGCCCATGTCATCGGGCTGATGCAGAGGCTGGAGTCCGCGCACAACCTCGGCCAGGGCCGCCGCATCCGGCCGGGCGGCTGCGCCTGCCTGGCCGAGGACGGCTGCACCCTGCGGCTGTTCAAGTCCCCGCGCTGCGCGCACTACCTCTGCGAGAACCTGGAGCAGGGCCTGCTCGAGACACACGGCCAGGGCGCGGCCCCGTTCCTGGCAGCCATGAAATACACCTCGAACAGCACCATCTCCTCGCTCCGGGACTTCACCAACCCCGACGCCATCACCGAGGGTGCGGCGCTGTTCCCCAGGGCGGAAGAACAGTAGCCCGGGCCTGCCCCGGGGCCCGAAACGAAAAAAGGGCTGCGGCCAAAAAGCTGCAACCCTTGATTTTCTTGTGGCGGGCCCGGCAAGATTCGAACTTGCGGCCTACGGATTCGTAGTCCGGCGCTCTATCCACTGAGCTACGGGCCCGCGCGGGAAGCGAATAACTAGTCAATCAACGTCCGGGCGTCAAGAATTTTCTTCCGGCTCCCAGACAAAAGTTTCCGTCAACCCGGAGAGCAGTTGATAACGCAGCGCCACCAGGCGCAGCACTTCGGCCCCCGGCAGGGCCAGGAATCCGCCCAGCGCCGGATGCCGGGCCAGCAGGGCCGCGCGGGCCCGCGCCCGGTCGGCCTCGCGGGCAAAGGGCCTGAGCTCGGCCTCCACGGTCAAAGCCATGCCGGGAACACCGCCAGACCCGGGCTCGCCCCGGTCGTCCAGCAGCAGGCTGGCGCGTCCGTTCTCCAGCAGGTTCCTGTATTTGCGCGTATCGCGCAGGGTCGCCAGCCAGAACTCGCCCCCGGCTCCGGGGGCCTCCGGCGAGGCGCAAAAGCTCATGAGCGAGGCGTGGGGGCGGCCCTCTCCGCAGGTGGCCAGGACAAGATGCCCCTGGCCCTTTACAAGCGCCGCGATTTTGGTCAGCATGGAAACTCCTGGAAGACCGTCTTCGCCGCAGCATATCCCGCCGGGCCATCCCCAGGCAAGGCGGGCAGAACGCAAGGAGCGCGCCCGTGTCCACCCCGCATCAGCCCGGCCTTCCCGCCCTGTGCGACCTTTCCGCCGTGGCCGCCCTGCCGCCCCTGCCGCCCGGCGCGCCGCTGGACGCCAAGCTCGAGCGCTCCCGGCAGATCCTGGACGCCCTGCTGCACACCCCGGGGCTTTCCCCGGCGCAGACCGCCGTGGCCTTCACCGGCGGCAAGGACTCCACCGTGGCCCTGCACCTGTGGCGCGTGGCCCTGAACGCCCTGGGGCGCGGCCCCCTGCGGGCCATCAGCGTGGACACGGGGCTCAAGTTCCCGGAGATCATGGCCTTCCGCGACGAGTTGGCGGGCAAGTGGGGCGTGGAGCTGACCCTGGCCCGGCCCACCCTGGACACGGCCGCCTACCCCGTGGCCGGAGACCGGCTCTCCTGCTGCCGCGACCTCAAGATCGCGCCCCTGGGCGCGGCCATCCGTGGCACGGGCACCTGGGCGCTCATCACGGGCATCCGGCGCGACGAGAACCCCTCCCGCCAGGCCCGGCCCTACGCCGAGGAGCGCGCCGCCACGGATCTGGTGCCCGCGCACTGGCAGGTGAACCCGCTCCTGGACTGGACCGAGCTGGACATCTGGGCCTGCATAACGGCCCAGGGCCTGCCCTACTGCCAGCTGTACCACCGGGGCTACCGCTCGCTCTCCTGCCAGCCCTGCACCGCCCTCACGGACGGCGTGCACGGCGACGGCGACGAGCGCGCGGGCCGCGCGCAGGACAAGGAGGCGCAGATGGAACAGCTGAAGAGCCTGGGGTATTTCTAGGACTTCGAGCCAGCGCCCGCCGCCTCTCGCATCGCCCGCTTCAGCCCCGCCTTGTCGATGCCCGCCTTGGCGCGCAGCTCCTTGGGCTTGCCGTGCTCGATGAAGGCATCGGGCACGCCCACGCGGCGCACGGTCTTGCCCGCAAGCAGGCCCCGGTCGGCCAAGAGTTCCACCACGGCAGAGCCGAAGCCCCCGGCCAGGCAGCCTTCCTCGGCGGTGACGATGCGGTCGAAGCGCGCGGCCAGCTCCAGGATCTGCGCCTCCGGCAGGGGGCGAATGAAACGGGCGTTGAACACGGCCACCGAGGGGCCGCCCTCGTCCTGGAGTTCCTGCGCTCCCTCCAGCGCCGGGTACACCCGCGAGCCCAGGGCGATGACCAGCACGTCGGAGCCCTCCCGCAGCAGCACGCCCTGGCCGATGGGCATGGGCGCGGGCTCGGGCGAGGGCTCGGCCCCCACGCCCACGCCGCGCGGGTAGCGCACGGCCACCGGGCCGGGGGTGTGGAAGGCCGTGGCCACCATGCAGGCCAGCTCGGCCTCGTCCGCCGGGGCCATGAAGGTCAGGTTCGGCACGTGCCGCAGGTAGGCGATGTCGAACACGCCGTGGTGCGTGGCCCCGTCCTCGCCCACCAGCCCCGCGCGGTCCAGGAAGAACTTCACCGGCAGCTCCTGCAGGCACACGTCGTGGACTATTTGATCGTAGGAGCGCTGCAGGAAGGTGGAGTAGATGCACACCGCGGGCAGCCTGCCCCGGGCGGCCAGCCCGGCGGCGAAGGTCACGGCGTGGGGCTCGCAGATGCCCACGTCCACGAAGCGCTCCGGGTGCCGGGCGCGAAAGCAGTCCGTGCCCGTGCCCTCGGGCATGGCGGCGGTGATGGCCACCACGCGCTCGTCGGCATCGGCCTCGCGGCACAGGCTCTGGCCCAGCACGTCGGTGTAGGAGAGCTGCCCGCCCAGCTTGGCGATGGCCATGCCGGTCTCCGGCTCGAAGCCGCCCACGCCGTGGAAGTAGGTGGGGTTGGTCTCCGCGGGCTTGTAGCCCATGCCCTTCTTGGTCAGCACGTGCACCAGCACCGGGCGGTCCATGCCCTTGGTCTGCTCGAACACGTCCACCAGGGCGGCGATGTCGTGGCCGTCGATGGGCCCGACGTAGGTGAAGCGGAAGGCCTCGAAGAGCATGCCCGGGGTGAAGAAGGTCTTGAGCGAGTCCTCGCTGCGCCGGGCGTACATGGCCAGGTCCTGGCCGATGCGCGGGATGCTGGCCAGCCAGGACTCGAACCCGCGCTTGAAGCGCTGGGGCGCGGGCCGCGAGAGCTTGCGCGAGAGGAAGCGCGAGAGCGCCCCCACGTTCTTGGAGATGCTCATCTCGTTGTCATTGAGCACCACCACCATGCGCCTGCCCATGTCGCCCGCCTGGTTCAGGCCCTCGTAGGCCAGCCCGGCGGTCATGGAGCCATCGCCGATGACGCTGACCACCTCGTGCGTCTCCCCGGCCAGGTCGCGGGCCAGGGCCATGCCCAGCGCGGCGGAGATGGACGTGCTGGAGTGCCCCACGCCGAAGTGGTCGTAAGGGCTCTCGGCCATGCGCGGAAACCCGCTCACCCCGTCCAGCTGACGCAGGGTGTGGAAGCGCGCGGCCCGGCCCGTGAGCAGCTTGTGGGCGTAGGCCTGGTGGCCCACGTCCCAGATGAGCTTGTCGTGCTCGAGGTTGAAGGCCTTGAACAGGGCCAGGGTCAGCTCCACCACGCCCAGGGACGGGGCCAGGTGCCCGCCGGTCTCGGAGCACTGGTCGATGATGATGCGCCGAAGCTCCGTGGCCAGCAGGGCCAGGTCGTCCAGGCCCAGGCGGGAGACGTCCGTGGGCCGGCTGATGCGCGCCAGGAGGGACTGCGGTGAGATCTCGGTCATGCGGGGAATCCTTGGGCGGGGCGCGGGCCTAGCTTGCGCGCTCCACGATGTAGCGCGCAAGCGCGCGCAGGAAGTCGGCCTCGGGGCCGGAGTAGGGTTCCAGTTGGGCCACGGCCTCGGCGGAGCGCTCCGCAGCCAGGCGGCGGCTCTCCTCCAGGCCCAGCAGCGCGGGGTAGGTGGTCTTGCCCTGGCGCTCGTCGCTGCCCGCGGGCTTGCCCAGGGTGGCGGTGTCGCTGGTCACGTCCAGGATGTCGTCGGCGATCTGGAAGGCCTGGCCCACGGCCCGGCCGTATTCGCGGGCCCGGCGCACGTCGGCCACGCAGGCCCCGGCCAGTATGGCCCCGGCCACGCAGGCTGCGGTGATGAGCGCGCCGGTCTTCATGGCGTGCATGCCGCGCAGTTCCTCAAAGCTCACCCCCGGCCTGGCGGTGAACTCCATGTCCAGGGCCTGGCCGCCCACCATGCCGCCCGCGCCCGCGGCCACGGATACGGCCTGGGCCGCGCGCAGCACGCGCTCGGCGGGCACTCCGCCCTCGTCCACGCAGGAGAACATGAGGCTGAAGGCCTCGGTGAGCAGGCCGTCGCCCGCCAGGATGGCCGTGGCCTCGTCGAATCTCTTGTGGTTGGAGGGCTTGCCGCGCCTGAGGTCGTCGTCGTCCATGGCGGGCAGGTCGTCGTGGATGAGCGAATAGGTGTGGATGAGCTCCAGGCTGGCGGCAAAGGGCAGCAGGCGCTGGCCCCTGCAGCCGCAGACCACGGAGAGCATCCGGGCGAAGCTCATGACCAGGGCCGGGCGCAGGCGCTTGCCCCCGGCGTGCAGGCTGTACTCCATGCTCGCCAGCAGGCGCTCGGGAATGTCCCGCCCCTTCAGGCAGTCGGCGAGATAGGCCTCGATCTCCGCAGCGCGGCGGGCCAGCTCCTGCTTCACGTTCATGCGTCGTCTCCGCTCCCGGTTCCGTTATCGGGGGTGGCCAGGGCGGCGAACTCCTTCAGCAGGCCGTCCTGGGCGAGCCTCACCTCGTTCTTGGCGCTCTCCAGCTGGCGGCCGCACTCCCCGGCCAGGGCCAGGCCCTCCTTGTACAGGGCCAGGCTCTCCTCCAGGGGCAGCTCGCCGCGCTCCAGGGCCTCCACGATGCCGCGCAGGCGCTCCAGGCGCTTCTCGAAACTCATCTTTTCCTTGGCCATACGCACTCCGGGGAAGAAATTCCCGCCTTGTGGCAGGACATCATATCCAAAGACCGGGCCGGGGTCCACACGCCGACCGGGGCCGGTGCCGCAATACCGCCGCGCCGCCTCACCCCTCGCCCCCGGCCTTGTCCTGGGCCTTGCCCCGGGCCTTGCGCGCCCCGCCGGGCAGGGCACCGGCCACCGTATCGGCCACAATGGCCGCCACCTCGCCCCCGCCGGTGCGGATGCCCAGGCGGTCGCCGGGGGCCACCTCCGAGGCCGCGCGCAGGAACCGGCCCGTGCGCTCCACGCGCACCAGGCTGTAGCCGCGCGCCAGCGGCCCCTCGGGGTCCAGGCCCGCAAGCCGGGCCGAAAGCACGTCCAGGCCGCCGCCGTCCGCGCGCAGGCGCAGCTCCTGGGCCAGCCCGGCCCGCGCCGCCAGGGCGGCCACGGCCTCGCGCCGGGCCTCCACGTCCAAAGGCCCGAAGGCCCGGGAAAGCTCGCGCACCGCGCCGGAAAGCCCGGCCCGGCGGCCCTCCAGCAGCCGCTCCCCGGCCCGCAGAAGGCGCGAAGCGCCCTCGCGCCAGCCCTGGTCCAGCCGTTCCACCCGGCCTGCGGGCGAGAGCAGCTCCAGCATGCGGCGCAGCTCCGAGAGCCTGCCCTCGGCGCGCTCGAAGGTCCCGGCAAAGGCGCGGCGCAGGTCGGCCTCCAGGCCGTCCACCCGCTGCGCCAGGTCCGCGCGCAGGGGCCACAGCCCGGCGGCCACGGCCGAGGGCGTGGAGAAACGCCGGTCGGCCACGTAGTCGGCGATGGAAACGTCGGGCTCGTGCCCCACCCCGGTCGCCACGGGAACGGCGGAGCGGAAGATGGCGTCGGCCACGGGCTCGGTGTTGAAGGCCCAGAGGTCCTCCAGGCTGCCGCCGCCCCGGATGAGCGCCACCACCTCGGCCCAGCCCTCCGCGCTGACCTCGTCCAGCCGCGCGGCCAACTGGGCCGGGGCCGCCTCGCCCTGCACCAGGGAGGGATGGATGCGGATCTCGCAGCCCGTGCCGCGCTCCGCCGCCAGGCGCAGGAAGTCGCGCACCGCAGCGCCCTGGGGGGCCGTGATGACCGCCACGCGCCGGGGGCTGGCCGGGATGGGCCGCTTGCGCGCCTCGTCGAAATAGCCCTTGGCCGAGAGCTTGCGCTTGAGCGCCTCGAAGGCCAGGGCCAGGTCGCTGACGCCGCTTTGCTGCACCAGCTCGGCCACCAGCTGGTAGCCGCCGCGCGGGGCGTACACCGTCACCCGGCCCGCCACCAGCACCTCCTGGCCGTCGGCCAGCTCGGCGGCCACGTCGCGCCCGGCCTCCAGCACCTCGCCGGTGAGCGGGTCTATCGATTCGGAGGGGGCTTCCCCGCCCTCGGACTTTCTTACGCCCCGGCCCTGGCTGTTGCGGAACCAGACCACGGACAGGGCCGCGCCCGCGTCGGAGAGGGTGAAATACAGGTGCCCGGAGCCGGGCCGGGCGAGGTTCGTCACCTGGCCGCGCACCCACACGAAGGGGAACTCGGCCTCCAGCACGTCTTTCAGCGCCTGGGTGATCTCGGTGACGGAGAGGATGTGCGACATGGCGCGGCCCGCTAGTTCGCCGCTTCGGCGGCGATGACAACGCCCGCGCCCACCATGACGGCCCCGGCCCCGCGCCGCAGCAGCCCGGCGCCCTTTCCTGCGCGCAGCACGCGGCGGCCCCGTGCGGCCAGCCAGGCGTAGGCCCCCAGCACCGCCAGCACCGTGCCCGGCACCAGGACCAGCACCAGGGTTACGCCGCCGGGGGTCAGCGAGGGCAGGTCCACGAACCCGGGCAGAAAGCCGCAGTAGAAGGCGATCACCTTGGGGTTGCCCAGGGACACGCACAGCCCGGCCAAAAACGAGCGCCGCCCGCTGGCCGGTTTGGAGGCCTGGGCCTCCCCGGCGGCGGAGGGGCGGGAGAACAGCAGCCTCAGGCCCAGCCAGACCAGATAGGCCGCCCCGGCCCACTTCAGCGCCACGAAGGCCCAGCCCAGTTCCCGGGCGATCCAGGTCAGCCCCAGCAGCACCAGGGTCAGGTAGGCCACGTCGCCCAGCACGATGCCCGCCGTCCAGGTCAGCGCGGGCTTGAGCCCCCGGGCCACGGCCTGGGTCACGATGGCCGTGACGCCCGGCCCGGGGATGGCCGCGAACACCGCCGTGGCGAAAACGAGCGCCAGCGCGCTTTCCGGGGTCATGGTCCGTCCTCCTTCCGCCCGGCGGAAAACGCTCCGCCAGGACCTCGAATCCCATAGCGCAAACCATTGCGGCTGTCCAAAGCGCCCGCCCGCCCCTCTCCCCGCCGCCGCCCGGACCTTCCACGTCCGCCCTTCCACTGCGGGCCGCTCTGGGCTATGAGGGCCGCGAGGGGCGGCAGGGGAACCCGAACCAAAGGAAACACCGTGACCGAAACACTCAAGGCCTTGGCCCAGCTGGGCCTGCTCTGGGCCGTGTACCAGGCCAGCTCCTGGCTGGTGGCCGCCACCGGCCTGCCCATTCCCGGCAACGTGGTGGGCGTGGTGCTGCTGTTCTGCCTGCTCTGCACAGGCATCGTGAAGCTGAAGCATGTGGAGTTGGCGGCGGACTTCCTGCTCAAGCACCTGGTGTTCTTCTTCGCCGCCGTGGCCGTGGGCCTCATGGAGTGGGGCGAGGTCTTCGCCGACTACGGCCTGACCCTGCTGGCGGCCATCGTCATCAGCGCCGTGCTGCCGCTTCTGGCCGTGGGCCACGCCTCCCAGGCGCTCAGCAGGGGGCGCGGCTGATGAACGGCACCACCATTTTCTGCATCGCCCTGACCCTGGCCGCCTACCTGGCCACGCGCAGGCTGTACCTGCGCTACAAGCATCCGCTGCTCAACGTGGTGGCCCTCACCGCCGCCACGGTCATCACCGCCCTGGTGCTGCTGGGCATCCCCTACCAGGCCTTTGTCCCGGCCAAGAACATCATGACCTGGCTGCTCGGACCCGCCACCGTGGGCCTGGCCGTGCCCCTGTACCGCCACCGCGAGCTGCTGCGTCGCCACGGCCCGGCCATCGTGGCCAGCGTGGGCCTGGGCGCCCTGCTGGCCATGGTCAGCGCCAGCCTCATCGCCCGCGCGGGCGGCCTGCCGCGCGACGTGGTCATGTCCATCCTGCCCAAGGGCGTCACCATCCCCTTCGCCGTGGAGATCGCACAGATCTACGGCGGCATCCCGCCGCTCACCGCCGCCTTCGTGGTGGCCACGGGCACCCTGGGCTCGCTCATGGGCGGCTGGCTCCTGAACCTGGCCCGCGTGGCCGACCCCGTGGCGCGCGGGCTGGCCCTGGGCACGGTCTCACACGGGCAGGGCACGGCCACGGCCCTCATGGAGGGCGAGCGCCAGGGCGCCATGGCCGGGCTGGCCATGATCCTGGCGGGCATCCTCACCGCCCTCATGGCCCCGGTGGCCGTGTGGCTGGTCTGGCTGGGGGCCTAGGCCCGTGTTGACTTCCTCCCCGCGCGCGGGTAAACGCTTACCCATGACCCTACGCGCCGCCAGCACGACCCGCTTCTGCCTCTTCGGGCAGTTTTTCTACTTTAGTCGCGCCTGCGGCCGCGGAGGGGTGTAGTCACACAACGTTGACCGAAGCCTCTTCAGGAAGGGCCGCAGGCGCACAGCCGGCGGCCCTTTTTCCTTTTTCACCGCCGGAGGCGCCCAAGCCCCCACCCTGCACGGCGCAAACCCGCAACCGCTTCAGGAGGTTCCCATGCATCTGGGCAAGGCCATCCGGCTGGAACGCATCATCGACCGCAACACCCGGCGCACCATCGTGGTGCCCATGGACCACGGCACCACCGTGGGGCCCATCCCCGGCATCGTAAACATGCGCGAGGCCGTGCAGGCCGTGGTGGAGGGCGGCGCCAACGCCGTGCTCATGCACAAGGGCGTGCCGCGCTGCTGCCACCGCACCCGGGGCCGCGACGTGGGGCTCATCCTGCACCTTTCGGCCAGCACCTGCCTCTCGCCCCTGCCCAACGCCAAGACCCTGGTCTGCACCGTGGAGGAGGCCATCCGCCTGGGGGCCGACGCCGTGAGCGTGCACGTGAACCTGGGCGACGAGAGCGAGGCCAAGATGCTTGAGGAATTCGGGCAGGTCACCGGCTCGGCCCAGAGCTGGGGCATCCCCGTGCTGGCCATGGTCTACGCGCGCGGGCCCAAGGTGAAGGGCGAGTTCGACCCCGACACCGTGGCCCACTGCGCCCGCGTGGGCGTGGAGCTGGGCGCGGACGTGGTGAAGGTGCCCTACACCGGCGATCCGGAGAGCTTCCTGCGCGTCACCGAGGCCTGCTGCGTGCCCGTGGTCATCGCCGGGGGGCCCAAGCTGGACAGCACCCGCGACTTCCTGGTCATGGTGCGCGACTCCATCCGCGCGGGCGGCGCGGGGCTTTCGGTTGGCCGCAACATCTTCCAGCACAAGCGCCCGGACCTGCTGACCAGGGCCCTGGCCAAGGTGGTGCACGAGGACGCCGGGGTGGACGAGGCCATGGAACTGCTGGCCGGAGTAGAATAGCGCCGGGATGACGGCGGACCGGGGGGGAGGCGGAGCCTCCCCCCGATCCGGGCGTGTGGCCGGTCGCGGAAGCCGTTGGCCTCGCCCCGCCACCCCCACAAAAGCTTTGGAAGGGGATGGGAGGGGGTTCGGGGGAGGGCAGGGGAAACTTTTC
>CAZCYB010000026.1:0-22185 GCA_964502805.1 uncultured Desulfocurvus sp.
TTGAGGAGCGCACGGCGAACTGGTAGGGCGAGCAGCCCAGGAAGCTGGCCACCGGACCGGCGTAGGAGTTGGTGTCGTAGAGCACGATGTACAGGCCGCCCTCTTCGATGTACCGGCGCACGGCCATGGTCACGCGCGGCATCTGGATGAGCCCGTTGACGCCCTCCTGGATGCGGATGCCCGCGGTGCCGTGCACGTAGGCCAGGAAGGGCTGGTGGCGCTTGCGCGCCAGGTTCAGCGCGCGCACCAGCTTCTCGCCCTCCGCCGCGCCCACGCTGCCGCCCCGGAAGTTAGCCACCAGGGTGCCGCAGGTGAGCCGGATGCCCAGGATGCTGGCGTTGAAGGTGATGCACGAGGACTGGAGGTGGGTCTTTTCCTTGGCCTGCTTCAGGCGCTCGTCGAACTTGGGGAAGTTCGTGGGGTTGCCGGAGCAGATGGACTGGTTGAACTCGCGCACGCTGCCCCGGTCGAACACGTTGGCCATGTACCACTGGTATTCCATGGGGAAGTGGTAGCCGCAGTTGGGGCACACGCCGCCGAACTCGCCGAACAGGTCGCGGGCCCAGATGTCCAGGCAGCCGCGTGTTGCGCTGTGCGGGCAGGAGACCTCGCGGTCCTCCAGGGACTTGGGGCTGATGTAGCCCTTGCCGCCGCCCTGGGCCTCGCGCGCGGGGGCGGAGAGGCTGGTCAGCGCGCTCTCGTCGCCGCCGCCCTGCAGCCCCAGGGCCTCCAGGGCCTGGCTGGTGATGCGGTCCACGCGGCTGGTCACCACATGGATCTCGTCGGTGACGTCCTCGGCCACGCGGGCGATCTTCTTCTGGTAGCGCTTGAGGAACTCGTAGCGCACGGTGGAGTAGATGCTGAAGAGCAGCTCCATGTGCTTGGCCGCCAGGCGCTCCACGATGCCGCGCTTGTCGATGAAGGCGTGGCGGGCCATGCGCAGGTACTTCTTGTAGCGCTTCCAGACCAGCTCCTCGCGGGCGTCGCTGTCCAGCTCCCAGCGGATGATCACGTCCTCGCCGGTCTGCTGCTTCTTGCCCTTGCGCATGGCCAGGCGGCGCAGCAGGTTCACCTTGCGCACGGAGAGCACAACCTCGTCCGTGGCGCGGATGACGTCGCTGCGCAGGTTCTTGAAGAAGTCGAAGTGCTCGGGCCTGGCGCCCAGCGGCGGCTCCTGCACGATGGCGTCGATGTAGCCGTTTCTCAGGTTGTCCTGCGCGGTGATCTGCTGGTGCAGGGCGCATTTCTCGATGAGCTCGGGCGTGGCGCGCATCTGGCCGAAGACCTTGCCCTCGATGGCGGCGGCGCCCTCCGGCGAGATGACGGAGTAGTAGCCGTGGGAGAGCATGAGCCTGCGGTCGGCCATGGCGATGGCCTCGGCCCCGCCGCTGCCGCCCTCGGAGTAGACGGCCACGATGGGCACGTCCAGCCCGCACATCTCGTAGATGTTCTCGGCGATCTGCTGGGCCGCGCCGGGGTAGTCCTCCACCGGGAAGGCCCCGGGGGTGAACACGTAGGCGTGGATGGGAATGTTCTCCTGGGCCGCGACCTTCATGTACTTCAGCGCCTTGGCGTTGCCCCAGGGCTTGATGGAGCCGCCGTTGCGGAACTCCTGGCCGTGGCCCTTCTCCTGGCCCACCACCATGACGGGGTGGTGGATGACGCGCTTGCCCACGCGGCGGGTGATGTACGCCCGCGCGATGAGCATGCCCGGATCGATGCTGACCTCGTCGCGGCCGCCGATCTCGGTGTAGTTGTCGTACACGTTCTCCAGGATGTCCTTGAGGCACACGCGCTGCGGGTGACGCACCACGCGCACCTTGTCCATGGGCGTGAGGATGCCGTCGATGTCGCCTTCCAGCACGCCCAGGCGGCGGGAAAGCTCCTTCACCTTCTCGGTGGCCTCGTCCACGCCCAGGCCGTCGGCCTTGGCGGAGAGCACGGAGATGTCCTGTCCCAGGGCCTCAAGGCGCTCGTTGGTCTTGGGGCCAAGGATGTCGCGGGCGTAGGCCACCCGCTGGGAGAGTTCCTCAAGCTTCTTTTCGATGTCCATCGCGTCCGTGCCTGCCGGTTAGAATTCCAGCAGGTCCTTGGTTTTTTCGCGCAGGAAGGCGATGTTGGATTTGAGCTCGGTGCCCTGGGCGTCCGCGCCGGTGAGCACGAAGGTGTCCAGGAACTGCAGGCCCCTGGCCTTGGCCTCCTCCAGGTCCTTGCCCCAGATGATGGCCAGGGCCAGGTTGGGGTCGTATTCCGTGGGAATCTGGTAGGGCCGGTCCTGGGGCACGTGGGTGTGCATCTTGAGCCAGGGCTCGTCCGGCCAGGAGATCTTCTCGATCTTGCCCGTCCAGGGGGCGAAGCGGTTCGCCGTGTCCTCGGCGATGATGCGGTACTCGATGCCCACGCCCGCGAAGGTGACGTCCTTCTGGGTGTAGCCCATGGGCTCGCCCAGGCCCAGGCGGATCTGCTCGCGGATGAGGTTCACGCCGTCCTGGCCCCTTACGCGGGCAATGGCGGCGGACACGCCGTTCTCCACCTGGATGCGCGTGTTCACCTCCATGAGGAAAGGGTCGCCCTTGGGGGTCACGATCCATTCCCAGGTGCCCACGTTGTCGTACTTGATCTCGCGGGCGATGGAGAGGGAGTGGCGAACGATGTCGTCCATGACCTTGCGGGCGTCGAAGGAGTAGGAGAAACACTCCGGGCAGAAGCCCGGCGCGGTCTCGATGCGCTTCTGCCTGCCCGGGCTCTGCACGGAGCAGTTGCGCGTGCCGAAGTGCACCGGATCGAGCCCGCCGCGAGCGGAGACGATCTGCACTTCCAGGTGGTTGTAGTTGAAGATGCGCTGTTCGATGAGCACGCCGGGGTCGTTGAACTGGCGCTGCGAGTAGTTGCGGATGCGCCGGTAGGTCTGGCGGAAGCGGTTCATGTTGTGGACTTCGTCGATGCCCATGCCGCCGCCGCCCGCGCTGGCCTTCACCAGCACCATGGGCCGGGCCACGCCCTGCTTCTCCTGGTAGTCGAAGAGCTGCTGGGCGATGGTCTCGGCCTCCAGCTCGTCGTAGATGGCGCGGTCGCTGCCGGGCACGGTGGGCACGCCCAGGCTGCGCGCCAGCCGCTTGGTGTTGATCTTGTCGCCCAGCTCGCGGATGACCCGCCAGGAGGGGCCGATCCAGAGCATGGGGCGGCTTCTTTCCACCACGCGTCGGGCGAAGCGGTAGTTCTCCGAGAAGAACCCGTAGCCGGGGTGGATGGCGGTGGCCCCTGTGGCGTCGCAGGCGGAGAAGATCTCGCCCGCGTCCAGGTAGTTCTGGATGCGCACCAGGGCCTTTTCGCCGCCCAGCTTGCGGGCCAGGGAAACGTGCCCGCTCTCGGCGTCTTCCTTGGTGTACACGCACACGAAGCCGACACCCAGCTCGGTGCAGGCCTGCATGATGCGCACGGCGATCTCGCCGCGGTTGGCGATGAGAACTTTGTGTTGGTCCAGGCTCACGTCTTGGTATTCCTCGCTAGAAGATGGCGGAACTCGCATTGCGCCTTTAGCCGTTCTTCTCCGATTAGGCAAGTCGGGGCGGGAGGGGGGGCGGAGTGGGGCGTGCCCGGCTGTGGGCGGGGCAAAATAGAAATGCCCCCGCGCCGCTTTCGCGGGCGGGGGCTTCCTGCGCCAGGGGCGGCAGGCTAGCCGGTCCCCTTGAACAGGGAGGTGACCATTTCCGCGTTGCGCGCCACGGAGTTGATCATGTCCTGGCCATGCCGGATCATCGTGCCCACTCGCGCCTCATTGGCGCGGCTTGCCACGTCGGACTCCAGGGACAGGTCGTTGGAGAGGCCCATGTCCCGCAGTCTGGAACTCACGTCCGTGGTGGGGGAGAGGTCGGGAATGCGGAAACTGCCCCCCTGCAGGGCGGAAAGCCCGGACCTGGTGGCAGCCGCCAGGTTGTCGGCGATGTTGACGATGGCGCCGGTCTGCCGCTCGGGCGCCATGGGCGCCGCCTGCGTTCCGTTTGTTCCTGCGGCGCCTTGCGCGTCCGGGGCCGCTCCTGCATCCGCGGCGGGCGTCTGCGCGTCCGCGCTGCCCAGCGGCCTGATCTCGGCACGGATGATTTGCCGCAAGCCCATGTTCCCTGCTCCAGCGGCATCGGCGCTCCCGGGTCCCGGGGACAGCTGCTGCACGACGGAGGTCCGCGATTGGTGAGTGGCGTCCAGGCTGGGTGCGGCGCCCGCAGCCATCATGTTGGGATTGATCGTGAGCGCCATGGGGTCTCCTCCCAGATTCGTGGTCGGCCAGCCCGCTCCGGGCGGCGGCTAGGCCTTGTCGTTGATCATGCGGCCCTTGGCGGCCAGCCCGCCCTCCAGCACCTTGGTCTGGAAGTCGTAGTCGCTGTTGCCGCCACCGCCCAGGCCACCGCTGTTCATGTAGTCCAGGGTCTTGGCGACCACTGCCGCGCCGAAGCTGGCCTTGTCCACGGGAGCGAGCGTGTTCCCTGAACCGCCCTGGTTGTTCATGTAATCCAGTGTTTTGGTCACAACCTGGGCCCCGAAGAGCTGCCGGTCCTCCGCGCTGGGGCCGGTGGAAAGCGTATTGCCGATGGAGTCGATGGTCATGATGATGCCCCCTCCTTGTCGTTGGCAAAGATGACGCCTTACTCGCGTCTTATCGGCCAGGGCTTAAAAAACTTTAGGCCCGTGCGGGAAATGTCCTTCCTTTGTTTGACAAGACCGCCCCCATCGATAATACACCCCCAAGGCGGTTCACCACCGCCAATATCTATTTTTGTGCCAAGGCACAGGGAGCAGTTGAGATGACGGACCAGGCAGCAGCGCACGAGGAGAAGGAACAGAGCTTCGCCGAGCTCTTTGAGGCCAGCTACGCCGGGCAGGGCGAACCCCTGAACGTGGGCGACAAGATTTCCGCCAAGGTGATCTCCATCGGGGCGGAGAGCGTGTATTTCGACACCGGCACCAAGGTGGACGGCGTGGCCGACAAGAAGGAACTCCTCGACGCCGAGGGCAACCTTCCGCTGAAGGAGGGCGACAGCGTCGACCTCTACGTGGTCTCCAAGACCCGCAGCGAGATCACCCTCTCCCGCGCCCTGGCCGGGGCGGGCGGGCTGGAGATGCTCCAGAACGCCAAGGACGCCGGCCTGCCCGTGGACGGCCGCGTGAAGGAGACCTGCAAGGGCGGCTTCTCGGTGGAGATCATGGGCAAGCGCGCCTTCTGCCCCGTGAGCCAGATCGACGCCCGCTTCGTGGAGAATCCCGAGGAGTACGTGGGCAAGACCCTGCCCTTCGTCATCACCAAGCTCGAGGAGCGCGGCCGCAACATCGTGGTCTCGCGCCGGGCCCTGGTGGAGCGCGAGCGCCAGGCCGCCACCGAGCAGTTCCTGGCCAGCGTGAACCCCGGCGACGAGCTCGACGGCACGGTCATGCGCCTGTCCGACTTCGGCGCCTTCGTGGAGATCGCCCCGGGCCTGGAGGGCATGGTGCACGTCAGCGAGCTCGGTTTCGCGCGCGTGTCCAAGCCCGAGGAGGCCGTGAGCGTGGGCGAGAAGATCCGCGTGAAGGTCCTGGGCGTGGAGCCCGGCAAGAAGCCCGGCCAGATGAAGATTTCCCTGTCGCGCAAGCAGACCATGTCCGACCCCTGGGACGGCGTGGCCGCCAAGCTCAAGGAAGGCGAGAAGGTCACCGGCAAGGTGGTGCGCCTGGCCGACTTCGGCGCCTTCGTGGAGATCCTGCCCGGCGTGGACGGGCTCATCCACGTGAGCGAGATGAGCTACACCAAGCGCGTGAACAAGCCTTCCGAGGTCGTCAGCGTGGGCGACGAGGTCAGCGTTGTGCTCAAGGAAGTGGACCCGCTCAAGCGCCGCGTGTCCCTGTCCCTCAAGGACGCCGAGGGCGACCCCTGGGGCGAGGTGGCGGCCAAGTACGCCCCCGGCACCCAGGTGACGGGAACGGTGGAGAAGCGCGAGACCTTCGGCATCTTCGTCACCCTGGAGCCCGGCATCACCGCGCTTCTGCCCAAGTCGCGCATGGCCGTGGCCGTGGACCCCAAGCAGTTCGACGCCCTGAAGAAGGGTGATTCCGTGACCCTGGTGGTGGAGGATCTGCGCGCCGGCGAGCGCCGCATCGCCCTTTCCCCCCTGGAGGTGCGCGAGGACGCCGGGGACAAGCCCGGGCGCGAGAACAGCGACTGGAAGGCCTACGCCAAGCCCGCCAAGGCCGCGGAGAAGTCCGGCGGCGGCATGGGCTGCCTGGCCGAGAAGCTTGCCCAGGCCATGAAGGCCAAGAAATAGGGCGACCAGAGAACAGGCATAGAGACACGAAGGCGGCGGGGCAACACCCCGCCGCTTGACCTTAAAGCACCCAGAGGATCCCATGGCCGAACCGTACAAGATCATTTACTCCATGATGCGCGTCAGCAAGTTCTACGACAAGCGCCAGGTCCTCAAGGACATCTCCCTGTCGTACTTCTACGGCGCCAAGATCGGCGTGCTGGGCCTGAACGGCTCGGGCAAGAGCTCGCTGCTCAAGATCCTGGCCGGCATCGACAAGGACTTCCAGGGCGAGATCGCCCTCTCTCCCGGCTACACCATAGGCTACCTGGAGCAGGAGCCGCAGATCGACGAGACCAAGACGGTGAAGGAGATCGTGGCCGAGGCCGCCCAGGAGACCCTGGACCTGCTGGCCGAGTTCGAGCAGATCAACGAGAAGTTCGCCGAGCCCATGGACGACGACGCCATGCAGAAGCTCATCGACCGGCAGGCGGCGGTGCAGGAGAAGCTGGACGCCCTGGACGCCTGGGACCTGGACAGCAGGCTGGAGATGGCCATGGACGCCCTGCGCTGCCCCCCCGGCGATACCTCGGTGAAGGTCATCTCCGGTGGCGAGAAGCGGCGCGTGGCCCTGTGCCGCCTGCTGCTGCAAAAGCCGGACATCCTGCTTTTGGACGAGCCCACCAACCACCTGGACGCCGAGACCGTGGCCTGGCTGGAGCACCACCTGCAGCAGTACGCGGGCACGGTCATCGCCGTGACCCACGACCGCTACTTCCTGGACAACGTGGCGGGCTGGATCCTGGAGCTGGACCGCGGCCGGGGCATTCCCTGGCAGGGCAACTATTCCTCCTGGCTGGAGCAGAAGCAGACCCGCCTGAACCAGGAGGAGAAGGCCGAGAGCGACCGCCAGAAGACCCTGGCCCGCGAACTCGAATGGATCCGCATGAGCCCGCGCGGCCGCCACGCCAAGGGCAAGGCGCGCATCAGCGCCTACGAGAACCTGCTCTCCCAGGAGAACGAGAAGCTCGCCCCGGAGCTGGAGATCTACATTCCGCCCGGACCCCGCCTGGGCAACGTGGTCATCGAGGCCAAGGGCCTGCGCAAGGCCTTCGGCGACAACATCCTGCTCGACGGCGTGGACTTCCTGCTGCCGCCGGGCGCCATCGTGGGCATCATCGGGCCCAACGGCGCGGGCAAGACGACCCTGTTCCGCATGATCACCGGCCGGGACCAGCCCGACGAGGGCACCCTGAAGCTGGGCGAAACCGTGAAGCTGGCCTACGTGGACCAGGACCGCGCCATGGACGGGGACAAGACCGTGTTCGAGGTCATCTCCGGCGGCGGCGACCTTATCAAGCTGGGCAACCGCGAGGTCAACGCCCGGGCCTACATCGGCAAGTTCAACATCACCGGCAGCGACCAGCAGAAGAAGGTCGGCCTGCTCTCCGGCGGCGAGAGAAACCGCGTGCACCTGGCGGCCATGCTCAAGGAGGGCGCCAACGTGCTCCTGCTCGACGAGCCCACCAACGACCTGGACGTGAACACCATGCGCGCCCTGGAGGACGCCCTGGTGAACTTCGCGGGCTGCGTGCTCGTCATCAGCCACGACCGCTGGTTCCTCGACCGCATCGCCACGCACATCCTGGCCTTCGAGGGCGACAGCCAGGTGACGCTCTTCGACGGCAACTGGAGCGAGTACGAGGCCGACCGCAAGGAGCGCCTGGGCGCGGCGGCGGAACAGCCCCACCGCATCAAGTACCGGCACTTGACGCGGCAGTAGCGACCATGAGAGGGCGGGAGATATCCCGCCCTTTCTTTTTGCGCCGCGCCCGGCGCCCGCCCCGGCGGGAAGGAGGTTCCCATGAACAGGCTCGCCCTTGCGCTGCTTGCCACCCTGTGCCTGTACACCACGGCCCTGGCCGCTCCCCCGGCCGAAACCCTGCCCTCCAGGAGCGGCGACGTCACCGTCACCTTCGTGGGCCACGCCAGCCTCATGTTCCAGTGGCAGGGCAAGGTGGTGCACGTGGACCCCTGGACCAAGGCCAACGATTACGCCGACCTGCCCAAGGCCGATCTGCTGCTCATCGCCCACGAGCACCGCGACCACCTGGACCTGGAGGCCGTGAGGCGCCTGCGCAAGGAGGGCACGGTCATCGGCGCCAATGCAAGGGCCGCCGAGGCCGTGCCCGGGGCCGAGGTGCTGGGCAACGGCGATTCCAAGGTCCTGGCGGGCATCCGCGTGGACGCGGTTCCGGCCTACAACCTGGTGCACATGCGCAACCCCGGCGAGCCTTACCACCCCAAGGGCTTCGGCAACGGCTACGTCATCCACTTCGGCTCCCTGCGCGTGTACGTCGCGGGCGATACCGAAGACATCCCGGAGATGTCGGCGCTCAAGGGGGTCGACGTGGCCTTCCTGCCCGTGAACCTGCCCTTCACCATGACCCCGGAGATGCTCCAGAACGCCGCGCGGCTGGTGCAGCCCAAGGTGCTGTACCCCTATCACACCGGTGAGACGGACATGGCCCGCGTGGCGGAGCTGCTGAAGGCCGTGCCCGGGGTGGAGACGCGCATCCGTCCCATGAAGTAGCACCGCCACCGGAGGAACCATGACCCAGCAGCGGCCTCGGCCCATCGCGCTCTTCGACATGCCGGCCGAGGTCCGGTGGCTCCTGCTCCACGGAAGCGTGGGCCGGGACCACCTGCTGCGCGTGGCCGCCACGGCCCTGGCCCTGGTGCCCTCCCACGAGCAGGGCCGGGCCCTGGCCCTGCTGGCCCGGGACCTGCTCGTCTCCGCCTGGACCGAGGCCCCGCTGGACGGGGACATGGCGCTCACCCTGGCCCAGGCGCGGCTCCCGCGCGAGGCCCAGCTGCCCGAGCCCCTGGCGGGGCTCTTGGCCGCGTACCGCCAGTTCTGGCAGCCGCCCGACGCCACGGACCCGTACTTCGCCCTGTCGCGCCCGTCCGACGCCCCGGCCAGGGCCGAAGTCCTCGCCGCGCGGGCCGGGGCGGAGCCGCGCAACCTGTTCTGGAAGTCCGAGGCCTGGCGCCTGGCCGTGGTCCACGCCCTGTGGCGGCCCGCCGAGGCCGTCATCCTGGACGGGGACTGGCCGCGCACGCTCACTCCGGTGCGCCTGCTGGCCCAGGCCCAGTTCCTGCTGGCCAGGGGCGATGCCCAGGGGGCGCTGGCCCGCCTGCGGGAGCTGGACGACCTGGGCGGGATGCTGCCCGGCGCCCCCGGCCTGGAGCTCTCCGGCGAGTGCCTGGCGCGCCTGGGCCAGCCCAAGGGGGCCATCCGCGCCTGGGCCGCCTGCCTGGAGGCCGCGCCCTGGCGCGTAAACACGCTGCTCAAGCTGCACGATTTGGCCACCGGGCTGGGGCAGCTCCAGGCCATGCCCCAGGGCGGCACGGCCATCCTGCTCTACACCTACAACAAGGCCGCCGAGCTGGACGCCACGCTGCGCTCCCTGGCCGCCTCCGACACCCGGGGCGCGCCCCTGTGGCTGCTGGACAACGGCTCCACCGACGCCACGCCCCAGGTCGTGTCGGCCTGGGCCGAGCGCCTGGGCGGTCGCCTGAACGCCCTGCGCCTGCCCGTGAACGTGGGCGCCCCGGCGGCGCGCAACTGGCTGCTCTCCCTGCCCGAGGTGCTGGGCCACGACTTCCTGGTCTTCCTGGACGACGACGTGGACCTGCCCGCCGACTGGCTGGGCCGCCTGGGCGCGGCGGCCGCCGCCTGCCCGGAGGCCAGCGTGTGGGGCTGCCGCGTGGTGGACGAGCAGAGCAGGCTGGTGATCCAGAACGTGGACTACGCGCCCCTGGCCCCGGCCGAGGCGGCGGAGTCCGGCGGGCGCAGGCTGGTGCTGCCGCAGCTGCACGCCGCCCTGCCGGACCTGGGCCAGTTCACCTACCTGCGGCCCTGCGTCAGCGTCACGGGCTGCTGCCACCTGCTGCGCACGGCGGACATCGCGCGCACCGGCGGCTTCGACATCCGCTTCTCGCCCTCCCAGTGCGACGACGTGGAGCGCGACCTGCGCGTGTTCCTCTCCGGCGGCCACGTCTGCTACCAGGGGCACCTGGCCATCGGCCACAAGCGCCGCAGCGGCCTGGCCGCGGAGCGCGGCGCGGCGGAACTGGGCAACGCCACGGCCAACACGCACAAACTGGAGACCAAGCACGCCCCCGAGGCCTTCCAGGCCATCCACAAGGGCGGCGAGGCGCTGCTGGAGCGCGACCTGCGCGTCAAGGCCGCCTGGCTCAAGGCCAATCTGCAATAGGGGCGGACGCCTAGGCCGTGGCCGTGGCCATGGGGCCGCGGCGGGCGGAGAGCGGGGCGGCGGGGCGCACGCGGTGCTCGATGAGCGCCAACAGCGTCCTGTGGTCGTCCAGGGAATCCAGGGTGAAGGACAGGCCCAGGTGGTAGTTGCGGCCGTCGGCGCTGCTCACGCGGCGCACAATGGCCTGGATGGGCAGGTTCAGGCCGCGCTCCGGGTCGCTCAGCACCAGGGAGAGGGCTGTGTCCTCGGGCACGCCCAGGGCCGACTCGCAGAGCATCCCCCCGAAGCTGATGTCCAGGCTGCGCGCGTCCATCTGCGTCAGTTCGTCGGTGACGATCCGCACGCTGATGGGGTCGCTCAAGGGGAAGCGCGGGTGCTGGCGCTTGGCGTCGCGGAACACGCGCACGGTGTTGCGCAGGTTCTTGGCCTCGTACAGGGCCTCGTCGGCGCGGTGCACCATGGTGTCCATGTCCAGGGCGTCCTGCGGGAAGGTGGCCGCCCCGATGCTGATGGTCACCGGGCCGATGAGCTCCCCGCCGTAGCGGATGTACTGCCGGGCGGCGGCCTCGCGGATGCGCTCGGCCACGGCCAGGGCGTCCTTCTGTCTTGCCTGGGGCAGGATGAGCGCGAACTCCTCGCCGCCGTAGCGCACCACGTGGTCGTAGATGCGCGCGCTACGGCCCATGAGCTCGCCCAGCTGGCGCAGGGCGGCGTCGCCCGCGCTGTGGCCGTGCACGTCGTTGAAGGCCTTGAAGCTGTCCAGGTCGAGCAGCAGAAGCGAGAAGGGGTGGCCGAAGCGCCGGAAGCGCTCGATCTCCCTGGGCAGTTCCTGGTTGAAGTAGCGGCGGTTGAACAGCCCCGTGAGCTCGTCCTTGAGCGCGCTCTCCTCCTTCTGGGCCAGCTGGCGCGAGTCCATGAGCACCGGGTCCTGGAGCATGGGCTGCACGCGGGTCAGGTAGTCGCAGGCGGCGGTGAGCAGCGCCACCTCGCGCCCCAGGCCCAGGGCCATGGTCCGCTGGTGGTCCAGGATGGCCATGAGGCAGTCGCGCGCGGCCTCGGGGGGCAGCTCCACGCGGGAGAGCTGGAACAGCGCCTCGGCGTACACGTCCAGGCCCAGGTCGCGCTCCAGCTCGGCCCACTGCTCGCCGCAGCAAAGCTCCATGCCCCGGGTCTGGGCCATCAGCTGGCGCAGCCGCTGGGCATGGCGCTTGCGGTGGTCGAGCCTGCCGGCCATGGCGCCTCCAGGTGGGAATGCTTACAGGTTCTATACTTTACGTATTTCGTAGTCCATCCGCGTGGCCGCGTCAATGGGGGTGGCCGCCCGTGGCCGGGTTCTTCGGCGGTTTGCGGCCCCGGGCAGAAGAAAAGGCGCCGGAAGCGTATGTGCTCCCGGCGCCTTTCGCTTGGGTTGTTGGGTATTGAGCTTTGCTAGTGCTTCATATCCGGTGACGAACTCGGGTCATTGCCAGGGGCTACTGTATCCGAGTCTATCCATCTTCCGTCTCGGCCTTGGATTCTGACTTCGCCTCCACCACAATTGCCAACGATCTCTTTGGCACGGGCTTCGGCCTCCCTCTGCGTGTCGCAAACCGCGCTCGGTCGTTCAGCCCCAGCCTTTTTAACAGCCCATTTTTTGCCATGCTTAACAACAAATCGATCGTTCTTATTCATTTCGTCCTCTCATAGCGCTTGGTTGCGCTCAATCGGTCGAGGTTCCGTGCAAGAAACACGGATGCAACAAGATACAAAAGGAAGAGGGGCCCAAGTCCCCTCTTCGTTTGTGGTGTGGAATTACTTCTTCTTGATAGTCTCGATCACTGTGGTCTTCGGACGCCTCTCGGCTTCTTTCACGGGAATGAACTTCCCGCTGGAGGCATCGCACCCGATCTTCTGACCGCTCGACTTCTTGTCAGCCATCTTGTTTCCTCCTTCGTGGGCCAGATTTCGGATTGCGCCCAGAGGAACAGCGTGGTAGAATTTATTGAGTTTGCTTCCATTCTACTTGGGCCACGCTGTGCCCCAGGCGGGTGACGAGGTCCACTTCGTCATCCAAATTAAGAAAAGCCCAGACTGCAATCTGGGCTTTTCTCATCCCGACAGATTAACTGCGAATTTTACCTGTCGCAGCCGCACAGGCCGGAGTAGACCACGCGGTCCACGTACTCGGCCTGCTTGCCCTTGTTCCAGCGCGAAACCGGGCGGTAGTAGCCCACGATGCGCGTGTACACCTCGGCCTCGGCCCCGCAGGTGGGGCAGGTCTCGTGCTCGCCCTGCAGGTAGCCGTGGTCCTTGCACACGCTGAAGGTGGGCGTGATGGACAGAAACGGCAGCTTGGTATTGCGGAAGGACTTCACTATGAACTCCCGAAGGGAGGCCACGTCGGCCACGCTCTCGCCCAGGAAGGTGTGGAACACCGTGCCGCCGGTGTACAGCGGCTGGAGCTGGTCCTGGTGCTCCAGGCAGGCCACCACGTCGTGGCTGTGGCCCACGGGCAGGCAGGTGGAGTTGGTGTAGTAGGGCGTGCCGTTGCCGCTGGTGATGATGTCCGCGTAGAGGTTCTTGTCGATCTTGGCCAGGCGGTAGCTGGTGCCCTCCGCCGGGGTGGCCTCCAGGTTGTACAGGTTGCCCGTCTCCTCCTGGAACCGGCTGGTGATGTCGCGCAGGCGGTTCAGGGTCCGGCGCATCAGCCGCATGCCGTTGTCCGTGTCGATGCCCTTGCCGATGAGGTTCAGGCAGGCCTCGTGCCCGCCAAGCAGGCCGATGGTGGAGAAGTGGCCCTTGAAGCCGTTCTTCAAGTAGCGGCGGCTCCAGGGGAACATGCCGCGCTCCAGGTTGTCGGTGATGAGCTTTCTTTTGAACTCCAGGCAGTCCTTGGCCATGGTGGCGTATTCCTCCACCAGGGTCAAAAACTCGTCCTCGCCCTGGGAAAGGTACGCCAGCTTGGGCAGGTTCAAGGTCACCACGCCGATGGAGCCCGTGAGGTCGCCCGCGCCGAAGAGCCCGCCCACCTTGGTGCGCAGCTCGCGCAGGTCCATCTTCAGGCGGCAGCACATGCTGCGCACGTCCTCGGGCGAGAGCTCGGAGTTGATGAAGTTCTGGAAGTAGGGCGCGCCGTACTTGGCCGTGAGCTTGAGCAGGAGCTCGCCGATCTCGCTCTCCCAGGGGAAGTCTTCCGTCACGTTGTACGTGGGAATGGGGAAGGAGAAGATCTGCCCGGCGTAGTCGCCCTCCAGCATCACCTCCAGGAAGGCCCGGTTGAACATCTCCATTTCCGCCGCGTACTCGCCGTAGGTCGAGTCCTGGAGCGCGCCGCCGATGATCACCGCCTCGTTCGCGATGTGCTTGGGCGGGGTCAGGTCGAAGGTCAGGTTGGTGAAGGGGCTCTGCCCGCCCCAGCGGCTGGTGGTGTTCACGTTGAACACGAACTTCTGCACCGCCTGGCGGACCTTCTTGTAGGTGAGCCCGTCGTGCCGGATGAACGGGGCCAGGTAGGTGTCCACGTTGTTGAAGGCCTGGGCCCCGGCCCACTCGTTCTGCAGGGTGCCCAAAAAGTTCACCATCTGGCCCAGGGCGCTGTCGAAGTGCCGGGCCGGGCCGGCGCAGGAGCGGCCCTCCAGGTTGAAGCCCTCCAGCAACAGGTCGCGCAGGCTCCAGCCCGCGCAGTAGCCCGCCAGGCCGAAGGAGAGGTCGTGGATGTGGAAGTAGCCGTGCTCGTGCGCCAGGCGCACTTCCTCGGGATATTTTTCCAGGGCGTACCTGGCCTGCACCGTGCCCGAGAGGTGCAGCATGAGCCCCTGGAAGCTGTGGCTCATGTTGGCGTTCTCGCTCACGCGCCAGTCGCTCTTGGCCAGGTACTCGTCGATGGTTCCCGCGATGTCCAGGAAGGCCTCGCGCTGGTTTCTCAGCTGGCGGCGCTTCTCGCGGTACAGGATGTATTTGCGCGCCACGGCGAACTGGCGCATCTCCATGAGCACCAGCTCCACCATGTCCTGCACGTGCTCCTGCTCCGGGATGTCCACATCCTTGAGCTTGGCCTCCACCTTCTGGGCCAGGCGGCGGCCCATGAGCGGATCCTTGATGCCGCTGGCGGAGAGGGCCTTGAAGATGGCCTGGGCGATGCGGTCAGTTGACCAGGTCTCGAGCCGTCCGTCGCGCTTCAGTATCTGCGAGGGCATGGGGCCTCCTTGGTGGCTTGTACTCTTGCGTGGTGAGGGTGTGGCCGGGGGGCAGCAGCCCGCGCACGACCGTGACGTCGTCTTCGGTGAGCAGGGGCACCAGGGTGGTGCGGAACTGGAAGCGGCCGGGATTGGCCCGGGCCATGTCGAAAATCCGGGTGAGGTTGCGCCGGGCGGCCTGTTCGTCCACGGCCCCGCCGGTGAGCTCCGGGTACAGGGCGAAGGGGCCCTTCACGTCCACGGCGAAGGTGTGCACCAGGCCCTGGGCCAGCATCAGCTCCACCACCTCGGGCAGCATGCCGTTGGTGTCCAGCTTGATGGGCAGGCCCGCGGAGGCGATGGCGTGCAGGATCTCGCCCACGCCGGGCACGGCGGTGGGCTCCCCGCCCGTCACCGTGACCCCGGAGAGCCACCTGGCCCGCTGGGCCAGGAAGGAGCGGAACTGGGGCTCGGCCAGCGCGGGCTGGCTTTCCATGTTCCAGGCCAGCTCCGCGTTGTGGCAGGTGGGACAGCGCAGGTTGCACCCGCCCAGGAAGACCACGCAGCAGGGCCGCCCAGGCCAATCGCACAGGCTCAGGCGCGTCAGGCCGCGGAGGAAATGCCAGGGCGAAGGGGCGCTCATGGGCTGGGCCGTGCTCCTTATCGGTGGTGGCTATCTGAAAACTGCCTTGGTGCGAACGGGGTCAATACCTTGCCAGCCGTTGGGGGACGGCGCTTTCGTCCCTCTCTACTCCATGGGGCGTTTTTTGTACAGGGGCGGGGCGTATAACACTTTGGTAACATTCTGGTTTCAGCTCGTTGTGGGCGATGATGGTGAAATAAAATCACAGCCACACAGTTTTCCACAGAATGTGGAGGCCCTATGGGGCGCAGCATTCTTGGAAAACTCTAGACTCGGTGTAGAAATATTTTTTCGGCCTGCACCGGAGCGTTTTCTCGACACGGCGCCTCCGCAACCGCCTGTTTCGACGCGGTTTGGGGCCGTTTAAAATGCCGTAAGCGGCCATTTCTGCCCAGGCACATGCCTTGCAACAATCCTGGGCACGGAAACAGGGCAGAGGGGGGAGGACCCGCCATGCGTCAAAAGGTTTTCGAGAAATTGCGGCAGCTTGAGCTTCTGCAGGCGTTCATCGGCCGCGCGGCCCAGGGCCAGGCCCCGGCGGACATCCCGCGCCTGGTCAAGGATCCGGCGCTGCTGTTGCGCGGCAACCCGGAGCACCCGGAGCACGATGCGCGCGGGTTCCGCAACCGGACCGTGGTCCAGGGGGCGGAACTGGCCGTCATAGGCGATTCCCAGGTCTACGGGGCCTGTGTGCGCGCCGAGCAGTGCTGGCCCTTCCGCCTGGACGCCGAACTCTCCGGTGGCAAGGGCGGCGCGGTGTACAACGCGGGCATGGACGGCTGGGGCAGCGCGCAGTACGCCCTGGCCGCCGAGGAGCTGCTGCCCCTGGCCCCCAGGCGCATGCTGGTGTGCCTGTACCTGGGTAACGACATGGCCGAGGCCTTCCAGTGCGCCAAGGTGAGCACCGCGCCCCTGGCCCGGAGCTTCTGGGAGCCCGCCTGGGACGGGCTGCCCCTGGCCGACCTCTCGGCCAAGGACCGCGCCGAGCGCGCCATGGTCGAATTTTCCGCCCTGCACCCGGAGCTGGCCCACGAGGACGTGCTCTCCCTGCTGGCCCAACGCGGCGAGCCGGACGTGACCCCCTGCGCCATCGAGGGCAGCCGGTTCTACCTCACCGAGCGCTTCCGCCTGGCCGTGCAGGACCTTGGGCAGCCCGCCGTGGCCCAGGGCCTGGCCATCACGCGCAAGGTCCTGGCCCACCTGCGTTCCCTGTCGCTCAACTACGGCTTCTCGCTGGGCGTCATGCTCATCCCCACCCGGGAGTACCTGGTGTTCCTGCGCCAGGGCGAGGCCGTGCTGCCGGATCACCAGGCCCTGGACGCCCTGGGCGCGGCCGAGGCGCGGATGCACGCCGCGCTCTCCGCCGCCTGCGCGGACCTGGGCCTGCCCTGCTTCGAGCTGGCCGGGCACCTCAAGCACTTCATCGGCGGGCGCATCTACCCGCAGAACTCCCGCGACGGCCACCCCAACGCCAAGGGCTGCGAACTCATCGCCCGCTACGTGAAGGACCGTGTGCTGCCCGGGCTCGGCCCGTCCCGGGGCGAGTCCGGCGGGCTGTACCCCATGTACTAGCCCGGCGGAAATCCGAAAAAAGGCCGCTTCCCGGTGTGGGAGGCGGCCCTTTTCGTTGGCGCGGCGGCTCTACAGCGCGGCGTCCAAGAGCAGGTTGTCACGGTGGATGGCCTCGGAGTAGGGCGCCTGGCCCAGCACCCCGGCCAGCTCGGAGCTCTTCTTGCCCATGATCTTGCGCAGCTCCGAGGCCGAGTAGTTGGACAGGCCCACGCCCAGGGCCGCGCCCTCGGCATCGGCGATGCGCACCAGCGCCCCGCGCGCGAAGCGCCCGTCCACCCTGGCGATGCCCGCTGCCAGCAGGCTCTTGCCCTTGTCGCGCAGGGCCTTGGCCGCGCCCGCGTCGACGGTGACGACGCCCTTGGGCGTGTCGTGGTAGGCCAGCCAGTACTTGCGGTGCGACACAGTGCGCTGGCAGGGCAGTACCATGGTGCCCAGCACCTCCCCGGCGAAGATGCGCTCCAGGGCGAAATTCTCCCGGCCGGAGACGATGAGCGTGGCCACGCCCAGCTGGGCGGCCCGGCGCGCGGCGCGCAGCTTGGAGTACATGCCGCCGGAGCCCACGCTGGTCTTGCCGTCGCACATGGCCTCGATGTCCAGGCCCTCGATGTCCTCGACGCAGGGCACGCAGACGGCATCGGCGTGCTTGTCCGGGTTCTTGTCGAACACCCCGCCCGCGCTGGTCAGGTTCACGAACAGGTCCGCGCCCACCAGGTCCACCACCAGGCTGCCCAGGGTGTCGTTGTCGCCGAACTCCAGCTCGGCCACGGCCACGGTGTCGTTCTCGTTGACGATGGGCACCACGCCCCAGTCAAGCAGGCGCCGCATGGTGTTGCGGGCGTTGAGGAAACGCGGGCGGCTCTTGAGGTCCTCGCGGGTGAGCAGGATCTGGGCCACGGTCTTGCCGAAGCGGCCGAAGGCCTCGTCGTACTCGTGCATGAGCCGGCTCTGCCCGATGGCCGAGGCGGCCTGGCGCGAGGGCAGCTCCTTGAAGTCGATGGCCTCCGCGCCCTCCACGCTCTGGCGGATGCGCATGCGGCCGGTGGCCACCGCGCCGGAGGACACGAGCACGACTTTCAGGCCCTTGTCCGTCAGGGCGGCGATCTGGTCGGCCAGGCGGGCCACGGCGCGGGCGTCCAGGCCCTTGTCGTTGGTCAGGCAGGCGCTGCCCACCTTGATGACCACGCATTTGGCCCGGCCCAGAAACTCGGCGCGCAACTGATCGTGTCCGGCGCTCATGCCCGCTCCTTTTACTCCAGGGTTTCGTGCTCCGGCCCGGCCTCGTCCCCCGGCTCGGCGGACTGCCCCAGGGCCTCGTAGCGCTCCCACATGCGGGCCAGAAGCTCCGGAATGCCCGCCCCCGTGAGGGCGGAGACGAAGAGCACGTCCGCCGGGGCGTTGGCGCGCAGGGCCTTCAGGCGCTTTGCCGGCAGGATGTCGATCTTGTTGATGACGCGAATCTGTGGCTTTTCGGCCAGCTCCGGGTCGAAGGCCCTGAGCTCCTCGTCGAGCATGCGGAAGCCCTCGGCGGGGTTCTCCGGGTCGGCGTCCTCGCCGGAGAGGATGTGCACCAGGAAGCGCGTGCGCTCCACGTGGCGCAGGAACTTGTGCCCCAGGCCCTGGCCCTCGCTGGCGCCCTCGATGAGGCCGGGGATGTCCGCGATGATGAGCCTGCGGCCATCCGGGCCTTCCACCACGCCCAGGTTGGGGGCCAGGGTGGTGAAGGGGTAGGCCGCGATCTTGGGCCGGGCGGCGCTCACCGCCGAGAGGAAGGTGGACTTGCCCGCGTTGGGCAGGCCCAGCAGGCCCGCGTCGGCGATGACCTTGAGCTCCAGGCGGATGCGCTTCTCCTCCCCGGGCTTGCCCGGCTCGGCGTACTTGGGCGCGCGGTTGATGGAGCTCTTGAAATGCAGGTTGCCGCGCCCGCCCTCGCCCCCGGCGCAGGCCACGAACTCCTGGCCGTCGGCGGTCAGGTCGGCCACCGGGGTGTGGGTGCCGTCCTCGTTTTCCTGCAGCAGCAGGGTGCCCACGGGCACCTCGATGAGCAGGTCCACCCCGGCGCGGCCGTACTTGTCCTGGCCCTGTCCGTTCTTGCCGTTCTCGGCCTCGAACATGCGCTGGGCGCGGAAGTCGTACAGGGTGAGCAGCCGGGAACTGGCGCGGAAGACCACGTCGCCGCCCTTGCCGCCGTCGCCGCCGTCCGGGCCGCCCTTGGGCACGTGGCGGGCGCGCCGCAGGGAGGCGCTGCCGTTGCCGCCCTTGCCCGAGCGCACGACGATGGTGGCTTCGTCAACGAATCGCATGGCCTGTGGTCCTTGGAAGGGGTTGTGGAAACAAAAGGGCAGGAGCCGCCTCTAAAGCCGCTCCTGCCCGGATGGTCGAGTGCGTGTTTGCGTGTATGCCTAGGCTTCCACGGGCAGAATGTGCACGCGGGTCTTGACCTTGTTGTTGCGGGTGTACTTCTCGTACTTCACCTCGCCGTCAACCAGGGCGAAGAGGGTCCAGTCCTTGCCCACGCCGACGTTCTTGCCGGGGTGGATGCTGGTGCCGACCTGGCGCACGAGGATGTTGCCGGCCAGGACCTTCTGGCCGCCGTAGCGCTTCACGCCACGACGCTGTCCGGCGCTGTCGCGTCCGTTCCTGGAGCTGCCGCCTGCTTTTTTATGAGCCATTGTATCCTCCCTGCCCTATCTAGGCCTGGATGGTTTTGACCTTGAGGCTGGTGTAATCCTGCCGGTGGCCGGTCTTCTTGTGGAAGTCGTTGCGGCGCTTCTTCTTGAACACGAAGATCTTCTCGCCGCGGCCATGGCCAAGGACCTCGCAGGCGACCTTGGCGCCTTCCAGGTACGGGGCTCCGATCTTGGTCGAGCCACCGTCGTTGACCAGGAGAACCTTCTCCAGATTCACTTCGGCGCCAGGCTCGGCCTGGAGCAACTCCACCTTGAACTCGAGTCCCTGTTCCACGCGGTACTGCTTACCGCCGGTCTCGATGATTGCGAACATTGCGAATACCTCCATCGCGTAAGAGGGAGTCTCTTAGCTCCAAGGCCCCGGCAAAGTCAAGAGCCGGGAGAACACTTTTTGCTGTTTTCCCTCATTCAGACAACGGCCCACTATGCCCTGGCCAGCACGAGCACGTCAACACGTTTCGCCCCTGCGCGCAGCAGTTCGCGCGCGCATTCCTCAAGGGTGGAGCCCGTGGTCATGATGTCGTCCACCAGGAGCAGGCGCTTTCCCTCCACCAGCGGGGCCTCGGCGCGGAACGCCCCCCGGATGTTCTCGGCCCTGGCCTCCCGTGCAAGCTCCATCTGCGGCACCGTGCGGCGGATGCGGCGGAGCGCGCCCTGTTCGATGGGCAGGCCGTGGCGCCTGGCCACCAGCCGGGCGATCTCGCGAGACTGGTTGAAGCCCCGGAGCAGAAGCCGCCGGGGGTGCAGGGGCACGGGCACCAGGGCGTCCGGCGGGGGCAGGTCCGGCAGGGTGCGCAGCCCGCGCTCGTAGGCCGCCAGCAGGCACTCCTGCAGGGCGCGCCCGGCCTCGAGCCTGCGCTGGAACTTGTAGGCCAGGATGAGCTCGCGCAGGGGGCCGCCGTAAGGCCGGTGGGAGAGCACCGCGCCCCAGGGCCTGGGCTCGCGCCTGCACTGGCCGCAGAGGGTGGGCGCGGGGTCCGGCGCGGTGGCCGCGCTGGCGGGGTACGTGCCGCAACCGGGGCAGGGCGCGGCCAAAGGCGGGGCCAGGGCCCGTCGGCAGGCCTCGCACAGGGCCGTGCCGCCCTGGGCGTTCTCCTGGCGATGGCCGCAGCAGGCGCAGCGGCCCCCGGCCTGGGCGGCCAAGCCGCGCAGCCTGTTCAACAGACTGGGCAGCAGGCCGGGCAGCAGGCCGGGCAGAAGGTTCATGCGTCCGAGGCCGCCCGCCAGGCGCGCTCGCCCAGTTCCACGGCCAGGGCCAGGGCCTCGGCGCTGGCGGCCAGGTCGCCGGGGCCGTCCATGCCGCGCAGGGGGAGGGGCTCGGCCAGGGACAGGTTCAGGTTGGCCAGGAAATAGGTGAGCGTGAGCCGCGCGCCGTCGAAGAGCTTCTGCCCCGTGGGCTGGCCCGCCACCAGGCAGGCCAGGGCCGGGCGCTGCGGGATGGCCGCCAGCCAGGCGTCGCCCTTGCGCTTGGCCTCCCAGAAGCGTTGCGAGCGGTCGATGAGGGCCTTGAACAGCGAGGGCAGGGCGTAGAAGTAGATGGGCGAGGCGATGACCACGACCGGGGCGGCCAGCAGGGGCGCGAAAAGCTCCTCGGCCTGGTCCTTGCTGCGCAGCACGCAGCGCGATTGCTTGTCCCGCGCGCAGCCGCCGCAGGCCAGGCAGTGCAGCACCGTGTGCTCGCGCAGGGTGACGACCCGCGCCCGCCCCCCGGCCTGGCGCACGCCCTGGGCGATGGCCTCCGCCGCGTGGCCGGAGTTGCCGCCCGCCCTGTGGCTGCAGGCGTACACGGCCACGGTGCCGGTCCAGTCCTGGACCTTGGTCGTCGTCATGCGGGCCTCCCTCGCGGCGCCTTGCGCCGCACCCTGGCCTCAAGCAGTTCCGGCCCGTTCTCCGGTCCGTTCTCGGGCCCGGCTTCCTGCGAGGGAGCGGCCCAGTCCAGCAGCCACTCCCCGGCCATGAACACCGCGTCCTCCACGTTGGGCGCAAGCCCGGCCCGCACCAGGAAGGACAGCTCGTCCTCCCGCGTGAACCGGAGGTGCCACCCGACCTCCGCGCCCACCCCTCAGCACTTGCCGCGCAGGTCGATGACGCTCACGGCTGCTTCCCCACGCTACAGCATGTCGTGCAGAAAGAACGGGTTGTGCGTGCGCTCGGAGTCCACGGTGGTGTCCAGCCCATGGCCGGAGAACAGGCGCGTCTCCCCGGGCAGGGTGAAGATTTTCGTCTGCACCGAGTCCTTGAGCACCGCCGCGCTGCCGCCGGGAAAGTCAGTTCGGCCCACGGAGCGGTAGAACACCAGGTCGCCCACGAAGGCCGCGCCCGCGTCGGGAAAGTAGTAGCTCAGGCTGCCGGGGCTGTGGCCGGGGGTGGGCAGCACCAGGCAGCGCAGCCCGGCGAACTCCGCCTCGCCCACGGGCGCGGGCTGCCGGGCAAAGGGCGCCACGCGCGGGAAGCCGAACAGCCCGCCGGAGCCCAGTTCCGTGCCCATGAGCTGCTCGTCCCCCGCCGGGGCCTTCGCCTGGGGGCTCGCCGCTCGGACGAGCGCCGCGCAGGGGTAGAGGGGGCCGCGGTGCGTGGGTG
>CAZCYB010000026.1:22195-33294 GCA_964502805.1 uncultured Desulfocurvus sp.
GCTGGGCGGCCCCCGCCGGGGCCGGCACGGGCGGGCCGGTCGCTTCCGCCAGGGCCGCGCAGCCGTAGATGTGGTCGAAGTGCATGTGCGTCACCAGGATGTGCGTCAGCGTAAGCCCGTTGGCCTTCAGGTGGGCCACCACCTCGGCCGGGTCGCCGCCGGGGTCGATGGCCAAGGCCAGACCGTCGTGGTCCAGCACGTGGCAGTTGGTCTCAAGGGGGCCCAGGTTGAAGGACTCGATGCGCATGGGGGGCTCCTGGCGGATGTTTTCGGGCAGGGTAGCCGCGCCGGGCCCGCTTGGCAAGCCTGGGGCCTTTGCGCGCCCCCTTGGTAAAGGAGGCCCCCTCGCAGCCCGACCCCTTCACAAATCCGGGCAGCGGGCCTATTGTGGAAGAACTGGAGGCAGCATGTCCGCACAGCCCGACGCAAAAAAGCCGAACAGCATGGAACGCCGCACCTTCCTGGGCGTGCTGGCCGCGGGGCTGGCCGCCGCCGGGGCCTTCGCCTGGGGGCTCACCCCGGCCTGCGTGCGCGCAGCCGTGGCCAAGCACTTTCCCACCCGCACCGTGGAGCGCGGGGCCCTGCGCTTCGACCCGGCCACGGGCGAGGTGCACCAGGCCGACGGCTCGAAGAGCGGGAAGCGCGAGATGTACCGCTTCGTCATCGACGGGCTGGTGGAGACACCGGTGAGCCTTTCCTACGCCGAGCTGCGCGCCCTGCCGCAGACTTCCCGCGTGGTGGACTTCCACTGCGTGGAGGGCTGGAGCGTGCACGACGTGCCCTGGGCCGGGGTGGACTTTCCCACGCTGCTGTCCCTGGTGCGCCTGAAGCCCGGCGCAAGCCACGCGGTGTTCCACTCCCTGGGTGTGACGGAAAACGCCGGGGGGCTCACGCACTACGTGGAGTCCTTCCCGCTGGCGGACCTGACCAACCCGGCCCTGGCCATGCTGCTGGCCCTGGACCTGGAGGGCAGGCCCCTGGCCCAGGACCGGGGCGCGCCCGCCCGGGTGGTCTGCCCCTTCGACCTGGCCTACAAAAGCATCAAGTTCGTGCGGCGCATGGAGATCGCCAGCGGCCCGGTGGAGGGCTGGTGGACCCGCGCCAATCCCATCTACCCGGTGCACGCCCCGGTGCAGAAAGAACGCCTGCGCACGCCCGACCCTCGGAGCGGCCCTCGCCGGGGTTCGTAGCCGGGCCCCGGACGGGGCGAAGCCCCCCCTTGGACAAGCGGCGGGCGATGGGGTAAGCCGCGCCATCGCCTGGTCAACTTAAGGATGCCCCATGCCGCACACGTCCCCGCACCTGTCCCCGCACCTGTCCAAGGACCTGCCCATCCTCGTCACCTGCCCCAAGGGGCTGGTTCCCTTCCTGCGGGCGGAGATCGAGGCCCTGGGCCTGCCCACTGAGGAACTCATCGCCGGGGTGCTCACGCGCGGCGACATGGCCCTGTGCATGCGCCTGAACCTGGTGCTGCGCACCGGGCACCGCGTGCTGCTTCAGATCGCCCGGCTCAAGGCCGCCGACCCGACCGCCCTGGGCCGGGAGCTCTCCCGCCTGCCCTGGGAGGACATCATCCCCGTGGACGGGCACCTCACCGTGGACTCCTCGGTGCAGAACGACCACGTGCGCGACAGCCGCTTCGCCAACCAGAAGGCCAAGGACGCCATTGTGGACCGCATCGCCGAGCAGGAGGGCAGAAGGCCCAATTCCGGCCCGGACCCGGTGGGCGCGTGCGTGTTCCTGCACTGGCGCGGGGCGGAGCTCACGGTGTACCTGGACACCACGGGCGTGCCGCTCTCCCGCCGCGGGTACAGGAAGATGCCGCACAAGGCCCCCCTGCAGGAGACCCTGGCCGCAGGGATCATGCTGGCCACGGGCTGGGACGGCTCCGGCCACTTCCTCTCGCCCATGTGCGGCAGCGGCACCCTGGCCGTGGAGGCCGCGCTCATCGCCCTGAACCGCGCCCCGGGCCTGCTGCGCTCCGGCTTCGCCTTCCAGCATCTGGTGGGCTTCGATTCCGCCGCCTACGAGGATTTGCGGCGCGAGGTGCGCGCCCTGGGCCGCAAGGAATTCCCCGGGCGCATCCTGCTCTCCGACTTCGACCCCGCCGCCCTGGAGGCCGCGCGCCAGAACGCCCGCACCGCCGGGGTGGAGGGCCACCTGGAGTTCCAGGCCTGCGACTTCCGCGAGGCCGAGGTGCCCGCGTTCATCGAGGGCGGGGCCAACGTCTGCGTGCTCAACCCGGAGTACGGGGCGCGCCTGGGCGACCTGGCCGGGCTGGAGGCGGTGTACGCGGGCATCGGCGACTTCTTCAAGCAGCGGCTCTCCGGCTGGCGCGGCTACGTGTTCACCGGCAACCCGGAACTGGCCAAGCGCGTGGGGCTCAAGCCCCGGCGCAAGATCCCCTTCTTCAACGCCAAGATCGAGTGCCGCCTGCTGGAGTACGAGATGTACCAGGGCAGCCGCAAGGCCAGCAAGAACGGGGGCTCCGGTGGCGGCGCAGACGGCCCCGGGAGCCGGGAGTAGGCTGGCCGAAACCGCGCCTGGAACTCATTCTCATGCCCATGCGCGCCCTCGGCGGGCGGCGAAGCCCCCGCGACCCGGGATTCCCGGCTCCGGTATTTTTGTCCCCAAACCTGCCGCCGCCCAGCGCAAGACCCTTTGACCCCGGGGCGCCGACAGGCTAAAGTGCCACCCAATCCGGAGGTATTCCATGACCAACGCCATCGTGCTGCTCCATGTCCAGCCCGACGCCATCAACGTGGTGGCCCAGAAGCTCGTCGAGATCAAAGGCATCAGCGAGGTCCACTCCGTGGGCGGCCGCTTCGACCTTGTGGCCATCATCCGCGCCCGCGACAACGACGACCTGGCCACCATCGTCACCGAGAAGATGCTCAAAATCCTCGGCATCACCAGCTCGGAGACCCTCATCTCCTACCGCGTCATCTCCAGCTACGACATGGAGAGCACCTTCTCCCTGGGCGCGGAGGGCGCCGAGAAGAAGTAGCCGGGTGGCCGCGCCGAGCAAACTTACCGCCCTGGCCTGCGCCCTGGCCGGCATGATGGCGCTGGCAGGCTGCGCTGGCCTGCGCCCCCCCGCGCCGGAGCCCCGGCTCATGGCCGGGCAGATGCTGCTCGTGGGCTTCCGGGGGGCGGAGCCGGCTCCCCTCGACGGGGGGGGCTTGCCCATCCTGCGGCAGATCGCCGAGCTGGGCCTGGGCGGGGTCATCCTCTTCGACGTGGATGCCCAACTCCGCTCCCAGGACCCCACGGCGGACACCACGCGCAACGTCGTCAGCCCGGAGCAGGTGGCCCGGCTCAACGCCGCCCTGCAGGCCGAGGCCAAAAGGGCCGGGCTGCCGCCGCTGTTCGTGGCCGTGGACCAGGAGGGCGGGCGCGTGCAGCGCCTCAAGCCCGCGCGGGGCTTTCCGGGCACGCCGTCGGCGGCGGAGCTCTGCCCTGTCGGCCCTGATGGCGTGGACACCGGCCTGGCCCTGGCCGCCGGGCAGGCCACGGGCCGCACCCTGGCCGGGCTCGGCTTCAACCTGGACTTCGCCCCGGACGCCGACGTGAACGTGAACCCGGCCAACCCGGTCATCGGCGGGCTTGGGCGCAGCTTCTCGGCGGACCCAAAGGCTGTGGCCGCCTGCGCCGGGGCCTTTGCCCGCGGCCTGCGCGAGAACGGCGTGCTCACCGCGCCCAAGCATTTTCCCGGCCACGGCTCCTCCACCAGCGACAGCCACCTGGGCTTCACCGACGTCAGCGCCACCTGGACCGAGGCCGAACTGGAACCCTTCCGCGTGCTGACGCGCCAGGGCCTGGCGGACATGGTCATGACCGCACATGTGTTCAACGCGCGCATCGACGACAAGCACCCGGCCACGCTCTCCCGCGCGGCCATCGGCGGGCTGCTGCGCGGCCGTTCGCCAGGGCAGTTGGGCTGGAAGGGCGTGGTCGTCACCGACGACATGCAGATGCGCGCCGTGAGCGCGCACTACGGGCTCAAGGAGGCCCTGTTCCTGGCCGTGGACGCCGGGGCGGACCTCCTGCTCCTGGGCAACAACCTGAGCTACGACGAGCGCCTGCCCGAAAAGGCCCTGGCCGCGCTCATGGAACTGGTGGCCGAGGGACGCGTGAGCCAGGAGCGCCTGCGCCAGAGCTGGGAGCGCATCCAGAACCTGAAGGCCGGGCTGGCCCGGGGAGGGCGCCCGTGAGCCGCAGGGACGAGAAGCGCCCAGGGCAGCCGAGGGACAGGGCCGGACGAGCGTTTTCCGCCCCGGCCTCCCCGGCTGCGCCGCGCCCCGTGCCGACATGGCTGCTGTGCGCCGGGCTGCTGGCGGCCATCTTCGCCGTGTATACCCGCGTCGGCGGCTTCGACTTCATCGACCTGGACGACACGCTGTACGTCACGGCCAATCCCAGGGTCCTGGGCGGCCTGACCCTCGACTCGCTGCGCTGGGCCTTCAGCCTGTCCTCCGCCAACTATTTCCACCCGCTCACCTGGGTCTCCCTCATGCTCGACGCCAGCCTGTACGGGGCCCGGGCAGGCGGCTACCACCTGACGAACCTGCTGCTGCACGGCGCCAACGCGGCGCTGCTGTTCTTCCTCGTGTCGCGGCTGGTCGGCAACCGGTGGGTGGCCCTGGCCGTGGCCGGGGCCTTCGGCCTGCACCCGGTGCACGTGGAGTCCGTGGCCTGGGTCACGGCGCGCAAGGATGTCCTCTTCACCTTTTTCGGGCTCGTGTCCCTGCACGGATATGCCCACTGGGCCCGGACGGGCCGCCGCCTCGGCCTGGCGCTGTCCCTGGCGGCCCACGCTGCCTCCCTGCTGGCCAAGCCCATGCTCGTCACCCTGCCGGGCCTGCTCCTGCTGCTCGACCTGTGGCCCCTGGGCCGGGCGAACGGGGAAGGGGCCTGGCCCTCCCCCCGGCGCGTGGCCCTGCTGATCCTGGAGAAATGGCCCTACCTGCTGCTGGGGCTGGCCTCGGGCCTGCTGACCCTGTCCTCGCACCCCGTGGCCTTCAGCCCCTTCGAGCCCAGCCTCGGCCTGCGCCTGGCCAACGCCCTGGTGTCCTACGCGGAGTACCTGCGCCTGCTCTTCCTGCCCCTGAACCTGGCCATCCTCTACCCCTTTCCCACGAGCCTGCCCGCCTTCCAGGTGGCGGCCAGTGCGCTGCTCCTGACGGCCATCAGCGGCCTGGCGGCCTGGCAGTGGCCGCGCCGCCCGTATCTGCTCGTAGGCTGGCTGTGGTACCTCATGGCCCTGGTGCCGGTCATCGTGCCGCCCAAGGTGGGCCTGCACGTGGCCCTGGCCGACAGGTGGGCCTACCTGCCGTTCTGGGGGCTCTATCTGGCCCTGGCCATGCTCGCGGCGGAGTTCTTCGGGGCCTGGGCGCAGTCGCGTGGCCGCCGTGCCCCGGCGATCCTGGCCTGCCTGCTGCCCTTCGCCGCCCTGGCGGCCCTGGCCTGGCACCAGTTGGGCTTCTGGAAGGACAAGTACGCGCCCTATGAGCGGGCCCTGGCCGTGACCCGGGACAACTACTACATCCTGAACAACTACGGGGTGTTGATGCTGCGCAAGGGCGACCTGGCCTCGGCGGAGCGGCACTTCCGCGCGGCCCACGCGCTCCACCCGGACCATTCCTTCGCCCTGGCGAACATGGGGCAGGTGCTCTCGGCCACGGGCCGCTTCACCGAGGCCATGGCCATGTTCGAGCGGGCGCTGCCCGGGGATTCCCTGCCCGGCGGGGATGCCCACGAGGACCACTACGGCATCGGCTACTGCCTGGCGCAGCTGGGCCGCCTGGACGAGGCCGAGGCGCACTACCGCAAGGCCCTGGAGCTCAAGCCCGGCTACGCCATGGCCCACAACGACCTGGGCAACATCGCGATGCTGCGGGGGAACCTGCGCGAGGCCGAAGAGCGCTACTCCAAGGCCCTGGAACTGGCCCCGGACTACGCCATCGCCCGCGAGAACCTCTCCCGCGTACGGGCCCGCCTGGCCGCCGGGAGCTAGCCGACCTCCACCGTCTCGCCCGGCGCGATGCGCACGAGGCTGGTTTCCGGGGCATACTCCTTGAGCGCCACGGCGAAGGCGTCGGTCTCCTGGGCCAGGATGGGGAAGGTGCCCCAGTGCATGGGCGCCACGTGGCGGCACTCCAAAAAGGAGCAGGCCACGGCGGCCTCCACGGCGTCCATGGTGAACCAGCCGCCCATGGGCAGCATGGCCAGGTCGATGTCGTAGAAGCGCCGGAAGAGCTGCATGTCGCTGAACAGGGCCGTGTCGCCGGAGTGGTAGGCGCAGAAGCCGCCCGGGAAGGTGAGGATGTACCCGGCGGGCGCGCCCGTGGCCGAGGAATGCACGGCCTGGACCATCTTCACGCGCAGGGCGCCCACGTGCACGGTGCCGCCCATGTTCATGCCGATGACCTGGTCCGCGTGCAGGCCCTTGGCCAGCATCTTGGGCGCTAGGTCGAACAGGCACACCAGCTTGGCCCCTGTGCCCAGGCAGATCTCCCCGGCCTGGCCCACGTGGTCGCCGTGGTCGTGGGTGACGAGCACCGCGTCCACGTGCCCGATGGACTTTTTCCAGTCCGCCGGGGCCTTGGGGTTGCCCTCGAAGAACGGATCGATGAAGACGCTGACGCCGTCCTCCTCCAGCCGGAAATTGGAATGGCCGAACCAGGTGAGCCGCATGCGGTCCTCCTCGTTGCGATGGAAGGGGGGCTACCCGCCCCAGCGGGCGAACAGCTCGTTGTTCAGGCCCAGCTGGTCCAGTATGCGCCCGGCCAACTGGTTCACCATGTCCTCGATGGATTTGGGCCGGTGGTAGAAGCCCGGGCTGGCGGGCATGATGACGGCCCCGGCCTCGCCGGCCGCCAGCATGTTCCTCATGTGGATGCGGTTTAAGGGAGTCTCGCGCGTGACCAGGATGAGCTTGCGGCCCTCCTTCAGGGTCACGTCCGCCGCGCGGTGGATGAGGTTGGTGCCCAGCCCGTTGGCGATGGCCCCCAGGCTGGCCATGGAGCAGGGGCACACGATCATGCCCGCGTGCCGCCAGGAGCCGCTGGCAGGGCCCGCGGCGATGTCCTTCTCGTCGTAGCTGGCCACGGCGTGGCGGGTGATGTCCTCGGGGGTGTAGTCGCTCTCCAGGGCCAGCACCTTTTTGGCCGCCTCGCTCATGATTGTGTGGAGCTCGATGCCCGGGGCAGCGCCCAGGAAGCGGGCCAGGGCCACGGCGTAATGCGGGCCGCTGGCCCCGGTGACGGCGAGTACGATGCGTTGTGTGCTCATGTTCCCCTTCTGCCGGAGCGGCTGTGCCCGGCTTGCCTCAAAATAAGGAAACTCCACGCGCTTGGCAATGCGCCTGGCGGCTTGTCACCACAATCCGGCCTGGACGCATTTGTCCTTCACCAGCGGGTTCTCGTTGCCCTGGATGGCCTCGATGCGCCTGGCCCGCTCGCACTCCCATTCGTCCACGGGGTACATGGCGTCCCAGGCGTCCATGAGCTTCTCCTGCTGGTCGCTCAGGCGATAGCGCCCGTAGGCCCAGGCCATGTACTTGGTCGTGCGGGCGATGGTTCCGCGCGCCTGTTCCGGCGGCTCCACCTTGTTGCCTTCGATCTTGACCGGGCAGATGCCGAAGCTGCTGGGCACCCCGGGCAGCATGGCGTAGTTGTAGTTCTGGCGCAGGGCGTTCACCGCGCCGATGGCCGGATAGAGGTTGTACATGTCCGCGTGCATGAGCCTGAACTCGCGGCTCACGCGTTCGGCGCACTTGCGGCCCTTGAACGGTCCGCGCCGGTCCTGGCACTCGGGGTGGCCGTCGCGCCATTCGGAAAAGGTCCGCCCGAAGTTCTCGGCCGGCACCACGTGCTCCCACTCGATGCGCCCGGCCCTGGCCTGGTGCTTGGGCGCGCTGAAGCCCCTGGGCAGGCTCACGTTGCCCTCCTCGTCGTAGGGCGCCTGGCAGTAGAGGGTCACGCGGTGGTCGAAGTACACCTTCTTGTCCAGGGCGCGCTTGGCCGCCTGGAAGGAATCTTCCCGTTCGTTGCCTCGAGGCTGGGTTTGCTCGGTCTGCTTTTCCGGCTGGGATTTCTCCCTGTCCGCGTCGCCGCAGGAGGCCAGCAGCAGCGCGGAGAGCAGCAGCGCAAGCAGGGCGGACAAGCCGCGCGGCAGAGAGCGCAGGCGTGGTCGGACGTGGCGTCTGGTCATGCTCTCCCCGTTGGAAGCGAAGCGTCCCGGCGCGCCGACAAGGTGTCGGGCCACGCCGGGACGCGTTTTGGTTCAGTCAGGGCCTGGGATTACAGCCCCAGCTGGCCCCACAGGGCGTCCACCTTGGCCTTGACCCCCTCGTCCATGCGCAGGGTGGTGGGCCACTCGCGGTGGTGCCCGTCCTCCGGGCCCTTCTTGGTGGCGTCAATGCCCATCTTGCCGCCGTAGAACGCCAGGGGCGAGGCGTGGTCCAGGGCGTCCAGCGGGCCTTCCAGGATGGCGATGTCGCGCCGGGGGTCCACGTTGTTGCCGATGCGCCAGAGCACCTCGGAGACGTTCTGCACGTTGATGTTCTTGTCCACCACCACGATGATCTTGGTGAACATCATCTGGCCCATGCCCCACAGGGCGTACATGACCTTGCGGGCCTGGCCGGGGTAGCGCTTGTCGATGGAGACGAAGCACAGGTTGTGGAACACGCCCTCAAGAGGCAGGTTCATGTCCACCACCTCGGGCAGCTGCTTCTTGATCAGCGGCAGGAACAGGCGCTCCGTGGCCTTGCCGATGAAGCAGTCCTCCATGGGCGGCGGACCCACGAGGGTGGCGGGGTAGATGGCATCGCTTCTGTGGGTGATGGCCGTGACGTGGAACACCGGGTAGTCGTCCGCCAGGGAGTAGTAGCCCGTGTGGTCGCCGAAGGGCCCCTCGCGGCGGCGCTCCTTGGGGTCCACATAGCCCTCCAGCACGAACTGGCTGGTGGCGGGCACCTCCAGGTCCACGGTCTTGCACTTCACCAGCTCCACCGGCTGGTTGCGCAGGAAGCCCGCAAAGAGCATCTCGTCGATCTCGTCCGGGATGGGCGCGGTGGCGGCGTAGGTCACCGCCGGGTCCGGGCCGATGGCCACGGCCACTTCCAGGCGCTTGCCCAGCTTCTCGGCCAGGTGGTAGTGGTAGGCCCCGCCCTTGTGGCGGTGCCAGTGCATGCCGGTGGTGTTCTTGTCGAACACCTGCATGCGGTACATGCCCGCGTTGCGCACGCCGGTCTCCGGGTTCTTGGTGAACACCACCGGCAGGGTGATGAACGGGCCCGCGTCGCCGGGCCAGGTGGTGAGCACCGGCAGGATGCCCAGGTCCACCTGGTCGCCGGTGAGCACCACGTCCTGGCAGCAGCCCTTCTTCACGTGGTCGGGGAAGATGTTGGTGAGCTTGGAGAGCTTGGGGATCATCTGCAGCTTCTTGATGATGCCGTCGGGCCGCTCGATCTCCAGGTACTCGTGGATGCGCTCGCCCAGCTCGTCCAGGTTCTCGCTGTCCAGGGCCATGTTCATGCGCTTGTACGACCCGTACATGTTGGTCAGCACCGGGAACTTGGAGCCCTTGACCTTGTCGAAGAGCAGGGCCGGGCCGAACTGCTTGCTCACGCGGTCGGTGACCTCGGCGATCTCCAGGTAGGGGTCCAGCTCCGCGCCGATGCGCTTGACTTCGCCGGCGCGGTCGAGATGTTTCAGAAATTCCTGCAAATCCTTGTAGGGCATGGAGTCCTCTCAGGGGGTTGTTTTGCCCTGTGTACCCCACGAGCGCGGGCTCTGACAAGCCGACCCGATTGGTCGGCATGGGCCGGTCGCAATGGGCCGGGGCAAAAAGGATGGCCCCTGCCTGGGCGTTACAGGCAGGGGCCGGGAGAGGAGGGGCGGCGCGCGGTCCCTCTACGCGCGCGCCGCACCGCAAGGGAGAGGAGAGTGTTACAGCGCCGTTTCCCCGCGCTCGTTGGTGCGGATGCGCACGGCCTCGTTCACGTCCAGCACGAAGATCTTGCCGTCGCCGATGGCGCCGGAGTTGGCGCTGGCGCGGATGGCGTCCACCACGCTCGCGGCAATGGCGTCGGCCACCACGACCTCGATCTTCACCTTGGCCTTGAACACCACCTGGTATTCGGCGCCGCGGTACATTTCCACGTGGCCCTTCTGGCGGCCGTAGCCCTTCACCTCGGTGATGGTCATGCCGTGCACTCCGGCCTTGTCCAGGGCGTCCTTGACCTCGTCGAGCTTGTGCGGCTTGATGATCGCTTCAATCTTCTTCATGTCGCGCCTCCGTGCTCTAGCGGTGGGTCTTGTTGATGGTGAACTCGGGGTAGCCGATGACGGCCACTTCCGCCATGTCCAGACCTTCCTGCTCCAGCTCCGGGGCCACGCGCATCTTCACGATCTTGTCGGAGATCTTGAAGAAGAGGAACATGACCACGAAGACGAACACGGCGTTGACGCCGATGCCCACGAGCTGGGCCACGAGCTGGCTGGCGTCGCCGTACAGCAGGCCGGTGACCGTGCCCTCCACGCCGTTGAGCTTGTCGCCGTAGGAACCATCGGCGAAGAGGCCGACGGCCAGCATGCCCCAGGCGCCGTTGACGCCGTGGACCGAGATGGCGCCCACCGGGTCGTCGATCTTGAGCACGTTCTCGATGAACAGCACGCTGACGCAGAGCAGCACGCCCGCCACGGCGCCGATGACGACAGCGGCGATGGGGGTGACGAAGGCGCAGGGAGCGGTGATGCCCACCAGGCCAGCCAGCATGCCGTTGGCGGCCATGGAGATGTCCGGCTTGCCGTAGCGCATCCACATGTACAGCAGGGAGGTCATGGCCCCGCCCGCGCTGGCGAGCATGGTGTTCACGGCCACCACGCCGATGCGCAGGTCGCCGCCGGCCAGGGTGGAGCCCGCGTTGAAGCCGAACCAGCCGAAGGCCAGGATGAGGCAGCCCGCAATGGCCATGGGGATGTGGTGGCCGGGCATGGCGTTGGCCGTGCCGTCGGCGCGGTACTTGCCCATGCGCGGGCCGATGCAGATGGCGCCCGCCAGGGCGGCCATGCCGCCGGTCATGTGCACCA
>CAZCYB010000026.1:33304-43784 GCA_964502805.1 uncultured Desulfocurvus sp.
GTGCACCACCGAGGAACCCGCGAAGTCGACCACGCCATGGCCCAGGCTGAAGTTGCTCCCCAGGGCGGCGAGCCAGCCCGCGCCCCAGACCCAGTTGGCGTACAGGGGGTACACGAACATGGAGATGAAGAAGCCGTAGACGATGAAGTTCTTGAAGGTCCAGCGCTCGGCCATGGAGCCGGTGGGGATGGTGCAGGTGGTGTCCATGAAGACCATCTGGAACAGGAACATGGTCAGCACGGTGGTGTCGTACACGTCCCCGCCCAGGAAGAAGCCCTTCATGCCGAACAGGCCGAAGTCCTTGCCGAAGATGGAGACGATGAATTCCTCGTTGAGCAGGGTGCCGCCGCCCAGGGCCGCCGCGCCGCCGCTGCCGCCCATCTGCAGCGCAAAGCCGCAGATCCAGTAGCCCAGCATGCCGATGGCGTAGACCATCATGTTCATGCCCATGGTGTGGCCCGCGTTCTTGGCCCGGGTGAAGCCCGTCTCGGCCAGGGCGAAGCCCGCCTGCATGAACATGACCAGGAAGCCGCAGATGAGCGTCCAGACCATGTTGATGGCGATGCGGTTGTGGCCGATGACATCGGCCAGCTTCACGGCCAGGGGCTCGGTGGCGGCCATCTTCTCCATGTCCTCGGCCGTGGGCGCGCCGCCGGTGGCGTTGACCACGTCCGCCGCTGTGCCGATGCTGGCTCCGGTGGGATCCGGCTTCGGAGCATCCGCCGCGAAGCCGCTTGCGGCGCCCACAAGGACGACCAGGACCAGTGTGAGTGCCATGACGATGTTCTTGAGCATGCTGCCCTCCAGGTGAAATGAAGTGGAAATTTCACCACGCTGGGGCAATATCCGGGCCAAACTTGTAACATGCTGAAATAATACGACTAGCAACAAGCTCTGCCGCCGCAAAATGTGCATACATTGCCATTTACGTTAAATGTGTCGCATTTTGAAAGCGCTGAGGATAATGACCGAACCACAAAATTTTACAATTATAGCTTTTAAAACCAGAATGTTAACTTTTGTTTCGTTGGGAGCAGGTGTTGGCTTGTTTGGTGTATATGAATTGCCGAAATTGTAATATGAGAGTGCGAACGCCTAGTGTCGCGCCCGAACGGCGGATTCTCCGCCGGTACGCTGATGGCATCTGAGGCGCCAGTGCTCGGGGCGAAAGGGCGGGCATTTAAATTAAGCATGTCGTATCAGAATGTTGCTTGAGCACTGGAATTCGTTGAAGTTGAAATTACAAAAAAGGAATTCATGGCTGCCGGAGCGCCGGACCTGTGGGGAGACCGCCGCGTCACCGCAAGGCGGCCTTGACTTTGCCGCGCGAAATCGCACTGTATTGTGAGTTGTGGCCGCCGAGGGCCGCGCCGAGCCCCAAGCCCAGGATGTCCCGTGCCGAAGGCGGGGGAGGGGGTTTGCAAAACCCCTTGAACAGGGTATAGGTGGGCCAACAAAACCTGTGGAGGACACCATGCTTGGTGAGCTTTTTCAGCCCATGCACCTGCTTTTGATTCTGGTGGTTTTCCTGCTCCTGTTCGGGCCGGGAAAACTGCCGCAGATCGCCCAGAACCTGGGCAAGAGCATCCGTGAGTTCAAGGGCGCCCTTTCGGCCCCGGACGAGGTGAAGGTTGCCGCGCCCCCGCAGCAGCCCCAGGCCGCCCAGCCTGCGCAGCCCGCGCAGCAGGCCGCCGCCCAGCCCCAGGCCACCCAGGCCGCCGAGGCCCCGAAGCAGGAGCAGAAGAGCGCCTAACGCTCCTGCCACTGCCCGAGTATGCAGCCCGGTATCCGCATGTCTGAAAGGCTGGCATCCAAGCCCACCAAGGCCCGGATGCCAGCCTTTGCCTTGCCCCTGGCCAGCAGTCCCAACAACGGCGCACGCCACGCCGGGGTGACCCTTTGGACCTGACGCAACTGCTCTCCACCTACGGCTATCTCGCCCTGTTCATCGGCACCTTCCTCGAGGGCGAGACCATTCTCATCATCGCCGGATTCATCGCGGCCACGACCGGGACCCTTTCCCTGCCGCTGTGCATCCTGAGCGCCTTCCTGGGCAGCTTCGCGGGTGACCAGACGGCCTTCTACATCGGCCGGTACAACAAGAAGTTCCTGGAGACCAAGCTCAAGAAGTGGGAGTGCCGCATCGAAAGGGTGCACCGCCTGCTGGAGAAGCACCAGGTGCTGGTGCTCATCTCCTTCCGTTTTTTCTACGGCTTCCGCAACGTCACGCCCTTTGCCGTGGGCACCACCAACATCTCGCCGCTGCGCTTCTTCCTGCTCAACGGCATCGGTGCCGCCATCTGGGCGGTGTCCTTCGGCGTGGGCGGCTTCTACCTGGGCGACGTGCTGGAGCATTTCCTCCAGGAGGCCAAGTGGTGGGTGGCCGGCGGCCTGTTCGGGCTCATCGCCCTGGTCTGGCTCATCAAGACCATCCGCAACCGCGTCCGGCCCAAATGCTAGCCGCCTAGGGGGCTACGCCCCGGGTGATGTGGCCGCCGGACTGCCCGGGCAGGTCCACGCGCAGGGCCTCCCACAGTTCCAGCACCTCCACGCCGGGGATGCTTTCCCCGCGCAGCACTTCCGCGCCCTCGGCGGCGGCCTGGCCATGGTAGGCCGCGTTCAGGCTTCGGAACTGGCCCAGCCCGCCGCCCTTCATGCCCACCCCGGCCATGAGGCCGAACCCGTCGCTGAAGGCCAGCACGGGCTTGCCGCGCGTGCGGCTGTCCGGCCCGGTCTGCTCGCGCACGCCCACGGCGTCGAACATGGCCGTGGCGCCGAAGTCCAGCCCGCCCGCCAGCACCTGGTCCAGGGCCTCCGGCTCCAGCAGCACCAGCACCAGGCGTTCGCGCTCCAGCCCGGCCTGCACGCCGAAGCCCGCGCCGCCCATGGAGACAAAGGCCGGGGGGCTCCAGGAGCCGTCGGCCCGGCGGGCCAGCACCACACCCTGGCCGCCGTGCAGCGAGTAGAGGAACCCGGCCCGGTACACGCCGGGAATCACCACCACGCCCCTGGCGTCCTGAAGCCAGTGGTCCAGTTCCTGCCGGGGCGAGGCCGCGCGCAGCTCGCGCAGGGTCTTGGCCGCGTCTCGCACCAGGGCAGCGGCTGTCTCGGAGCGGGCCGGGGCCCCGGGTTCCGCGCCGGGGGTCTGGCGGCCCGCGCAGGCCGAAAGGGCTAAAAGGAGCAGGGCCAGTGCGGCGAGTCTGGGCATGTCTGGGGCTCCGGCGGGGCTCAGCGGTTGGCGTAGTGTTGCAGGGTCGAGAGCGTGCGCCGCATTCCCTGCGGGTCGCCGCCCTCACCCATGAGGTCGCGCAGCAGGTCCACCCCGTCCAGCAGGGCGGAGACCACGTCGTCCGTGGCGGGCAGGGTGCCCTTGCGCAGGTGGTCCAGCACGTTTTCCAGGCTGTGGGCGGCCCGCTCCAGACCCCGCAGGCCCAAGAGGCCCGCCCCGGCCTTCACCGAGTGGGCGTTGCGGAACAACTCGTCCATGAGGTCCACGGGCGGGTCGGCGCGGACCTTCTCCAGGGCCAGCAGGCCGTCCTCCAGGCCCTGCAGCCTCTCCCCGGCCTCCTCGGCGAAGGCCGCGAGCACCTCGGGGTCGTTCTTCGGCAGGGGTTCAGGCATGGGCGCGACTCCTGGCCTGCACCAGGCCGATGGCCACCTCTGGGATCCTGTCCATTTCCGGCTTGGAAATCTGGTGGTCCGCGCCCACGCTCTCGCCCTTGTGGCGCAGCTCCCGGGTGATGATGGAGGAGTAGAGGATCACGGGGAGCGCGCCCAGTGCGGGGTCGGCCTTGAGGTTCTTGGTCAGGGTGAAGCCGTCCATGAGCGGCATCTCGATGTCCGAGATGACGATGTCCACGTAGTCCGTGACGGGCCTGCCCTCGGCCTGGGCCTTGCGGGCAAGCTCGCGGGCGGCGTTCAGGGCCTCCTGGCCGTTGTTCACGATGGTGGGCTCGAAGTTGGCCCTGGCCAAATTCTTCTGCAGCATGAGCCGGATGGTGGCGGAATCGTCGGCCACCAGGGCGCGGATGGTCCGCTCGGCCACGTGGGCGGGCGCGGCCTCGGGCTCCAGGGATTCGGGTGTCAGGTCCGAGAGGATGGTCTCCAGGTCCAGCAACTGGATGAAGTGCCCATCGCGCTCAACCAGGCCGATGACCGCCTGGATGCCGGTCTTGGGCACGTAACCGTCGGGCGGGATGACCTCGGGCCAGCCCAGGCGGTGGATGCCCGTGACCCCGGAGACCAGGAAGCCCGTGACGGACTGGCTGAACTCCGTGACGATGACGATGTCGTGGGCCGAGACTTCGCGCGTGAGGCCCAGCCACACGGCAAGGTCGATGACCGGCAGCACGTGCCCGCGCAGGGGGATGATGCCCAGGTAGCTGGGGTGCGCCGCCGAGGGCTGGGGCTCCAGCCTCGGGCTCTCGATGACCTCCATGACCTTGGCCACGTTGACGCCGAAGGAATGGACGACCTCGCCGCCATCCCGGGCCTCGGTGATGTGGAACTCGAGGATTTCCAGCTCGTTGGTGCCGGATTCCAGAAGGATGTTCGTCTGGTTCATGCGCGCGCTCCGTGGGGTTGTTGGGGCACAGCCTCTATTGACCATTACCTCGCGCGGGTGGGGCTGTCCAGTCTTGGGCGGAACATCTCTGGTCCTTGACGAGCCGCGCCAAAAGCGGGCAAGGGAGAACAATGGGCCGACTGCCGGCCCCAAAGCCACGGGAGGTCCCCATGTCCGAGCCCTTTGTGAATGACGAGTCCGTGCTGGCCGCCAGGGTGGAGGCGATTGTCGCCGAGCGCCGCGCCCTGGGCCTGGAGGGTCTTGTGGGCGGGCTGGAGGCCGTGGTCTTCGGCGTGGACGGGGACCGGCTGGAGGCCGCCGTGGGCGACTTCCTGAACACCACGGGCTACCTTTACGGCAGCACCGTCGAGGGCCCGGAGTTCCGCACCTGCGTGCTGCGCCTGCCCGGCTCGGCGGACTTCCTGTTCCGCACCCGCAAGGCCGGGGCCAGCCCCTTCGCCTCGGAGCCCCTGGGCCCCAAGACCGCGCACATGCCGAACACCCGCGTGGAGACCATGGTCTTTCTGTGCCACGACGTGGAGCGCTTCGCGGCCCTCCAGAAAAGGCGCGGGGTGCGCTTCCTTACGCCGGAGCCCGTGCGCACCGAAAGCTTCGTGTTCATCCAGACCGAGCCCTCGGCCTACAGCGCCCTGTCCTACGGGTTCGTGCAATGGCTCAAGGGCGGGCGGCAGTACGCGGGCGGCCAGGACCGCGAGATCGCCTGGAGCCTGCCCAAGCCGGACAAGGCTCACCTGCGCAACGTGGGCGTGTTCGACCACGCCTCGGTGCGCGTGCATGCCCGCCACCGCGACGACGCCATCATCGAGTTCCTGGGGCTCACCAACTACGACTTCTCCATGGCCGTGTACGTGGACACCCTGAACTCCATCACCAACGTGGCCCGCTACCCCGGCGACCCGTACGCCATGGTCATCACCAGCGGCCTGGCCGTGAAGGACGACATGGAGGAGGGCCCCACGGAGAAGTTCATCCGCAACTACGGCCGGCGCATCCACCACCTGGCCTTCCGCACCGAGAACGTCGTCGAGACCTTCGCGGGGCTCAAGGCCGACGGCATGCAGTTCCTGGTGGAACTGGTGGGCGGAGAGGAGGAGGGCCTGCGCCAGACCTTCAGCAAGCCCTGCGCGCCCACCATGATGGTCAACGAATACATCCAGCGCTACGCCGGGTTTGACGGCTTCTTTACCAAGAGCAACGTCACGGCCCTGACCAAGGCCACGGAAAACCAGTAGGCGCCCCTGCCCCGGGGCTTGACTTCACCTTGTCCGGGGCATAGATGTGACGTGTGAGCAGATGTTCATATGACTGAGAAGCCCAACCTCGACATATGCGAGCAGCAGTGCGTGCACCAGGACACCGTGTCCAGGGTGCGCGAAACCATGCTCACCGACGAGGCCGCCAGCGGCCTGGCCGAGGTGTTCGGCCTGCTGGGCGACCGCACCCGGGTGCGCATCCTGCACGCCCTGCGCAGCGGGGAGCTCTGCGTCTGCGACATCTCCGCCGTGCTGGGCGCCACCCCCTCGGCGGTGTCGCACCAGTTGCGGCTTCTGCGCACGGCCAAGCTCATCAAGGCCCGCAAGGAGGGCAAGAACGTGTACTACTCCCTGGACGACGGCCATGTGCACACCCTGCTGGCCCAGGGCCTGGAGCACGTGCTGGAGTAGTCCCATTTTTTTTGCCATGTTTCATGAATAAGTGTTCATATGTTTGCGCGTAGGGCGCGGACACAGGAGATTCCCCCCATGCTCGATCTGGCTGTTTCCTATCTTCTCGAATGCTGGGAAGTGCTGCGCGAGGCCGCGCCGTTCCTGCTTTTCGGTTTCCTCATCGCCGGGCTGCTCAAGGCCTTCGTGCCCGACAGCCTGCTCTCCCGCCACCTTGGGGGCCGGGGGCCCGGCTCGGTGCTCAAGGCCGCCCTCATCGGCGTGCCGCTGCCCCTGTGCTCCTGCGGGGTGCTGCCCGCGGCCATGGGCCTGCGCCGCCAGGGGGCCGGGCCCGGGGCCACCACGGCCTTCATGATCGCCACCCCGGAGTCTGGCGTGGACTCCATCGCCGTCACCTACGCCATGATCGACCCTGTCATGACCGTGCTGCGGCCCGTTTCGGCCTTTGTCACCGCCATTGTGGCGGGCGTTGCGGCCAACTTCCTGCCCGAGCGGCTGCTCCCGGCGGCGGGCTCCGCCTCGGGGGCCGCCCCGCTCGCCGTTTCCGGGTGCGGGTGTGGCGGATCGTGCTCCACCCGCGCTGCAAAGCCCGGCGCGACTCCTTCCAGCGCGCCTGCCTCCCCCGCCATCTCTCCCACCTTCGGGGCGCGCCTGCGCCTGGGCCTGGACCAGGCCTTCGGCGAGATGCTGGACGACGTGGGCACGTGGCTCCTGGTGGGCATCCTGGTGGCCGGGGCCATCTCCTTCTTCCTGCCGCCGGACTTCTTCCTCACCCATCTGGGCGGGGAGTTCACCTCCATGCTGGCCATGATGCTCGTGGGCGTGCCCATGTACGTCTGCGCCTCCAGCTCCACGCCCATCGCGGCCTCGCTGCTGCTGAAGGGCCTCTCGCCCGGCGCGGCCCTGGTGTTCCTGCTCACCGGCCCGGCCACCAACGCCACCACCATCGTGGCCATGTCGCGCACCTTCGGCAACGCCCTCACCGCCGTGTACGTGGGCGCCATCGTGGCCTGTTCCCTGGTCATGGGGCTGTTGACCAACCGCCTGTACGCGGCCCTGGGCTTCGACATCCACGCCGTTCTCGGCGGCATCGGGGGCGCCGTGGGCGAGGCGTTGCCCGCCTGGCTGGAGGTCGGGTCGGCCGTGCTGCTGCTTGTCCTTCTTGCCCGCCCCCTTGCCCGCCCCCTTGCCCGTCCGCTGATGCTGCGGCTGGCCCGCTAGCATCCGGCTTGCGGACCCTCGCGGATTGCGGTAGCGCTTGAGGGCATGCCGCAATCCGAGAGGGGGGTCCGCGCAGGGATGACAGCCGACGAAACCGCCACGCGCAAGCTGGAGTTTGGCGACTCCGGCCTGGCCAACAAGCTCTTCGGCCCGCAGGGGGCCAACCTGGAGCTGCTCATGGAGCGCTCCGGGGTGCGCATCGAGACGCGCGGCGCCGGGGCCACGCTCTCCGGCCCGGAGCACGAGGTGGACCTGGCCTCGGGCGTGCTCACCCAGCTCTACGGACTGCTGAAGGAGGGCCGCCACGTCCACCCGCAGGACGTGGACTGCGCCTGGCGCATCCTGCTGCGCGAGCCCGGCTCGGACATCCGCAAGATCTTCCAGGACACGGTGTACGTGGCCTCGCCCAAGCGCACCATCTCGCCCAAGACCCTGAGCCAGCGCGACTACCTGGCCGCCATCCGCGAGAACGACCTGGTCTTCGGCATCGGCCCGGCGGGCACGGGCAAGACCTACCTGGCCGTGGCCCTGGCCGTCTCCGCGCTCATGCGCCGGGAGGTCAAGCGCATCGTGCTGGCGCGCCCGGCCGTGGAAGCCGGGGAGAAGCTGGGCTTTCTGCCCGGCGACCTGGCCGAGAAGGTCAACCCCTACCTGCGCCCGCTGTACGACGCCCTGCATGACATGCTGGACTTCGCCCGCGTGCAGGACATGCTGGCCACGGGCGTCATCGAGGTGGCCCCCCTGGCCTTCATGCGCGGCCGCACCCTGAACGACGCCTTCGTCATCCTGGACGAGGCCCAGAACACCACCCCGGAGCAGATGAAGATGTTCCTCACGCGCCTGGGCTTCGGCTCCAAGGCCGTTGTCACCGGCGATGTCACCCAGATCGACCTGCCCAGCCAGGCCAAGAGCGGCCTGGTGGAGGCCAGCGCCATCCTGCAGGGAGTGCAGGGCATCCGCTTCGTGCGGTTCCACGAGGAGGACGTCATCCGCCACCCTCTGGTGGGCCGCATCGTGCAGGCCTACGACCGCCACGGCAAAAAGGCCAAGGGGGCCTAGCCATGGCGCGCTCCTTCCTGGCCCTGGACGTATGCGCCCGGCTGGACCCGCGCTTCCCGCTCTCCCGGCGGGAGCTGTCCTGCCTGGTCGCCTGCCTGCTGGAGGCCCTGGGCCTGGGCGGGCGGCAGCTCTCGCTCACCCTGGTGGGTGATGCCGAGATGGCCGAACTCAACGCCGAGTTCCTGGGCGGCGAGGGGCCCACGAACATCCTGAGCTTCCCCGAGCCGGACACCGCCCACCCGGCCTGGCTGGGCGCGCTGGTGCTCTCCGTGGACACCCTGGCCCGGGAGACCTTCCTGTACGGCCAGGAGCCGGACCGCCACCTGGCGCGCCTGTTGGCCCACGGCCTGCTGCACCTGGCCGGGTACGGCCACGGCCGGGAGATGGACACCCTCACCGAACTGGCCGTGGAGGCCGCCTGCCCGCCGGACCGCGACGACCTGGGCCTCACGGTCTGCCCCTCCTGAGCCCGGGGCCCGCGGCCTCTTTACATCCGCTCCCGGCTGGGGCAAAATATTCGCTTTCACCAACGCCACCCCCACGCGCAGCCGCCGGGAGCGTCCGCAAGGCGCATCTGCCAGGCTCCTTCGGCGGGGGGCAGCTTGAAGGAGTTCCGCCATGCCCAGACATTTCCCGAACATCCTGGCCCTGTCCAAGGACGAGGCCCTGCAGGTGCTCAGGCGCGCCAAGGTCATGAAGGACCGGGGCGAGCGCACGAAGCTGCTCGACGGCAAGATCGTCATCCTGATCTTCGAGAAGGCCAGCACGCGCACCCGCGTGTCCTTCGAGGTGGCCGTGCGCCACCTGGGCGGGCAGACCGTGTTTTTGACCCCCATGGAGTCGCAGCTGGGCCGCAACGAGCCCCTGAAGGACACCGCCCGCGTGCTCTCCCGTTACGCCGACTGCCTGGTGGTGCGCACCTTCGGCCAGGAGAAGCTGGACACCCTCATGCAGTGGGGCTCCATCCCGGTGGTCAACGCCCTCACCGACGAGCACCACCCCTGCCAGGTGATGAGCGACGTGCTGACCATGTACGAGCGCACCCCGGACCTGTGCGCCCTCAAGGTGGGCTGGATCGGCGACGGCAACAACATGGCCCACTCCTGGATCGAGGCCGCGGCCGTGTTCGGCTTCGAGCTGACCCTGGCCTGCCCCTCGGGCTACACCCCGGACCTGGGCCTGGTGGCCCGGGCCCGGAGCCTGGGCGCGCGCATCGTCCTCACCGAGGACCCCGTCATCGCCGCCATGGGCGCCCACTACCTGAACACCGACGTCTGGGCCTCCATGGGCCAGGAGGCCGAGCAACTGCGCCGCGAGGCCGCCTTCGAGGGCTACCAGCTCAACGACGCCCTCCTGGCCCACGCCAAGCCCGGCTGCAAGGTCATGCACTGCCTGCCCGCGCACCGGGGCGAGGAGATCACCGACGAGGTCTTCGAGGCCAACGCGGACATGATTTTCGACGAGGCCGAGAACCGCCTGCACATGCAGAAGGCCATTCTGGAGTGGGTCTTCGAGGCCCTGTAACGCATACGAAACGGAGCACCAAGAGCATGAGTTCCATCAAGAAAGTGGTCCTGGCCTATTCCGGCGGCCTGGACACCTCCATCATCCTCAAGTGGATCAAGAACACCTACAATTGCGAGGTCGTCACCTTCACCGCCGACCTGGGCCAGGGCGAGGAACTGGACGGCGTGGAGGCCAAGGCCCTGGCCACCGGCGCCACCAAGGCCTACGTGGAGGACATCCGCGAGGAGTACGCCCGCGACTTCGTCTACCCCATGCTGCGCGCCGCCGCCCTGTACGAGGGCCGCTACCTGCTGGGCACCTCCATCGCCCGCCCGCTCATCGCCAAGCGCATGTGCGAGATAGCCGAGGCCGAGGGCGCCCAGGCCGTGGCCCACGGCGCCACGGGCAAGGGCAACGACCAGGTGCGCTTCGAGCTCACCGCCAT
>CAZCYB010000027.1:0-43103 GCA_964502805.1 uncultured Desulfocurvus sp.
GATCAAATCCAGCTGAGAAACGGCTCAAGCTCGATCATGCAACAGTCTCAAGGTGAGCACCCGGCTCGTTGTCCGCTGCCTTTCCTAGTTTTGAAAACATCAACTCATGACATAGTCACAGGAATCCTCCCAGATGCAAGCTTCGGGCAATGTGTTAGCGCCGCTCACATGGCAACGAAGCTGCACACTCGACGGGCAGGATGCCGACCGCCGAGCGTGGTCTTCGCTAACTGTCCACAGGCACATTATCCTGGGCAGATGCCCCTTGAGCTTGTTACCTGCCAAAGCAGAACTTGAACCCCAGCATCAGCCCGGTGAGCGCCAACCCCACTGCGTTGGCAACGATGATGGCCGCCGCACCGCGGATGATCCCGTAGATGAGCCATAGGCAGGTACCGAGCACCATGAGCAGGTACATCCCGAGAGAAATGTCGTCGGCCTTCTTGCTGTGCCAGGTCTTGCAGATCTGCGGGATGTGGGCCGTAAGCGTGAGCGTGCCGGCGGCCAGCCCTATGTATTCGGCAACGTCCATGCCTCGCCTTATCCCGGCACTACGGTCGAACCTGGCGAAAACGGTCCGCCGGGCCTGCGGCCTGTCAGACGGTCCACGACATAGGCGACCCGGCCCAGCAGCCGCAGAACCCGGCGGCGGCATCTGGCCACAAACAGTCCGACGGCGAACGTACTAGGCGTGTCACGCCAGTAGAGATAACGGCATGCGGCGCGCTTGGCTGCTTGATCAGCCCCGGCAAGGACGGCGTTGACCTCGAACCAGAAAGTTTGCCGACAGGCGATGCTCATCCGGCGCGTCTGCTTCACGCTGTTGGAGCTGTGCCAGCGGTAGGAGAACAAAACCTGATCGAAGAACATCATCTTGAAGCGTTTGGCAACCTGTAGGGCCATGTACCAGTCCTCCACCGGGGCCTCGGAGGTGTAGGTCCACCCCTCAAAGGCGCTGCGTCTGATGAGCAGGCCGTTGGGGATGTAATTGCCATTGAGCAGCGTGGCGTAGCTGCCGAAATCTGCGGAGCGGAAATCGACCTCGCGCCTCAAGTCACGTAGGTAGGCCCCGAAGGTGGCGAAGGCCGCTTCACGGACGCTGGGCACCACCCGCCGCGCCCTGTCCCAGTAGATGCGGCGCGAGTCTGCATCTATGAGTTCGTTGTCCCCGACGGCCAGGCCGTATTCCGGGTTTTTCTGCAGAAAGGAGCACAAGGTCTCCACCGCCTCCGGCTTCGCCAGATCGTCAGAGGCGATCATGTAGGCGTATTCGCCCTGCATAAGCCCGAGCAGGCGATTGACGGTGACGCAAACCCCCTGGTTCTCCTGACGCTCAAACACGACCCGGGCGAAGCGCTCCTCGCAGGCGGCCCTGATTTCCTGGAGCCGCATCCAGGTGGCGTCGGAAGAGCCGTCATCGATGATGATCAGCTCCATGGCCGCATGGCTCTGGTCCATGAGCGAACGGATCGTCTGCTGCACGTAGCGTTCGTGGTTGTAGGCCGGGATGAGCACGGAAACCAGTGAAGGCATTGCGTTCAGACCTTAGGCCGCGAAAAGGCCGGGGCTTTTCTTAGGATTCACGCACAGCCAGGGCGAAGCCGACTTTGCCGAAATCATTGCCATTATACAGGCAGTAGGTTTTCCCGTGGAGGGTGACAACGGCCGATGACATGATTGTGTCGCTGTCGAATTCTCCCGGCGAGGTGGTGAGCCCAAGCTCGTTGTCGCGCCGCTGCCAGTCGATGCCATCAGCGGAGGTCGCCCAGCCCAGCCGGTGCTTGTTGCTCGAAATCTGCCGGATGCAGTAGTACATCTCGTAGCCGGAACCGGTCTTGACGATCCAAGGCCTGCCGAAGCCGTATTCGTCGGGCAGCGAGGCCCGCATGACCACTTGGCCAGTCGCCGGCCAAACCACCCCGTCCTTGGATTCAAGGTAGCGGATGTCGTAAACGGGCATCTGCTTCCCCTGCACCTCCATCCATTCGGAGCCTGCGACATACCACATGCGGAACCTCCCGCCCTCGTGCACCACACAGGGGCCGGCGCGCAGGAGCAGTTCAGCGTCGGAGCGGTCAAGGACCGGAATGTTGGAGACCCGGGTGAAGCTTACGCCGTCAGCACTGTGCGCCAGACCTGTAAAGAGCTTGTAGCGAACGTTCCGGTAGAGTTCGAATCCGGCGTAGTACATGAGCAGCCGACCATCCGGGCCCTTGATGACGCTGCACACGATCTGCCCGTTGTCGTCGAAGGTGCCTTGGGTGCCCAAATCGAGAATGGGCCCTGTGGGGGGGGCCAGAACCCGGCGCGGATCGCGGGTGTCCAGGTCGACGAATGCCGGACGGCCACGCCCCTGCTCATCCCAAGCGGAATAGTACACTCGGAGCACGTCGTCGTTCAGAAGCAGTGGCGTTGGCACCTGGGCATGGCTGGTCGCCCAGGGTTGGCTCCCGTCGGAGTTGTGCACGATGCCGAGTTTCTTCCAGCGCATAAGCGTTCCTTGCGGGGGCTGTCCGGCCGCCCTGTCAATTGCGGACGATGAGCATGTCCTCGCGTCGGTTGCTGAAATGGATATCGCTCGACTCGGGGAGGAGGTAGGTTTCGAAGCCGAAGTTGCGGTAGCGGAGCATCAGGCCGAAGACCATGCCGTCGTCGATACGTTTGACGCTGATTTGGTAGGGCTCCACCGTGGGGCGCTCGTCAGACTTCGTGAAGCTCTGGTGATAGGCTACGCCGGTCTCGGAGGCGAAGAACCGGTTGCGCTTGGAGATGTTCGGCAAGTCCCCGATGAGCAGCGCCCCGCCCGGGGCGAGCAGCCCCACGGCTGCGTCGACGAAGGAGAACGGATTGGCGTCGATCATGGCGTTGTGCAGCACGCTGTAGACGATGATTGCGTCATATCCTCCAGCCGCAGCCTGGGGGACACGCTCCAGGTTGTCCGGGAAGCGGCCTTGAATCTTTGTTACCGCCCGTGACTCCGGCAGGCAAGAGAGCATCTCGGCGGAGTCCAGCAGGTGCAGGGCGTGGCCGTGCTGCTCGCAGTGGGCGATAAGCATCCGCACATTGTCCGAACAGCCGCAACCGATGTTCAGCACGCGCCGCCCTTCCGCCCGGAGCGCCGGAAGCTTCGCAAGGATGTCGGCGAAAATGTTTGCCTCGTACTCCTTGCGGTACTCGTCGGGAAAGCCGACCTTCTCATAGGGGGACATCCCGGCGTCCAGGGCGCGCTGGCGAAAGTCCTCGTAGGTCAAGAAATCATGCGAGGCATATTTCGCAACGATGGATTCGTCAGTCATGGTCACCTCTGCTGGTTTGGGTCGGAAAATGCATCCACTGCGCTATCGACGATACGGTCCGGCCCATAGGTCAGAAGCGCCTCGCGCCCGAGAAAGCCCGAAAGCACGGCCACGGCCCCCACGCCAAGCTCGCGTGCGGCCTGGATGTCCTCGCCGGTGTCCCCGACAAACACGTCGCCCGGGCCGAAGCCCGGCACGTTCGCACGGACAAGATCGGCCTTGCGCGCGGCCTGCCGCGTCGCCAGCAGGCTGTTCAGGTGGCGCGACCAGCCGAGCGCTTCCAGCCGTTCGGCTGCCCGCTCAGGGAACTGCCGCCCGGTGACGACATGCAAGGCGTGGCCATGGCTCAGCCGCTCAAGCAGCGCGCCAACGCCCGCCAGTGGAACGTCCAGTTCAAGCAGTTCCGGGTCTTCGATCCGCGCCATCCATTCGCGCTTGAACGTGTCGATCAGCCCGGAGGAGAACCCATAGCGCTCGGCAAGCAGAGGGGCCTGGCGGTAGTTGGTCCGCTTGAGCCTCCAATACTCGTCGAAGCCCGGCGGGGTAATTCCCGGTGAGCATTCGTCCAGAAGCCTGCAGAACAATGCGTGCACACGCGAACGGGAATCCAGCAATGTGCCGTCTAGGTCAAGGAAGATGTTGCCTGCCACTGCGTTTCCGATGTGTTGCGGCTTAGCCGTCAATCCTGTTTGCTTCGAAAATGTGCTTTTCGTCGTACCAGTTGAGCAGTTCTGAATCCTCGCTCAGCCGGATGTCGATGATGCAGGGCCGTGGTGCGCGCAAAGTGGAGGCGATCACAGCGAGCATCTTGTGGGAGTCGATTCTTACATAGTCCAGGCCGTAGGCCTTGGCCAGCAATTCGAGATTCGCGCAACAAAAGTATTCGCTGTCCGCCCCGAAATACCTGGCGTCGAAGTACCGCTTCTGAACCTCGCGCATCATGCCCAGAGCATTGTTGTTCAGGACAACGCATTTGATGTCGAGCTGCTTGCAGCCGATAAGCTGGAGTTCCTGGATGTTCATGTGCAGCCCGCCGTCGCCGGTGAAGGCCACCACCTGGGAACCGGGCGCGGCAAAGTGCGCCCCGATGGCCGCAGGCAGGGAGAAACCCATGTTGCCGTGCCCGCCGGAGTTGAGTAGGCGCTGCCGCCCTTTGGCCCGGAACGCCTGCGCGAGCCACATCTGGTTCTGTCCGACATCGGCGGTAAGGATGGCGTCCTCGTCGAGCAGGGCGCAAATTTCGCGCAGCATGAGCACCGGATCCACGCCCTTCTCGCCGCCTCCGTTGACCAGGACGTTGTCGCCGAAGCTCCGCTCCCAGGCGTCAGCCTGCGCGCGCCAGGGCGCAAAGTCGGGAAGCCCGGTCCCCAGCGCATCGTTCAGTTCCTCAAGGAACTTCCGCACATCGCTGCGGATGCTCAGCGTTTCGGGAATGACCCGCCGCAGTTCCAGTGGGTCCACATCCACGCGGATAACGCGGCCCCGGGTGTAGCTGAGCTTGTCCTTGCCCACCTGCCGCACTCCCAGGCGAGAGCCGAGCACCAGCAGCAGGTCGGCGTTGTGCACGATGAGGCTGGAGAAGGTGTTGCCGTAAAGACCTGAGAAGCTGCGAATGCCTTCACAGGCATCCAGGCCGTTGAGGGTGGCCACAAGCGGTATGCCCGTGCTGTCGGCGAAGCGCTTCAGCGCGGCGCTCCCTCCAGAGGTCCGAACCCCACCTCCCACAAGCACCACCGGGCGGCGCGAGCCTTTGATCAGCTCAACGACCTCAGCGAGGTCGAGAGCTTCCTGCGGCTCGGGCTCCGGTGCATAGCCTTCAAGAGTTTCGGGCTCCACCTTGGCGAATTGCACGTCAATGGGAATGTCGATGAGCACGGCGCCGGGACGGCCGGAGCAGCACTCGTGCCAGGCCCTCTCCATTACATAGCGCACGCGGTCCGGATCGGTCAGGGTGACGGCGTATTTCGTGATGGGCCGGACGATGCCGACAATGTCGACCTCCTGGAAGCCGTTTTGGCGGATGTCCGCGGAGGTTTTCAGGTTATGGGTGTAGTCCTGGCCGGTGAAGAAGATGCAGGGGATGGAATCCAGGTGCGCGTTGGCTATGCCACTAACGAGGTTGGTGGCCCCGGGGCCGGAGGTGGCGATGGCCACTCCGGGGATGCCCGAAACGCGCGCGTAGGCATCGGCACCAAAGGCGGCCGCCTGCTCATGGTAGTTCTGGACGTATGTAACCCCGCCGGTGAGTATCATGGCGTCCACCAGCTTGAGTATGGCCCCGCCCTGGAAACCGAAGACATGGAGAACGCCGCGCGCCTTCAGAAAGGCCGCGATGAATTCTGCGACGGTCGTTTTTTCTGCTGCGGCCATGGTTACACCAAGATCAGTTCGCGGAAGACCTCTTCCTCGGTGGCAAGCCGCGGCAAGGCGTCCATTCCGCGCAGCCACATCAGGCCCGAAGGAAGGGGGTTGATCTTCTGGGCCAGACAGGGGAGCTTTCCATAGAGTGCGATGTCCTTCAGGATCAGCGGCATGTTCAGCCCGGCCTCGGTGAAGAACAGGATCGTGGCGAAGAAGCGGGAGATGTTGATCTCCGTGGGGTTGGGCACGCCCGCCCTGTCATAGGTCATGTCCACGCCGAAAATACCATGTGGTTTCTCGCTCACGGACTTGATCGATTTCATGGCGATGGCGTCGACCTCGGGGTCGGCACAGGTTACGCCGATCTTGGTTATGCCCGTGACACCAGAGATGCTCCGGCTGCTGTGGGCCCAGCCAAGCCGCTTGCGTCCCTGGGCCACCACGAGCTCGCCCTCGTTCCAGATGGAGAGCCAGGTGACAGAGTTCGATGTGAGCATCTCGGCGGCCAGGAACTCGCCCCACCCGTCATAGCTGTCGATCCACTTCTTGGCAGCCGCGAATTCGCTGGTCGGGAAGGAGCCCTTGCCGCCGGCACCGATATCTGCGGCGCGAAGCCAGATTTTGCCCTCATGGTCGCCGAGCTCAGCGAAGGCGCGTTCGAGGTCGGCCTCGTTATTGATGACGATGTTGCGCGGGACCTTGACGCCGGCCGCGTGGAACTTCTCCCAGGTCTTGTATTTGTGCACGCAGACGTCGATGACCTCGTTGCTTGGCGCAAAGAGCTTGACTCCAGTGGCCTCTATCTCGTCCCGGAACTGCATGGCGCTGAAAAGTTCCAAGTCGTGCTGAAAGTGGATCATGTCCGGCTTTTCGAGGGCGAGCACCTTGAGCAGGGCCTCTTTGTAGCCGGAGGCGGTCGAATACGGCACCAGATATTTCTTTCTGGCCTTGCACAGGGCGAGATCCATGGGATCGGAGCCCATGCCGATGATTTCCTCCCGCTGGGGGCTGCGCAGGAAGGAATTGATAGCACCGTTGGACTGGACGCTGCCGGCGCCCGTGACAAGGATCTTTGTCATACTCGCTCCTGACGCCGCGCCTTCTCGCCAGCTGGGAGGCTCTCCTCGATTCAGCTGGGCGGAAATGGCCTGCGTCGTCTTTTCCATGCATGATGTAGCGTAATTGCCGGAATCTGATAACAGAACACATAGTTGCAAGTCAAACAGTGACGCAATTAAAACAGTCGTCACGCGCCGGCAACTGGGCCTGACGCGTCAACGGCATCCAGGAAGCGGCGCAGAAGTTCGATGCGGATGGAGAAAGGGCGATGAAAATAGGACGCCCCATCATCAGGGCTTCCGGTCAGGGGGGGATCGCCGAAGATGCAAGTGTACGCGGCACCGCTCACGTGCGCGAGGGTCTGCCAGATGCAGATGCAGCGTTGCGTCATGGCTGGATGCAATGTGCAGAGGGCTGCGCCCCTCTTCGCGAACATGAAATTGGTTGCGGCTGAACCGCTGGGGACTATTATCACGTCTGCGTTGCGGAAGAGCCTGACCTGGGAGTCAAGGTCGAGGTCTCCGGGATCTACCAGCGTGAAGCCGCGCGAAAGCACATACTCTTCGACCTGTTTGGCGTTGGTGAGGTTCCGTTGGTAGCCTTTCCGCGTGACGTAGAGTCGGCTGGGCAAGGGCTCCTCGCCGATGCCGATGCTGCTGCTCAGACGCGCGGCAAGTCTGGCCATGGCCGCTACGTCCGTCTGGAAGTCGGAATTCTTTGGCGACCCCTGACGCGGTTCGAAGGAGATGTTCACGCAGGAGGGGTAGACGGCGTCCTCTACGCGGACCGCGTGCGACTTGCCCACACGAAGCAGCGTCCGCCCGGGCGCAAGAAGCTCAACGGAACGGAGCATGTTCCTGTGCATGCTGTCGTCCAAAAGGATTGGGTAGTCGTCGTAGCGGGGGTCGTCGACGATTTGGAGCAGGCGCGGCAGGTTCTCCACCATCCAATGGTAGTAGTTCGAGCGGATGTCGTGGGTCATGAGGATGGCGCGCGGAATGCCTTGTTTCCGTGTCCGGACGGAGATGGAGGCCCTGTTGTCGCCATAGGGAAAGACGCTGGACAGAAGAAAGGCGCCCTTGCGTTTCTGCGCGGCCACAAGGTTGTCGAAGCACTGCGAGCCGTCGTTGGCGAGGAACAGCGTGGTCCCGCCGATGGCGTAAACCGGTCCCGGTTCCGCGACATACGGTGCCCTGCCGGTCTTACAGAGCCGCGGCGGGGCGGTGCCGCCATCATTGATGCTCATGGCTGGCGGCGTCAAGACTTCGGACGGGGAGCGCGGCGCACGCTTGACTGGGCGGCCGGCGCGTTCGCACCAGTCGTCGGGGCGCACGGGAAGCGGCGGGAACTCCGCAATGCGGAAGCTTCCGAGGGCATCCCAGAGCGTCTGTCCTTCGCCTTGAAAGTCTCTTCGCTGGAGTATCCAGTCAGGGGTCGTCACCCCCCAGAGCGGTGTCGGCCGGTGCGTGAGCAGCTTCAGCAGCTTCCCGGTGACCCTCGGCTTGGGCTCTGCCGTGCATGGCATGAAGAACGGGTGGGTCTCGAAGCCGAGCTCATGCCCCTGGAGCAGGAAATGGACAAGGGGGGACTGCCCCGGCCGGAGAGAGTCGGCGTATTTTCGGCCATACCAGACAGTGCTGAAGTACGGGGACGGGTCGCGTTGCTCCTGCTCACCCTTGGCCGCATGGAAGAGCCGCGGGCAGGTCCACGTCAGGATCGAAGAGTACCGTTTTCTGTACCAGCGAGAATGGAATGCCTGTTGCCCGATGATGGCGCCCCTGCTGAACAGCAGTATGGTAACCCAGCGGATGGGAATTTCAAGATGCAGGAGGCGGACAAGCGAATCGACCGCAGGCGTTCTTTCAAGGGTCAACGCGATGAAGCAGGGCCTGATGTGCTTGTTGCGAAACCGCTTCACGCGCTGCTTGAAGAGCCACCAGGACATCAGCATACGATTTTGCCCTCGGCCTGGGAACGGGGGGCGCTGGCCGTCTGGTCGCATTGCTCGTCGGCCATGAAGCTTGTGTAGCGCTCCAGAAGAATGTCGGGACTTCCACTGTCGACGACCCGGCCGGCGTCGACCCAGAAGACTGCGTCGCAGATCTCCACGGTGCTGAGCCTGTGGGCGATCATCACCAGAGTGGTCCGCTTGCCCAGGGAAGCGATGGTGTCCTGGATGGCCTTCTCGTTGTTCTGGTCAAGCGAGCTGGTGGCCTCGTCAAACAGGATGATGTCCGGCTTGGCGTAAAGGGCGCGGGCGATGGCCACGCGTTGCGCCTCGCCCCCCGACAGTCCGGCGCCCTTGTCGCCGATGTTCGCGTGGATGCCATAGGGATTCCTTTCCACAAAATCCATGGCGGCCAGCCTGCATGCCTCGCGTACGCGCTCCTCGTCCCAGGGGCGCCCCCACTCGCTAAACGCGACGTTGTCGGCGACGGTGCCCGGGAAGAGATACGGGGTCTGTGCGACGTACCCGATCTTTTTGCAGTAGGCCGCGCGCCGCTCCGGGTTCAGGGGCTGGCCGTCGACATAGATGGTGCCCGCGGTGGGCACCAGCAGTCCGCTCAACACGCCGGCAAGCGTGCTCTTCCCCGCTCCGGAGAGGCCGATCAGCCCGGCCGTCTGGCCCTTGGCGATGGTCAGGTTGATGTCCTTCAGGGCGTCCTCGTCGGCCCCCGGGTAGCGGTAGCAAACATTCTCCAGGCGGATTTCCTTGTCAAAGCGGAAGGCCGCATCCGGCTCCGGCGGGCGGACCATGGTCTCCTTGCGCAAACGTTCGAGCAGTTGCAGACAGTTCAACGCCTGGGGCCGCACGGCCCGAATGCTGACCATGATGCTGATGCAGCGGTTCAAGTAGGGCAGCACGCGCCACGAGGTGAGCAGGATGATCGCCACCGTGGCGTTGATCTTGTCCATGCTCGCGCCCTGTTTGGCCAGGATGGCCACCGCCGCTGAGATCATGCCGAATCCGACGACCTCCAGCACCCAGGTGGGGATGGGCGGCGCGATGCCGAGAAACGCCCTCGGGCGGATGCCGTCGCGTATGGCCTGCGACACGCTCTCCAGGATCACCGGCTGCTGGCGGTAGATGAGCACTTCGCGGATGCCGTTCATGGCGGCGATGATGGCGCGCTGTTCGGCGCCGCTGGCGGCCATGGACGCCGTGCCGGCACGGTCGACCTTATGGCGCACCGAATAGTAGCAGAGCCAGCCGATGAAGGCGCAGGTCCCCAGCACGATGACGCTCAGGGCCTTGGCCTCGGCGAAAACTCCGGCGAAAAGGATGAACACCGTGATGATGCTTGAATGGAGCATGAGCAGGTTGGTCAGCAGCATGCCCATGCTGCCGCGCCACATCATGCCCTGGAACAGCTGGCCGCTTTCCTTGGAGAGGTGCCAAGTATAGTCGCAGTAGAGATACCGCTCCATGATCTCCATGCTGATGGAGCCGGAGATGTTCTCGCTCAGCGAACAGGTTTCCCAGGAGTTGAAGCTGTTGAAGATGTTCTTCAAGGCCACCATGCTCACGGCGACAACGGAGACGACGAAGACGATCTTCTGCGGCGTGTCGAGCCAGAGCTCCAGGCCCGGGAAAAGAAAGAACAGCGACTGGAGGAGCAAGCCGCTGCGAGCGGCGCTGGGATTGCCCATGATCATGTAGAGCTGGGTGAGCATGAGGATGCACCCCAACTCAGCCATGGCCTGGGAGAGCATGGTGAAGAACAGGATGCTGCTCTTGAGGCGCAGACGCCTCGGCAGGACCTTGTAGACCCGGATCAGATCGCCGAAGAAGGCCTTGAGGAAACTGTTCACGATTTCCCTGCGGGGGGGTTGTTCATCCAGCACACCTATTTTCTGTCCGCTCCGGCCTGCATGGCGTATACGCCGAGGGGGAGACCCTCGTCACGCCTTAAGTTCAAAAATGTCGTGCAGCATGGCGCGGCCGCCAAAGCCCTCCTTCTGGTGCTGCAGCCCGTGGTTGAGCACCCGGCCGTCGTCCTCGGTGGAGACGCCGAAGCAGAAATACCGGCGCAGCAGGCGCTGCTCCTCGATGAGGGTGTGCATCAACAAATCCAGGGCGCCAACGCGCTGCCCTTCGGGGCTCACGCTGATGTACTGCGTGTGTGCGGCGCAGTTCGTCAGGTAAAGCAGCACCCCCGCCAGCATGACCCCGCCGGAGCTTGCCACAACGAGCCGGATGTGCTCGGGGAAGCGGCCGTGCAGCAAGGCAAGTTCACCGGCGACGTGCGTTGGGTCCACGCCGTGGCGCGCGAGGCTTTGCGCCAGCATTGCCTGCAGCCCATCCCAGTCCTCGCTGTCCGCCACTCACACCGCGGCCTTGAGCGCCTTTTTGACGCCACGTCTGCGCAGCTCGGACATGGGGAGGGGGTTTCGAAAGTCAATGGCGGTTGAGAGGTGCCGTTCAAGCACCTGGGCGCCGGCGCAGTACAGTGCGTACTGCAGGGCTTCGCAAGGGGCGGAGGCGTATGCGAAGGGCGCCGGCTTGCAAACCAGCCTGGTGAGGCCCTGGGCGCGCATGTAGGACTGAAGGGCCGCGACGACGGCGACTACGTCCGCGGCATAGACCTTGGGGCCGTGCAGAAACCCGCCGAAGGTGAGGCCCTGGTGGGAATACAGGGTCCCCCCGGACTCGTTTGCCGGGAACACCCCGACGAGCGCGCCGTCTCGGAAGGCCATGAGCGAGTGGTCGGCGAAACGGTCCGAATGGTAGTCCATGTAGTTTCGGTAAAACAGCAGATGCTGGTTCACCGCCGCGGAAACGCAGGCGTCCCACTGATCCTTGCGGTCCGGTGAATAACGCACCAGTTCTATGGGCTTGGCGCCTGCCGGCTCAATGTGAGCGGGGGGGTCGCCTGGAGCGTGTGCTGTCACAGCTCAGCTCCCCTGCTGGAAGAACGCGGCCACGGTCTTGGCAACGTGGCGGATTTCAGCTGAGCTGTGCATCGCATCCAGCGGCAGGCTGAGTTCCTCGGCCGCCAGCGCCTCGGCCTCGGGGAAGCTTTGCATGCCGCATTCCGGGGTGTAGCATATCTGCTGGTGCAATGCGCAGGGATAGTGGACGTTGGTGCCTATGCCCCGTTCGCCGAGGTACGCGACGAGGGCTTCACGCCTGCCGTTGCGCACTCGCACAGGAAAGACGTGCCACACGGGGGTCGCCCATTGCGGGGCTTGAGGCAACGAGAGATCGGGCAGCCCGCCGAGTTGCTCGAAATAGATCCCGGCGAGGCGGCGGCGGCGCTCGTTCCACTCCTCCAGCTGCGGCAGTTTGGCCAGCAGGATAGCCGCCTGCATCTCGTCCAGACGCGAGTTCGTGCCGAGCACCTCGTGGTGATACTTCTTCGCCGAGCCGTAGTTGCCCAGCCTGCGGATCTTCTCCGCCAGGGCCTGGTCGTTGGTCACCACGCAACCACCGTCGCCGATGGCGCCAAGGTTCTTGGTGGGATAGAAACTGAAGGCCGCCGCCGTGCCCAGCCCGCCGCAGGGCCGGCCCTTGTACAGCGCCCCATGCGCCTGGCAGGCGTCCTCGATGACAGCGAGGCCGTTCTTCGCGGCAATGGCGTTGATGGCGTCCATATCCGCGGGCACGCCGTAGAGGTGAGTCAAAAGGATGGCCTTGCAGGCAGGCGTCAGGGCCTCGCCGATCCGCTCCGGATCGATATTGCCGCCGGGGCGGCAATCCACGAACACCGGGCGCGCGCCAACACGGCTCACCGCCAGGGGGGTCGCGACAAAACCGGAGGCGCAGACGATGACATCATCCCCTTTGCCGATGCCCAGGGCCTCAAGAATGAGCACGAGGGCCTCAAGGCCGTTGCCGACGCCCACCGAGCACCGAGCTCCGCAATACTCTGCGAATTCAGCCTCGAACCTGGCCTTGCTGGGGCCGCAGATGTAGTTCCCGGACTTGACCACTTCGGCGATGGCCAGTTCGATGTTGCCGCCATGCCTGCTTTGGTAGCGCTTCAGGTCCAGATAGGGGACCGAACCAGGCATCTTCTGTTCCTCAAGCCACTGGACGAACTCGCCATGGTCCCTGATGTAGTCTTCCTCGCTGAACAGATCGGACGCCAGCACAAGCACCACCGTCCCCGGAGCGAAGTTGCGCAGCTCGCGCCAGTGCCCCGGCGGTATATACACGCCCACATCGGGCGAGTTCAAATGAAACAGAAAGGAGCCGCTGGCACCCTCAATGTGAAGGTCTATGCTGCCGTTCAGGACAAGGAGCACCTGCTGCAATGCCTTGTGGCCGTGCCGCCCCCTGACGCAGTCCGCTTCGACTCCGTAGATGTAATAAATTCTCCGAACGGAGAAAGGGATTCCGGCACCTTCTTCGAGGATGCTCAACGTTCCATTCTCTGCATCGCCAAACGAACCCGCCTGAATTAACCTGGGCAAAGAATGCATTCAGACCTCATACGTATACAGATTCTACAGGAAAGCACCATTTCTAATGGAGCATACACGCATTATCCGGAAGAGTCAACGTTCTGTGGCCGCCGCCTCGCTCCGCCTGACGCCGCGCCCGCAGATTGCACCGGGCGGCGCACAACGACAAGACAACTGGCAGCTCTGACCTGCTGCAGGGCAAACGCGATCTGCTCCTTGGTGAATTGCGATTTGCGAATGGCGAAACCTCCTTAAATCGGGTTACTCGATTTCGCCGGAATACTCACCTTTCAAATGGATCCAAATTCGGGGAGAAGGTCAAACGCAGAAAGCAGGTCACCCGTTATCCTTCGTGACGATCAAGCCGTCGAACACCACTGCTGACAACTCCGTGGAAAGCAAAAGTTCCAGGGCTTCCTGCGGGCGCTGAAAGATGGGGCTTCCCGGTCCATTAAAGCTTGTGTTCAGTAAGACCGGCGGAAGCCCGAGCGCTTTCAGTCTTGACAGGATAGAATAGAGGGGTTCGTCATTCATAGTGACGGTCTGCACCCGACTGCTGCCATCAACATGGGTGATGGCAGGGAGGAGATGTGTCTTATCCGCCCGGACACTGTATGTGAACAGCATAAAAGGCGACGCCTCCGGTCCTCCTTCAAACCATTGCCACAGATCTTCTGCAAGCACGGCCGGCGCGAACGGCCGCCATAACTCGCGAGACTTGATCCTGTTTACTCGCTGCCAAGTGGAACACACTGTGGGATTAGCAAGGATGCTGCGGTGGCCGAGTGCCCGTGGCCCAGTCTCATATCCTCCGCAAAAAACAGCGATGATTCGGTCGTCCCGAATGGCTTGTGCGGCCCAATTCGCCCAGTCGCTGCCGTAATCCTGCCAAGTGAGTTGCTGTGAATATTCCCCCAGGATATCCTTCAATCTTTCCTGACAACCAGGGCCCAACATCGCATACGCACTTGTCACTTTTCCATGGTCGGCCAAATGAGTCTCTGAGCAAATCCTCTGATGTATATACTGTGCCGCACCGATGGAAAGGCCACCGTCTTCGCAGTGTGGCTCGATATGCATGGCCATAAACTTTCCAGAATTCCATATTGCAGAGTTTGTCGGACAGTTTAGCGCAACACCTCCGGATATGCAGAGATTCTCAGCAGCCTGCTCAAGACTGCTCATGCGAAATGCCTGGGCCGCATGGAGTATTGAAGAAGAAATGCTTGTCTGTAAAACGTGCTGAACTGCATGGGCAAGTTCTGGAGCTAAGCCGACGGAAATATTTTCGGCATCCCATTTGCCACCAGGGAGCGATCTCCCCCCGGCGAATTCCAAGGCATCAACCATCTCCTGATATGAGTCGAAAGCTCGGCCCTGGCACCTCAATGCACACCACTCATCCCAGTCAACACGGGTACCCGCAGGTACAATGCCATCTAACCTCCCGCAACCGTATGGTGCTAGGCCCATGAGTTTGCCTGCCCCACCGAGGACGCCCAACTGAAGACGCATCGCGGCATAATCATAAAACTGGCCGCACTCTAAATAATGTGGTCCGACTCCCGTGATGTGGCCATCCTCTCCGTAGAAAACAAAGCCAGAGTCGATGCCAGTCCCACCATCATGTGTAAAAATCAACGCTTTTGAAAATGGTGAGCTATAGTAACTCGACGCGGCATGAGCCATGTGGTGATTGACAAACCATCCGGGAATGACTTTTCGATCCAACTCAACTATGATCGGAAAAGAAAAGTCCTGCGGAACGCCGCGAGAAAGCGTCGCGATGAACTGCGACATTTTGTCCTCGGATTGGCAAAGCTTGTACCTCTCGAGCCACTCCGTAGGCCCATAGAGCGGGGAAAGAGCCTCATAAATTGCCCACTTATTATGTGCGGACATCGGTATCCGCCGTGTCCGTTCGCATTGACGCAAATACTCTACCGCATGCGCGGGAGGATTATTATCTCTCTCCGATTTGCCGACGAACAGCCGATCCTTCGCATCGATCCAGTACGGGTTGTCAATCAGTCGGAAATCCTCAATGCCGACAAGCCGGTTGCGATCCTCACTAAGGGAGAGAAAGTCAGCGTCATCGACAACAAACGGTATTTGCTGAGTCGCGGCGACAGCAACTGTGGCGATATCGCCAGCCTGAATACCTGCAATTCTCAGTGCTTGCTCAATACTCGCCCGGTCAATGCCCAGATGGTGCCGGATTCTTGAATGACGCTCACGCAGCACATGAGCGACTATTTTCCCGTTGCGCAATACCGTAGCCGAAGCATCGTGTCCCAGGCTCAAGCCAAGAATTATCATTGTGACCTACCTAAAATAAAATTGAAGAAGCCCCTATGATTGCCCAGCTTAACCAGCACACCCTGCTGGTGCTGACGAGTGAATGAATTACCCGTACGAATTCACCCGCAGTCCCTATGGAAGCGCCTCTCGGTGTCATTCTCAAACCAGTAGAGATACTGGGCCAGGACAGTTGGTGCATCTGGACTCGACTGGAAGCGAGCATAATCCCGTTTGAAAGCATACACAATGGCCGCTGCCATGCTTTTGCTATCCGGGCTACGTTCCGGAGCAAACCGAGAGGGGTGGAGCGTAGCCGCGAACTTCCTCTTCGTTCCCGAAGCATTCAGGGGAAACGTCGGCCCAGCAGGAGGCCGACGCTGAGGCCGTTACCTGCGGCGCTTTTGATTATTGGCGACTGCGCAGGCGGGAGCGCAACGCCCTGAACACAAAGATGGAAAGCTGTGCGAGGAACAGGCTTGGCAAAGCGTAGGGGAAGAACTTGACGGTCAAGAGCGCCTTACTTCTCAGCAGCATAAGGGACGAGAGCAGCGAGCGCTTAAGGCCGCGACGTTTGGACGCCCCGGTGCTGAGCCCCTCCATGTGCAGCACGACGGCCCGGGGTTCGTAGCCGAGGGCGAACAGGCCCCGGGCGCGATATGCCCAGTCCAGTTCCTCGCAGTATAGGAAGTACCGCTCATCCATCGGCCCGACGGTTTCGAGAAAGCTCCTGCTGACGAACACTGAGGCGCCGTTGACGTAATCCAGGCGAAAGTTGTCCGGGACCCGTGCAGCGTCAAGGGGGAGCCGTTCGCCTTCCCCCTGCAGGGCGACCGTGCCCAGCCACTTGTTGTACACGCCGCCACCATGGCACTGCACGACTTGCGGATCAAACAGATACCGCGTGAGGGCGCCGCAGATGCCGCAGGCGGGGTCGGCCTGCATGTGCTCCAGCAGGTACCGGGCGGCACCGGGCTGGACGATGGTGTCGTTGTTTAAGATCCAGACATGGTCGCAGCCAAGAGCAAGGGCGAGATTGATACCAACGTTGTTGCCTCCGGCGTAGCCAAGGTTGTCCTCGTTGTCGACCACGATGACCGGCGGTGGCGACGTTGAGCAGGAATCGCCGGCCGCGAGCGCCGAGCGCGACGTCACCCAAGGCGCATATGGCTGGGCCCATGAGGTGATGGCCTCCAGGCTGCCGTCCCGGGAAGCGTTGTCGCAAAGGATGAGGTGACGCGGGGCAGGCGACTGGGCCAGTACGCTCAACGCGCAGTCCAGAGTCACCTGGGCGTTTTTGTAGTTGAGCAGCACCACGGCATAGTCGCGAATCATATGTGTATATCCTGGTCTATTACGTCTGTGCTGTGGAGGGTGCATCTGGCCGGCCCTGGCGACGCCTTGCGCCAAAGCCTGTGCGGTAATCTACAGTCACAAAATGCTAGCACAACAATCAGATCAGTTCAAACGAATGGAGACAGGGGGCTTGACCGGACCACTCCATACTGGGTAGCAGGGCGGGCGGGATTCATATCAGCTGGTCCATCGGCACCCTGTCAAGGAAGATTCGGCTCCGCACACCGGAACGCAGCCGGAAATTTGAGCACGACGAGCGTGAACGGTGGGCAACAGCAAAAAATGCCGCCGTGCGGGGCAGACGCATCGTGCAGGGCGGGAAGCGTGAACGCCACGCGCTCATGTTCCGGGGCCGCCCAGCTTTCCATGTGCGATCTTCGCGGGGGCACTGCTGAATCCGCAACCGCCGTTTGCCGCCTGTGGAACGCATACCAGGCTCGGGCATGAGCCACGATGCCGTTGCTTGCGTACGTAGGTTTGCGTAGAAGTCATGTGGCTTAAATGGAGACAAGAGTACATGAGCGAACAGAAGGGAGTTGTGGGCAGCATGGCCTGGAAGGGATGGACCGCGATGACGCTTTGCTCCATAATCTGCCTCCAGGCCACGTTTTTGGTACCCTACCTTGTCCTTGTCCCCGATGAGCGCACGAATCTTTTCACTAGCCTGCTGACGCTGCTGCCACTGCTCCAGTACCTTGCCAGCCGCAGCGCGCGGCAGGGCGTTGGGAGCGTCTCTCGGGGCGTGCTGCTCGCCTGGGTGGCCCTGGCCGCCGGTTTTGCGCTTTCCGCCGGGCTGAGCGATCAGCCGCTGTCATCGCAACTGCGGGCATTCTCGTTTCTGGCCCCGACGGCGGGTGGTCTCGTGTGCGGCCAGGCCTTCCTGCGCACCGCTCGGTACAGGAGGTTCCTCTTCGTCCTGCTCTCGTTCTGCTTCGCCGGGCTGGCGCTCTCGCACCTGATCCTCGGGGCGCAGCCGTCCTTCATGGGGTTGCACCACCACGCCCTGGCGGGCACGCTGGTGCTGCTTTCCGCCGGCCCCATCTACTTGATCGGGCAAGCGGGCAGGCTGCAACGTTTCGTTGCTGGTGCGCTGCTGCTCCTCGGAGCGGTGGTGTGCTTCATTGCTGGTTCGCGCTTTGTCATATTGCTGCCGTTCGTGCTCATCCCGGTCTATGTCGCCTTCAAGTCGCTGAGCCTGAAGCGCGCGCTAGCCGCTGTCCTGGTCAGCACCCTGGTCGCGGGGACTTTTTTCTTCGCCTACCCGGACAAGGTGCCGCGGGTGAGGAACTATGAATCGACCTATTACCGCGTAGAGGCTTTTCCGGCCACGTGGGAAATCCTGAAGCAGCACCCGTTGCTCGGCGTGGGCATCCGCACGCCGCGCAAGCCCTTTCTCGAGAACTACCAGCCCGTTTCCAGCATGGCCACCAAGGAAGAGTTCGCCGGAACGCTGGAGCGCAACGTCACCTGGGACAATCAGTACCTTTCGCTGTTGTGCGGCATAGGCGTGCCGCTCACCCTGCTGTACCTGTATCTGGCCGGCCGGCACCTTGCGGCGTATCTGAGCCGGGCCTGGCGGCAGGAAGTTGATCGCGCCACGGAGCGCGCCATCACCTTCGCCCTGCTGGCCTCGGTCATCCACTTCGCCGTACACGACGGGCTCTACTACCCGCAGATCAACTGGTTCTTTCATCTGCTGCTGGGGGTCGGGGCAGCCCTGGCCAGCGGGCATGCCGCCGGTACCCCTCCGGCCGACGGCCAGCCAGGGGCGCCTGGCGCCGAGCCCCCCTCCCCCGAGCACGCCCGCGCTGCGGGCCGAGTCCGGCCATGACGCCGGCAGACGGCGCTCCGGCAGCGTCTTCCCTGCCGCTGACCGTTGACCTTGACGGCACGCTCATCGCCACGGACATGCTGCATGAGTCCGCGCTGGGACTGTTGCGCACGTCGCCCAGGATGACCTTGAGCATCCCGTTTTGGCTTGCGCGGGGCAAGGCCGCGCTCAAGGCCGAGCTGGCCAGGCGGTTTGATTTCGATCCGGCCCTTCTGCCCTTCAACGAGCCTTTCGTGGCCTGGCTGCGCGCGGAACGGTCGCGCGGTCGCAGGCTCATTCTTGCCACGGCCTCGGATGCGCGCATCGCAACAGCAATCGCCGATGTCCTGGGCCTTTTCGACGAGACGCTGGCCAGCGACGGCAGCGTGAACCTCGGCGGAGCGGCCAAGGCCGAGGCGCTCGTGGGCCGCTTCGGCAAGGGGGGCTTCGCCTACGCGGGCAACGCCGCCGCGGATCTGCCCGTGTGGCGCGAGGCCGGGGCGGCGGTGGTGGTGAACGCGTCGGCCGGGCTGGCGGACAAGGTGTCCGGCCTCTGCCCGGTGGAGCGCGAGTTTCAGGCCCGCCCGCTGGACCCGATGCCTGTTCCGCGCATGCTGCGCCTGCATCAGTGGCTCAAGAACCTGCTCGTCTTCGTGCCTCTGGGTGCCGCCCACCAAATGGGCGATGCGGATCGCTGGCCCGCTGTGCTCATGTGCTTCCTGGCTTTCTGCCTGTGCGCCTCGTCCGTGTACCTCATCAGCGACCTGCTGGACCTGGAGAGCGACCGGCGGCACCCGCGCAAGAGGTGGCGGGCCCTGGCCAGCGGGGCCGTGTCCATCCGCTACGCGGCGCTGCTTTCGCCGGTCCTGTTCTTGTGCAGCATGGGGCTGGGCATTGCCGCCGGGCTCGGGCCCCTGGCCTGGCTCTGCGCCTACTTCGTCGTCACCTGCGCCTACAGCCTGCGCCTCAAGCGCGTGGCCGTGCTCGACTGCATGGTCCTGGCCTTGCTGTACTCCTTGCGGGTCGTTGCCGGCGGCGCGGCGGCGGCTGTGCCTCTCTCGCACTGGCTGCTGGCGTTTTCGGCGTTCATGTTCCTCTCCCTGGCCTTCGTGAAGCGCTACGCGGAGTTGCAAAGCCATCCTCCGGATGCGGTCGGGAAGCTGCACGGCCGGGGCTATGGCGTCGGCGACGCCCGGCTCGTGCTTTCGCTGGGCGTGGCTTCCGGAATCGCCTCCGCGCTGGTGCTTTCGCTGTACCTGAACAGCGAGACAGTGGTGCGGCTGTACCCTACGCCTGGGTTCATCTGGGCCTGCGTGCCGGTTCTGCTGTACTGGATCGGCCACATGTGGTTGACTGCCCACCGGGGCCTGATGCACGATGATCCTTTGGTGTTCGCGGTGAAGGACGGCCCCAGTCTGGCGGCCGGAGCGCTGTTCGTTGCGGCGCTGGTGGCGGGGGGAGTGGCGTGGTGAAGGTATCGAGCTGGGGCAGGATCTCGTCGGACGAGCACCGGGTGCGTCCCTTTTCCGATCGCGCCGCCGCTCCTAGGCTCCTGCGCGGAGCGGGGCCGGGCATTTGTTTCGGCAACGGCCGTAGCTACGGCGACGTCTGCCTGAACCCCGGCGGAGAGCTCTGGGACATGTCCGGGCTGGACCGCTTCATCGCCTTCGATCCCCGGAGCGGAGTGCTCACCTGCGAGGCGGGCGTGCTCCTGCGCGACATCCAACGCATGTTCGTGCCGCGCGGCTTCATGGTGCCCGTGAATCCCGGCACCCAGCTCATCACCGTTGGCGGGGCCGTGGCCAACGACGTGCACGGCAAAAACCACCACCGCCACGGCAGCTTCGGCGACCATGTTTCGCGGCTGCGGCTGGCACGCACAGACGGCCAGGTAGTGGACTGCGGCCCGAACCGCGAGCAAGGGCTTTTTGAGGCCACCGTGGGCGGCATCGGCCTCACCGGGGCCATCGTCGAGGCGGACATCCGCCTGCGCAGGGTGGCCGGGCCATTCGTTGAGTCCGAGCTCATCCCTTTCGCCGACCTGGACGGGTTCTTCGCCCTGTCCGACGCCTCGGAGGCCGGGTACGAGCACACGGTGTCGTGGATCGACTGCGTGTGCGGCGGCGGGCGCGGCATCTTCATGCGCGGCAACCCGGCAGATGTGGCCAACGGCCCTGTGCCGGGTGAGGACAGGCTCACGGTGCCCTTCGTTCCGCCCTTTTCGCTGGTGAACTCCCTCTCGCTGCGGGCCTTCAACATGCTGTACTACACCATGAAAAAGCGTGCGCGGGGGGTCAGCCTTACCCACTACGAGCCCTTCTTCTGCCCCCTGGACAATGTGCTGGAGTGGAACCGCATCTACGGCCCGAAAGGCTTCTACCAGTACCAGAGCGTCATTCCGCGCGAGCATGGGCGCGAGGCCACCCAGACCATGCTGGGCGAGATCGCCCGCTCGGGCAGCGGCTCGTTCCTTGCGGTGCTCAAGACCTTCGGCCACCGGGAGGGGCGGGGCGTCTTGAGCTTCCCGCGCCCCGGCGTCACCCTGGCACTGGACTTCCCCAACAACGGCACGCCCACCCTGCGGCTCTTCGAGCGGCTGGACGCCATTGTACGCCAGGCGGGCGGGCGGCTCTACCTGGCCAAGGACGCACGCATGCCGCGGGAGCTCTTTGAGAGCGGCTACCCGCGTCTTAACGAGTTGCTGGCCCACCGCGACCCAGGCGCAAGCTCTGCCATGTCGCGCCGGCTTTTGGGGGTGTGATGGCAAGGCGGCGGATCCTCATCATCGGGGGCACCTCGGCCCTGGCCAAGCATTGCGCGCGGCTGTGGCTGGAGCAAGGCCCGGTGGAGTTCGTGCTGGTGGGGCGCGATGCGGCCCGGCTGGAGCGCGTGGCCATGGATCTGCGGGTGCGCAGTGCGGATGCGCAGGTGGAGACTCGGGCGATGGACGTGCAGGACCCGGCGGCCATCGACGCGCTCGTGAACGGCGTTTTTGAGGCGGGGCCGGTGGACGTGGCCCTCATCGCCACCGGATTGCTGCCGGACCAGAAGACCTGCCAGAGGGATCTCTTTCGCTGCCGCGAGGCGCTCGTGGTAAACGGTGTGTCGCCGGCGCTTTTCGCCGAGGCCATCGCCGGGCGCATGGCGCTGGCGGGGCGGGGAAGGCTTGGAATCATCGGTTCGGTTGCGGGCGACCGTGGCCGAAAGACCAACTACGCCTATGGTGCCGGCAAGGGCCTGCTTGCGCGCTTCGCCCAGGGGCTGCAGCACCGCCTGGCCGGTACCGGCGTCACGGTGACGCTCATCCTGCCGGGGCCGACGGCGACCCCGATGACGGCGCACCTGCTGGGCGAAAAGGGCGCGCCGCCCATGGCCGACGCCCTTGAGGTGGCCCGGCTGATGTTGGACGCCATCGCCCAAGGCCGCCCCGTATGTTACGCGCCGGGAAAGTGGGCGCTCATCATGTTCGTCCTGCGGCATCTGCCGCGTGCGCTCTTCAACAAGCTGAACATCTAAGGCGGGCAAGGCCCGGGGTTCCGCCCGCAGCGGCTCATGATACATGCGTGGCCGCACCAGCAGCCACGGAACTTGGCCGAAGCCCTACTCCCACTCTGGCCCCGGCGCGATAGGCCGCATGGCCGGCAGCCCCAGCCCCTCATGAGCCATCCGCCCAGGATCGGACCGCAGACGTTGGGCCGAGACGTCTCCCCCCTACGCCACGCGGACGCCACGCGCAATTTGCAGACTTATCACCACATTTCCCACGTTAGGCCAATCCCAGCTTTCTCCGTCCAACGGATGTTCGTGAGAGGAGTCGGAGCCCTGCGCACGTCCTCCATCACGTGCAGCAAGCCGTCAGCGACGTGCGCCGACCAAGCTAGGCGTCCTGCCCACTGCTCGTGCTGGTCGCCCCATGTGGTTATGACCTCGTCATACGGTTTCGTGGCCACATACCAGCAGCCGTCCCCGTTCCACAGCATGCCCGCGCGGTACTCTCGGGCTAACGGCAGAGTCGTCTCTGCCAGGTGGCGCCACATGGCGCTGCCGAGGAATTCACGAGCGAAACAGCACGCAGCGCGTCACCTGCTGCAAGTTCTGGCAGTGCCTGCGCCTGGTTGATAAACTGGATGTGCTGAGATGGTTATGACCTGACAGTTGGCCCTCGAAAGGGTGCTCCTGGTGGCGGAAGAGAGCTGCTGTCTGCGTCTTGAGAGCCGGGTTGTTCCCCCCCCATGACAATGTTTGTGTATTGCTGAAAAACTGCTAATCGCCGGCAACCCAAAGGGGTGAGATCTCGGGCAGGTCAACGAGTGAAAAGCTCATGGCTATGACCTGCCGGTCTCCTACGAGCTGCTCAAGTCTGTGAATGTCTTTTCGCCATTGGCGCTGGGCGTCGAATGGCTCCGTCGGTGACACGAACCGCAGGCTATGAGTAGTAATTGCGCATCAATATTGTCGAGCTTTTAGCGGGCCCGGCGACGGACAGTTTTGGGTATGGCTCGTGACTAGGAAGGCCGCCATGTAGCTGGTAGGAACCTAGGAATGGCGCCACAAAACAAGTACATCCTCCGTTCGAAAATTTCAGAGGCGAAAATCAGGCAGTTGGTGAAGCTTTTCGTCATTGATCTGACCGCCACTCAACTCGCCTAGGTGACGGGCGTGAACCGCAACACTGTGAACCGAATCGTCGTCAGAATTCGGGAGCGCATCGCGGCGGCGTGTGAAGAAGAATCCCCAGTGAAAGGGGAAATCGAAGTGGATGAAAGCTACTTCGAGCCGCGAAAAGTGCGGGGTGTCACAGACCGAGGCGCAAGAAAAAAGGCTATTGTTTTCGGCTTATTCAAGCGACAAGGCCGCGTCTACACCCAGATCGTCTCTGACGTCTCCAGGGCCACCTTGCAATTATTCGCGGGCGCGTTGACCTGGAAAGCGTCATCCACTCCGATGGCTGGATGAGCTACAACGGCCTTGTGAACCACGGGTACAAGAAGCTCTTCCGGGTCCAGCACGGCGAGAATGAGTTCGCCACGAAAACCTGCCTTATCAATGGCATTGAGAGCTTCTGGGGCTATGCCAAGACCCGGCTGATGCGCTTCAGAGGCCTGGCAAAGCACACTTTTTACCTTCGCTTGAAGCAGCGCGAATTCCGGTTTAACCTCCGGTAAGAGGATCTCTACCAGGTGATCCTCAAAATGCTCCAAGAGAAACCCCTGTTCTAATCAAGATCCTTGGGTATTACATTAATCCCCTTGACCGGGGTCCAGGGGCGGAGCCCCTGGCCGCCGGGGGCTTTCCCCACGGCCCCCACCATGGCGGTTGCGTTCCTCCGCCGCCATGACTAAAGTCAAGGGACACCGCAGGATTTTGGAGGAAGCATGGACAAGGACATGATCCAGGCGCTGGGGCGCATCAAGCTCTTCGAGGGGCTGCCGAATGAGCAGCTGGCCAGCCTGGCGCGCATCGCGTCCTTCAAGCGCTGCGAGGCCGGGCAGACGCTCTTCGAGGCCGGGCAGCCGGGCTCGCACTTCTTCGCGGTGTCCAGCGGGCGGGTGCGCGTGTACCGCTCGTCGCCCACGGGCAAGGAGCAGATCCTGCATGTCTTCGGCCCCGGCGAGGCCTTTGCCGAGGTGCCCGTGTTCGAGGGAAAGACATACCCGGCCAGCGCCCAGGCCCTGGAGGCCAGCGTGCTGGTCAGCATTCCCCGGCGCGAGTTCGTGGAGGCCCTGCGCAAGGAGCCCGAACTGGCCCTGGGCGTCATGGCGCTGTTGTCCCAGCGGCTGCGGGCCTTCGTGGGGCAGATAGCCCAGCTGAGCCTGAAGGAGGTGCCCGCGCGGCTGGCGGGCTACCTGCTCTTGCTGCGCTCCGCCCAGGGGCGCGACACCCTCACCCTGGACCTGCCCAAGGGCCAGATCGCGTCCTACCTGGGCACCATCCCGGAAACCCTGTCCCGCGCGCTCAAGAAGCTGGCGGACCAGGGCCTCATCGAGAGCGCGGGCAACACCATCCGCATCCTCGACGTGGAAGGGCTCTCAAACGTGGCGGAGGCCGACGGCTAGCGCCGGCCCCCGTCCTTTTTCCCCTACTCCCAGGAAATGCAGCTTACCGGACAGGCGTCGATGGCCGCCTGGATATCGTCGTCGCTGGCGCCGGTGGGGTTCACCACCTTGGCCTTGTTGGCGTCCGAGTCGTACTGGAACACGTCCGGACACATCTCGCAGCAGGTTTCGCAGCCGATGCACTCGTCTTCGTTGATCGTCACAGTTCCGCCCATGGGGTCCTCCGTTTGAGCCGACCCTAACCCAACTCCAGCGGCGTTGCCAAGGGGGGTAGGAGTGTGGCAGGCGGGGCGGACGAGTTGCTTGTGGATATAAGGTTGCAGCCCGTGGCCGTGTGGTGATATGTGTAGGTGCAATCAGGAGGCCAAGGTGGGAGAAGAACTACCTGCTGGAGCAACGGGATCTTGCGGCGATAAGCAGTATGAAATGCTCTGCAAGTTTGCGTTTGATGATTACAAAATGTTGGTTGTTGACATTAAGCGACAGCAGTTTGAGTATATACGTCAGTATCTTTGGGCCTCCCTTACGGTCGCTGGTGTTCAACTATCAATTTTGGCCAATGTAAACATCTTGAAAAGTGTTATTGGGCTTGATCAAACGCCGTTCTTTAAGATAGCGATAGTTTTTTCGTTGGCGTTGTCAATTTTTGTTTTTTTCAGGTGTATGATGCTATTGCTGTCAAATGGTGATATGCCAACTCCCGTAAAGTCATACGCAGAAGCAGCGATATTTTTTTCAGATGGCGAGCAGCAGCTACGCGACAAATATCTTGAATTGCTAAAAGTATTTGACGCGGCAAGGGAAAAGTTTTCAGGCAATGTGCATGACCTTGGCCTTCAGTTGAGAAGAATTGCCTGGATGATGATTATATCAATATGCATGACCCTTGGAGCATTCTTTGTCACTCTTTGTTGGAGGTATTGAAATGAGCAATAAAGAGCAAAAGCCACCTGTGTCACAGCCAACACAGCAAACAACAAATCGCCCTGCCGTGCAGAATACTGGCATAACTTCCGGTTCAATTGCAACAAATAGCGCAACATCGCCCAAGAAGCAGCGTTCATAGCCTTCAACGTATTGGTTTAATCCCTTCAGACGCTCTTCGCTGTCGTCCTGGCAGGGGGGGGCGTTCCGCTGTCGGGCATTGCAACGGTGATTGTTTGACTGCCCGTTCTAGGCCACTCCCCCTGGAGTCGTGTTGTCCTGCCACTTTTGTGAGCGTCTCGACCCTCCTTTTCATTTCAGGTGCTTGTCCGTCAATTGTCGCTGGTTGGCCTCACTGCGGTGCTCGCCTATCACGTGGGACTCATTTCTCCGCTACCTCGCGAAAATCCCGGTCCTGATCTCCGCCGCAAGGGCCGAGTCCACGCGCCACACGGCGCGCATGCCGGGGTGCGCGGTGGCCACGGGCAGGCCGTCTTTTTCCAGGGCGAAGGAGCCCGGGGGCAGGGCGGGCCGCCGCAGGCCGGGCAGGATGAGCGTGAGGCCCTCGGGCCGGGCCGGGTCGAAGGTGCCCTTGACCTCCACCTCCCACGCGCTGCCGGACCAGGCTGCATCGCCCCCGGCGGGGCCGAGCACGCGCAGCAGCGGCATGGGCCGGGGCAGGGAGCGGTCCAGGCCGGGGATGGCCCGGCGCGGGTCGGCCCCGAACAGGCCCATGGTCAGCGGGCGCGAGGCGGCGTGGCGCAGCTCCGCCAGGGCGGCGCGGGGCTGGAAGTCGCCGCTGGCCACGCCGTCCAGGGCGAAGCGCCAGGCATCGGCCACGCAGGCCAGGTAGGCGGAGCTGCGGGTGCGGCCCTCGATCTTCAGGCAGTCCACGCCCAGGCGCGCCAGCCAGCGGGCCTGCCAGATGAGGCACAGGTCCTGGGGGGCGAAGAACTGGGTCCAGCTCTCCTGGCCGGGCAGGTCCGGCGCGTCCGTGAAGTGCTCCACCACCTCCCAGGCGGCCTCCCCCGGGTTGGACCCTGCCCGCTTCTGTTCCTCCACCACGCCCCGCAGGCGGTACTCGTAGCGGCAGGGGTGCGCGCAGGAGCCCATGGACGCCGTGCGTCCGGCCTGGTTCACGGCCCGTCCGGTCATGTGCACGGAGAGCTGGCAGCGGCCGGAGAAGGCCATGCACTGCGCGCCGTGGGCGAAGACCTCCAGCTCGAAGCCCGGCAGTTCGCGGTCGCGCGCGGCGCAGAGTTCGGCCACCTCGCGGGCGGCGCACTCGCGGGCCAGGTTGGCGCGGGTGGCGCCCAGGTCGCGCCACTGGGCGCAGGCCTCGATGTTGCGGGTGTTGGCCTGGGTGCTGATGTGCACGGGGATTTCCGGGGCCAGCCGCCGGGCCAGGCGCAGCACGCCGGGGTCGGCGATGATGAGGCCGTCTGCGCTGGCCTCCAGGGCTTGCTCCAGCCCCTGCCGGGCCAGGGTCAGGTCCTGCTGGCGCGGGGTGGCGTTGAGGCAGACGTACACCTTGGCCCCGGCGGCGTGGGCGTCGGCCACGGCCCGGGCCAGGCCAGCCCCCCCGAAGCCCGCGGCGCGGGCGCGCAGGTTGGGGCCGTCGGCCCCCAGGTACACGGCGTCGGCCCCGTAGAGCAGGGCCGTGGCCAGGCTCTCGGCGTCGCCAGCGGGCAGGAGGAGTTCCGGAATGCGCATGGGCGCTGGTTAGCCCCCCGCGCGGCCCCGGTCAAGATCGTCCGGGTCAAGGCCGCCCGAAATGGCGCGCGGCGTGGCGCGCCGGGGCCCCGGCTGGACTTTTCGGGCGAACTCGGCAAAGATGCGGGCGCCATGAACTGCGCCCAGCACACGCCTCCCGCCGCCCGGAGCCGCGCCAAGCGGACCGCCTGGGCGCCCCCCTCGCCTTCCTCGTTCTGGCTGGCCTGCCTGCTGGCGCTGGTTGTGATGGCGGCCCTGGCCTGCCCGGACGCCTTCGCGGCCAGGCCCGCGCCCGCCAAACAGAAAGAGCCCACACCCGCTGCCGCTCCTGCCCCCGCAGATGCCCCCGTGGCCCGCTTCCAGACCCTGCTGGCGCGCAAGCAGGCCACCCCGGCGGCCCTGCGCAAGCTGGAGGCCGAGTTGGAGGCCGCCCGGGCCAAGGCGCCCGACGGCGCGCAGGGGGCCAAGGCCCAGTTCTTCCTGGCCCGCGTGCAGGAGGAAATCGCCAGAAAGACCGGCGCCCGCGCCGACTGGGCCAGGAGCGAGGAGAGCTTCGGCCAGTACCTGGAGCGCTTCCCCAAGCACCTGCTGGTGCCCGAGGCCCTGGTGAAGCGCGGCTACCTGCGTCTTTCGTCCTTAAGCGACCCCGACGGGGCGCTGGCCGACTTCCAGGCCGTCGTCAAGAAGCACCCCGGCCACCCGCGCGCGGCCACGGCCAGGTCCCTGGCCGCCCAGGCCGAGAAGGCCAAGGCCAGGGGGATCAAGCGCGCCCCGGAGATCAAGGCCGAGAGCCGGACGGAAACCAGGGCGGAGGCCAAGGCCGCAACGCCCGCGCCGCCGAAGCCGGCCGACCTGCCGCCGCCGCCCGTGCCCAACCAGAAGCCGCGCGGCGCAGGCCCCGCCAGCCTAGTGGAGATGCGCTACAAGACCGCCAGCGACTACAGCCGCGTGGTGCTGGACGTGGACGCGCCCGTGCGCTTCAAGTACCAGCTCATCGACGCCAGCGGCGCGCCCGTGCCCTCCCCGGCCGAGGGCGGCGCCAAGGGCGAGCGGCCCCGCAGGCTGTACATCGACCTCATGGGCACCCACGTGGGCCGTGGCATCGCCGCCGAGACGAAGGTCTCCGGCGGCATGCTGAAGAGCCTGCGCGCCAACCAGAAGGACCCGGACACCACGCGCATCGTGCTGGAGGTCACGGAGTTCCACGACTACAAGGTCTTCGCCCTGGAGAACCCCTTCCGGCTGGTGGTGGACGTGTACGGGGCCCCCGCGCCGAGGAAGGCCGCCCCGGCCCACGATGACGACGACGATGACCGCGACGACGCCCGGCCCGGCCACGGCAAGGACCCCGGCCAGGTGGTCAAGGGCGGCATCAAGGCGCCCAAGGGCGGGCGGGGCCGCATGGCCGCGGACCTAGTGGAGCAGCTGGGGCTCACCGTGCGCACCATCATGCTCGACGCCGGGCACGGCGGAAAGGACCCCGGCGCCCAGGGCAACGGCCTGGTGGAGAAGGACGTGAACCTGCGCATGGCCCTGGCCCTGGGCAAGGTCCTCAAGGAGCGCGGCTTCAAGGTGGTGTACACCCGCACCACGGACGAGTTCATCCCCCTGGAGGAGCGCACCGCGCGCGCCAACGTGCGCAAGGTGGACCTGTTCCTCTCCATCCACTGCAACGCCCACCACGACCCCTCCATGAGCGGCCTGGAGACCTACAGCCTGAACCTGGCCCGCACCCCGGACGCCGTGCGCGTGGCCGCGCGCGAGAACGCCGTGTCGGACAAGAGCATCAGCGACCTGCAGATGATCCTGACCGACCTGATGCTCACCAGCAAGATCAAGGAGAGCCTGGACCTGGCGCGCGGCGTGCAGAAGAACGGCCTGGCCACCCTGCGCCAGGGCAAGTTCACCGTCACCGACCACGGCAACCGCGAGGCCCCGTTCTACGTGCTCATGGGCGCCAAGATGCCCTCGGTGCTTGTGGAGATAGGCTACATCACCAACAAGACCGAGGCCGGGCGGCTCAAGGGCGACTACTACCTGCGCACCCTGGCCCGGGGCATCGCCGACGGGGTGGTGGAATACAAGCACCAGCTGGAGCGCTACGCCGTGAAGAAGTAGGGCGCGCGATGCAAACGAAACAGGCCTGGCACGGACATCCCGCGCCAGGCCTGTGTTGTTTTGGGCCGCGTCGACTACATGTTCATCCGTTCCATGTCCCGGGCGCGGATCTCGGCGCGCTTGATCTTGCCGCTGATGGTCTTGGGCAGCTCGGCCACGTACTCGATGATGCGCGGGTACTTGTACGGCGCGGTGACGGTCTTCACGTGCTCCTGGAGCTGTTTGGTCAGGGCGTCCCCGGCCTCGTAGCCCGGGGCCAGCACCACTGTGGCCTTCACGGCCATGCCGCGCACCGGGTCGGGCACGCCGGTGACGGCGGCCTCCACCACCGCGTCGTGGGAGACCAGCGCGCTTTCCACCTCGAAGGGCCCGATGCGGTAGCCGGAGCTCTTGATGAGGTCGTCGGTGCGGCCCAGGAACCAGAAGTAGCCGTCCTCGTCCACCCAGGCCTTGTCGCCGGTGTGGTAGAACCCGCCGTAGACCACCTTGTCGGTGCGCTCCTGCTCGTCCAGGTAGCCGGTGAACAGCCCGGGGATGCCCGCGGTGCTTTTCTCGGCCTTCAGGCGGATGCAGATCTCGCCCTCCTCGCCCGGGGGGCAGGGCTTGCCGTCGGGGTCCAGCAGCACGATGTCCCAGCCGGGCATGGGCCTGCCGATGGAGCCGGGCTTGGGCTTCATGAAGGGCAGGGTGGCCACCTGCAGGGTGGTCTCGGTCTGGCCGTAGCCCTCGAAGATGGGCAGGCCCAGGGCCTGCTGCCAGTCGGCGAACACGGAGTCGTTCAAAAGCTCCCCGGCGGTGGTGCAGTGCCGCAGGGCGGAGAGGTCGAATTCCTTCAGGTTCTCGCGCACCAGGAAGCGGTACACCGTGGGCGGCGCGCAGAAGGTGGTGACCCTGTGCTGGGAGAGGATGCGCAGAAGCTCGCGCGGCTCGAACTTGCCGCGGAAGTCCCAGACGAAGATGACGGCCCCGGCCAGCCACTGGCCGTAGAACTTGCCCCACACGCTCTTGGCCCAGCCGGTGTCCGAGAGGGTCAGGTGCACGTCGCCGGGCTCCAGGTCGTGCCAGTAGGCCCCGGTGACCACGTGGCCCAGGGGGTAGGTGTGGGTGTGCAGCACCATCTTGGGCATGCCCGTGGTGCCGCTGGAGAAGAAGATGACCATGGGGTCGTCGCCGCCGGGGCTGTCGCCCGTGCGCGGGAAGCTCTCGGCCCCGGAGCCCTTGAGGATCTCGAAGTCCTGCCAGCCGATGGGCGGGGCGGCCTTGCCCACCTGCACGGTGAGCGCCAGGCCCGGGCACTTGTGCCGGGCCTCCTCCACACGCGCGGTGAGGCTGTCCTCGCAGATGACGCAGGAGACCTTGGCGAAGTTCACGCGGAACTCGATGTCGTGGGCGGTCAAGAGCGAGGGCGAGGGGATGGGCAGCGCGCCGATGCGGCACAGGGCCAGCATGGTGGTCCAGTACTCCACGCGGCGGTACAGGATGACCATGACCCGGTCGCCCTTCTTCACGCCCTTTTTTGCCAGGGCATCGGCCAGCTTCACGCTTTCGCGCGCGAACCAGCCGAAGGTGAGCTCGCGGCGGGTTCCGGCGTCGTCCACGTGGATCATGGCCAGGCGGTCGGGCTCGGCCTGGGCCTGCGGGTCCAGGAAGTCGTAGGCGAAGTTGTAGTCGGCGGGCACGTCCACCTTGTACTGGGCGCAGAAGTCGCGGTACATGCTGGGCTTGATCTTATCGATGGCTTTCATGCGTCCCCCCTACAGGATCACGTCGAGGAACTTGGCCTCTTTGCCGTCCAGCCCGCGCAGGGCGTGGGGGTTCTGAGAGTCGAAGTACAGGCTGTCGCCCGGCTCCAGCGCCAGCACCTCTCCGCCCACGCGGATCTCCAGGCGGCCCTCCATGACGTGCACGAACTCCTGCCCGGAGTGGGACACCAGGTTCATGTCCTTCTCGTCCTTGGGCGGCACGGTGATGAGGAAGGGCTCCATCTTGCGGCCGGAGAAGCGGTAGGCCAGGCTCTTGTAGTCGTAGTCCTTGCGGCGCTCCACGGCCAGGCCCTCGCCCTTGCGCACCAGGGAGTAGCCCTTGAGGTGCGGCTCCACGCCGCTGATGAGCACCATGAGGTCCACGTGGCAGCAGTGGGCCACCTTCATGAGGAAGCCCACGGGAATCTCAACCTCGCCGGACTCGTAGGCGGCCACCTGCTCGGGCGTGGCGCCGGTGGCGGCGGCCAGCTGCTCGCGGGTCATGTCCAGGGCGTCGCGCAGGCCCCGCAGCCGGGGGGCGATGTCCTTGTAAGCCTGTTCGATCTGCATGGCGTATTCTCCTTCTTCGGCCTGCCAGAGACAGGCCTGTCCATTGGTTGCGCGGCAACCGCAAGCCCCTCAAGCCTTGAATTCCGCCGCAATCATGTTTCTGCGAGTCAGCTGCCGCGCGGCACAGCTGGCGACTCTCCGCCGGTTGCGCCGACGCATCAGCGCGGCATCAGCGCGAACACGCCCCAGCCAAGATACTCTCGCGTATACGTGGCGTAGCGCACGGGTTCCGAGGTCAGTTTGGCGCGCACCTCGCCCGCCAGCTCGTCGCCGGGGTTGGCTTCGAGCCACCGGCGCATGGTGAGCCATTTGGCCGCCTCGTATCTATCCCAACCGTCCTGGTCGGCCAGAACCATTTCAACGACATCGCAGCCCAGGGGGCCAAAAGACGCGAGAAGCTCAGGAAGCATGAGGAAGTCGGAGGCGGCGTTGGCAAGACAGCCCCTGGCCACGGCTTCCGTCGGTGGCAACTGCCGCCAGAAAGGCTCGCCGATGAGGATGATTCCTCCGGCGCGCAGGCTCCGCGCCAGAAGCTCGACGGCACCGGCGACGCCCCCGGCGATCCAGGTGGCGCCGACGCAGGCCGCCACACCGACCTTCTCCTCTGAGACATGGCCCGCCGCGTCGCCATGGAGGAACTCGACTTGCCCGGCGACGCCCAGCTCCTCGGCCCTGCGCCTCGCTTGTTCGGTGAACAACCGGCTCATGTCGATGCCGGTGCCCGTGACGCCGTGATCGCGCGCCCAGGTGCACAGCATCTCCCCCGAACCGCTGCCCAGGTCGAGCACCCGGGTTCCGGGTTCCAGACGCAGCGCCGACCCGAGGGTGGCGAGCTTTTCGGGTGTAAACGGGTTGTGGATGCGGTGAGCGCTCTCCGTTATGTTGAATATCCGTGGGATGTCCACAGGGGCAGAACTCCTTGTCTTCGATTGGGCGGCCCTGGGCGCCTGGCTGCGCCCCCCGCCCGATCCTTTTCCGCCAGGCCTACGCCTTGGGGGCTTCCTGCATGGCCTCGGGGAACATCTCGGCGGCCAGCTCGCGCAGCTTGTACTTCTGGATCTTGCCGCTGGCGGTCATGGGGTAGCTTTCCACAAAGGCGACGTACTTGGGGATCTTGTAGCGCGAGATCTGCCCCCGGCAGTAGTCGCGCACGTCCTCGGGCTCCAGTTGGGCGTCGGGCTTCAGGATGATGAAGGCCCCGACCTCCTCGCCGTACTTGCGGCTGGGCACGCCCACCACCTGCACGTCCAGGATGCCCTCCATGCGGTAGAGGAACTCCTCGATCTCGCGCGGGTAGACGTTCTCGCCGCCGCGGATGATCATGTCCTTCAGCCGCCCGGTGACGGTGACGTAGCCTTCCTCGTCCATGACGCCCAGGTCGCCGGAGTGCAGCCAGCCCTCCATGTCGATGGCCCGGGCCGTGGCGTCGGGGTTGTTGTAGTAGCCCTTCATCACGTTGTAGCCCCGGCAGCAGATCTCGCCCACGGTGCCCCTCGGCGATTCCTCGCCCGTCTCCGGGTCCACGATGCGCACCTCGATCTCGGGCATGGCGCGGCCCACGGTCTCGGTCATCTGGCGGATGGAGTCGCCGATGCGCGTCTGGGTCATCACCGGGCTGCCCTCGGTGAGGCCGTAGCAGATGGTGATCTCGCTCATGTTCATCTCGCTCATGGCGCGCTTCATGAACTCGATGGGGCAGGGCGACCCGGCCATGATGCCGGTGCGCAGGGTGCTGTCGGCGAAGCGCTTGAAGAGCTTGTGCTCCAGCATGGCGATGAACATGGTGGGCACGCCGTACACCGCCGTGCACTTCTCCTCCTCCACGCTGGTCATGGCCAGCACGGGCTCGAAGTTCTCCAGGATGACCATGGCCGTGCCGTGGGTGACGCAGGCCATGACGCCCAGCACGCAGCCGAAGCAGTGGAACAGCGGCACGGTGAGGCAGAGCCGGTCCAGCTCGCTGAAGCGCTGGTTCTCGCCGATCCAGTAGCCATTGTTGCCGATGTTGTAGTGGGTGAGCTGCACGCCCTTGGGGAACCCGGTGGTGCCGCTGGTGTACTGCATGTTCACCACGTCGTGCGGGTCCAGGGTGGCCTGCCGGGCCTCGTACTCCTCCGGGGTGGTCATCACCGAGAGGGCCAGCACCTCGCTCATGGAATACATGCCGCGGTGCTTCTCCGCGCCCAGGAAGATGACGCGCTTCAGGTGCGGGAACTCCGGCGCGTTCAGGCGCCCGCGCTCCTGCTGCTTCAGCTCCGGCACCAGGTCGTACACGGTCTCCACGTAGTCGATGTCGCGGAAGCCGTCGATGAGCACGAGGTTCTCGCACTCCGACTGCTGCAGCAGGTACTTGAGCTCGGCCCGGCGGTAGTGGGTGTTCACGGTGAGGAGCACGGCGCCGATCTTGGCCGTGGCGAACATGAGCACCACCCAGTGGGGCACGTTGTTGGCCCAGATGCCGACCTTCTCGCCCTTCTTGACGCCCATGGCCATGAGGCCCATGGCCATCTCGTCCACCAGATCGTTGAACTGGCGCCAGGTGAGGCGGTACTCGCGGTCCACGTAGACCACGGCGTCGCGCTCGGGCCACTTGGCCACGGTCTCGTCCAAAAGCTGCCCAAGGGTGGCCTCGCGTAAGGCGTGTTCGCGCGGCATGGGCCTACTCCGGGAAGTACAGCACGGCGTAGATGCTGGCCGGGCCGTCGGCGGTGGCGGAGAGGTTGTGCGGCACCACGGAGTTGTAATAGATGCTGTCGCCGGGCTCCAGGATGGTCGTCTCCCGCCCGTAGACGAGCTGGACCTTGCCCGAGACCACCACGATGAACTCCTCGCCCTCGTGGCTGGAGAGCTTCTTGTCGGCCTCGGCCTCCGGGGTCATCTCGATGAAGAAGGGCTCCATGTGGCGGTCGGTCTTGCCGCGGCCCAGGGAGCAGTACATGTGGCTGGCGTTCATGGAGCCGTCGACGCGCATGGCCATCTCCGGGGTCCTCTCGCCCAGGCGCACGATGAGCGGGTCGCGGCTCACGTGGTCGTCCAGGAAGGTGCCCAGGCGCACGCCCAGGGCGCGGGCGATCTTGAGCAGCGGGCCCAGCGACGGGTAGGTGTCCTTGGTCTCCACCGCCGAGAGGAAGCCCTCTTCCAGGCCGGTGCGTCCGGCCAGGTCGGCCAGGCTCAAATTCTGCTTCTCGCGAAACGCGCGTATGCGCTCACCCACGTTCTTGTCCATGCTGCCACCTTCGTGTTGCGGGGGATCTCAAGCCGTGCCACTCGCCCAGGGCGCGCCCCCCGCGCAGGTTCAGGACACCTGCCCGGAATGACGGCCGATTTTCTACGAATGGACGGCTGTTAGCGCATTTGGGGCGGGATGTCGATGCCCGGGCGGGTGCGGAGTGAACACTCGCATGATTTTGGGTCTACTCCCCCCTCCGGCCATCCTTCCGGCCCCGGGCCGCCGCGCGCTTGCCACGCTGGTTGGAAGCGTGTAGTTTCCGGGGCATCTCCGGCAACCTTCAACACCCCCAGGACGCATGGAAAAGAACAGCACCCCGGCCCAGGGCAAGGTGGCCCAGGACGAAGCCCACGTGGCCGTGTACCGGCCCGAGGGCGGCAAGATGATCAAGGGCCTGTTCTCCACCCAGACCGTGGAGAAGGTCGGCACCGGCACCACCCAGCGCAAGACCATCAGCAAGATGTACTGGTTCTGCCAGCAGACCTCGGACACCGTGGTGGGCGTGCAGCCCCTGAACAAGAACATGGTGCCCGCCGGAACCGTCACCCCCGTGCCCCTGGAAGACTTCCTGGCCAAGTACAATCCCGAGCCGGAGATGTACGTCAAGACCGTGTACCCCAAGATGCAGGAGCTCTCCCGCACGGTGCAGCGCGCGGAGGAGCAGCGTCAGCGCGGCGCGCTCTACAGCGCACAGTTCGAGTACGAGAACGCCATCGCCGTGGACGAGGAGAACGTGCGCGCCAACTTCGGCCTGGGGCTCACCTACGTGGAGCGCGGCGACAACACCAAAGCCAAGGACATCCTGGAGCGCATCGTGGGCCTGGACGCCGCCTTCGCGCCGGAGCACAAGCACCTGTTCAACGAGTTCGGCATATCCCTGCGCAAGAGCCGCATGGTGGACCAGGCCATCGAGTACTACACCCGCGCCCTGACCATGACCGAGACCGACGAGAACCTGCACTACAACGTGGCCCGCGCCTATTACGAAAAGGGCGACGTGGCCAAGTGCCGCGAGCACCTGGCCCGCGCCCGGCAGATCAACCCGGACCACGAGGAAGTGAACAAGTTCCTCGCCTTCCTGGACACCAAGAAGTAGCTCCCGCGCCGGAGGGACAGCCATGAGCCACCTGGCCCTGGAGCAGGTCCGCTTCGCCCATCCCTGCCCGCCGGGCGGGGAGAACTCCGGCGCGCCCCGCTGCATCCTGGACGGGGCCGACCTGGCCCTGGAGCGCGGCGACTTCGCCGTGCTGCGCGGGCCCTCCGGCGCGGGCAAGTCCACCCTGCTCAGGCTGTTCTGCCGCCTGGAGGAGCCCAGCGAGGGCCGCGTGCTGCTCTCCGGCCAGAGCGTGGCCGAGCTGCCCCCGGCCCTGCTGCGCCGCCGCGTGGCCTACCTGCAGCAGACCCCCGCCACCATCCCCGGCGCCGTGCGCGAAAACCTGCTCCTGCCCTTCGCCTTCGCCGCCAACGCCGACCTCGCGCCGCCGGACGACGCGGCCCTCTCCGCCCTTCTTGCGCGCCTGAACATGCCCGGCCTGCCGCTGGGCCAGGAGGCCGACACCCTCTCCGTGGGCCAGCGCCAGCGCCTCTGCCTGGCCCGGGCCCTGCTGCTGCACCCCGAGGCCCTGCTGCTGGACGAGCCCACCAGCGCCCTGGACCCGGAGAGCGCCGCCGCCGTCATCGCCGCCGCCGAGGACGCCTGCCTGGCGCGGGGCGTCACGGTGCTGCTTGTCAGCCACGCGGACTTCGAGCCCCGGCGCGTGGCCCCCCGCAACCTGCGCCTGGAAGGCGGGAGGCTCGCATGGACGGCGTGATCGCCATCGAGACCTGGCGGCTGGCCCTGGCCCTGGTCTTCGCCCTGGTGGCCGGGGGCTGCTCCCTGGCCCTGGGCCTGGGCCTGGGCCGCGACATCGCCATCGGCACCGTGCGCACCTTCGCCCAGCTCTTCCTCATGGGCCTGGTGCTGGCCTTCGTGTTCCGGCTGGAAACCCCCTGGCCCGTGCTCGGCCTGTTCCTGGTCATGAGCCTGGCCGCCGCCCACACGGCCAAGGGCCGCGTCAAGGAGAAGGCCGTCCGCTTCGCCTGGCCCATGTACGGGGGCATGGCCGCCGTGTACCTGCTCGTCACCGTCACCGTCACCGGGGCCATCGTGAACGCCACCCCCTGGTGGAAGCCGCAATACTTCCTGCCCATCGGCGGCATGGTGCTGGGCAATTCCATGAACTCCGTGGCCATCGCCCTGGACCGCCTGTTCTCCGACCTGCGCGCCCGGCACGCCCAGGTGGAGATGCGCCTGTGCCTGGGCGCCAGCGCGGCCGAGGCCAGCGCCGACGTTCTCCGATCCGCCGTGAGGGCGGGCATGATCCCGTCCATCAACTCCATGATGGCCGTGGGGCTGGTCTCCCTGCCGGGCATGATGACCGGCCAGATCCTGGGCGGCACCGACCCCACCCAGGCCATCCGCTACCAGATCGTGGTCATGCTCATGATCGTGGGCGCCACGGCCCTGGGCAGCACGCTGCTCACCCTCGTCATCCGCCGCCGCTGCTTCGGCCCCGGCGACCGCCCGCTGCTGCGGTAGGCGGTCGGGGGGAGGGTCCGCCTCGCCCCCGCACCCCCCTCCGCCAGCCCCTCCCCAAAAAATCTTCAATGTGCCATAGGTTTGCGCGTTGCGTTTTGGCGGGACTACGTATAGTGCTGGTCTTTAGTGATATTTCCGTGCTGGGGGAGGCCGGGTCTTGGACCGACACCATCTGCTTTGCGTACACAGCGCCATGGAGGGCCTGCGCCAGGGGCTGTGCAAGTTCTCCGGCCCTTCGCGCACGGCGCTGGTGTACGCCAAGGGCGCGGCGGACGAGCTGCGCGTGGTGGATCCCCAGGGCGTGCTGGCGGGCCATGAGCTGCGGCTCAAGGAATACTTCCTGGACACGGACGAGTGGCGCCGTGGCCTGCCGGAGCCGGAGCAGGTGGCCTTTTTCGACCACGCCAAGGCCAAGCGCCTGGGCCTGGCCGGGCTGGTGAGCCTGGGCGGCCGCACGCGCAACGTGGCCTACCAGATGTGGTTCACGGAGCACCACGAGGACCTCTGCGCCGCCGGGCCCACGCGGCGCTGGCTGGAGCTGGCCATGCTCCAGCTCTCGCACAACATGAGCACCGAGGACGTGCTCTCCCTGGACACGGCGGCCAGCATGCTGCAGGGCATGGCCCCGCACGCGGTGCACGACTACATCGTGGACGAGCGCGCCCGGGCCATGGGGCCGGACACGCGCCTGCGCGTGAGCAACCTGCTCGACGCGGTGATCCAGATTTCCAAGACCCCGGAGGAGGGCGCCTGGGCGCGCGGGCACCTGGCCTTTGTGGAGCCCTCGCGCATGAGCCGCGTGAATTTCCTGGCGCGCTTCCCCAAGCCGGAGCGCCCCCGCCTGGACAACTGCAAGCACGTGCGCAAGATGCTGCAGACCGTTGAGCGCAGCACGCGCATGCTGGTCTCCGACGGCGAGCACATCGCGGGGGTGGCCATGGGCGGCGAACTGCCCCGGGGCAGCCTGTGCGCGCTGTTCGATGGCCGCCACGGCATGCTGGACCTGGACGGGGGGCTGGTGTGCAGCTTTTCCGACGGGGCCTTCCATTCCACCAACCGCAAGCCGCGCCTGGTGTTCCTGGAGGAGGCCCTGCTGGAGTGGCCGCTGGACCCGGAGCAGCGCGACGAGCTGTTCCACGCGGTGTCGCTGCTGGTGGCCGCCGCCGGCGAGCAGAAGTACGGCTGCGCGCTGATCCTGGACCCGCACCTGCCGCTTTTGCCCCTGCGCGGGCACAGCCTGGAGCAGCCCCTGGCGCTCAACAGCGAGGAGAGCCTGGCCCTGGCGGCACGGCTGGCCAAGGTGGACGGCGCGCTGCACATCGGCGGCAAGCGCTGCCAGCTGGCCAGCTTCGCCTGCCTCATGGACGGCGCGAGCTTTCCCGGCGAGGACCGGGCGCGCGGCGCGCGCTACAACTCGGCCCTGCGCTTCACCCACGCCCACCCGGAGCTCCTGGTGGTGGTGGTCTCCTCGGACAGGCCGGTGTCGGTGATCCAGCGCGGGGTGGACCTCTCCAAACCGCCGGTGTGGCCGCCGGTGCCCAGCTCGCTCCGGCCGCCGCCCACCCTGGCCCAGTGGCTGGAGGGGCGCGCCTAGGCCCCGGCTGGCCCGCTGCCTGACAGCCCCCTGGCCCGCAGTTCGCTACCTGGCCCGCAGTTCGCTACCTGGCCCGCAACTCGCTACCTGGCCCGCAGTTCGCTACCTGGCGCGCAGTTCCTCGATGAGCCCGCGCAGGGACTGGGTCTCCTCGCCCAGCTCGCCCACCACGCGGGCCGATTCCAGCATCACCTCGGCCGTGCGGGTGGAGATGGCGTCCACCTCCTCGATGGACCGGCTGATCTCCTCGCTGGCGGCGGACTGCTCCTCGCTGGCGGCGGCGATGCCGCGCACCTGGTCCGCGGCCAGCTCCACCAGCCCCACGATCTCCGTGAGGGCCTGGCCGGAGCGCCCGGCCAGCTCCGTGGCCTCCTCGATGGCCGCCACGGCGCGCTCCACGCTCTGTGCGCTGGCCTCGGTGCCCTGCTGGATGCCGCCGATGGCCTCGCCCACCTGGCGGGTGGCCTCCATGGTCTTCTCGGCCAGCTTGCGCACCTCGTCGGCCACCACGGCGAAGCCCCGGCCCGCGTCGCCCGCGCGGGCTGCCTCGATGGCGGCGTTCAAGGCCAGCAGGTTGGTCTGGTCGGCGATGTCGCTGATGACGCCCATGATCTGGCCGATGCCCTGGGCGCGCTGGCCCAGCTTGCCCATGTCGTCCTTCAGGCCCAGGGCCTGGCTCTGCACCTGGCCGATGCCCCGCACCACCTGCGTCACCACTTGGGCCCCGGCGCGGGCCTTGTCCTTGGCCTCCTCGGCGCTCTGGGCGGCGCTGCCCGCGCTCTTGGCCACCTCCAGCACGGTGGCGTTCATCTCCTCCATGGCCGTGGCCGTCTCGCTTATGCGCGCGCTCTGCACCTCGGCCCCCTGCTTGCTGCGCTCCACCTGCTCGGAGAGCGAGGCCGAGGACTCGGCCATCTTGACCACCACCTGCTGGAGCTGCTCCACGGCGTGCATGAGGGCCGCGCGTCCGCGCTCGGCCTCCTGGCGGGAGCGCTCGGAGAGCTCCATGGCCTCGGTGGCGCGGCGGCTCTCCTGCCCGGCCTGCTCGCTCTTCTGCTCGGCCTCGGCGATCTTGGCCTTGAGGTTGTCCACCATGACGCACACCGAGGCGGCCACGCTGCCGATCTCGTCGGTCTGCTTGAGCGTCATGCACTGGTCCAGGTCGCCCTTGGCGATGCCGGTGGAGAAGCGCTGCAGCACGCGCATGGGGGTGAGGATGGAGGAGATGATGACCAGGGCGGCGGCGTAGCACAGGGCGGTGATGGCCCCGCCAGCGGCCAGCAGGATCAGGATGTCCCGGGCGGTGGCCTCGCCGGAGCGCTTCTCCTGCTCGGCCACGGCGGCCCCGGCCAGTTCCACCAGCTTCACCACGGCCTCGCGGTGTTCGTTGAAGTCCTGGCGCAACTCGCCGTAGAGCAGGGCGTTCATGCGCTCGTGGTCGCCCTCGCGCGCGGCGGGCAGAAAGCGCGTCTCCTGGGTCTCGTAGAAGCGCATGGCCGGGGCGTAGGCGGCCTTGAGCATCAGTTCGCGCTGGGCCTCGTCCTTCAGGTTCCTGTCCCAGAACTCGTGGCGCTCGGCGAACTCCTTGCGCAGGCGCGCGGCCTTTTCCAGCAGGGTCGCCTGCCGGGCGGGGTCGCTTGCGCCCGCCAGCTCGAAGAGCGTCAGGTAGCTCTCCACCATGAACTCCGGCGGGGGCAGGATGTCCGCGATGAGGTCCTTGCCGAGCACAATCTCGGAGTACACCGGGCCGGTGACCTTGACGCGGTTCAGCACGCTCAGCGCATAGAGGCTGAAGGCGATGAGCCCGACGGTGAAGATGGTCGTGAGGGAGAAGAGCTTCACCTTGAAGCTCAGGTTGCGGATGCGGTTCATCGGGGGCTCCGTGGGGGGGATTGGAGCGCGGGCGGGTGTTCGCCCGCGGGAGAACGGGAATATCTCCCTCAGGGCGGGGAAGGCAATACGTAATCTCCTCCCTCGGGCGGAGGGGGGGATTGCCGGAGGGCGGGCAGCCTGGGGCGGCTACCCGGTGTGCGAGCGGACCCAGGCCACGATGTCGCGGGCCGGGCGCGCGCCCATGAGCCGGTCCACCTCGCGTCCGGCCACGAACAGGGCCAGGGTGGGGATGGACTGCACCCGGTGGCGGGCCCCGGCGTCGGGGTGGGCCTGGGTGTCCACCTTGGCCAGGCGCACGGCCGGGCCCAGGGTGGCGGCGGCCTCGTCGAAGGCCGGGGCCATGGAGCGGCAGGGCCCGCACCAGGGCGCCCAGAAGTCCACCACCAGGGGCAGCTCGTCGCGCGCAAGGAAGCGCTCCAGGCCCTGGGAGTCCAGGTGCAGAACGCCCCCCCCGGCAAGGCCCTTGGAGCACTTGCCGCACACGGCCTGGTTCAGGCGGGCGGGGTCGGCGCGGTTCACGGCCAGGCAATGGGGGCAGACGAGGTGTTTCATGCCCAGCAAGATAAGCACGGGGGGGCGGCTGGCAAGGCCCGCCCCCGCCCCGGCGGCCCCGGCGCCCCTTGCCGCGCCGCGCCGGGGCTGGTAGGCGCACAGCAGGAGGACTCCCCCATGTTCCGCAACACCCGCCACCTCGCCTTTTCCGCTTTGGCCCTGTGCCTGCTCCTGGGCCCGGTCCTGGCCCAGACAGCCCTGGCCGCCGAGACGCCCGCAGACCCGGCCAAGCGCACGATCCTGGGCAAGTACCTGACCTCCCCCGAGGCCTACGCCATGTGGCGCGCGGCCCCGGCCAAGGTGTTCGTGCTCGATGTGCGCACCGTGGAGGAGTACGACCTGGTGGGCCATCCGGAGATGGCCATCAACGTGCCCCTGGCCGTGCGCGCCGGGGGCTTCGACCCCGTCCGCCGGGCCTACGGCATGGCGGCCAACCCGCGCTTCGTGGACGAGGTGCGCCGCCGCTTCGGCCCCGGGGACACGCTGCTGGTCATCTGCCGCAGCGGCAACCGCAGCGCCGCGGCGGTGAACCTGCTGGCCAGGGCCGGGTTCGCCGAGGTCTACAACGTGGTGGACGGCTTCGAGGGCGACCCCGTGGCCGACAAGGCCAGCCCGGACTACGGCAAGCGTGTGCGTGAGGGCTGGCGCAACAGCCCCCTGCCCTGGACCACGGCCCTGGACCCCAGGCTGGTGTACCGGCAGTAGCCCCGGGCGCAAAAAAAGGCGGCCCGGGGAGTGCTTATCCGGGCCGCCTTAGCGGGTCGCGTGGCGCTGCGGGCTAGGCGGCGTCCTTCTGGACCTCCTTGGCCAGGGCCAGCTCCGCGGAGGAGAAGACCTTGCCGATGTCCAGGATGATGATGAACTGGTCGTCCTGCTTGCCGATGCCCTTGATGTAGTCCGTGCTGATGGAGGTGCCCATGCGCGGGGCGGCCTCGATGCGCTCGGGCGCTATCTCGAAGACCTCGCGCACGCTGTCCACCAGCCCGCCCATGATGATCTCCTCGCCCTCGTAGTCCACCTCCACGATGATGATGCAGGTGTCCACGGTGGTCTCCGCCGCGGGCATGCCGAACTTGCGGCGCATGTCCATCACCGGCACGGCGTGGCCGCGCAGGTTGATGACGCCGCGCATGAAGTCCGGCGTGCGCGGGATTTTGGTGATGGCCGTGAGCTCCAGCACCTCGCGCACGTTGGCGATGTCGAGGGCGAAGACCTCCTTGGCCAGGCTGAAGGTCAGATGCTGATGCATTTCGGATGTGGCGTGCTCGGCCATGGCGTTCTCCCTGTGCGTTCGGCTAGAACTTCTCGAACTCGCCGTCGTCGGAGTCCGGGGTCATGTCCAGGTCGATGCCGCCGGACTTGGCCGCCTTGGGCGCGGCCTTGGGGCCGGGCTTGGGGGCCGGGTGGCCCGCATGGCCCGCGTGGGCCGACGGGCCGGGGGGCAGCGCCCGGGGCTTCCTGGGCTTCGCGTAGCCGCCGGAGCCGGTGGTGTCCACCTGGAAGAAGCCCATGGTCTGCTGCAGCTGCTGGGCCTGGCTGGAGAGCT
>CAZCYB010000028.1:0-41054 GCA_964502805.1 uncultured Desulfocurvus sp.
ATCCCTCTCCCCCTGGCCAACCTCAGAATTTACACCACGTCCGTGGACTCTAACCCGTGATGAGGTCCTCCAGGTCGTGGCTGGCCATGAAGTCACCGCTGCCCTTGCGGTCAGGGGAGTTGAACGCCACGACCTTCGTCCCCAAGAAGAACGGCGCGGAGATGACCCGAAGGGAGACACCTTCAACTTCCAAGCTCTGAGCATGGCGCATGGCAGGCAGGTACCAGGGGTTGGTGAAGCCGAGAATACTCTCATCTGTGGGCATGACGTCGAGGATAATCATGCCCTCGCGATGCTTCCAGCGGCAGATGACCTCCTCTTCCGGCGCCTCAAGGAACCCATGATCCCGCAGGCGCGCACCAAACCGGTGGTACAGGGGCAGCGAGGCCACCTCGACCACGACGTCAACGTCAAGCGTGGGGCGGACATCGGGAGCGGCGGGGTCGGTCAGCAACAATCCGGTCGCGGCTCCACCGACGAAGACGACCTCATCTGTCAGCTCGCCAAGGAGGCGAGCCGTCGTCACAAGGTTATCGACGTTGCCGCGCCAGCGGGGTCTCACTTCTTCCTCAAGAGCTGCGTCAGGAGGTCTTGGGCGAGGCTCTTCTCCCGAGCACGTCCGATGCGCAGCGCATCAACGAGGGCCAACGCCTCGTAGAGCCTTGCGTCCTTCAGGCAAGCCTCGGGCATGGACTTGTAGAGCGGGTCGATGGCCACTCCTCGCTGGTCTCCCACGGCAGACGGCCATACCGTGTGCCCGGTCGGGCCGATTTCGAAGTGACCGGCGAGGACTGGAGCGCTGAAGCCCGTTGGAACGCCACGCGTGACCGTGCCGGGCTCGGCTGGGAAGGCGTATTTGACCCCGTGAATGAGGAACTCCTCCAGGGCCGCCACCTTGGGCCTATTGCGGTTCGCGTCGTAGAGCTTGGCAATGGTCGCCCGCTTGAGACCTGCATACGCTTCAGCCCTGCTCATGCCGAGGTCAGCAGCAAGTTGGTTAAAAGCGCAGCTCGGTTCCGAGACCGCCAGCTTGAGTAGCAGACACACGTCTTGAGGTTTGAGTACCATGTCTGGCTGCTATGCTTTTAAGGGGGCGGAGTCAAGGGGAGTGGATTATGCGTTTATGCAGTGCTGACAAATGCTTGCAGTCGAAACTGTCTACAAGTCGCGACTCGTAGACACATTGTTATGGAAATGCTTGATAAAACGTGGAAAATTGCTGTTGGTGGAGGGGGGCAGCGAACGAGGGAGTGAATGGCTCAAGCGAGCCTTTTTTGGAGTAAATCCAAAAAAGGCTCGCTTGAGCCATTATCTATCATGGATTCGATGAAAAGTCAAGCCCTCGTCAGGATACCTTGCTTCAAAGTCTGAATGTTGAGGCAAAATCCGCTATACCCCAAACACCTTCAAAACCTCGTCGCCGTAGTGGTTGATGACCTTCACGGCAATCTTGCCCGTCGCGGGCCGGTCAAAGGGGCGGCTCGTGGTGCTGTACAGGCTTGCCCAGGCCGCCTCATCGACTTCCGCCTTGAGCGCGCGCTTGAGCTTGTCGTAGGGCTCGTCCGCGCCGGTGAAGTAGGCGTGGCGCACGAAAAAGCTCTCGCCGTTGTAGTTGGTGTCGATGAACCAGCAGGCGATGTCGTCGGTCGAGGAGGAGCGGATGTCGCCCGTGGTGGGGTCGTACACGTCCACGCCCCTGATTTCGGCCACGAGCTTGCCGTCCTTCTGGGGCGTGATTTCCACGTCCGGCTCGCCGAAGACCATGAACAGGTTGCCTGCGCCGGTCTTCTTGAGCAGCTCGTCACCCATGGCCAGGTCCGGGTTCATCTTCGTGGGCAGGACCATGAGCTTGCCGTAGCGCTTGGCCTCCTCGGCAACGTGCGGGTCAAAGGCAAAGCCGCAGAGGAGCAGGAGGTCGTGCCCCAGGCCCTGGACGGCCTCCTTGGCGGCCTCCTGCACCTGCTTCGGCCCGACAGTGCCGTGCTCCGGCCCCAGGGACACGGCCACGCGCCGCGTCTTGCCGTCCCCTTCTACATACTCGCCCGTGGCGTGAATCCACACGCCCGCGAAGGTGTCTAGGCTCTCGAACTTGATGCGCTCGCCCCTCTTGGTGTTCTGCACGCCCGCCTTGCGCAGGTTGTCCAGAATCATGGTGGCGAAGTCCTTGTGCTTGGCGGCCTCCTGCTCCGTCACCGTGCCGTCCATGTCGTCGTCGGCAGTGGAAAGCACGCGGTGGGGGGACAGGCTCTCCACCGTGAACGGCCCGGCCACGCGGATGGTCTTCTTGTCCTCGTAGGGCTGGTCGTGGAGCGTCTCCGTGTCTGCATGACGGGCGATGGCAGCATCAATCTCCGCGCGGCTCATGCCTTCTTTGATGTCCGGGTTGTTGGCGATGGACTTGAGAGTGACGTGGGGCACGCGCTTGCACACGAAGCCCTTGCGGATGTCATTCTCGGTCTTGTAGTCCGGCGGTCGCCTGTTGGTCAGCTCGGCTTCTTTGGCGACGCCCTCGGGCGAGTCGGCCAGGAGGTAGTAGGGGTACTTGGCGGCCATGAGGCGCGTGCGGGCCAGAGCCAGGGCCACGCGCGAGGTGTCGCAGGTAATCCAGCGGCGACCCCACTGCTCGGCCACGTAGGCCGTGGTGCCGCTTCCGCAGGTGGGGTCGAGCACGAGGTCGCCGGGGTCAGTGGTCATGAGGAGGCAGCGCTGGATAACACTTGTTGCTGTCTGGACGACATAGGTACGCTGAATCCCAATCTGCATAGATTCCCAGCGGTCGCCGATAGGGATAACAGGAAAGTCTTCAGAGTAGCGACGATATCGAAGTACGTTGCCCATAATTTCGACGCGGCTTGCATCCGAGAGACGCTGTAGGCCTGTAACGGTCGTCTTCCAATGCGTATCTGGGCGAGGTGTGTACTTCTTCCCTTTGAACTCAAATACCTGTGGTGTTGAAGATGCACCATCTGAACAAAGGGAGACGAGCTGATATCTTTTCGCGCCCGTGGGTAGTGCACCACCCTGAATCTCTATTGCTGAAAGTCTCCTGTCAGTACCATCAGCAAGCAATAGCATGTCATACCTGTCCAAAGATGGGTCTCCGGCCTGCCTCGGTTGGTAAAGCGGCCTGTATTTTGTACCTGCCTTATTTTTGCCATACCAAAGGACATAATCCACCGTCGACGCTAAGAGATTCGACTCAAGGCTACCTGTTTTCTGAAAGGATATTTGAGCCACAAAGTTTTCCTGCCCGAATGCTTCGTCCAGTATACAGCGAACCAAATGTACGTTCTCACTACCGATTTGGACGAACACGCTTCCCGTCTCTGTGAGCAACTCACGAGCTGCAACGAGCCGGTCCCGCAGATAGGCTAAATAGGAGTGTATGCCGAGCTGCCAGGTGTCTCGGAAGGCGCGGACCTGCTCCGGCTGCCGGGTCGTGTCCTCGGCCTTGCCGTCCTTCACATCGCGCTTGCGCGTGCTCACCTGCCAGTTGGAGCCGAACTTGATGCCGTAGGGCGGGTCGAAGTAGATGGTCTGGACCTTGCCCTTGAGCCCCTCTTTCTCCGCGAGGCTGGTCATGACCAGCAGGGAGTCGCCCAGCACCATGCGGTTCGTCCAGTGCTGGTCGTGCTGGTAGAAGTCGACCTTCTGGTCGAAGTCGCCCTCCAGGCCGTTGAAGTCCCCGAAAAGGTCGTACTGCTTCACGCCCTTTGCTTCGGCCTTGCGCGGCAGGCCGTCGATGAGCGCCTGGGGGTGAATCTTCTCCTGGATGTAGATGGGCACCACGGGCACGGAAAGGTCCTCGCGGTCCTGCTCGTCCTTGCCCTTCCACACGAGCTGGGGGTCCAGCGACGGGTCGCGCGGGTAGAGCATAGTCTTGGGCGCGCCCTCGTCCTCGGCCACGAAGTCGCGCAGCTCCTCGGTGGGGATGTTCTTGCGCGTGTCCTTGTGGCGCAGGGAGATGACAGGGGTGGTTCCGGTGGATTTCTGGCGGGCCATAAGATTCTCCCTCTCTATCCGTTCTGCTGGGGGCTGGCGTTTGCCGCAAGGAAGCCCCGAATGGTAGTTTGCGCATCCCAGGGGTCGGCAATCTCGATGAAGGCCCAGCGACCATAGCCGCCATGGTTGTTGACCGCAGGCACCCAGAGCGTTCGCGCGGTGGCGACCTTGGCCGCCTTGTCCTTCTTCTTCTCGCCCGTCACCTCAACGATGAGGTTCAAAAGGTCATCCGGGCCGTGCCCGTCGTCGATGCAGGCGATGAAGTCTGGGATGTAGTTCTTCTCCTCGCCACCTAGGGTGTAGGGGATGTATATTCCGAGGTTGTGGTTCTTCACGTAGCGCACCACCTCGTCCATGTCCTCCTGCTCCTGGGCGAGCTTCTGCTCCCACGATTTGGTGTCGGCCACCACGTGGGAGATATGGCACTTATCATCGCGCGTGGGGTAGACGGGGCGCGTGGTGTCGAAGTCCACGTAGCGGGTGGAGCCCACGGTGTCGTAAGGTCGCAGGATGGGCTTCAGGGTGCTCACCCCCCCTGTAGGCGGAAGGGTGGACCGATAGATACGGTCAACGGCGTCGTAGCCGAGCTTGGTGAGCAACAAGAGCTGGACGAAGGTGTTGTCCTTGAGCTTCAGACATTGTTTGAGCCAGCGGTTGGTAATCCCGAGAATCTGCGGGAAAAGCCAGGGGCGTCCATTCCCGTCGTCGTCGCGGTAGTATTTTTCGAGCACCAACTTGGCGAGGAGGAAGGCGACTTCGTTGGGCCTGCGGCGTTTCAGGTCGTCTAGAGTGTGGATGCTCGACTCGCCCACGATGGGCGCATTTTCGACCTTGGTGGGGATATCCGCCGTGGAGAGCGCGTACTTGGACTCCTCAGTGAAGGTAGCCTGGAGGCGTTCGCCGGAGAGGTCGTATCGGTAGCCCTGGAGGCGAGGGAAGGTAATTTCGCAGCCGAGGCGGTCCTCCAGGGCGCGGACGCGGGTCGGCATGGGACCGGGCTTGAGCTCCAAAGTGGAACCGCTGCAAGGGATGAAGGAGAATGGCACGCCGTAGACCTCGGCATACTCGGGGTCGAACCTGCCCTGCTCGTTCGGAGCATAGCTCATGCGCCGCAGGGCGCGGCCCACGACCTGCTCGCAAAGGAGCTGCGTGCCAAAGGCCCGCACCCCCAAAATATGCGTGACCGTGTTGGCGTCCCAGCCCTCGGTGAGCATGGACACGCTGACCACGCACTTCACATGCTCCCCGAGCTTCCCGGCCTTGCCGACGGTGTTCATTACCTCGCGGAGTAGGTCTTCGTCCGTGAGGTTCTCCGCGTCGCGGCCTGGAAAACGGAGCATGTAATCGGCCTTGAACTCCTCGATTTCGCGGGCCGCGACCTTCTTGAAGTCCGCGCTCATGGCCTCGCCGGATTCAAGCTGTTCACTGTCCACGAGGATGGTGTTCGGGCGTTTGAGCCAGCCGCCTTGTCCGTCGTCATTGCGGAAGATGGAGAGCTGCCCGGCCTGGACGATGGTCTTGTCACCGATGCGCTTCTCCCAACCGGAGATGAACTCGTAGACCAGCTTGGAGACGTTGGTGTTGTTGCACACGACGATGAACACGGGCGGGGTGATGCCCTTGGCCCTCGCGTCCTCGTTCTTCTCCCAGAGGTCGTAGTACTTCTGGTAGTTGCTGTAGAGGCTGTGCAGCGCGCCTTGCAACTCCACGGGGAGAATCGGCTCGCCGCCAAGCTCGTCGGTCTTGCGGCCCTTCTTGGGCAGGTCTTCGCGGATGCGCAGCCAAAGGTCGCGGTACGTGGGCTGCTCCCCGGTCATGGAGTCGTCGGCCACGGGCACGCGCGGCACCTTGACGATGCCCGCCTCTATTGCGTCGATGAGGGAGAAGTCCGAGACGACCCAGGGGAAGAGCACGCCCTCCGGGTAGCCGGAGCCGCGCAGGAAGAATGGGGTGGCGGAGAGGTCGAAGATGGCCTTGACCCCGAACTTGGACTTCACGGCCTCTATGCCAGTAATCCAGACGCGCGCGTCTTCCTCGCGTTTCTGGGCTTCCTTGCGTTCGTCGCCCGTGAGCTTCACGTCCTCGCCGTCTGGCTTGCGGCGGTAGCAGTGGTGGGCCTCGTCGTTGATGACGATGATGTTTTTCTTGTTGCCCAGGTCGCGGCAGACACGGCGGGCTACTTGATCGAGAGTCTCCGTAAAAGCCCCGGTCTCTCCAGACCCGAGAATTGCCTTCGTCAGTTTGCCTGCCGCAATCTTCTCGCGCGGGAGGAAGGCATGGTAGTTGGTGATGAGAATTTTCGCCTGGCCGAGCGTGGTCAGCAGCTCGGAGGAGATGATGTCGCGCTGGCGGTAGTAGTTCTGCGGGTCGTTGGGCAGGAGCACGCGCAGGCGGTCACGGATGGTGATGCCTGGGGCGATGAGCAGGAAGGTGTCGGAGAAACGGGCATCGTGCGTGGCGGCCAGCTTGTTGAGCGCCTGCCACGCGATGAGCATGGCCATGACCACGGTCTTGCCTGTGCCCGTGGCCATCTTGAGGGCAATGCGCGGCAGGCCAGGATTCGAGGAGTCGTTGGCCTTGCGCAGGTCGTTCTCAATCCACGCGTCGCCCGCCTTTTTGGCGACTTCGGTGAGGTAGATGGCCGTTTCCAGGGCTTCGATTTGGCAAAAGAAGAGCTTCTTCTCGCGCTCGGGGGCTGTCCAGTAGGCCAGCAGGCGTGCCGTGACCGGGGTGACGCCGAAGTAACCGCCCTTGCGCCAGAGCTTGACCCTCTGGCGGATATTGTTGACGAGCTTATTCTCCTCAACACGGTCCTGAGTCCACTCGGTCTCGATGAGGGAAAGCTGGACACCCTTCTTCTTGGGGCGGGCGATGGGAACAAAGTAGGAGCTGACCCTGCGGCCCTCAACCTGCTCGTTGGTGATGCCTTCGTCCGTGAAGCGGAAATGACGGGTCGGCTCGAAGTAAGGAGAATTGATGACGGGATTCTCGATGACGACCTGTTTCATGGGCTGCAATCCCCTCGTTGGGCAGGAAGAAGTCGGGTCACTGATACCGAGCATGCGAAACGTGTGTATTTAAAACCAGATTCGCATAAGATACAAGCGCGTCTTGCTCACAGGGAAGATCCCTCCGCCACACGTTCGTGTCGAATCGCGCGCATGCATATACGCACCCCGCGTCTACCATTTCTTAAATAAACGGGCTACAGGCGCAATTCGTTCGAGCGCACTGAGAACAGTGTCTAGACCAAACAATAGAAAATAAACGAGCACAATGCCGAGCAATACTGGTAAGTAGTTGTACAAATTCAGAGTTGCCATCAGCAACTCACTCTGATTTTCCCTATGTGCCAACCTTGAATAGTATGTCACCATGAATGCTCGAACAGACAAAGACAGCACAACAATAATTGTAAGAATAAGCAAATAAACCCAGTGTTTTTTGAATACAAAATGAGACTTTGATAAGAACTCGACTGCTTCAGCAGTCCGATCATGCTCGTTCGGCAGATATGAAGGTTCTGTCAATATCTGTGAGCATTCTGGCCATACAGTCGTTGCTTGTAAAAACGTTTGGTTGTCACCGAGATTGACAGGGATACGTGTTGGCTTTTTGGGTACGACTGCACCTCGCAACACGTCAATCGTTACAGGATATGTAGCTGTGTGGTTTGTAAAAAAAGAGACTATAACAATATTTTTTAAAACATTATCGCTGAACATAATAGGATTACCAAGACAAAAAATTACCAATTTTGATGCTACACCGGTATGATTGGTGTATGCGAGAGACATAAGATCCGCATCGCTAATATCTGTAGCTGTGTATATAATCTTGTCAAAAATTGATATATTATTTAAAAACGTTTGTTTAAGACGCTTGTACGCATCTGTATCTTTATGTCTTGGAATGGGTACAAAAGTCGCAGATGGAAAATCGACAAAAGCATTCTTAAACAATGCTATGTGTTCTTCAGATACATAGAATGCAATCTTGGACGTTTTCGGCAATTTCGAAATATCAGGTATACCGACTTCGGATATGTTTGTAGCACTTGAGGTGACAAGCTTGGCAATCAACTCATCACCAGTCTTCGGGAAAGCCTCACCTGTATCTTGTAAAAATTTTTCTGCTTCCAATTTGTAGTTTTTAATTCTTCGCTCATACGCCGTAATCGTTTGAGGGTTATTGCCGATAACGTCTTCTTGTGTTTTGCCATGCAATTTTGCAATACTTATTTTTAGTTCAATTATTTTTTTTACCGAAGTATTGAGTCTGCTAAGTTGTTCTTTGTTCGTTTCTACATATCGTGTCAAAGCATCTATCGTGTCATTCAGAACACGAATATCAAATTCTGAACGCGGGTTATGCTTTTTGAAATGCGAAAAGAGTAATACGTCGTGCCCAGCTTCATATGCCATTATGGCAAGCTGCTGATATGAGAGATTATGCTCTTTCTTATACCGCAGTATTGCTCCCATACTTGTCAGGTCATCGCTTACGACAATTTTGTTTTTAAAAGCTTGGTCTGATAGCATTTCAGTCACAAATTCTTTAGAAAAAGCTGCAAATTTTTCATTTAGTAAAAAATTTATAGTTATATGTGACGTCATAACTCCAGAGATGCTTGGTGATAACTTACTTATCCACTCAAGCTCTGTGTTAAGTGAGTTTTTTGAGCCATTAAAGACTGGAATGTTATAATCATGTGGGTTTCCATCGACAGAACCATAGCTGGGCACGTGCTTAATAATTGAACCGATTCTTCCTTCGCGAAGCCCTTCAATGTAATGGGATGATAAGCACACACTACCTTGAATTGAACTAGAAAAGCATCTATCCTGAAGTGTGCTTTTATTTCCTTGTTTAGCGTTGTATGTGTCAACAACAGGCCCTAATATTAAATGCAACCCGATGCTGGATAATTCTCTACCAACAAGCTTGCCTGTATTTTTTATTATATCAACGTCTTGTGATGCGCCCATGCACAGTGCTGAGGGTGGTATTCTTAATCCACCTCTTATTGATGAGTAAGAAGGACCTTCATAATCTGTCGCGATCATTACTGGTAATTTGCTTTTGCTTTTCAGTGATGCGTATTGAATTTCTGCATTAAACTCTGCAATTGAGCGCAAATACTGTTCATCGTACTCGCCTTGCTGGTGATAATTGTATGTGTTTGTGATTACAAAACCAATCCCTTGCTCTGCAATCTCTTCTTGGAAGTGTGTGCTTCTCTTGTAGTTAAGGTGGTCAGAGTCTAGTCCAACCATAAATAGCTGAGCAACTTTCTCTCTTGTTGACATGGATTCAATTTTTGAATCTATGGGGCTTGAAGTAGACTGCTGAAGAGTTTCACCAACCCAAAAGAGTCCCACTTTCCAACCCAAAAGCACCAGCACGGTTATCAGTGTCCCGATGCTGAACTTCGGATGCTTTAGGACAGCCTTAAAGAATCTCTTCACACAAATCTCCAGTTTCATATTTGCATATCTGTTATCATGTGGCTTTTGCGCTTGCAACCGTTTGGGGCAGGATTTGAACCTACGACTTTCGGGTTACGTTCCAACCAACTCCGTCACTTCTCACTTGGCTTGCCTCGTCTGCTAGGACGTAATTCGCTCGCTTACTTGGAGAGCGCCCAATTATTCCCTTGTTAGGAATAGGTTAGGAATAAGAAAAAACGGCTTCCAGCGATCTGCTGTAAGCCGTTGTTTTTCTTGGTGGAGATGAGGGGGATTGAACCCCTGGCCTATGCGTTGCGAACGCATCGCTCTCCCAGCTGAGCTACATCCCCATGGGCGCCCGGCGTGCCGGGCGGAAAAGTCGTTTAGCGCGTTTCGGACCGGCGGACAAGCCCTTTTTCACGCACTCCGCGCGGTTTGGGGGGCATTACTTGCGGGCCTTCTTCGCGGTCTTGCCCTTGGCGTCCTTTGCCGGTTCCTTCTCCTGGCCCTTCTCCGGGTTCTTCTCCTGGGCGGGAGCTTCCCGCGCGGGCGGCTCGGTGCCGGGCAGGCGCAGCGTCATGAAGGGCACAGGGTCGTCCAGGCTGGTGATGCTCCAGCGGTAGGCCCCGTTGGGCGCGGTCGGGGTCCGGGCCGCGTTGTGGGCCAGCACCTGCACGCCCTCGGCCACAAACACCGCGATGTCGCCCTCGGGCTTGATGCGCAGGGCGCGGGCATCGCTCGAGGGGGTCACGTCCTTGATGCGCACGGTGACGCTGCCGTCGGCGTGGCGCGCCAGGGAAAGCGGCGTCAAGAGCTCGCGCCGCACTAGGTCCCTGCCCGCCAGGGTGCCCGGCAGCGAGGCGGCGAAGCGCACCTTGCCCTCGCCCACGGGCTGCATGTGCTGCAGGCGCTTGTCCTTCAGGCACTCGGCCACCTGCTTGGCCAGGCCCGCGTCGATTTCCGCCTGGCGCTTCTTGATCTCCTCCTCCTTGAGCTTGCCCTGGCGCCTCTCCTGCTCCATCTTGCGCAGGGCGAAGGCCGTGGGCGTGTGCACGGCCAGGCCCTCCACGAAGAAGCGGTAGTCCCCGGTGCTGTCGATGCGGCACTGCACCGTGTAGCTCTTGGGCGCGAAGCAGCCGGAGAGGGCCACGGCCATGGCAAGGGCGCAGGCGCAGGCCAGCGGGGCGGCGAGGATTCTCAAGTGACGGAAGGACATGGCCGGACCATAGCCGCGCCCGGGGCCCGGCGCAAGGGGCTTCCCTTGACAGCGGGGGAGCGAGCCCCTACCTTCCGCGCACCAACCCTTAAGGAGTACCCTCATGGCTTATGATATCCGCGTGGTGAAGCTCATCAACGGCGAGACCGTCATCGGCAAGTGGAGCGCCGACGGCAAGACCATCACCGATCCCGCTGTGCTTCAGACCGTGCCCAGCCAGGGCGGCGTGCAGATGATGCTCCTGCCCTTCGGCTACCCCTTCGAGAACGAGTTTTGCGGCGAGATCGCCACCGCCCACGTGCTCTACGAGTACAAGAAGGCCCCCGAGGAGCTGAAGACCAAGTACCTGGAGGCCTCCAGCAACCTGACCCTCTCCGCCCCCGGCGGCATGGGCGGCGGCCTCGGCGGCCTTGGCGGCATGGGCGGCGGCTCCGGGCTCATCAAATAGCAGTCCCATTCCTCAGCTTGATTCCGGGGCGGGGGGACGCTAGAGTCCCCCCGCCCCGGCCTTTCTTTTCCGCACCCTGAAAATCCGCCCGCACAAGGACCCCACGTGAAGGAACTGCTGCCCCTGCTGCCCCGTCCCAGCCGCTACCTCGGCAACGAGTGGGGCGCGGCGCGCAAGGACCCCGCCCAGGTGCGCGCCCGCGTGGCCCTGGCCTTCCCCGACCTCTACGACGTGGGCATGTCCTACCTGGGCCAGCGCATCCTGGCCCAGGCCGTGAACCAGCGCCCGCACCTGGCCGCGGAGCGCGTGTACGCCCCCTGCCAGGACACCGCCGCCATCCTGCGAGAGCACGGCGCGCCCCTGGCCACCCTGGAGAGCGACATCCCGCTTGCCCAGGTGGACGCGGTGGCCTTCAGCCTCACCCACGAGCTGTGCTACACCAACGTGCTGTACATGCTCGACCTGGCGGGCATCCCGCTCCGGGCGGCGGACAGGACCGTCCGCCCCGACGGCGAAAACTGGCCGCTCATCCTGGCGGGCGGCGGGGCCTGCTACGACGCCGAGCCCATGGCCCCGTTCCTGGACGCCATGGTCCTGGGCGACGGCGAGGAGGCCCTGCCGGACATCCTGGAGGCCGTGGCCCAGGCCCGCGAGGCCGGGCTCTCCCGCGCCGAACTGCTGCGCGAACTCATCCGCATCCCCGGCGTGTACGTGCCCGAATTCTTCGAGCCCCGGCCCGACGGCTCCCTTGCCGCCCTGGTGCCCGGCTACGAGAAGGTCGAGAAGGCCATCGTGACGGACCTCTCCGGCGCGCCCTTCCCGGAACTGCACCCGGTGTCCTCCGGCCAGGCCGTGCACGACCGCTACACCCTGGAGCTGGCGCGCGGCTGCACGCGCGGCTGCCGCTTCTGCCACGCGGGCATGGTCTACCGCCCCGTGCGCGAGAAAACCCCCGAGGAACTGGGCGAGACGCTCGGCCGCGCCATTGCCGCCACGGGCTATGAGGAGGTCTCCTTCCTCTCGCTTTCCACCGGCGACTATTCGGCCCTGGAGGGCCTGTTCGACACGGCCTTTTCCCGCTGCGCGGCGGAGCAGGTGTCCATCTCGCTCCCCAGCCTGCGCGTGGGCTCGCTCTCCGAGAACATCATGCGCCGCATCGCCAGCATCCGCCGCACCGGGGCCACCCTGGCGCCCGAGGCCGGCAGCCAGCGCCTGCGCGACGTCATCAACAAGGGCGTCACCGAGGACGGCCTCGTGGAGCACGTGCGCATCCTGTTCGAGCACGGCTGGCAGCAGGTGAAGCTCTATTTCATGATCGGCCTGCCCACGGAGACCGACGCCGACCTGGACGCCATCGTGGACCTGTGCCTCAAGGTGCGCGACGCCGCGGGCCGCCACGTCAAGCGCCTGCAGGTCACCGCCGCGGTCTCCCCCTTCGTGCCCAAGACGCACACGCCCTTCCAGTGGGAGCCGCAGATCTCCATGGAGGAGATCCGCCGCCGCATCTACTACTTGAAGGACGCCTTCCGCCCGCACAAGCGCATCACGCTCAAGTGGCACCAGCCCGAGATGAGCTGGCTCGAAGGGGTCTTCTCCCGCGGGGACCGCCGCCTGGCCGACGTCGTCGAGCGCGCCTTTCGCAAGGGCGCGCTGTTCTCCAGCTGGAAGGACCACCTGAGCCTGGCCCCGTACATCGAGGCCCTGGCCGAGGCCGGGCTCGACGCCGCCGAGTACCAGGGCCCGCGCCACCTGGACGCGCCCCTGCCCTGGGACCACCTGGACTGCGGCGTGTCCCGCGAGTTCCTGCTCACCGAGCGCCGCCGCGCGCTGGAAGAGAAGCTCACCGAGGACTGCCGCTTCGGCGCCTGCCGCAACTGCGGCGTGTGCAACCACGGGGGTCGTGTCTCCCGCCTGGCCATGCAGGCGGAGCAGGGCGGGCCGGACTCCATCCGCCCCCGCGTGGTGCACGCCCGGCGCGACCAGGAAACCTCTCCCGTGCCCGCACCAGAGGTCTCTGCGGCTCCGGTGGAAGGCGCAACCGAGGTTCCCGCCGTGGACCTGCACGAGCGCCAGGCCCAGTACCGCATCTGGTACGAAAAGCTGGGCGAGGCCGCCTACCTGAGCCAGCTCGAGGTCCAGAGCATCCTGGAGCGCGCCCTGCGCCGCACCAAATTCCCGCTGTCCTTCAGCGCCGGGTTCCACCCCATGCCGCGCATCTCCTTCGGCCGCGCCCTGCCCGTGGGCGTGCAGAGCCGCTCGGAATGGTTCACCCTGACCCTGCGCGAGGCCATCGCGCCCACCGACGTGCTCGCCGCCCTGGCCGCCCAGATGCCACGCGGCCTGCGGCCCTACCACATCGACGTCATGGGCGTCCTCGAACGCTCCGGCCAGGCCGCGCGCGAACACTACCGCCTCACCTACGTCGGTAGTCCCGGGGACATCGCCCGCTGGCGAGCCCGCTGGACCGAGCTGCTGGCCAGCGACAGCTTCGTCATCGAGCGCAAAAGCAAGAAGGGCCCCAAGCCCACCGACCTGAGGCCGCTCATCGCCGCCGCCACGCCCGACGGACCCGGCGCCGTGCTGCTCGCCCTGGACTGGACCAGCGACTACATGAGCCCGGTGAACCTCGTGCGCGCCGTCAACGACCCCATCTCGCCCCTGGACTTCGCCCTTATCAAGACCGGCCAGGAGTTCGCCGGGTAGGAAGGCTGCCTGCCTCCGGCGGCCAGGGGGGAGGCTCCGCCTCGCCCCCTGGGCCCCCCTCCGCCGGGGACTGCGCGTCCCCGGACCCCGCGATAGGGGGCGCAAACCAAAGGCGGTTCCAGCGCACAGCGCTGGAACCGCCTTTGGTTTGCGCCCCGGTCGGCCCTTTGGGATTGCTGACTCTGCCCCCACAAAGGTTTTTGAAGGGGGTGGGAGGGGGCCCGTCATTCAGAAGGGCGGAGGGCGGGGGAAACTTGTTCCAACAAGTTTCCCCCGCCCTCCCCCGATTCACTCGCCCAGGCCTACCGGCCCTGTTTGCGGTCGTTGATGTTCTTCATGGTCACGCCCGCCAGGCAGCCGGTGAGCAGCCCCAGGCCCAGCATGCGGCCCATGTCCACCCCGGGCAGGAACCAGCCCGCGATGACGGCCAGCGACCCGCCGATGATGATGCCGCGCGCCAGGTAGTTGAGGGTCCCGGCGAAGCGCTTGTCCGAGGGCGAGAGCCCCTCGTCCTTGGTGGCGGGGTTGGCTTCCTGTTCCTTGCGTTCGCGTTTGGCTTGCTTGCCCATGGTCTCTCCCTTTCGTTTGGACTGGCCGGTTAGACCACAAAATCGCCCGGCCCTCAAGCCCCACCATCGCCCTGTGAAATATTGGCGCGCAAATCTTCCCGGTGCCACTTGACATCGATTTTCAATTTCATTATTTCTCTCCTCGTACGGTGCAGGCCCGCGTGGGCGCGCCGAAAGGAGTAAGGACCATGTGGCAGAATGTTATCGTCATCGCGGTGGTGGCAATGGCGGCGGGCGTAACGGCCTGGATGCTGTACGGCAAGCTTACGGGCAGGTCCTCCTGCTGCGGCGGGGGCTCTTCCTGTTCCGGCTCCTGCTCCTCCCAGTGCGGAGGGCAGGGCGGCAGCCAGTTGAAGCCCCTTGCCGGCCACGGTTCCGGCTGCGGGTGTTCCCGCTAGCCCGGCCCGGCAACCCGTTCCCCGCCACACACGCCCCCTAGGAGGAAAGAGTCCATGACATCGTGCATCACCCTGCGTCAGGCGCAGGTCAACCAGAAGCTGCGCATCTGTTCCATCGACGCCCCGGGCGAACTGGGACGCAGGATTCGCGATCTCGGGCTCATGCCCGGCGTGGAGCTCATGGTGGTGGGCAAGGCCCCGCTAAAGGATCCCGTGGCCCTGCGCCTGCGGGACTTCACCCTGACCCTGCGCAACAGCGAGGCCGACCACGTGGTGGTCGAGCCTGTGGAGTAGCATCGTGAGCACCCAGCATTTCACCATCGGCCTTGCCGGCAACCCCAACTGCGGCAAGACCACCATGTTCAACGCCCTTACCGGCGCCCACCAGCACGTGGGCAACTGGCCGGGCGTCACCGTGGAGAAGAAGATGGGCAAGGTCCGCTCCGGCGACGTGGAGCTGGACATCGTGGACCTGCCCGGCACCTATTCCCTCACCGCCTACTCCGAGGAGGAGAAGGCGGCCCGCAATTTCCTCACCGACGACCATCCCCACGCCGTCATCAACGTGCTCAACGCCGACAGCCTGGAGCGCAACCTGTACCTGGGCCTGCAGATCCTGGAGCTGGGCGTGCCCGTGGTGCTGGCCCTGAACATGATGGACGAGGTGCGCAAGGCCGGCAAGGAGATCAACGTGGGCCTGCTGGCCCGGCTCATGGGCTGCCCCGCGGTGGAGACCGTGGCCCGCGCGGGTGTGGGCAAGCGCGAGCTCATCGACGAGGCCATCAACGTGGCGCGCGCCCGGCAGGGCCGCGCCGAGCCGCTGCGCATCTCCTACGGCCCGGACCTGGACCCCGTGCTGGAGGAGATGGAGAAGGCCATCACCGAGTCCGGCCTGCTGCTGGAGAAGGGCCCGGCCCGCTGGGTGGCCATCAAGTACATGGAGGGCGACCCCTCGGTGATCCGCCACGGGCGCGAGAGGAACGCCCCGGTCTCCCTGGCCCTGGAGGCCATGGTGGACAAGGTGGCCCAGCACCTGAAGAAGACCCTGAGCGCCACCCCGGACGGCATCATCGCCGACTACCGCTACGGCTACTTGGCGGGCATCGCCCGGCAGGTGGTGAGCTACCCCGGCGACAACTCCGCGCGCATCCGCATGTCCGACCGCATGGACCGCGTGCTCACCCATCCCCTGGGCGGCCCGGTGGTCATGGGCCTGATCATCTACCTCCTGTACACCATCACCTTCGCCCTGGGCGAGTACCCCATGGGCTGGCTCGAGGCGGCCTTCGGCTGGCTGGGCGACACTGTGAAGGAGGGCATGGGCGAGGGCCTGCTGCGTTCGCTCATCGTGGACGGCGCCATCGCCGGCGTGGGCGGCGTCATGGGCTTCGTGCCGCTCATCATGATCATGTTCTTCCTGCTCTCCGCCCTGGAGGACTCCGGCTACGTGGCGCGCATGGCCTACATGCTCGACCGCGTGTTCCGCATCTTCGGCCTGCACGGCACCAGCGTGCTGCCCTTCATCATCTCCGGCGGCATCGCTGGCGGCTGCGCCGTACCCGGCGTCATGGCCACCCGCACCCTGCGCAGTCCCAAGGAGAAGCTGGCCACCATGCTGGTTTCGCCCTTCATGACCTGCGGCGCCAAGGTGCCGGTGTTCCTCATGCTGGCCGCGGCCTTCTTCCCCGGGGCCGAGGCCAACGTCATGACCGCCGTGACCCTGGGCGCCTGGGTGGCCGCCATGCTGGTGGCCAAGCTCCTGCGCAGCACCGTCATCAAGGGCGAGAGCACGCCCTTCGTCATGGAGCTGCCGCCCTACCGCATGCCCACCCTGCGCGGCCTGTGCATCCACACCTGGGAGCGCACCTGGCAGTACATCCGCAAGGCGGGCACCGTGCTCCTGGCCATCTCCATCCTGCTCTGGGCGGCCATGACCTTCCCCCAGCTGCCCGAGGACCAGGCCGCGCCCTTTGACGAGAAGATCTCCGCCCTGCAGGCCCAGGTGGAGGCCGAGAAGGCCCCCGCCGGAGCCGAGACTCCCGCCGCCGCTCCGTCCGCCGTGGCTGCCGTGGCTGCCGAGGCCGCCCAGGTCGCGGAAGAGGGCAAGGACGAGCCCAAGAGCCAGCTGGAGGAGGCCCTGGCCATCGCCGAGGCCGAAAAGAGCGAGGCCGAGCTGCGCAACTCCTTCGCGGGGCGCGCGGGCGTGGCCATGGAGAGCGTCACCTCCGCCGCGGGCTTCAACTGGCGCGTGAACATCGCCCTCTTGGGCGGCTTCGCGGCCAAGGAGGTCATCGTCTCCACCCTGGGCACGGCCTACGCCCTGGGCGAGATCGACGCCGAGGAGGCCGCCCCCCTGTCCGAGAAGCTCTCCCAGGACGAGACCTTCTCCAAGGCCGGGGCCCTGGCCCTCATCGCCTTCGTCATCCTCTACGCCCCCTGCTTCGTCACCGTGGTCGCCATGGCCAAGGAGGCGGGCTGGAAGTGGGCGGCCTTCGCCATGGCCTTCAACACCGCCCTGGCCTACATGGCCTCCGTGGCCATCTTCCAGGCCGCGCGGCTCATCGGCTAGGGCGGGAGCAAAAGCTTACCGCACGACCCTCCTTCACTCTGCGGCGGGCCTCCGGAGAACGGCTCCGGGGGCCCAAGGCCGCACCCGGCGCACATTCCCCCCGCCCAACGGACGAGGCCAGGACCGCAAGCACGGCCCTGGCCTTTCCTTTCGCCCGCAAAGCGGGTAGCATGGCCAAATCGGAGTACAGGCCGTCCGGGCCATGCCCCCGGCCACGCCCCCCGGCGAACGCCACGGAATGCGCACGGCGCATCGGCGCAAGAACCAGAACCCAGGAGTTCCGAATGTCCCGGCTGCCCAAGCCCGTCCAGACGTCCAAAGCCCCGGCCGCCATCGGCCCCTATTCCCAGGCCATCGTCGCAGGCGGCATGGTCTACCTGAGCGGCCAGCTCGGCATCGACCCCAAGACCGGGGTCATCGCGGAGAATTTCGCCGTGCAGGCCCGCCAGGCCATGGAGAACCTCAAGGCCGTGGTGGAGGCCGCCGGTTCCAACCTGGAGCTTGTTGTCTCCGTGGACGTGTATCTGCTGGACATGGGCCGCTTCTCCCAGTTCAACGAGATCTACGCCAGCTATTTCCAGGAGCACCGCCCGGCCCGCGCCGCCATCGCCGCGCGCGCGCTGCCGCGCGAGGCCCAGGTGGAGGTGCGCTGCATCGCCGCCCTGCCGGGCTAGGGCCCCCGCCACAACCGAGCGGCCCGCCACAGACGAAAGGCCCCGCCGGAAGCGCTTCCGGCGGGGCCTTTTTTTGCCGTCAGCTCCCGGCCCTGGCGGCCTTGAGCGCCGGGGAGAGCAGGGGCAGCAGGCGCGGGTGGTGCAGGGGCACGCGCAGGGTCTGCGCGCCCTCGGCGAAGCTGGCCACCTGGTACGGGGCGAAGGTGAACACCAGGTCCCCGCCGTCCAGCACGAAGACCTGGAAGTTCTCGGCCTTGGGCGCGTGGCCCTCCGGGAAGGGCGCGCCGCCCAGGCTCATGGCCAGGCGCCGGGCGGAGAGCTCGGAGAGCACGGCCAGGGCCTTCGGCAGGTCGGTGAACACCTCGCCCAGGCCCAGGGCGCGCCCGGCCTTCAGGTCGAAGACGAAGGAGGCGTAGGCGTAGTTGCCGTGGGCCCCGCCGGTGTCGCGGTACTGCTCGAAGAGCAGGGACAAAAGCCCGGGCCCGGCGCTGTAGGCCTTGAAGGTGATGAGGTCGATGTTGGCGCGCAGGCGGCCCCGGCCCACGCCGGTGGAGCGCAGCAGGTCCGCGACCTCCTTCTTGCGCTCCTCCAGGTGGGCGCGCAGCAGGGCGTCGGCCTCGGGCCTGCCCGTCACGGGCAGGGCGTAGCGGTAGTACTGGTCGCGGCTCCAGCTCTTGCCCAGGCGCTTGACGCCCTTGAGCAGCCGGGCCGGGGGCGGGGTCTCGGCCTTGCCCAGCAGCCGGGGGCCCAGTTCCTCGTTCACGTCGCGCACCAGGGTGTCCCAGCGGGTCAGCTCGGCCCGCAGGCTGCGCTCGAAGGCCGCATGCCCGGCCTGCAGCTCGCGCAGGCGCTCCAGGGCCGGGGCGCGCTCGGCCTGGAAGCGGGCCTGCTGCTCGCGCCCCACCTCCACGTAGGTCCTGGCCCTCGGCTCGCCGTCCTCCACGATGTCCTCGCCGGGCTCCTTGTCCGCCTGCTCCAGGGCCGGGATGCCGCGCAGGGAGGCGCCGGGCTTCAGCTTGCGCGCGGTGGCGAAGAAGGCCGTGTCGCCGCCCTGCAGGCGCACCAGGTACAGGGCCGGGCCCAGGCGGCGCACCACCTTGGCCCCGGCCAGGGCCGAGGTGTCCGGCCCGGCAGTGCGCGCGTACAGCTCCGCGGCCTCGTCCTGGGCCAGGCGCTGGTCGTTCCACATCCTGCCCAGGCGCACGGAGGGGGCGTAGCAGGCGCGGGAGAGGGTCTGCCTCAACTGCGGCGAGAGCGTCGCATCGCCCTCGCTGCGCCGCAGCGCGGCCTGCAGGGCGGTGAAGTCCGGAGACTCGGGGTCCGTGTCGTTGACCAGGGTGTTCAGCCCTGCCCACAGGGCGGCCTCGTCCGGCAGGGGCTGCGGCGCGGGGGCGGGCGCGGCCTCGACCGCCGGGGCGGGAGCCTCGGGCCTGGCCTCCAGGCCGCAGGCGGCGGCCAGCAGGGCCAGGCAGAGCAGCAGGAGTCGAGTGGCGTATCTGGGCATGCGGCCTCCGGATTTTTGGCGTTCGCGCGCACTGTAGCCCTGCCCGCTCCGGTTCGCAAGCCGGGGGCCGGGGCGCGCGGGCGCAAAAAAAGGCCGCCCCCCGTTGCCGGAGGGCGGCCCAGTATGGTGGCCCCGTGCCAGGGCTAAAGGATCTGGCTCAAGAAGAGCTTGGTGCGGTCGTGCTCCGGGCTTTCGAAGAAGTGCTCCGGTGTGCCCTGCTCGATGATGGCGCCGTGGTCCATGAACACCACGCGGTCGGCCACCTCGCGGGCAAAGCCCATCTCGTGGGTCACCACGGCCATGGTCATGCCCTCCTTGGCCAGGGTCACCATGACGTCCAGCACCTCGCCGATCATCTCGGGGTCGAGCGCGCTGGTGGGTTCGTCGAAGAGCATGATCTTGGGGCTCATGGCCAGGGCGCGGGCGATGGCCACGCGCTGCTGCTGCCCGCCGGAGAGCTTGGAGGGGTAGACGTGGGCCTTGTCCTTGATGCCCACCTTGTCCAAGAGCTTCAGGGCGATCTCGTCGGCCTCGGGCTTGGTCATGCCCTTGAGCTTGATGGGAGCCAGCGTCAGGTTCTCCAGCACGGTCTTGTGCGGGAAGAGGTTGAAGCTCTGGAACACCATGCCCAGCTCCATGCGCAGCTTGTTGATGTCGGTCTTGGGGTCGTTGATGTCCTGGCCGTCCACGATGATGGTGCCCGCGTCCACGGTCTCCAGCTTGTTGATGGACCTGAGCAGGGTGCTCTTGCCCGAGCCCGAGGGCCCGATGATGACCACCTTCTCGCCCAGGCTCATGGACATGGAGACGTTGTTCAGCGCCTTCAGCGCGCCGAAGCTTTTGTGCACGTGGCGGATGTCGACGATGGTGGGGGCGCTAGTGGCGGACATAGTGGCTGAGCCTCGCTTCCATGATGCTCACACCCTTGGACAGGATGAGCGTGATGACCAGATAGACCAGGGCGACCATGGTGTAGGTCTCGAAATACAGGAAGGATTCGCTGGAGATCTCCCGGCCGCGGCGCAGCAGGTCGGAGACGGCGAGGATGGAGACCAGCGAGGTGTCCTTCAGCAGGGCGATGAACTCGTTGCCCACCGGGGGCAGGATGGTGCGCCAGGCCTGGGGCAGGATGACCAGGAACATGGTCTGCTTGGAGTTGAAGCCCAGGCTGCGCGCGGCCTCGGTCTGGCCCTTGTCGATGGCGGTGATGCCCGCGCGGAACACCTCGCCCATGTAGGCGCCGTAGCACACGCTCATGGCGATGATGGCCGCCGTGAGGTCGTGCACGTTCAAAAACCGGCCCAGGGCGTAGTAGATGTAGAACAGCTGCACCAGAAGCGGGATGCCGCGGATGATCTCGACGTAGGTGGAGGCCACGAGGTTGATGGCCTTGTTCTTGGAGACGCGGCCCAGGCCGGTGATGAGCCCGATGCAGCAGGCGCACACGATGGACATGACCGTCACCTGGAAGGTGATGATCACGCCGTCGGCAAGGTAGTGCAGGATGCGCTGGTAGGGTTTGGGCTCGAAAAAGTAGAGGTAGCCGATGGCGGTAACGGCGAAGATGATGCTGATGGTCCAGGCGTTGAATAGGCCCCAGTCGTTCTTGCTGGGGATGGCCGCGCCTTCGCCAACGTCTATGGTTCGTGCTTCTGTCATGCGTCTTTGGCCTTTGTTAGGAATGCCGGGGGCCGCCAGCTGGCGGCCCCCGGTGTGCGAATGCGCGTGAGAGCGGTCCCGAGGGGCCGGTCTACTTCATCTTGTGGGCTTCCTGGATCTTGGCGAAGGTGCCGTCGGCCTTGATGGCGGCCAGGCCCTTGTTCACCAGGTCGAGCACTTCCTTGTTGCCCTTCTTCACGGCGATGCCGATGTTCTCGACGGTGTCGCTCTTCAGGGTGGCGGCGATCTTGATCTTGTCGGCGTGCTTCTTGGTGGTGTACTCGACGGCCACCGGGCTGTCGGCCACGACGCCCTGGATGCTGCCCTTCACCAGGTCTTCCATGGCCAGGCCCACTTCGTCGTAGGTCTTGATGGCCTTGAAGCCCTTCACGTCCTTGATCACCAGGTAGCTGGTGGTGCCGATCTGGGCGCCGATGGTCTTGCCCTTCAGGCCGGCCAGGTCGGTGGCCTTCTCCTTGGTGGAGACGACGAGCATCTGCTCAATGGCCATGATGGGCTCGGAGAAGTCCATGGTGGCCTTGCGCTCTTCGGTGATGGACACGGAGGAGGAGATGGCGTCGTACTTGCCAGCGGCCAGACCGGCGAAGATGCCGTCCCAGGCGGTGTTCTTGAACTCGGCCTTGAAGCCGGCCTTCTCGGCGGCGGCCTTGATCACGTCGACCTCGAAGCCCACGATCTCCTTCTGGTCGTTCACGTACTGCATCGGGGGGTAGGCGGCGTCGCAGGCGAAGACGATGGTTTTGGGGGCGGCGGGGGCGGCGGCAGCCGGGGCCTCGGCCTTCTTCTCTTCCTTCTTCTCGCCGCAGCCGACCACGCCCAGGGCGAGAACCGCGCAGGTGGCGGCCAGGACCAGGGACTTGAACAGACGCTTCATGTGCTCTCCTCCAGTTGAATCGTTGAGGGGTAGGGGACAAATGCCTACATGCCCGCCAGCCGGGCCTGGAAGTCCAGACCGCCGAGGGGCGACGAAAATTGCACGCAACGAGCTCTGACGCATCGCGGCGCCAAGCCCACCCAATAGACACATCGGGACGAAAATTCAAGGACAACGGCGCAGGTTCCCGCATTTTCCCCCGCAGGCGGCGCGGGCCAAGGACTTGCGCGCGATTGCCGCGCCATTGCTTGACCCAGGGGCGCACACGGCTTAAGGAGAGCAATCAGCCGCCATGTCCGGGCGCCGTCCTCTCCGCGCCCGGCAAGCCTTGCAGGCAGGGGGATATGACGCAGCCCAGGATCCTCGTGGTGGAAGACGAGCGCATAGTGAGCCTGGACATCCAGGGCGCCCTCACGCGGCTGGGCTACGGCTTGGCCGGGCTCGTCAGCACCGGCGAGGAGGCCGTGGAGACGGCCCTGCGCCAGCGCCCGGACCTTGTGCTCATGGACATCCGCCTGGCCGGCGAGATGGACGGCACCGAGGCCGCGGCGCTCATCGGCGAGGCCCAGGACACCCCGGTGGTCTTCCTCACCGCCCACTCCGACGAGGAGACCATGCGCCGGGCGCTCTCCACGGCGCCCTTCGGCTACCTGCTCAAGCCCTTCGAGGACCGCGAGCTCCGGGGCGTCATCGAGCTGGCCCTGGCCAAGTCCCGCGTGGAACGCGACCTGCGCAGCGCCGGGCGCGCCGCCGAGGAGGCCAACCAGGCCAAGAGCGCCTTCCTGGCCACGGTGAGCCACGAGCTGCGCACCCCCATGAACGGCATCCTGGGCATGGCCGAGCTCCTGCTGCTTTCCGAACTCGACCCGGAACAGCGCGAGAACGTGGAGCAGATCAAGGGCGCCGCCCTGGCCTTCAGCGCCATTCTGAACCGCATGCTCGACTACAGCCGCCTGGAGGCCAGCGCGGTGGACGCCCCGATGGAGGACTTTTCCCTGGCCAGGCTGCTGGAGCAGGCCACCGGGGCCCGCCGCGAGGAGGCCCTGCGGCGCGGCCTTGCGCTTCAGGTGCGGCAGGCCGACCTGCCCGAGAGGCTCCACGGCCCGTATTCCTGCGTGGTGCGCGTGCTGGACCAGCTTCTGGAGAACGCCCTGCAGAACACCGCCACCGGCGGCATCACCCTGGAGGTCGGCCCGGACCCGCTGCCCGTGGACGCCGGGCAGGGGCCCGACGCCGTCTCGGTCCTGTTCCGTGTGCGCGACACGGGCCGGGGCATTCCCGCGGACAAGCTGCCCCGCGTGTTCGACCGCTTCACCCAGATGGAGGACTACCTGACCCGCCAGGGCGGCGGCCTGGGCCTGGGCCTGGCCATGTGCGAGCGCCAGGTGGCGCTTCTGGGCGGGCGCATCTGGGCGGAGAGCGTGGAGGGCCAGGGCAGCACCTTCTGCTTCGCCGTGCCCTTCCGCCGCGTGGCCAGGGCCGCCACCCCCCCGCCACGGGTGGAGGGCGGGCCCGACCCCCTGTCCGGCGCGCGCATCCTGGTGGTGGAGGACGACCTTGTGGGGCGGATGTTTCTCGTGAAGGCCCTGGAGCGCACCGGGGCCCGCGTCCTGGGAGCGGAGGACGGTCGCCAGGCTCTGGCCGCGCTTTCCGAGCCGGGCCTGGAAGCCCTGGTGCTCGACCTGCAATTGCCGTATCTGGACGGGGTGAGCATCGGCAAGATGGTGCGCGCGGGCCAGACGGCCGCCGCCGCCGACACGCCCATCGTGGCCCTCGTCCCCGACGGCTCGGCCTCCTCGCGGGAGCGCTGCCTGCTGGCGGGCATGGACGAGGCCCTGGGCAAGCCGGCGGACGTGGAGCAATTGAAGAACCTGCTGCGTGGCGCGCTCCTGCGCCGCAGCCAATGACCGGCGGGCGCCCGGCGCCGCCCCGGATGGGAAGACCATGCTGAACAGCACCCCCGAGACCCCGCCGACCCCTCCGGGCCCGGTGGCCCCCAAGCACTCCAGCAAGATCTTCTCCTATTTCATGCTGGGATTCCTGGTCTTTGCGCTCATCCTGGGCTTCATGCTGGTGGAGCCGTTCATCCACACCATCATCATCTCCTCGGCCCTGGCCATCATCTTCTCGCCGGTCTACGCCTGGCTGAACGTGAGGCTGCGCGGGCAGAACGCCATCGCCGCGGGGCTCACCGTGGCCATCGTGGTCTTCGCTCTCATCCTGCCCCTGGCCTTCCTGGTCTGGGGCCTGGTGACCCAGGGCATGAGCTCGCTCACGGCCATCAGCCACTGGGCGGACAACACCGACTTCAACACCCTGCTGCGCGACGAGCGCTTCGCGCCCTACCTGGCCTGGCTGCGCGAGACCTTCCCCTTCCTGCACATCGACGAGGCGGCCATCCAGACCCGGTTCCTCACCCTGGCCCGCGGCATCAGCCAGTACATGCTCGACGCCAGCACCGTGCTGGTGGGCAACATGGCCAAGCTCCTGCTGCGCTTCTTCCTCATGATCTTCATGGTCTTCTACTTCCTGGTGGAAGGCTCGGCCATCGTGCACAAGCTCAAGTACCTGGCGCCCCTGCGCACCCACCAGGAGGACATCCTCATCGACAGCATGCAGCGCGTGGCCCGCGCAGTGCTCTTCGGCAGCGTGCTCATCGCCGTGCTGCAGGGGCTCGTCGGCGGGCTGGGCCTGTACATCGTGGGCATCCCGCCGCTGTTCTGGGGCACCATGATGGGCCTGGCGGCCTTCATCCCCATCATCGGCACCGGCCTGGTCTGGATTCCGGCCACGGCCTACATGTTCTTCTTCGGCGACAAGAACTGGGCGCTGTTCATGCTTCTGTGGAACGTGCTCATCGTCACCAACATCGACACCATCCTGCGGCCCCTCTTGATGAAGAAGGCCGCCCAGGTCTCGCCCTTCTACATCTTCCTCGCCATCCTGGGCGGCATCAACGCCTTCGGAGCCCTGGGCATCTTCTACGGTCCGCTGATCCTGAGCTTCCTCATGGTCATGCTCCAGATCTACGGCGAGGAGTACAAGGAGGTGCTCACCTCCCGCAGCGGCTACAAGGAATACAGGAACGAGCCATGATCCACCCGTCCGCCCCGCGCCCGCAGGGCGCGCGCCCCGCGCTCCGCGCCCTGGGGCTCATTCTCCTTGCCTGCATGCTGGCCTGGGCCTGCGCCAAGCCCGCGCCTCCGCCCCCGCCTCCCCCTCCTCCTCCGCCGCCCGTGGCCGAGCCCCTGGGCCTGGAGGAGGCCCTGGCCCGGGTGCGGCAGCTGCACCCCTCCACCCAGGGCCTGAAGAGCTGGCGTGAGCTGGAGCCGGGCCTCAGGGCCAACCTGGCCTACGCCTCGGCCAAGCCTTCCGGCGCCGTGGCCGTGGAGCGCCCGGGCCTGCGCCTGACCTGGGGCGCCCTGCGCCAGACCATCGCCGAGCTCCTGGCCGCCCTGCCGTACCTGGACGAGGACCCGGAGCTCCTGGCCCGCGTGTTCGCCTGGTTCCCCCTGGAGAAGGACACCCTGGTCACGGGCTATTACGAGCCCTTCCTGGAGGCCAGCCTGACCCCGCACAAGGACTACCCCTACGCCGTCTACGGCCCCCCGCCGGACCTGCTCACCGTGGACCTGGGCGAGTTCCACTCCCGCTGGAAGGGCCACAAGCTGCACTACCGGATGACCAAGAACGGCATCAAACCCTACCATGGCCGGGGCGACATCGACTTCGGCGGGGCCCTGGCGGGCAAGGGCGTGGAGATCGCCTGGGTCAAGAACCGCATCGACCTCTATTTCCTGCACATCCAGGGCTCGGGGCGGCTCATCCTGCCCGACGGCAGCGTGAAGCACGTGCTCTTCGCGGGCAAGAACGGGCGCGAGCTGGCCATGCTGGGCCGCACCATCACCAGCCGCGGGCACCTCACGCGGGAGGAGGCCAGCGCCCCGCGCATCCGCAAGTTCATGCAGGACAACCCGCACCTGGAGGAGGACCTGCTCTCCGCCGACCTGAGCTACGTGTTCTTCCGCCTGGCGGACCACGGCCCCTACGGCAGCATGGGCAGCCTGCTCACGCCCATGGCCTCCATCGCCGTGGACCGCGCCGTGGCTCCCCTGGGCGCGGTGCTGACCATGAGCGTGGCCCTGCCCGCGCCCAAGAGCGGAGGGCCCTCGCGCCTGGCCGGGCTCATGCTGGCCCAGGATACCGGCGGGGCCATCGTGGGCAACCACGTGGACCTGTTCTGCGGCTCGGGCCCGTATGCGGACTTCGTCTCCGGGCGCATGAAGAACCCCGGGGCCTTGAGCCTTCTGGTGAGCCGCCGGGCCCTTGCCGGGCTGCGCGGCGAGGAGCCCGGCCAGGGCCTGGAGCCGCCCCTGCACGGGCAGAACGGGGGCAACGGACAGAACGGGGGCAATGGCCGCAACGGCGGAAAACCCAAAGCCCAGTAGCCGGGGAAAACAAAAACGCACAGGCCGCCGGGGGATGCTCTCCTCCGGCGGCCTGAACGTTTTTCTGCTCGCAGCAGCGCCGCGCTAGTGGTCCGGCCTCTGGGTGGCGTCCATCTTGTGCATCTCGCGCACAAGCAGTTCCAGGTCCGGCCGGGTGTTGATGTTGAAGCTCTCGGCGAAGCGCACCACGCCCTTCTTGTCGATGAAAATGATGGCCCGTTCGCTGGTGCCGCCGGTGCGCATGACGCCGTACTGCCTGGACACCGCGCCGTGGGGCCAGAAGTCGGAGAGCACCGGGAACCACAGCCCGCCCATCTCGCGCACCCAGGCGAAGAGGCTGGGCAGGTTGTCCACGCTGATGCCCAGGATCACGGTCTCGTACTCGTCGAAAAGGTCCTTGGCCAGGTTGTAGCCGGGCCACTGGTCGGAGCACACCGGGGTGAAGGCCGCCGGGATGAAGGAGAGCATGACGTTCTTCTTGCCCCGGTAGTCGGAGAGGCGGATGGTCTGCCGGCCGAGGTTCCCGCCCAGCAGGCCGGGCAGGGCGAAGTCCGGGGCCATCATGCCCGGGCGCACCTTGAGGGTGCTGTCCAGGGGCTTGAGCGGACCCGGGTCGAAGACAAGGTCGCGCAGGACCACGCTGGTTGTGCCCGCCTGGGCCGGGGCCAGGGCAAGGCCCAGGAGCAGCAGGGCCAGGGTCAGGATGCGTGCGGCTTTCCTCGCCATGAGAACCTCCCCCGCGCGGCTTTCGCCGCGCCTACTTCATTCCGGCGGCGCGCAGGATGGCCTGGTAGAAGCCTTCCTGGTCCTCGTCGAAGCCCTCAAGGAAATAGGTGATGTCGAAGCCCTTGCCGCCGGCCTGGGGCCGCAGCACGAAGAACGAGGGCGTGCCCACGTTGGAGAGCGCCTTGTGCAGGGCGTAGTTGCCGTCCTGGAACATGGGGATGGGGCTTGCGCTCTTCTTGCGGAAGAAATTCACCTCGAAGGGAGAATTGCCCGCGCCGATGCCCAGGAACTTGAACTTCTGCGCGGCCGGGTCGGCCTTGAGGCGCTCGAAGAGCACGTTCATGGCCGGGGCGTCGGTCTGGCAGCGCGGGCAGTACATGCTGAAGACGTTGATCAGCAGGGCCTCGGCCTTGATCTGGGACAGCCGGAAGGCCTTGGTGCCCGGGGCCAGGCCCAGGTAGGCGGCGTCCGCGGGCTGCACCGTGTCCTTGATCTCCAGGTCGGGCAGGGTGTCTCCTGCCTTGGGCTTGGCGGCCAGGGCCGGGGCCGCGAACAACATGAGGGCCAGCAGGGCTGCCGCAATTCGCATCATGGCGGTGGTCTCCTTGGGGCTATGCATGGACTGACATAATAGGGAATCGGGGGCCAAAAGCAAGATGCGGGCGCAAAGTCCGCCCGGCGGCGTCCACTCGGGCCGGAAATGTCCCGGAACGCAATCGGGGGGCCTCGCGGCCCCCCGAAGGGGGAGCCGCCGGTTCTGGTCCAACCGCCCCGGCGGGCTCCCTATCTAGAGGTGCGTTCCGTCAATGGTCAGTCTACCCCAGGAGGCTCTTGAAGGGCTTGGCGATGGCCGCCAGCACTTCCTGCCTGCTGTAGTCGGGGCTGCGGTGGCTGGGCACAGCGGCGCCGGCGTCGGCCTGCAGGGTCTTGGAGTAGAGCGCGGGCGCGTCGGCGGTGAGGAAGATGACCCGCACGCTGTCAGCATCGATGAGCTGAGCCTTGGGGAACTTCTTCTTCACTTCGGCCAGGCGCTTCTCGGCCAGCTTCAGCATCTCCTCGCGGTCACCGAAGTTCATGGTTCCGGTGGGGCAGGAGGTGACGCAGGCCGGGCGCTTGCCCGCCTTCACGCGGTCGTTGCACATGTCGCACTTGCTGATGACCTTGGTCTTCTTGTCCTGGCGCGGCACATCGTAGGGGCAGATGCCGCGCACGGCGTCGAAGGATTCCTTGGCCGTCTTGGCGGTGTACACCACGGCGCCGGTCTGCTCATCGATGAGGATGGCGTCGGGGCTGTTCGTGGCGGTTTTGCAGGGCGCCTCCAGGCAGTGGCGGCACTGGTCCGGGGTGAAGAACCACTGCATCTTGCCGTCCATCTCCTTCTCACTGAAGCGCACCACGCGCAGGGTGTTGAAGGCGAAGTCGGGCGGGTTCTGGTGGGAGCCCGTGTTCTTGGTTTTCTCGCCAGGCAGCTTCTTCCACTGCTTGCAGGCGATCTGGCAGCCGCGGCATGCCGTGCACTTGGTCAGGTCGACGAGGAAGCTCTTGCCACTCATGTCGTGCCTCCTTTAAGCCTTCCGGACGTTGACCATGAAGGCCTTCGACTCGGGAATGCCGGTGTTCGGATCGCCCACGGAGGGGATGAGCAGGTTGGCCGCGTCGCCGCCGCTCTTGTCCTCTGGCCAGCGCCAGCCGAAGTGCCAGGGAATGCCCACCTCGTGGATGACTTGGCCCTGCACGGTGAAGGGCTTGAACCGCTTGGTGACGATGGCGATGGCCCAGACCTTGCCGCGCTGGTTCTCCAGCCACACCTTCTCGCCGTTCTTGATGCCGCGAAGGGCCGCAAGCTCCTCGCTCATCTCGCAGAACATCTGGGGCTCGGCCTCAAGCAGCCAGGCCTGCGGGCGGGTCTGCAGACCCGTCTGCCAGTGTTCGGTGACGCGGTAGGTGGTGCAGACGAAGGGGTAGCGCGGGTCGCACACGGCGTGGCCCTCGCCCTCGAACTGGAGCGCCGTGGGGTTGTGCAGCACCTTGGAGAAGGGATGCGCGCTCACGGGACATTCCAGGGGCTCGTAGTACTCGGGGAAGGGGCCGTCGTTCAGGCCCGGGCCGTAGAAGGCGGCCATGCCGTCGGGCTGCATGATGAACGGATGGATGGCGCCGGGGCCGCCACCGCCGTCCACCACGTCGATGTCCCACTTCTTGCCCGCGGCGTCCCAGGCCAGCACGGCCTTCTGCGGGGCGTAGGGCTTGCCGGTGAGGTCCACGCTGGCGCGGTTGTAGATGACGCGGCGGTTGACCGGCCAGGCCCACGACCAGTTGGGGAACAGGCCCACGTTGGCCTGCGCCGGGGTCTGGTCCTTGGAGCGGCGGGCCGCACGGTTGTCCTTGGGATCCGGGCCCACGTACGAGCCGCAGTAGATCCAGTTGCCGGAGCAGGTGCTGCCGTCGTCCTTCAGGGCCGGGAAGGCCGCCACCTGGGTGCCCTTCTTGTAGACCTTGATGCTGCCGTCGGGCTGCTTCTCCTCGACGTCCTTCAGGTAGTAGCCGTTGATGAGCTTGGCGGTCTTGTGGGCGTCGAACTCATGGCCGTTGCCCATGTCCTCCCAGTTCATGCCCAGCACGGGCTCGGGGAAGGTGCCGCCTTCCTTCTTGTACAGCTCCACCACCTTGTGGGCCAGCTCGTAGATGATCTCGCCGTCGGCGCGGGAGTCGCCCAGGGGCTTGGGACCCTGGTAGCGCCACTGCATCCAGCGACCGGAGTTGGAGATGGAGCCTTCCTTCTCCACGGAGACGGAGCAGGGCAGCATGAAGACCTCGGTCTTGATCTTCTTGGGGTCCATGCCCGGGCCCATCCAGAAGGAGCCGGTCTCGTTGTCGTAGATGTTGACGTTGACCATCCAGTCCAGCTTGCCAAGGGCCGCGCGGGTCTTGTTGGCGTTGGCGCTGGAGACGGCCGGGTTCATGCCCCAGGCGAAGAAGCCCTTGAACTGGCCTTTCAGCATGTCGTCGAACAGGGACAGCCAGGAGTAGTCCTTGCCGGGCTCCAGCTTGGGCAGCCAGTCGTAGCCCTGGGCGGGCTCGGCGTTCTTGTAGAAGCTCTTGATCAGGCTGACCGCGTACTTGGGCTGGTTCTTCTTCCAGTTCAGGCTCTTGGGATCCTTGGTGGAAGGGGTGATGCGCTTCAGGTAGTCGGCCAGGACCTTGTCGTTGGCGCTGGGCGTGGGCAGGTAGCCGGGGATGATGTGGTACAGCAGGGCCTGGTCGGTGCTGCCCTGCACGTTGGACTCGCCGCGCAGCGCGTTGACGCCGCCGCCGGCCACGCCCATGTTGCCCAGCAGGGTCTGCACGAGGCTCATGGCGCGGATGTTCTGCACGCCCACGGTGTGCTGGGTCCAGCCCATGGCGTACATGACCGTGCCGGCCTTGTCCGGCTTGCCGGTGGCCGCGTAGGCCTTGAAGACCTCGAGGACCTTGGCCTTGGGCATGCCGCACATCTCGACCACGCGGTCCACGGTGTAGCGGCTGTAGTGCTTCTTCATCAGCTGGAACACGCTGCGGGGATTCTGCAGGGTCGGGTCGCGCTTGATGGCCCCGTCGGCGTCGCGGTCAAAGGCCCACTTGCTCTTGTCGTACTTGCGGGTCTTGGCGTCGTAGCCGGAGAACATGCCGTCCACGAAGTCATAGTCCTTGCCGACAAGGAAGGAGGCGTTGGAGTAGTTGAGAACGTACTCCTTGAACATGAGGTCGTTCTCGAGGATGTAGTTGATCAGACCGCCCAGGAAGGCCAGGTCGGAACCGGAGCGCAGGGGCGCGTAGATGTCCGATTTGGCGCTGGTACGGGTGAAGCGGGGGTCGACGTGGATGAGGGTTGCGCCCTTCTCCTGCGCCTTGGTGACCCACTTGAAGGAAATGGGGTGGTTCTCGGCAGCGTTGCTGCCCATGATAAGAATGCAATCACTGTTCTTCAGGTCGATCCAGTGATTGGTCATCGCACCGCGTCCGAACGACTCTGCCAGAGCCGCTACAGTGGCGCTGTGTCAAATACGTGCCTGGTGCTCTATGTACACCAGGCCCAGGGACCGCAGGAACGCCTGGTAGGCCCAGCATTCCTCGTTGTCCATGGCGGCGGAACCGACGCTGGCGATGCCTTCGCAGCGGTTGACCACGGCGCCCTTGGCGTTCTTCTGCACGAAGCTGGCGTCGCGGGCGGCCTTGATGTTCTTGGCGATGCGCTCAAGAGCCCAGTCCCAGCTCTTGGCTTCCCACTTGGTGCCGTAGGGCTTGCGGTACATCACCTTCTGCAGGCGCGGATTGGTGCCGCCGGGATTGCCCTCGGTGAGCTGGTAGATGGCCGCGCCCTTGGCGCACAGGGCGCCTTCGTTGATCGGATGGTCCGGGTCGCCTTCGATGTTGACGGCGCGCTTGGTGCCGCCGAGGGCGGTGTTCACGATGAGTCCGCAACCGACTGCGCAGTAGCAGCACACGGTGGTGGTCTGCTTGCTCCAGTCGGGCTTGAGCTGCGCGATCCGGTCAACGGCGGCGGGCTTCGCTGCAGCCAGGCCGATGCCGGAGAATGCGGTGCTCAAGGCGGCTGTGGCGGAGAGTTTCAGGAACCCTCTGCGCGAAAGCTTCATGTGGCCTCCTTGGTTATGAAGTGAAGGGTCAGCTTCCGAGCGTCTCGCGGCCAAGCCTGATCAACAGGCGGTAGCCGGAAGGCGCGACGGGAGCGGAAACGCGGGGCAAGGCCCGGGGCTCCACCCGCACGGGGAGGAACTCCAGCTCAAGCCCGAGCACTTTGCGCTCGGCCTCTGCCAGGTCCAGGCCCAAACCCCCGAAGGGCAGGGTCATGAGGCTCGGACCGGTTTGTGTGTTGGCCCCACGCGGGGCGGTAAGGGTATCCATAAGTACCTCCACACTACTATGCTACGCTTAGCATGACAAGCGGGGTGCGGGTCAAATGCGAGGGCTCTTGCGCAAGTTTTGGCACAGTCCGGTGCGGAACGCGAACCGGGCGGCTGGCGGGAGGGCGCGGGGAATCAGGCCGGGGGAAAGGCCAGATGGACGGGAACCGGGGCGCAGAGCGCGGCCAGGAACACGGGGGTAAGGTCCGCGTTCTGGTTGTTGAAGCGCAGCTCCAGTTCCTTCAGGTACAGGGGGAAGCGCGGCCAGGACAGGCCCTTGAAGCGGCTCAGGCGCTCGCGCGAGTAGCTCCAGAACAGGCAGCCGCCGCTCTCGGCGAAGACCTCGCCCTGGTGCGCGCGCAGGTAGTGGTAGGGCAGGCTGTCGTCGCCGCAGACGAGCAGGGCCTCGTAGGAGCGGTAGCGGTCGGTGACGAGGATGTGGCCCTGCCTGCGCACGCGCAGGTGGAAGTTGTGGTTGAAGTGCAGGATGCTCTCCACGGAAAGTTCCGGCACCAGGTCCACGAAGGCGTGGCGGCCCCGGCTCATGATGCCGTACACCGGGAACCCGCCCGGGGGGGGCGCCTCGTGCCCGGCGTGCAGGCGGCCGCCCTCAAGCAGGCCCGCCAGGCCGGTCTCGGGGGTGAGCATCTGCAGGGCGTCCGCGCCGCGGGCCACGATGGCCAGGCGCAGGGCGGTGAGGGCCTTGAGCGAGGTGTTGTAGGAGATGTTCGCCTGGTCGGCCACTTCCCGGGTGCCCATCTCCAGGGCGAAGGCCCGGGCCACGATGAGCCACTGGCGGCAGGACAGGCCCGTGAGGTTGAGCCAGCGGCCGGTGAAGTCGTGGAAGGTGTAGCGGCAGCCCGGGCAGCGCAGCCTCCCCTCGGCCAGGGCGTACGGGTCCACGGTGCGGCAGCGCGGGCACTGGCGCTTGCCGCCCTGCCAGCACAGGTCGAGAAGCAGCTTGCGGGCGGCTTCCTCGCTGGGGGTGGTGTCGTGCAGGAGGACTCGGGTCATGGATTTGGCCTCGTGGCTGGCAGGGGTAGCATGGTTTTGCGCTTGTGCCAAGATGTGAAACTGGCAATCTTCTCATTTCCCCACGGCTTCTGGCGCGCCTTTGCGTTGAGTGAAACATAATAAATCCTGGCGCGTTGCCTGGGTATTCTTGTGCCAAAACGTGAAGTGTCCTCGCCAGGGAGCACGCCGAAGCACTTTTGGAAGCCCTTCGGATTTTCACGTTTTTCTGTTGAAGACCCGAGGGGAGTGCGGTAACGCTTCTGGTAGCAATGCGGAAGGATTGGCGTCCGCAAAGGGAGGGGGCTGGTGGGCAACATGCTGCTTCGGGTGCTTGGGGGCGCGCTTCTTGCGCTGGCGCTGGCGGCCTGCGATGGCCAGAGCGGAAAACCCGAGCCCCAGCTGGGCGCCCCCGGCGTCACGGAGACCTCCATCCGCCTGGGCTCCTCCCTGGCGCTTTCCGGCCACGCCAGCTACCTGGGCACCCAGACCCTGCGCGGGGCCCTGTGCTACCTGAACCACATCAACGAGCAGGGCGGGGTCTGGGGCCGCAAGATCGAGCTGACGGCCTACGACGACTCCTACGACCCGCCGCGCTGCCTGGCCAACACCCAGAAGCTCATCATCGAGGACAACGTCTTCTCCCTGTTCTGCTACGTGGGCACGCCCACAACGGTGAAGATCCTGCCGCTCATCGAGGACGCGCGCATCCCGCTGCTGGGCATGTTCACCGGCGCCAACGCGCTGCGCGAGCCCTTCAACCGCTACGTCATCAACATCCGCGCCTCCTACTACCAGGAGACCGCCGCCGCGGTGCGCCACCTGGTCAAGGACCTGGGCCTGTCGCGCATCGCCGTGTTCTACCAGTACGACGCCTACGGCTTCGACGGCCTGACCGGCACCGAGCTGGCCCTGAAGGAGTTCGGGCTGGAGCCGGTGGCGCGCGGCTCTTACGTGCGCGGCACCCTGGACGTGGAGGAGGGCATGGCCAGGATCGAGCGCTCCGGCGCCGAGGCCGTGGTCATGATCGGCACCTACGACCCCTGCGCCCGGTTCATCCAGCTGGCCGGGGAACGCGGCATCAATCCCGTGTTCTACACCGTGTCCTTCGTGGGCGCGGAGGAGCTGGCCCGCCGCCTGGGCTCCGGCCAGGAGGGCGGCCAGGAGGCCGGTCCGGGGCCCATGGTCGTCATGTCCCAGGTGGTGCCCCCGGCCGACGGCGTCGCCCAGTCCGCCGACTCCGCCGCTGGCGCGCACCACGGCATAGCCGAGGAGTATGTCCGCCTGCTGGCCAAGTACTACCCAGACGACAAGCCCAACTCCGTGGGCCTGGAGGGCTTCATCAACGCCCGCATCCTGGTGGAGGGCCTGAAGCTGGCGGGCAAGAACCTCACCCGCGAGGGCTTCATCGGCGCCATCGAGTCCATCCGCGACTTCACCCTGGGGCCGGGCACGGTGGTCTCCTTCGGCCCGGACAACCACCAGGGCATGGAGCGCGTGTACTTCACCCGCTTCGTGGACGGCAGCTTCCAGGTGCTCAGCGACTGGAAGGAGCTGCGCCAGGTCATGGCCGGGGCCAGGCAGGCCGGGGCCAGGCCCGACGGGACGGAACCCCCCCCGGCGGGAGGCGCGCAATGAAGCTCCTGGACGACCTCTCCCGCCGGTTCGAGGGCTTAAGCCTCAAGAACAAGATCTTCACCTCCATCCTGGCGGTGGTGCTGTTCATCAGCATCGCCATCGCCTTCGTGGCCCGGTGGATCCTCGTCTCCTCGCTGACCACGGAGCTGGAGATGCGCGGCAGCGCCGTGGCCCACTCCATCGCCGAGCGCGGCGGCGGCTTCATGCTGGACAAGAACTACCCGCAGCTGCTGTCGCTGATCTTCGACGAGGCCCGGCTGCACGAGCGCAAGCACCTCATCTCCTACATCTTCATCACCGACCAGGGCGGCGAGGTGCTGGCCCACACCATGACCAAGCCCTTCCCGCAGGAGCTTAGGCTGGCCAACCCCGTGCCCCGGGACAAGCCGCGCAGCCTCCAGCTCGTCACCGTGGACCGCGAGGACATCCACGACATCGCCGTGCCCATCAACGAGGGCCTGTACCGCATCGGCACCGTGCACGTGGGCCTGTCCAAGAGCCACATCGACAGCCTCATCTCCAAGCTCCGGCTCACCTTCCTGGGCTTCATCTCGGCCATCATCGTCATCATCTTCTTCATCAGCAACCGGCTCACCCAGTACATCACCCGGCCCATCTCCAAGCTCACGCGCATTTCCGACGAGCTCTCCCGCGGCAACTTCGACATCACCGTGGACTTCCAGGAGGAGGACCAGAACTGGAAGCCCGCGCACTGCCCGGCCTACACCAACACGGAGATGCCCTGCTGGCACTTCGACCAGTCCGCCCGGCAGGCCGCCGCCCACCGCACCTGCAAGAACTGCGTGTTCTACCGCAAGCGCCAGGGCGACGAGGTGGTGCAGCTGGGCGACAGCTTCCGGAACATGGTCTGGAGCATCAAGCTCTACCGCCGCAGATTGCGCGAGAGCGAGGAGAAGTACCGCTCGCTGTTCGACTCCGGCCCGGACCCGGTGTTCGTGGTGGACTGCGAGAACTTCCGCATCGCCGACGTCAACCCCCGCGCCCTGGAGCTCTACGGCTACGACAAGGAGGAGCTCCTGGGCATGAGCTACCTGGAGCTGGGGCCGGAGAACCGGGCCGACTGCATGCTCTCGCTGGAGGGCACGGGCGGCGGCACGGGCTGCCTGTACCACCCCAAGGTGCTGCACTACAAAAAGGGCGTCAAACCCTTCTACGTCAACGTCCACGCCTGCCCCATCTCGTACAAGGGCCGCCATGCCATCATCATCGCCGTCACCGACGTCACGGAGATGATCGAGAAGGACGCCCAGGTCATCCAGGCGGGCAAGATGAAGTCCCTGGGCGAGATGAGCGCGGGCATAGCCCACGAGCTCAACCAGCCGCTCAACGCCATCAAGATGGGCAGCGAGTTCCTGGCCCTGGTGCAGGAGCAGGGCGCCAGCCCCTCGCCGGAGCAGTTCCGCCAGGTGGTGCTGGAGATAAGCGGCCAGGTGGACCGCGCGGCGGAGATCATCAACACGCTCAGGGCCTTCGGCCGCAAGGCGGAGATGCTCAAGGAGAAGATCGACGTCAACAAGCCCATCGGCAGCGTGCTCACCATCGTGCGCCGCCAGTTCGAGCTGGACAACATCCGCTTCAACCTCGAGCTGGGCGCGGAGCTGCCGCCCATCCTGGCGCAGGACAACCGCCTGCAGCAGGTCTTCTTCAACCTGCTGACCAACGCCCGCGACGCCATCAACGAGGCCAGCACGCCCTCGGACTCCGGCGCGCGGCGCTCCATCGGCATCCGCACCTACGCCGAGGGCGGGGCCGTGTGCGTGGACGTGTCGGACACCGGCGTGGGCATCCCGGAGAGCGTGCGCGACAAGATCTTCGAGCCCTTCTTCACCACCAAGGAGACCGGCCAGGGCATGGGCCTGGGCCTGGCCATCACCTACGGCATAGTGCGGGACTACGGCGGACAGATCCGCATCGAGAGCGAGGCCGGGCAGGGCACCACCTTCCGGATCATCTTCCCGCAGGCGCAATAAATCGAGGAGCTTCCAGTGGACAAGCGCATTCTGATCATCGACGACGAGCAGCCCACCCTGAACATGTTCCGGCTGCTGCTGGCGGCCTACGGCTACGACATCCTCACCGCGGTCAACGGGGCCGAGGGCCTGGAGACCTTCGAGCGCGAGCGGCCCGGCGTGGTCCTCACCGACATCAAGATGCCGGTGATGGACGGCATCGAGGTCTTGAAGCGCATCAAGGAGATCGACCCCCACGCGGAGGTCATCGTCATCACCGGCCACGGCGACATGGACCTGGCCATCCGCGCGCTCAACCTCGACGCCACGGACTTCATCAACAAGCCCGTGCAGCGCGTGGCCCTGTCACAGGCCCTCAAGCGCGCCGAGGAGCGCATCGCCATAGCCAAGAGCAAGGCCGAGGAGGTGGGCGTGGAGGAACGCGAGGACGCCGCCATGCTGACCATCCGGGGCAGCGTCACCGCGCGCAGCGAGCCCTTCCTGGCCCAGGCCATGGAGCGCGCCCGGGCCCTTGCCAAGCCGCGCATCGTGCTTCACTTTGAGGAGAACGCCTCCACCAACGGCGCGGGGCTGGCCCTCTTGACCCAGCTTTTGCTGGACGCCCGCGAGCGCGGGGAGAAGGTCACCATCGCCGGTCTCTCCGAGAATTTCCGCAAGGTCTTCGAGGTGGTGGGCATCGCCAAGCTCGTGGACGCCTACGAGGACGACCCGACCACGGAACACTAGCCCAAGGGGGAACCCATGCGCGTCACATCCACCCTCGCCACCCCGCTGCTGCTCGCCGCGCTGCTTTTCGCCGCCAGCGCACTGGCCCCCCGCGCCCTGGCCGCGGGCCCCCTGCCCGAGGCCGGGACCACCCTGCCCACCCTGAGCCTGAAGGTCCCGGTCTACGGCAGCGACGCCCGCGACCTGGGCGTGGAAGGCAAGAAGACCTTCCGCCTGCAGGACCTGAAGGCCAAGGTCATCGTCATCGAGGTGCTGGGCGTGTACTGCGGGGAGTGCGCCAAGCAGGTGTCCTCCTTCAACACCATGTACGCCCGCCTGGCCCGGCGCATCCAGGCCGGAGAGGTGCGCATGTTCGGCCTGGCCGCAGGCGGCACGGACCTGGAGGTGGAGAGCCTGCGCAAGAGCGGGGCCTACCGCTTCCCCGTGGTGGCCGACGAAAAGTACCAGAACCACAAGCTCCTGCGCGAGCCCAAGACGCCCTTCACCATGCTGGTGACCCCCGCGGGCAAGGTGCTCTACTCGCACCTGGGCGTGGACGAGGACATCGAGGCCATGCTCGCGCGCATCAAGGACGCGCTGAAGTAGCCGGGGCGCACTGATGGACGGGGGCGAAGGAACGGGCGGCCAGGGCACTCCGCTGGAGCTGGAGCGGGGCCGTCTGCACCTGCGCGTGCTGCTGGAGACCTCCCGCGAGCTCTCGGGCATGCTCCAGCCCCGGGCCATCCTGGAGACCTTCCTGCTCACGGCCATGGGCCCCCTGGGCATCACGCGCGGGGTGTGCATCCTGGCCAAGCCCAGCGCCCCCCTGGGCGCGGAGGGCGGGGTCATCGTCTCGCGCGGGCTGCCCAAGGCCGATGCCCAGGGCCTGGAGGCCCGGCTGCAGGACATCTGCGACGCCTATTTCCCCTACCGCGACGCCGAGGCCGACTTTCCGGCGGCCAAGGTGCGCCTGCTGCCCCGGCCCCAGGTGCCGGACGACGGCCTGCTGCCCGGCGGCATGGAGACATTGTTGATCTGGAGCGTGGACGAGGAGCACTGCGGCCTGCTGGCCCTGGGCCCGCGCCTGGACCGCCCGGGCGAGGAACTGGACCAGGACTCCGCCGGGCTTCTGCAGAACCTCGTGCACATCCTCATCGGCGCGCTGCGCGGAGCCCTGGCGGTGAACAGCATCCGCCAGATGACCACCGACCTGAGCCGCAAGAACGAGCGCCTGGGCGAGGCCCTGGCCAGCTCCCAGGCCGCCCAGCGCGGGCTGGACCGCAGGGTCCACCAGCTGGCGGCCATCAACGAGCTCTCGGGCGAACTCTCCCGCACCCGCGACCTGAAGGAGATTCTGGACCGCTTCCTGCTCACCATGCTCGGGGCCTTCTCCGCGTCCGCCGGGCTGGCCCTGGTGCTCGACAGGGCCACGGGGCAGTCCACGGCGGCCCTGCGCGGGGCCTCCTACAGCGCGGGCAACGGCTCCGGCGGCCCTGGCGGCCCCGGCGGCGGCCACGGCAGCGGGCTGGAGGGCCTGCTCTCCGTCAACGACCTTGTGTACAAGGCCTTCACCGCCACCAGCGCGCGCAGCGTGGCCCCGCTCACCGTCGACTTCGTGCACGACCCGGCCCGCGCCCTGGCGGGCTGCGGCCTGGCCTTCACCCCTTCGGAGGCCCTGTTCTTCGCCCTGGACGAGCAGGTGCAGGGCGTGTTCGTGCTCGGGCCCTGGCTGGACGCCACCTCCGCCGGGGACGAGGAAGAGCCCCCGCCCAGGCCCGGGGCCGGGCAGTCCGCCGCCGCCTCGGTGGCCGCCGCCATGGGCGAGGTGGAGCGCCAGCTCCTGCGCGCCCAGGTGGGCTCGCTGCTGGGCTACGTGCAGGGCGCGCGGCACCTGGCCACCATCACCGGCCTCAACGAGGACCTCACCCGCCGCAACGAGGAGCTCACCCGCACCATCACCGAACTCACCGAGGCCCGGCAGACCATCGCCCTGCTGGAGCGCGCGGGCGAGCGGGTGCGCAGCTTCCTGAAAAGCGAGGCCCAGCGCTCGCGCCGCTTCTCCTGGCTGGACTGCGGGGTCATCCTGGCCGCCGCCACGCTGCTGGCCCTCCTGTTCAACCTGGCCAGCCCGAACGGTGTGCCCCTGGTGCCCGAGCACCTGCGCCGCCCGCCCGCCCCGTCCGTAACGGCCCAGAAGGCCCGCGAGCTGGTGGACAGCGAGGGCGCGCTCATCGTGGACGCCCGGCCCCAGGCCTTCTTCGACCAGAAACGCATCCGGGGCGCGGTGAACCTGCCCCCGACGCTCTTCGACATGGTCTACCTCATGCGCTTCTCCACCATGCCCCTGGAGACGCCCATCATCGTCTACGGCGGAAACCTGAGCCGCCGCTGGGACGAGGAGGTGGCCGCGCGGCTGGGGGCCCGCGAGCACGAGCGCGTGCTCGTGCTGGAAGACGGCCTGGACGCCTGGATGGGGCGAGGCTACCCGGTGGAGCCATGAACAAAAACATCTGGCGCGACATTTTCGGCCGCTGGCTGGCCCTGGCCTTGCGCCTGTACCTGGGCGGAGTCTTCGTCTACGCCAGCGTCTACAAGATCGGCTACGCCGCCGAGTTCTCCGAGACCGTGGCCAGCTACCAGATCGTCCCGGCCCTGGCCGTGAACCTGGTGGCCCTGGTGCTGCCCTGGCTGGAGCTCATCTGCGGGGCCATGCTGGTGCTGGGCGTGCGCGTGCGCACCGTCAGCGCCATCCTGGCCGCCCTGCTCGTGGTCTTCTGCGTCGCCGTCACCATCAACCTCGTGCGCGAAACCCCCATCGACTGCGGCTGCTTCCACGCCCTGGAGGAGCGCATGACCTGGAAAACCCTGGTGCGCGACCTCCTCTGGCTGGCCATGGCCATCCACGTCTACATCTTCGACTCCCCGCTCAGCATGGAGCGGGGCCTGTCGAGCAAACTCAAGGAGATGGAGACATGACCCGGCTCGCCCCCCTGGCGCTGTGCGCCCTGCTGCTCCTCGCCGTACCGCTCTCCGGCTGCCGAGGCCCCGTGGAAAGCCTCGTGGGCGAATACGAGGCCGAGGCCGGGGGCTTGATCTCCGCACCCAGGCTGAACCTGCGCAGCGACGGCGGTGGCGGGCTGACCGTGGGCGCGGAGGACGCCGCCTTCCGCTGGGAAGTGAAGGACAGCCAGGTGCTGCTGCATACCCGCCAGGGCGGCATGGTGCTCCTCAAGCGCACCGCCCAGGGCCTGGAAGGGGACCTCCCCGGCGTCGGCCGGGTGGTGTTCCGCAAGAAGTAGGGCAGGGGGCGGCTCCGCCTCTCCCCCCTGCACCCCCCCCTCCGCCAGGGGCTCCGCGCCCCTGGACCCCCGCCGGGGGCGCCTATCAAATGGAAAGGGCCCCCGGACCCCGCGCATGGCCCCGGCCATGGGCGCGACCGACCCGGCACCGGGCGCCTGGCCCAAGCAAACATGCGAGCGGGAGTTTCGGCGAAGACGCCGAAACTCCCGCTCGCGGTTGGCCCATTTGAAGAGGGGGAAGATGTGGG
>CAZCYB010000029.1:0-40120 GCA_964502805.1 uncultured Desulfocurvus sp.
GATTTCCACCTTCATGGCCAACGGAATTTACACCACCTTGACGGACGTGACCCTGCGTCTGGGATATTTGAGGGGCGTTGGGATCTCTCTGACTTTGGCCCTGCGAGGTGTGTGGCAACACCTCCAGGGCCTTTCTCGTCTCTTTCATAATATGCCCTCAGAAAGACGCTGAAGGCCTTGCTCAACGTAAGCAAGCAGGTCGCTAAGGCGGTATCTGATTGCGCGTGTGCCCGGAACTTTCACATAATCAGGGGGAAGACGCAGATAGCGCCTTTGCTGCAAAGTGCGAACGCTGAGGCCCACGATGGGGGCGGCTTCCTTTTCCTTAAGAAGCTTGTCTTGGTACTCCGAAGGCGAAGAACTCGCGCGATTAGGCTGGGCGGGATCGATATCCACGGGTTGCAGGCGATTCTGTTTCATTTTGAATCCCCCCCACGCAAATAGTTGGGTGCCGTTGCGGATTTTGCAACGGTAGCGCAGGTGTCCACAGTCAAAACGGTACACCCTTGTGTGAACTCAGATAGGTCGATTTCGTCGTATACGACCCGACGTCCGATTTTCTGGTACTTGGGGCCACGGCCCCGGCAGCGCCAGACTTCGAGGGTGCCGGGTTTAAGGCGGAGATAGGCGGCGGCTTCTTCAGTGGTTAGCTTATTTGACATAGCTATACCCTCCTTGTTGAAGGAGGATATGGCTGGCTCAAAACACAAACTCAATCACATGTCAGATGTTCAATTTTGGGCTTAATCGAACAAGAAGGGAGGAGGGGGAAGTGTTTTGGGAGTGGGAAGTGGATCGATGTTGAGTGAGCGTTTGAGTTCGCGAATGGCCTCCGCAGCGGATTTATCGGGGCGGCGGCCTTTAATAAGCGGAGGGAAGCTCCTTTTTGTGGACTGGCGTCTCGAGGTTGCCTGCGTGTAATACTCCTTCGCCTTACTGGCAAAATCAGTATAACATACGCGCCTTGATGTATCTTTGTTATGGATCTCAAATGGTCTTGCGAATTCTATCATCCTGTGAGTGAATGTTGATGCATCATCAAATACATCAACTGCTGCAGCCCAAGCGTATGAAACATTTTTCATTTCCTTCCACACATTCTGGAGTATATGGCTCTTTGCATACTTCTTTTCGCCAAGCTTGTAATTAAAATCATTACACTTAGACCCCACGACATTAGTGATGCCAGACAGACCTACAATCGCATTACTAACATCTGGCATACAAGGCTCAAATGGGAAACAATCCTTAACAACAATATTGTTCGCGACAAATTCGGCCGCATCGTCTATACTACACCTCATATCAATGCAGCATTTTAATACATGCCCAGAAAGAAACCCTTTTACTGCTTGCAGAAAAGTCATTGACCTCATATCCTCCATGCACTCATACGCTGCATCGTGTCCCAAATTTTGCCAACCACCATGCCTATGTAAATAATTTTTAAACTTTGAAATAATATACTCTTCGGCTCTGTCAGAAAGTAATTTTTCACTATGAAATACCATCATATGTATTTCTTCCATTGCAATAAAGCTTCTTCTTGCAAGCCAGACACGCCTGAGTCCACAATTTCCGACATTTTTCTTTGATATTGGGTGGACGCCATTGCGGTCATTACCCTCTTCACCCATCACCGAATCAGGCATACAAGGGAATAACATTTTCGCAACAAGTGGCATAGTCTTCAATTCAAACTCATGATACTCTTCAACATGCTTGATAATCATGATACTTGTCATCCCGCTTATGCTGTTTCTTTTTGTGCCTGCCCCAATGAGCATGCCGAAACCAACTCCGCCGCCAACTCCCCAGCCTTCTTCAATGTTCCAGGCAGAAACTGCCCGTAACGCTTGGTCATGGCCATGCTCTTGTGTGTCAGAAGCTCCCCGATCATGTCCAGGGGCACCTTGCCAGAGTTGGCCAGGGTCACGGCAAAGTGGTGCCGTAGGCCGTGGAAGATGCGGAAACTCTCGGGTAGGCCAGCTGCTTCTTTAATACGGTCCACCACGTTGCAGTCTGTGCGCAGCTTGCCCTCCCTGCCGGGAAAGACTTGAGGGCTGTCTGGCCACTGTTTATTACGGTGTTGAATCTGGGCTTCTAAAATCTCCCGCGCCACCTGGTTCATGGGAATCGAGGCGGTCTTGCCGCCCTTGGGGGCGCGCAGGGTGATGAACCCCACGCGAAAGTCCAGGTCGCGATCCTGAAGCTTGAAGATCTCCCCCCGGCGCATGCCCGTGAACATGGCCAGTTTGAGCATGCGTGGAGCGTCTTGCGTGGGCCATTCGTCCAGCACTCGCATGAGGCGTGCGGCCTCCTCCGGGGCCAGATATTCCACGACCTCGTTGTCCTTCTTGGGCATCTCAATGACAAAGGCCAAACGCGGGCACATGCCCACCTTGGCCCCGTAGTTCAGGACGCGCCGCAGTATCTCCAGAGCGCCCCAGACGGACGCAGCTGAGAGGCCCTTCATGCTCTGCTTCACCCTGGCCACGTCCAGGCTGCACAGCGTCTTGACGCTCCTCTGGCCCAGGAGCGGCGAGATGTGCTTCTTGTAGCGGTTCTCATCGATGCGCCGCCAGCGTTCCCCCTTCTTCGCCTCAAAGTAGGCCGTGGCGATGTCGTCAATGCACTGGTTGGCCTGGCGCTTGTCACGCTGGATCTCCTTAGAGGTTTTGACCTCCTCGCCGTGGCGAATCTGCTTCATGCGGTCGGCGCGAATCTCCGCAGCCACCTGGGGCGTGTAGCCCTCAGATTTCCAGCCAACCTTTTCCCAGCGCAGCTTGCGGTCCAGCCGGTACGCGACGACATAGCAGACATCAGGCTTGCCCTGGAAACGCCGTTCAGAGCTTTCGTAGCTGTACACGCCGGGCCAGCGCCCGGAGTCCACCACGTGGTATTTTGTCGCCATTTCCGCCTCCCTTGGGTGTCCAGTTGGCCTGTTTGCGTAAGCGACGCATAGGCTTCCGGCGTTCCAAATTCCTAACTTATTCCTAACACGAAGGTCAAATTCGGTCAAATTTGAGCAAACAACCTATGGGTTGATGACTCTTTAACACTCTAGATTAGCATGCGTAATCATAGATCATAAAGCATTATCAAGCTTGTTAGGATTCAGTCAGGAATGCTAGGCAGAAGCGTTCGCAACGCATAGGCCAGGGGTTCAATCCCCCTCATCTCCACCAAGAAAACAACGGGTTGCAGCAGAAATGCCGCAACCCGTTTTTCGTTTTGCTACCCTATTGCTACCATCGCATTGGCTGAGGCGCCAGAAAAACCCGGTGTGGGGAGTTCAATTCTCTCCCCAAGAACAATGGAACACTAGCTTGCGGTTTAACCGCAATCCTTATTCTTTGCCCACTCCTCTTTGCACTACTCCTGCACTACTTTGGCAGAACAAAACGGGTTGCCCCCATTCTTGGCCACTTTTGCAGAGGCAATTCCAAGTCCAGGTCTTCCTCGACGAGCTATCACGCTAGGCAGAGCGTGACAGAGCTGACTAGGGCGCGAACCCCGCCGCCAGCACCGCCGTCATGCCGCCTTCCACGCTGACCACATCGGGGAACCCGTTGTGCGCAAGGGTCACAAAGGACTCGTAGGCACGCGCCCCGGTATTGCAGACGAGCACGATGGGTCTGTCACGCGGCAGCTCGGCCAGACGCCCGGCCAATTCGCCCTGGGGAATATTGCGCCAATGCGCGGGGTGGCGCGCCAGGATATCTTCGGCGTTGGCGTGTTCGCGGCAGTCCAGGAACACCGGGCCGTCGCCGTTGTTGACCAGGCGCCCGGCCCAGAGCCGGGCAAACTCGTCGGAGTGGATGCCCCGGTTGCGCCCGGCCAGGATGTTCTCCGCCGCGCCGCCCAGCACGTTCAGGATGTCCAGGGCAGCAGCGAAGGGCGGGGAGTAGGCCATCTCCAGCCCGGCCAGGTCCGAGGCCGTGGCCCGGTGGGGCAGCAGCGCCGCCACAGTGTCCACGCGGCCCACGAGCGCATCGCCCGCGGCCCCCAGGCCCTGCATGCCCAGCACGCGCCCTGTGCCGCGTTCCACCACCAACTCGAGGCTCATGGGCTTCTTGTCCGGGTGGAAGTGCGCGCGGTCCAGCTGGCTCACATGCACGCAAAGGGCGTCGAACCCGGCGACGCGCGCGGCAGGGAGGGTCAGCCCGGTGCCTGCGGCGGCTTTGCCGAAGAGCTCCACGCACCAAGAACCCACGACTCCGGGAAAACGAGCCATGTCCCCCTCGCGCCGGGCGGCCAGGTTGGTGCCGATGACGCGGCCCTGGCGGTTGGCCAGGGAACCCAGAGGCAGGTAGACGGACCCGCCGGTGATGCGGTTGGTGAGTTCCACACAGTCGCCACCGGCGTAGATGTCCGGGTCGCTGGTGCGCAGGAACTCATCGACACGGATGCCGCCGCGCTCGGACACGTTGAGCCCGGCCTGGCGCGCCAGCCAGGAGTTGGGAGTCACGCCGATAGCGCTGATGACGAGCTGGGCCTCCAGGTCCCCGGCCTCGGTGACCACGCGGGCCACGCGGCCGTCCTGCCCTGCCTCCAGAGAGCGCACGGTGGTCCCCAGGCGGAACGAAACGCCCTTCTCTTCCATGTGTCGCCGAGCCATGGCCGCCAGATTCCCTCCGGCCACTCCGGGCAGGATCTGCTCACACAACTCCAGAACCGTCACATCCACGCCCCACATGTCCGCCAGGGCCACGGCCATCTCCAGGCCGATGAACCCCGCGCCCACAACCACGGCGCGCTCCACGCCGCCCGCAGCCACCAGCGCGCGGATCTCCTGGGCGCACTCCAGGCCGTGCACGCTGAACACTCCGGGCAGGTCCGCGCCCGGCACGGCCAAGCGGTTGGGGGTGCTGCCCGTGGCCAGCACCAGCCTGTCGTAGGCCAGAACCTCCTCGCGGCCCGTGGGCAGATGGCGCAAGGTCACGGTCCTGGCCGAGCGGTCGATGGACGTGGCCTCTGTTTCGGTGCGGACTTCCACGCCCTTGGTGGAGCGGAAAAAGGCCTCGTCGCGGATCATGTGGAAGGCCGTGGTGCGCAACTGGTCGATGTCGCTCACGTCGCCGCCGACGAAGAAGGGAATGCCGCAACCGCCGTAAGAGATGGTTGTGGCCTTGTCCACCAAGGTCACACGGGCGTCGGGCTCCAGGCGCTTGAAGCGCGCGGCGGCCTTGGGGCCCAAGGCCACGGCCCCGATGATGACGATGCTCCTGCCCATGGCGCTCATCCCCGGGCGGCGGCCAGGCCGGGCCGCCTGATTTTCGCCAGGGCCTGGGCTCCCACAAGGAGCACGGGGCACCTGGCCCCCTCCAGCACCCGAGTGGCCACGGGCGATCCCGGCGCCAGCCCGGTGTGGTAGATGTCCGTGGCCAGCACCAGCAGGTCCGCCTCGGCCTCACGCGTCTCCTTCAGTATTTCCAGGGCCGGGTCGCCCTCGCGGGCGCGGCAGTCCGCGCGGCCGGGCAGATCGTGGCACAGGTAGGCCAGCCGGTCCCTGGCGGTCTCCAACTGACGGGCCAGGGCCTCGGGTTCGGGCAGGGGGGTCTCCAGCGGCAGGGGCAGGACGGTGAAGGCCCGCAGCGCGGCCCCCTCGGACAGGGCCAAAAGTCCGGCCAGCCCGAGCAGGGCCTCCGCGTCGCCGGAGAGGTCCGTGGCTGCGACCACGCTGCGGAACCCGCCCTGCCGGGCCTGCGCCACGGAGGGCGCCACCAGTACCGGGCAGGGGGCCTGGGCGGCCACGAGCAGGGCCGCGTGCTCCCCCGAGGCCGAAAGCTCGCGGCGGCAGCGCTCTGAGGCGTCCTGGCCGCCCAGGACTATGAGGTCCGGCTCCAGCAGCCGGGCGGTCTTGAGCAGCTCCACGTGCAGGAAGCCAGCGCCCGCCATGACTTCCGCCGTAAGACCGGGGGGCATGGCCTCCCGGCACAGGGCCTCAACCTCGGCCCGGCGAACGGCCAGGTCGGCCTCGGCCGGGAGCTGCAGCACGCAGCCTCCGCCCTGGCTCAGGGGCGCGCTGACGTGCTGCACCGCGAATCCCGACCCGTTTCGGGCCGCCAGCCCGGCCGCCACGCCAATGGCCGCGCCCGCCTGCGCCAGGTCCGACAATCCAAGAAGAACAAGCTGAAACATGCTCCACCCCCAGGCCCTGCCGGGCCAGCGTGTTTTCCGGTGAGCGCGCTACTGCGCTGCGCCGGGGTCCGCTCCCTGGTCGCCCTTGCCCTGCCTGTTGCGGTTGCGCTGGCGGCCCCTGCAAGGCTGGTCTGAGCCAGGCTGGCCGCCGTCCTGGGCGCCCTGACCCTGGCCGCACGGGCCACGCCCGCGCCCCTTTCCCGCGCCCCTGCCTGATCCCTGGCCCCTGGGGCCTGTTCCGTCACGGTTCGGCATGACTATCGCCTCCTTTCCGCGTGTGCGGAGTCTGCCTTCCATAAAGCATCCGCCGTGCCGCGACTGATTCCTCAATGGATTCACCTTGGTTGACATTTTCACCCGGCAGGATAGAGAGAGACATGGGCGTGGAACGCGCCCTGATTCCGCCTGATGGCGCATTTCGCGCCCGATCTAGCCAAGTATTGGAGCCTGCATGCACTTCCTGCGCGACATTTCCTGTGAGCACATCATGGACAGCCTGGCCGACGGCGTGTTCACCGTGGACCTGGACTGGAACATCACCTTCTTCAACCGCGCGGCCAGCGCCATCACCGGGGTGCCACGGGGCGAGGCCCTGGGCCGCAAGTGCTGGGAGGTGTTCCGCTCCAGCATCTGCGACGGGGCCTGCGCGCTCAAGGCGGCGCTGGAGGCCGGAGAGAGCCGCAGCAACCGCTCCCTGTTCTTTGTGCGGCCCGACGGCGCCAAGGTGCCCATCAGCATCAGCGCCGCGCCCCTGCGCGACCGCCGGGGCAGGATCGTGGGCGGTGTGGAGACCTTTCGCGACCTCTCGGCCCTGCGCATCATGCAGAAGAAGCTCGACGCCATGTATAGTGTGGACGACATAGTGAGCCGTAGCCCGGCCTTCCAGCGCACCCTGGGCATCCTGCCGCAGATCGCCCAAAGCGGCTCCACCGTGCTCATCACCGGCGAAAGCGGCACCGGCAAGGAACTGGTGGCCAGGGCCATCCACAACCTGAGCCAGCGCAGCGGCAAGCCCTTTGTGGCCGTGAACTGCGGGGCCCTGCCCGAGAACCTGCTGGAGAGCGAGCTCTTCGGCCACAAGGCCGGGGCCTTCACCGACGCCAGGCGCGACAAGCCGGGCCGCTTCCAGAGCGCCGACGGCGGCACCCTGTTTCTGGACGAGATCGGCGACATGCCGCTGCCCCTGCAGGTGAAGATTCTGCGCGCCCTGCAGGAGAAGGTAATCGAGCCCCTGGGCGCCGTGGCCGGGGTGCCGGTGAACGTGCGGGTCATCGCCGCCACCAACCGCGACCTGGAGGACATGGTGGCCCGCAAGGCCTTCCGCAGCGACCTGTACTACCGGCTCAACGTGGCCCGCCTGGCCTTGCCGGCACTGCGCCAGCGCGTTGAGGACATCCCGCTTTTGACCCAGCACTTCATCGAGCGCCAGAACGCCCTCACCGGCAAGGACATCCAGGGCCTGGCGCCGGAGGTGCTCCAACTGCTGATGCGCCACCCCTTTTCCGGCAACGTGCGCGAGTTGGAGAACATCATCGAATACGCCTTCATCCTCTGCCCAGGCGGGCGCATCGGACTGGAGCACCTGCCCGAGGGCTTGGCCGAACGCGAGGATGCGCCCCCTTCCGCGCCGCTCTTCGGTACCCTGCGCGACATCAAATGCCGCGCAGCCGCCGAGGCCCTGACCCGCAACAATGGCCGGGTCATGGCCGCCTGCAGGGAGCTTGACGTGTCCAAGGACACCCTCCGGCGCATCCTCAACCGCGCTGGCCGCGACTAGCAGCTCCCCTCCCCTTTCACTCCGGGCGCATTTCACGCCCACGCCTTCTCGCGACCGCTGACAGAAATCAGCAACATACTTAAATTAAAAAACATTCCAGAATGGCATGGAACCTGCCTCTGCGGGGTCGGGACGCGCTGTGCGCCCCGCCGAGGCCGGAGGTGAGAGATGCCCATATGTCTGGCCTGCTACGGCCCGCGTGTAGCCGCGCTGCTTGAGAGCGCCACCGAGCTGCGCCTGAGCCACGGCCCTCCGGAGCGGCACCGCCCGGAGGAGGTGCTGCCCCTACCCGCGCCGGTGGGCGAACTGGGCCTGCCCCGGCTGCTGGAGTTCTTGCGGGCCAAGGAGGCGGGGCTGCTGCTCTGTGGCGGGCTCACATGCTGCGAGCGCGAATTCCTCGCTGGGCGTGGCCTGACCGTGGAGCCCTGGGTGGGCGGTACGGCGGAAGAAGTGGCCCGGGCCTGGTGGTCCGGCCGCATCGATGCACAACGGATGCCCGGTTGCGGCGGACAGCGCCGCAGACGAGGCAGGGGGCGGCATTCCGCCACATGCGACAAGGAGAGCGAGGCAATGAGCAGCGACATCATCGCCATCACCAGCGAGGGTCCGGCCCTAAGCGACATGGTGGACCCGCGCTTCGGCAGGGCCGCCGGGTTCGTGGTGCTGAACCTGGTCACGGGCCAGGCCAGCTACATCGACAACGGCGGCTCCCAGGCCATGGCCCAGGGCGCGGGCATCCAGGCTGCGGAGAATGTGGCCAGGGCTGGCGCGGGAACTGTGCTGAGCGGCTTCGTGGGGCCCAAGGCCTTCCAGGCGCTCCAGGCGGCGGGCATCGCCGTCATCCAGGACGTGGAGGGCATGACCGTGGCCCAGGCCGTGGAGAAATACCGCCGGGGCGAGCTGGCCGCTGCCGCCACCCCCAACGCTCCCGCCGGAGGACACAAGGACGGCGGACACAGGGGCGGAGGCCGGGCGTGATTTGCGCCATCGCCAGCGGCAAGGGCGGCACGGGCAAGACCACGGTGACGGCCTCCCTGGCCGCCGTATGGGACCGCCCGCTGACCCTGGCCGACCTGGACGTGGAGGAGCCCAACCTGCACCTGTTCCTCCGTCCGGAGATCCGCCGCGAGCAGGCCGAGCTTCTGGAGGTGCCCGTGCTGGACGCGGCCCGCTGCACCCTGTGCGGAGAGTGCGCCGCCTTCTGCCGGTTCAAGGCCCTGTCGCTCATGGGCAAGACTCTGCTGGTGTTCCCGGAGATGTGCCACGGCTGCGGCGGCTGCCTGGCCCTGTGCCCGGAGGGGGCGCTGATTCCCGGCGGGCGCGAGTTGGGCCACGTGCTGGAGGGCCGGGCTCCGGGGTCGGACGGGCCGCACCGCTTCGTCATGGGGCGGCTGCGCGTGGGCGAGGCCATGAGCCCGCCGCTCATGCGCCGGGTCAAGGCCAGCCTGCCCGCGTCCTGCTCGGACCCGCGTGGCGGCATGGACGCCCTGCTGGACTCCCCCCCCGGCGTGAGCTGCCCGGCGGTGAACGCGGTCATGGATGCCGACGTCATCGTTCTGGTCACCGAGCCCACGCCCTTCGGCCTGCACGACCTGCGCCTGGCCGTGGAGGCCTTCGCCCCGCTGGGCAGGCCCATGGGCGTAGTGGTCAACCGCGCGGGCATCGGCGACACGGGGATTCAGGACTACTGCCAGGGCCGTTGCATTCCGGTCTGGGCGGAGATCCCGCACAGCCGCGCCGTGGCCGAAGCATATTCTCGCGGTGAGGTGGCGACCCTGGCCGTTCCGGAGTTGCGGCAGATTTTCGAGCGCCTGGCCGCGAGCATACGGGCCGCCGCCGGGGTGGTTGCCCATGCGTGAGATCGTCGTCATCAGCGGCAAGGGCGGTACTGGCAAGACCACCCTCACGGCGGCCTTCGCGCACCTGGCCTCCGAGAGCGGCGGCGCGCTGCTCTGCGACCTGGACGTGGACGCCCCGGACCTGCACCTGCTGCTCACACCCAGGCCGGACGAGGCCTACGAGTTCCGCTCCGGCTCCGAGGCGGTCATCAGTGCGGAGCGCTGCATCCTCTGCGGACGCTGCGAGGAGATGTGCCGCTTCGGGGCCATCCGCTTCTCAGACGGATGCTTCGAGGTGGACGCCCGGCGCTGCGAGGGCTGCGGGGTCTGCGAGCGCTTCTGCCCGTCTGGCGCCGTAGCTCTGCGGGAGAAGCACTGCGGCCAGTGGTGGGCCAGCGCCATGCGCTTCGGCCCCATGGTCCACGCCCAGCTCTTCCCCGGCGAGGAGAACTCCGGTCGCCTGGTCTCCGTGCTCAAAAAGGAGGGCCGCGACCGCGCCCGGGGCCTGGGCCTGCCGCTCATGCTCTGCGACGGCGCGCCAGGCATCGGCTGCCCGGTCATCGCCTCGCTCTCCGGAGCCTCGCGGGCGGTCATCGTCACCGAGCCCACTCCCTCGGGCCTGCACGACCTCGCGCGCGTGGCCGAGCTGTGCGCGCACTTCCGCATTCCGGCGGCGGTGATCGTCAACAAGTTCGACCTGAACATCCAGAACAGCGCGGGCATAGAAACCTTCTGCCGAGAAAACGGCCACGAACTGCTGGGCCTGCTGCCCCACGACGAGGTTGTGGTGCGGTCCATGATCCAGGGCCGCTGCGTCACCGAACTGCCCGCCACACCCTTTTCCGAGTCCGTGCGCGCCGCCTGGAACACGCTTTCCTCCCTCCCTGACAGGCGGACGGCGGGGCTGGGAACGGGACTGGACGCCCCTCGCCCCGGCACCGGTCCCACTTCCAAAACCGGCGATCAAGCCAGCCCCGCCGCCGCCAACACCATCAAACCATCATAAGGAGAACGCCCATGGACACCCTTGTCATCGCCATCCCCTCGGACCTGCCCGGCGGCCTGGACGCGGGCCTTGGCCAGCACTTCGGCCACTGCGACATCTACACCATCGTGGAGGCCAGGGGCCGCGAGATTCTGGCCGTGCGCACCCTGGAGAACGTGCCCCACCAGCAGGGCGGCTGCATGGCCCCGGTGAACCACCTGGCCGGAAACGGCGTCAACGTGCTCATCGCGGGGGGCATGGGCATGCGGCCGCTCATGGGCTTCCAGCAGGTGGGCGTCCAGGTCTACCACGGCGGCGGCGCGCCCTCGGTGGGCCACGCGGTGCAGGCCTTCCTCGTTGGCGGGCTGCCCGCCTTCAGCACCGAGTTCACCTGCGGCGGCGGCAAGTAGCCCCGCCCGCCAACCCGGAGACCTCCATGCACATCCTCATCGTCACCCGGCGCGCCCTGGAGTTGGCCCCCTTTGCCGACGCCCTGGCCAGGGGCACGGGCCTTTCCCTGCGCTTCACGGACGGCTGGATGAACGCCCAGGCCGTATCCAAGGGCCTGCCCCCGTCCTTCGCCGTGCTTGACGAGGGCCTGCGGGGCGGCCCGCCCCTGGAACTGGCCAAACGGATCATCCGGGAGAACGCCATGATCAACATGGCCGTGGTCAGCCCGCTCTCCGGCGAGGAGTTCCACGAGGCCAGCGAGGGGCTGGGCATCCTGGCCCCGGTGCCCATCAATCCAACCGCAGCGGACGGCACGGCCCTGGCCCAGGTGTTCCGCAGATTTCTCTGACTTGCCTGAGTGAGAAAGCCCGCAGGGGCCTCGTGGACGCGCGCGACAACTCCGCGCTGCCCACCGCTCTGTCCAGCCACCGCGCCGTGGTGCCTTGCGAGCAGCTTTCCGGCGGGATAGCAAAGATTGTTGCCAGCCTTCGCAACGCATAGGCCAGGGGTTCAATCCCCCTCATCTCCACCAAAGAAAACAACGGGTTGTAGCAGAAATGCCGCAACCCGTTTTTCGTTTTCCTAACCCATTCCTAACGGCGGAAGACCAGGCAGCCGCCGACGGGAATTCCCGCTACAGGCCCCCTCTGACCGCCACGATGGCCGTCATGCCTCTTCCGCAAACGCCACCGGCATCAGGCAAGCCCTGCCCGCTTCAGCTTCCGCCAGAGCGAGGCCCTGTCGATGCCCAGAATCTCGGCTGCGCGGGTCTTGTTGCCTTCGGTCTGCTCCAACACCCAGAGGATGTGCTGGCGCTCGTTCTCCTCCAGGGTGGCCATGCCGCCATGGCGCGAGGCCCCCAGGCCCGGCGAGTCGGGTTGCAGGTCGGGCGGCAGGTGGCGCGGCTCCACACGGTCGCCCTCGGCCAGCACCACGGCGCGCTCCATGAGGTTCTCCAACTCGCGGATGTTGCCGGGGAAGGGGTAGGAAAGCAGGATGTCCAGGGTCTCCGGCGCCAGTTCGCGCACCTCGCGGTCCAGCAGCTCTGAGTATTTGAGCAGGAAGTGCCGGGCCAGGAGCGGGATGTCCTCGCGCCGCTCGGCCAGGGCGGGCAGGCGCAGGGTGATGACGTTGAGGCGGTAGTACAGGTCCAGGCGGAAGGTTCCTGCCTCGGCCTCGGCCGCCAGGTCCTTGTTGGTGGCGGCGACGATGCGCACGTCAGCGGCGATGTCCACAGTGCCGCCAACGCGCATGAACCGGCGCTCCTGGAGCACGCGCAGCAGGCGCACCTGCATGGAGGGGGTCATCTCGCCCACCTCGTCCAGAAACAGGGTGCCGCCCTCGGCGGCCTCGAACAGCCCGGCCTTGCGCTCGGTGGCCCCGGTGTAGGCCCCTTTCTCGTGGCCGAACAGCTCGCTGGCCAAAAGCTCTTCGCTGAAGGCCCCGCAATTGACCGCCAGGAAGCGGCGTCCGGCGCGTTGGCTGGCCTCGTGGATGGCACGGGCGGCCAGTTCCTTCCCTGTGCCGGTCTCGCCCAGCAGCAGCACGGTGGAGGAAGTGGGCGCCACCTGCCCGATGGTCTTCATCAGCGCGGCCATGGCCGGGCTCTTGCCCACCAGCAGCGGCGGCCCGTCGCGGTCCTTCAGGCGCTGGCGCAGGTCGATCACCTCGCGCCGCAGGCGGCTGGACTCCACCGCCTTGGCCACAAGCGCGCGAACCTCGTCGAGGTTGAGCGGCTTGGCCAGGTAGGAGTAAGCCCCGCGGTTCATGGCGTCCACCGCGCCGGGGATGGTGGCGTAGCCGGTCATGACCACCACCTCCAGGCTGGGATGCAGCTTGCGCGCGCGCTCCATGAGGCCGATGCCGTCCATGTCGCTCTTCTCGCCCAGGCGCAGGTCGGTCAAGAGCAGATCGTAGGGCTTCTTCCCCAACTCGGCCAAGGCGGAGCGAGAGTCGCCGACGGCAAGGGCCTCGTAGCCGGAGCGGACCAGGGCGTGGGCCAGGTTCTCCCGGGCGATGGGCTCGTCGTCCACCACCAGCACCTGCCCGGCGCTCATGCCGCGCCCTCCTGCCGCTCCGCCACGGCGGGCAGGGAAAGGGGCAGACGCAGGATGAAGCTGGCGCCCCTGCCCGGCGCGCTTTCCACGGCGATCTCCCCCTGGTGCTGCTCAACGATGCCGAAGACGATGGACAGGCCCAGGCCCGTGCCCTTGCCCACCTCCTTGGTGGTGAAGAAGGGGTCGAAGATGCGGGCCACGTCCTCGGGGGCGATGCCCTCGCCGGAGTCGGACACGGTGATGACCGCCTGGCCCCGTTCCGCGTCGGTGCGCGCGGTGACGCTGATGCGCCCCTCCGGCCCCTTGATGGCCTGCAGGGCGTTGATGAACAGGTTGAGGAAGACCTCCTGCATGCGCTGGGCGTCCATGGGCACCATGAGATCCTCGGGCACATCGCGGACGATCTCCACGCCAGCGGGCACCTGGCTGGAGACCAGCCGCATGGAGCGTGCCACCACCTCTGCCAGGGGCGTCGGCTTGAGCTCGAACTCCTTGGCCCGGGAGAACTCCAGCAGGCCCTTCACGATGTCGCGGGCCCGGGCCACCTCTCCGTCGATGTTCCGCAGGAGCCGCGCGGCGAAGGCCGGGTCGGCCCCGAATCCCTCCTCCATGAGGATCTGACAGGAGGTGCTGATGTTGTTGAGCGGGTTGTTGAGCTGGTGGGCCACGCCGCTGGTGAGCACGCCGATGGAGGAGAGCTTCTTCTCACGCACCAGCTGGTCCTGGCGCTTCTGGAGTTCGGCGATCATGTGGCTGAAGGCGCCCATGACCCGGTCCACCTCGTCGCCGGATCCGGAGGCCGCCAGGGGAACGAAGCGGCCCTTGGCGATCTCGTGGGTGGCCAGCTCGATGCTGCGCAGGGCCAGGATGGTCCTGTGCCCCAACACGAAGAGGAAGGTCCCGCCCAGGGCCAGGAACACCACAACCGAGAGCAGGAGCTGCCGCTTCAGGGTCTGGACGATGGAGAGGATGCGCGCGCGCTCATGGGTGACGAGTTGCTGGGAGAGATCCACCAGCAACTTGCCGGTGTCGCGCAGGTGGTCGCGCTCGGCCTGGGGCGCGCCCAGGCGCTGCTCCGGGAACAGCCGCTCGGACTGGGCCTCGTAGTCGGCCAGGGCGGCCTTGAGGGAGGTGTGTTCCTGGGAAAGCCCGAACTCCGCGGCGCTGCCCTCCAGCCGCTCCAGGATGCGCCTGGCCTTGTCGGCGTAGGCCCGGCTCTCGGCGAAGTCCTCCCCGTGCCCATAGAGCATGAAGTTCTTCTCGTAGCGGCGGATTTCGAGGATGGTGTTGCCCAGGTCGTCGATGACCTCGATGAAGCCCATCTTGCGCTCTATCTGCGCCAGGGAGTGGTAGGAAAACGTGCCGATGAGCCCTACGGCGAGCACCGAGAGCAGCATCCCCAAAAGGACGCGGCGGCGTATGTTGAGGCGAAGACTGGGTTTCGGCAGGACCACTTCTACTCGCTCCCCGGCTTGCAGCGGTTACGGGCGGTTTTGTGCATATGCCTGGGGCAGTGGGCAGTCAACCGCACGGAGCGCCCCACTCCCCCGGGTCCAGCGCTAGCCGCGCGGCTCCAGCACCACATCCACCAGCTCGCGCACGTCCGCAGCCAGAACAATCTCCAGGCTGGCTCGCAGGTCCGGCTCCAGGACCTCCACCTCCGGGCGGTTGCCCTCGGGCAGGGCCACTGTGCGCACCCCGCCGCGCTGGGCCGCCAGCACCTTCTCGCGGATGCCGGCCACCGGCAGCAGGGCCCCGCCCAGGGACATCTCGCCGGTGAGCGCCACGCCGGGCCGGGCCGGGCGCCCGGTCAACAGCGAGAGCAGGGCCATGAGGATGGTCACGCCCGCCGAGGGGCCGTCCTTGGGGATGGCCCCGGCGGGGATGTGGATGTGCAGGTCCTGGCCGGAGAAGAAGTCCGGCGAAAGGCCGAAGGCCTCGGCATTGCCCCGCAGATAGGAAAGCGCCGTCTGGGCGGATTCCTTCAGCACCGCGCCCAGGGAGCCGGTGAGCATGAGCTGGCCTGAGCCCTTCATGCGCGCGGCCTCCACCAGCACGATCTCGCCTCCGGCCTCGCTCCAGACCAGGCCGTTGACCACGCCGGGGTGGGACGCCGTCCTGGCGTGCTCGTGGGTGTGGCGCCGTGGGCCCAGCAGGCTTGTCACCAGGGTCGGGTCCACCTGGCCGGGGTAGGCGCCTTCCGCCAGGGCCATGCGCGCCAGCTTGCGGCACACCGCGCCGATCTCGCGCTCCAGGTTGCGCACGCCGGCCTCGCGCGTGTAGTCGCGCACGATGGCGCGCACAGCCTCGCGGCTGAAGGCCGGGAAGGGGTGCGTCAGGCCGTGCTCCGCGCACTGGCGCGGGACCATGTGCCGGAGCGCGATCTCCTCCTTCTCGGCCTCGGTGTAGCCAGGAAAGTGCACCACCTCCAGGCGGTCCTGCAGGGGCGCGTCCAGGCGGGCGAGGTCGTTGGCCGTGGCGATGAACATGACCTGCGAGAGGTCGAAGGGCACGTCCACGTAAAGGTCCAGAAACTGGCGGTTCTGCTCCGGGTCCAGGATCTCCAGGAACACCGCGCCGGGGTCGCCCCGGAAGTCCTGGCCCACCTTGTCGATCTCGTCGAGCATGATGACGGGGTTGTTCACCCCCAGCCTGCGCACAGCCTGGATGATCTTGCCGGGCATGGCCCCCACATAGGTGCGCCGGTGGCCGCGCAGCTCGGCCTCGTCGCGCATGCCGGCCATGGACATGCGCTGGAACTTGCGGCCCAGGGCCTCGGCTATGGCCATGCCGATGCTGGTTTTGCCCGTGCCCGGGGGCCCGGTGAAGCAGAGCACCGGGCCGCGCGCCGGGGCCAGGGCCTTCTTCTTGCCCAGCACCTCGCGCACGCTGGCGCGCAGTTCGTCCAGGCTGATGGGCTTGGTCAGGTAGTGGGCCGCGCCTGTGCGCATGGCCTGCACCGCCGAGGCCACGGTGGCGAAGCCGGTGACGATGATGATCTGCGTGGAGGGCGAGAGCCGTCCGGCCTCTGCGAGCAGGGCCATGCCGTCCATCTTGTCCATCTTCAGGTCGGTGACGATGAGGTCGAAGCTCCACCGCCGAACCAGTTCCAGGGCCTCCAGCCCGTTGGCCGCGGTGCGCACGGCGTAGCCCTCCTTGCCCAGCACGTGGGCCAGGTTCTCTCGGGCGATCTCCTCGTCGTCCACCACCAGCACATGGCGCGGGGCGGAGGCCGCCAGGGTGCGCCCGGCCAGGTACTCCAGCAGGCGCTCCTTCACGTGGGCTAGGCCGAAGTGCCGTTCGGAGAGCACGCGCTCCACGCGGGCGAAGTCCAGGCAATCCTCGGTGGCCGTGGACCAGGGCAGGCCGCTCAGGCAGTCGATGTAGTTCAGCCCGATGGTGTACTCGGCCACGGAGGGGTCGGTCTTGTCGAGTCTGGCCATCTCCTTGGCCACCACGGCGGCCACATGCTCCGGCAGGGCGGCGGCCTTCACCTGGCCGCGCAGCTCGTCCAGACCTTTCGCCACGCCCCTGTCTTCCTCCTCCGGCTTGCGGAAAAAAATCATCCGTCCTCCCCCCGCCAGGCGGCGCTGCTTCAGTATTTGGCAGCACCCTACGCCCGGGTTTTCGTTCTTGTCAAAGATTCCACCCCGCTCCTCCCCACACGTGCCCGTTGCATTTCGCAACACCATTGCCGGACCCGATGCAAAGTGCACCAGCGTTATATTTCAGCATGTTGTGACCAGGCATCCCGCCAGCCTGTTGCATTCCGCAACACGCCCAGCGTCCGCGACACGCCGGAGAAAGACAAAAGTCAAACAATTCAAGAGTGTTGCCCATTGCAGGGGCCTCGGTACGCCCCTTGAAATATCCGGGCCAACAAACGCGAACCTGGAGGGAACACCATGACAAGCCTTCGCGAGACCCTGGAAACGACCTTCGCCGCCACCGCCTTTGCCGAACGCGACCTGCCCCAGGAGGCCCGCGCCCTGTCCGGTGACACCGCCAAACACCGCGAAGCGGCCAGGGCCAGGCGCCCCGAGGCCAAGCGCCCTCGCCCCGGCCTGAAGGCCTAGCCGCACGGGCAGACCCATGGGCAAAATCCGCGAGAACCTCGCAGCGCGCCGCACCGCGCCGACCCTGACCCTGCGCATGGGCGGAGGCTGGCGGGACACCATGGAGGTGTACGGGCAGGCCATGTCCCTGGCCGAGGCGGGGGCGCAGGACCTGGCCCTGGAGATCCTGGGGGAGTTCCACGCCGAGCACCGCAAGATCCTGATGCTGGACGACGATGGCGCCGTGCCCCCGGCAATGGCCGACTACGGAATCAACCTGGCCGAGAGGCTGGGCTTCGACCTCGTGGTGCTTTCCGTGAACCCAGCCCCACACGAGGACAAGGCCTTTGAGCAGCGCGCCAGAGAGGCCGTCCGCCCCGTGCTGGACGGGGCGGCACGGCGGGGCGTGAGCTGCGCCCACCTGTCCCGGACCGGTCCCTGCGACGAGGCGCTCAACACGGTGAGTCTGGAGCTTCGGCGCGTTGAGTTCGTCATCACCCGCAGGCCCGAGTCCGTGCGCCGCAATTCAACCCTGCTGGTGCCGGAGTTTTCGCTCAAGTGCTGATGCCCCCGAACGCAAGATCAAATGCGGCCATGGCCGCACAACACTTATGGAGGAGATGATGGCTCAGGAAATGACGAAGAGGCAGGCAGTGGCGCGGATGATCGGATTCGGGGCGGCCAGCGCCGCCGTGTATGGCGCGGTGTTCCACTTCGCCGCCCCCATCACCGAGATGTTCTCGCGAGGCGGCATGTACGCCGCCATGCCCATCGCCACGGTGTTCCTGGTTTCCTATGTGCATGGCGGCTTCGCCTCGAACCTGTGGAGCGCGCTGGGCATCAACGCCAAGCAGCCGACAAAGGCCGCGCAGCCCACCAAGACCAAGCGCCCCGAAGTGCGCGCCACCCTGAACGCATAGCGCGCGCAAGCCCGAAGGAGACACCAATGGACATCGCACTCGACACCCTGAAATTCATCGACCTCTCGGCCTCGTCCATCGCCTTCCTGTTCATCGTCGGCTTCATTGGCGGGCTGGTGAGCGGCTTCATCGGCTCCGGCGGCGCCTTTGTGCTCACCCCGGGCATGATGAGCCTGGGCGTGCCCGGCACCGTGGCCGTGGCCAGCAACATGTGCCACAAATTCCCCAAGGCGCTCGTGGGCGCCATCAAGCGCTTCCGCTACGGCCAGGTGGACATCAAGCTCGGCCTGGTCATGGCCGCCAGCGCCGGTGTGGGCGTGCAGGTGGGCATCAAGCTGCAGCAGTTCATCCTGCAGACGTGGGGCCAGTCCGGCTCCAACCTGTACGTGAGCCTGTCCTTCGTGGCCGTGCTGGTCATCGTGGGCGGCTACGTGTTCCACGACGCCATGACCTCCAAGGACGACGGCGGAGCCGAGCCGGTGGCCCCCCTGGCCCAGCGCCTGCAGAAGATAGAGCTGTGGCCCATGATGACCTTCAAGACCGCCGGGGTGCGCATCTCCATGTGGTTCACCGTGCCCGTGGGCTTCGCCACCGGCATGCTGGCCGCCACCATCGCCGTGGGCGGCTTCATCGGCGTGCCCGGCATGATCTACGTCCTGGGCGCCAGCGGGCTGGTGGCCTCGGCCACGGAGCTGGTCATCGCCTTCGCCATGGGCCTGGGCGGCACCATCAACTGGGCCATGCACGGCATGGTGGACATCCGCCTGACCTTGATCATCCTCGCGGGCTCGCTTTTGGGCGTCCAGCTCGGCGCCATCGGCACCACCATCGTCAAGGAGTCCATGATCAAGTTCGTCATGGGCTCGATCATGCTCATCGTGGCCGTCTCCCGCGCCCTGGCCGTGCCCAAGTACCTGGCCGAGCTCGGACTGCTCGACGTCGCTCCGGGCACCGTGGCGGTCATGGACAAGGCCAGCTTCCTCATCATGTGCGCCGCGCTGCTCATGGGCGCTGTGATCATCCTGGGCAGCATGTACAAGGCCCGCAAGGCCAGCGCCCGGCAGGAGCGGGAAGCATTCAGTCAAGCCTAACGGAATCGCCATTCCTCGGCCTCGGCCTGCGCTTCGCTTCAGCTTTGAAGCGGGGCGCAGGCTCTTTATCTTTGGAAATATCCATGCCCCCCTGTCGCAGGCTCCGCATGGTTCGGAGCGCCCCCAGCCCCTGCGCCCGCCAGACATGCGCTCGCGGGCCACAGGAAAGCCCGGGGTGGCGTTCCGGCCTTGGCGGTCAAGCGGAAAGCGGATCTGCGACATTGCCAGACGTTCCGTCACAGATATGGCTGGGGTGGGGAAGTGGCTTCCTAACGGATTCCTAACGCTCTATCCCTCTGGCATATCGAAACAAAACTCGACACCACCTCCAAGGCTTCTCTTACGGCCTTCGCAACGCATAGGCCAGTGGTTCAATCCCCCTCATCTCCACCAAGGAAAACAACGGGTTGCAGCAGAAGTGCCGCAACCCGCTTTTCGTTTTCCCAATTCGTTCCCAATGCCGATGGCGTCCAGTCCGGCTGGCGTCTGCGCAATATCAGCCGCCCGTTGTTGATTACGTGAGGGCGTTGCCGTTATGGTGGTACGTGCCCGGCAAATACACGAGGGACATCTTCGGAGGATGCCATGCCGCAGCTTTTCACCGTAGGGCGGTCACTCATCAGCCTTGAGGCTCTCTTCTCGGCCATGCCCGTGGCCATGGCCTTGATAGACCGGGACGGAGTGCATGTCGCAGCCAATCAAGCGCTTGCGGACTTCAACGGGCTTGAGGCCAAGGATCTGATCGGTCGCAAGGTCGCGGAACTGGATGTCCAGAGCGCCATGCACATGGAAAGCGCCTTCCGGCATTTCGATGCGGGCCATGATGCCTATGACGGCGAGTTCAGGATCAATCGCCGGGACTACCTGGTGCGGAGCAGGGCCCTGCGCGACGAGGACGGGTATGCGACCGGGCTGTTGATAACCCTGACGGACATCACCAGGAACAAGGAGATCGAGCGGAATTTGGCGGAGGTCAACAGGCAGCTGCACCTCGACGCCAGGCGGGACCACCTGACCGGGCTCTGGAACAGGCGCTACTTCGACGAAATCCTGAACGGCGAATTGGCCAGGGCGCGACGGGAGAAGGAACCGCTTTCGCTCATCCTCCTCGACGTGGACCACTTCAAGCTCTTCAACGACCATTACGGTCATGTGGCCGGAGATGAATGCCTGCGGACCGTTGCCGGCGCCGTGGGCAAGGTGATCCAGCGCCCTGGCGACCATGCCTGCCGATACGGGGGAGAAGAGTTTGCGGTTCTCCTCACGAACACTGACGAATCAGGGGGGAGGCATGTGGCCGAGGCCATCCGCTCGGCGGTGGAGAGCCTTGCCCTGCCCCACGAAAAGAACGCCCTTGGGGTCGTCACCGTCAGCCTGGGCATGGCCTGCGCCGATGCGGCGACCATCAGGGACGTGACGTTGGCCCAAGTGCTGGTCCATGCGGCTGACCAGGCGCTGTACGCGGCAAAGCAATCCGGGAGAAACGCGGTGGTGTCCCAGCCCATTGAGCAGGGCTGACCAGCCCCCGCGAACGGGGCCGTTCCGAAGCCAGCTCGACGGTCCCACCGGCGGCCATGGGCGCGGAACGTGCCGCCGGCGCCGGGTCAGCTCGCCACGTCCGCGGCGTCCAACGCGAGAAACGCGAGGAACTCATTTCGTGCCCGGGCGAATTCCTCGGCCTGCTCCCTGGCCTTGTTCCGGGATGCCTCCTGAAGCTTCTGCTCGCTGATGTCCGTGCGCATGAGAAGCCCGCCCACCACGCGCCCATCCTTGAACAGCGGCACGGCATGCATCTGGTGCCAAACCGCCTGCCCGGAGCTCTGCGACGCAACGCGCACTTCCTCCAGCCGCACCGGCTGCCCGTCCAGGACAGCCCGCAGCCTGTCGCCGACCCCGGCACTGGCGACCGATGGAAGCTCCCAGACGCTCACGCCCAGGACATCGTCCAATGTCCGGAATGTCTGCGCGAAGTGCTTCAGGTGCCAGTTGTTGACGAAGAAGATGACGCCGCAGCTGTCGAACGCGATGATCGAGATCGGGCACTCGTCGAGAATCAGGCGAAAGCCGTCGCGTTCCATGTGCACACCGCCCTCGCACTCCTGCACGATGGGGTGGCTGGCCAACAAGCCGATGGCGGACGTGAAGGCCTCATGCCCATTGCCGCCTTGCCGCGCGCTGCCGAGGCACTTCCCTGACAGAGAGTTCATGCGGTCCTCCTTGGACACGGTGAAAAGCCCTGGCTCCCAACCCTACCGGCTCGCCTCTGCCGCCGCGCGGCCGATGCGCCCGGGCGCCTCCAGCACGGCGGCCATGGCGTCCATGACGAAGGCGCCGGCCTTGCGGAAGGCGCTCTCGGAATTCTTCGGCTTGAGCAGGCCCTTGAGGGATGCCGCTGCGCCGATGTACTTGTCGTGGTTCAGGCTGTCCGTGGCCGCCATGCCCGAGATGTCGATGATCCGGACGCCGTAGGCATTGGCCAGCTCATCGATTCTCGGGTCGCGCACGTCGAGGCCGCCCAAGCGCTCCCTGTCGCCCCCGAGCCGGTAGGAGAACCTGAGCGCCTTGTCATCGGGCGAGGTCAGCACGGTGATGGGCGGATCAAGCCGCCCGACCGCCTTGGCCTGGGCGCGGAACACGTCCAGATCGATGTCCGGCGCGGCGAGCAGCACGTTGTCCAGACGGTTCAGCACCGCCCCCTTGCCGCTCAGGCGCAGTTGGCGCAGGGCTTCCATGGTCAGCCAGCCGCCCATGCTGTGCGCCGCGAGCGTGATCTCGCGGTTGCGCGGGTCCTCGGCCAGGTCGGTCAGCACCTGCGCCAGATGATCGCGGGAGAAGGTCACGGCGTCCTTGTCGGCGACATAGCCGGGCATGGCGCCGTCGGAGGGCCAGGCGAACAGGACGGGCAGGCTGCCGTAGGCGGGGTTGTCGGCCACGAGCTGCGCCATGCGCAGCACCGACTCCGCATAGTTCGTGTTGTAGCCGTGGACGAAGACGAGCACCTTCCCGTTGTATGGAGTGCCGACGGTGCCATTGGCGGTGGCGTTGCCCGTGGCGTTGCCGGCTGCCCTGGCGGGGTCGGCCAGCCCGCCGGGCAGGGGCTCGTAGGCCAGGGTGGCGAAGCTCGTGGCCGGGTCCACGGGGCGCCTGGACGAGAACTCGATGTTGGCCTGCTTGTGGTCCGGCGGAACGGAGATGACATAGCGGGCGTAGGACAGCGTGTCCGAGCGGCCTTCGCCGAAGTTGCCCGGAGCCTTGAGGTCCGGCTCGCGGTTCGTCGCCACGACCATGCTGACCTGCCGCGTCTGATTCGCGGGCGGGGGGACGGGCGAGAGAAGCTCCGGGCCGGGGCGGATACCGCACGCCGTCAGCAGCGTGGCGATTCCTGCCAAGATAAGCGCCTGTTTCAACATTGTTTTGCCTCCATTCCGGGCAACTCCCGGCATGGGCCGGTTCATTTTGTGATTTATGAATAATAAATTTATTTAATTCTGTCAAATTAATTTTGCGACACGCAAAGCCTAACAATCAAACAACATTCCTCGCCGCCCTGCGGCGCGACGGCCACAATCATGTTGACAGTTTCGTGAACGATTAATATCTCATTCATGAAATAATCGTCGTGCGGGGCATGCCCATGCCCAACAATGGAGAGAGTACGATGAGCCAGCCAGCCTCGCCCACCAAGGCCCCCAGGAAGAGCCCGCAGGGAAAGCGTCACACCCAGCCTGAACCGGCTCACGGCCAGGCCCTGGATATGACCCTGGCCCGTGTGTGGGCCATTCGCGCCGCGCAGCTCGAGGAAGGGCATTCCGACTGCTTTGCACGGGTAAACGCGCCCTGCTGCGACAAGAAGAACTGCCTCTATCATGCGGACTGCTTAAGCGTGTCCAGGCTTCTCTCGCAACCGCCTGCCTAGCGGGGCCGCCCCCTCCCTGCGGTTCCCCGCCAGGCAGGCGCCTACAGAGACGTTGTCGCCCCTCCAGGGCGCACGCTCCCCCGTGCGTACCTGGAGATGCCCGGGGGCGCCCCCCTCTCCCCCGGGCATGAGGCGGCATCGACATGGCCCGGCGGGTTGAAGGGCACGGGGCATGACTGCGTCGGCACAGGCCAGACGTCCCAGGAACTCGATGGCTGGCTGCGGACCAACTGCGCCAAGTATTTCACGCCGAACATGGAGGAATGGCTGGCGACAATAGGCCCCCGGAATTGAATCCGGCGGGTTCCCCCTCGACGTTCACGTTGGATTATGGCAGGTTGGGCCAGCGTCAGGCATCCCCTGGCACGAGGAGGCGGGCGGCCATACGATGAACGGCAATGCCCGAAACAAAGGAAGCGAACATGCCACGCCCCAAGAGCACGGATACTGAAGCCACACGCCAAGCCATCGCGAGCATGGCCGAAGACCTGTTCCGCACCCTCGGGTACCACAAGACGACGTTGGCGGACATCAGCTCACGGCTTGGCATGAGCCCCGCGAACATCTACCGCTTTTTCCGCTCGAAGCAGGAGATCGTCGCCGCCATCTGCGACCGGTTCATCTTCGAATACGAGGCCACCTGGCCCGCCAGCATCAAGGCCAAGTCCACGGCCACAAAGAACCTGACCTCCTTCTTCCTGGCCTGCCACCGGTACATGCGGGCGCATTTCCTCTCCAACCGGGGCATCTATGAGATGCTCGAGGTGGCGCTGGAGCAGAGCTGGCCCGTGATGCTCCAGCATGTCGAGCGCATGACGGATTTCGCCGACGCCATTCTGAAGCGGGGGGTGGCTCGCGGCGAGTTTCAGGACTGCGAGACCCGCCAGGTCGCGGCGCTCATCGCCTCGGCCGTGTATCTGTTCATCGACCCGAGGATGATCTCCCGGACGCTCCAGGACTGCGCGCGGCTCGGCGTCGAGGACCGCATGGAACAGGACCTGGCGGGCGTCCTGGCGCTCATGGTCAGGGGCATCTCGCCGCAACTGCCCCCCCTGGACCGCTAGACTTCGCCGCCCGTGCCGTCCGTGCCGTCCGTGTTCGGCATCCGGGCCGGGCGACGCCACAACCGGCAGCCGACACCAAGCGGGGTTGCTATGGGCAATTTCACCATCGGCAGTGATTCGCCGTTCGTTGCCGCCATCCAGGCGTCCCTCCAGTCCGAAGCGCCCCATGGGGCGCGCACCCCCGAAACGGTTCCGGTGGCTGACGCGGAGCAGCTCGCCGCGCTCTGCACCCTCTGCTTCTGGGTCAGCCTGGAGACGGAGGAACGGCGCGAGGTGAGAGGCACGCTGGTGCTCTGCTCGCCAAGGCAGGCCAGCCTGGCGAGGGCGTTCAAGGTTCCGGTTCCCGTGACCGTGTCGCACCTTGCCGCGCTGCTGACGGCCTCCCCGAGCACCCCGCTGGCCGTGCAGGGAGGGCCGGGCGGGCTCACCGCCTGGGGGGTGCTCGACTATGAGCCCCAGGGGCTGCCGCATCTGCGCATCGCCGGGAACGGCACGCTGCTGGCCTCGCGCAACGGCAGGGTGCTCGCCCTGCTCCACCGCGGGGAGGTGTCCATCCCCGCCGCCGCGGACGCCGACTCCCTGGAGCATCTCTTCGTCCGGACCCTTGGGGAAAAGCACTCCCGGCGAACCCACGGCAATGTCCCGGCCAAGCTCATCCGCGTGGGGGCGACAATGATCCGGCACGGACACGGCGGCGCGCTCGTGCTCGTGGACCCCCGCGACAGCTCCTGGCAGGCATCCGTCAACTTCCGGTACAGCTTCGACGAGGCCAGCGCCAACCTGCTCAAGGGGAGCATCGAGGATCTGGAGACCTGCCTTGGCGAATCGAAGAAAAGCTACGACGAGTTCGTGACGAGCCGCAAGCGCCGCTCCACGGTGTCCACCTTGCTGGAGCAGCAGGAAACCGCCAACTTCCTGCGCAACCTGACGGAGACCCTCATGCGGCGCGTCGGCGACCTCTGCCTCATCGACGGCGCGGTGGTCATGGATCTCGACCTCCGCCTGCTCGGGTTCGGCGCGAAGCTGCTTTTCGGGCCGGAGGACTTCACCGTGGCCACGCTGAACGCCGTGACCGGCGAGCTCCGCGAGAGCGTCCCGCTCGGAGAGCTCGGCGGAACGCGGCACCAGTCTGCGGCGCGCTTCGTCTTCGCAAACCACCGCACGGACGTGTTCGTGGTCTCCCAGGACGGCCGCCTCTCCATGTTCTCCTGGTCCGAACGCCTGCGTAGCGTCGCCGTGGTGCAGAACTTGGAGCACTTCATCTGGGAGCACAGGCACGCGAGCTGACCACGCCCCCGGCGCGGCGCCGCTGACCTGGGCGCCTGCGTCCTGACGCGCGCTGATGCGCGATCGGGGCCGTTCGTTCCGGGCCGTTTGCTCCGGGCCTGCAACGCTTCCGGCAGGCGCACAGTCGCCTGCTCCGCCTGACCGCCCCTCCCTCTGACCCAACTCGAAATCGCAGCATCCCACCGTGCATGCGCCTTTTCTGGCGCGCAAGAAAAATTTGATTATGCTGGAATCGTTGGAAATTATTTTGTTGACGAATAATGAAAAATTAAGATAATTTTCATTAAACAATGAACGCGCGGCTTGGCCATGCCGCCAGGCCTCAAGGAGCGGATCACGATGGGACGGAGAAGAACACCGGAAAGCGACGCCCGGGAGACACGGGGGAAGATCATCCAGTCTGCCGAGAAACTGTTTCGGGAGGTGGGGTATTCCAAGACCACCGTCGCCGAGATCGCCGAGGACATCGGCATGAGTCCCTCCAACATCTACCGCTATTTCCCGACCAAGGCGCACATCAATGAGGAGATATGCGACATGGTCGTGCGGGGCATCGAGACGCGCTGCGTGAAGTCCATGGACGGGAACGGAGCGTTCTCGGAGCGGATACGGTCTGTTGTCCTGGAGTACCACCGGTCCGTCAGGGACAGCATCCTCAAGGGAAACAGGCTGTACGACATGATCGCCATAGCCATGGAGCAGCACTGGCCCGTGGTGCAGCGCCACAGCGCCCGGTTCCGGAATGTCCTGGTCGAACTCCTGGAGGGCGGGATCAGGGCTGGTGAATTTTTGGAAGTTGATTGCCAAAAAGTCGCCAGGACGATACATGAGGCTATTGCCATATTTGTCTATCCGCCACTTCTTGAGCGATGGGTGAATGATTTCGCCGACGCAAGACAGGGAGAACGTGTGGATGACCAGTTGAACCTCCTCATCGACACCCTCTTCCACGGCATATGCCTGCGCCAAGGGCCGCGCAATAACGAGATCTAGGGACGGTGGCCGCCATGAATACCAAAAATGTGAATTTCGGAAAGGCGCTGTTGATGCACACGGGGCTGGCTGTGCTACTTGCCGCCCTGCTTCTGGCCGGATGCAGCAAGGAGCAGAAGGCGGAACCGGTGCGGCCGGTGGTGAAGACCATGCGCGTCAGCATGGGGGTCGGCTCCTGGGACCGCTCCTATTCGGGCGTCGTGGTCGCCCGCAACGAGGTCCAGGAGTCCTTCCGGGTCGATGGCCGCATCGTCAAGCGGCTGGTGGACGTGGGCGACCGGGTGCGGGCCGGGCAGGTGCTGGCCATCCTCGACGAGAACGACCTGCGCCTGTCCATGGAGAGCGCGCAGGCCGAGCTCAAGGCGGCGACGGCCAACAGGGCCCAGGCGGTGACGGATGCGGGCCGCTATTCCACCCTTCTTGCCCGCAACGCCGTGAGCCACATGGAGTTCGAGGCCAGGCGCCTGGCCGCCGAGGAGGCCAAGGGCCGCCTCGACAGGGCCGAGCGCGCGTTCAGCCTGGCGCAGAACAGGAACAACTACTCCAGGCTCATGGCCAGCACCGACGGTGTCGTCACCAAGGTCAGCGCCGAGGCCGGCCAGGTCGTTTCGCCCGGCCAGAGCGTTGTCTCCGTGGCCAAGGACGGCAAGCTGGAAGTCCTCGTCGACATCCCGGAAAGCCAGATCCAGAGCCTGAAGGACACCTCGGCCGAGGTCTCGCTCTGGTCCAGCAGCGAGGAGCGCTACAGCGCAGAGGTCCGGGAGATCGCGCCGCAGGCCGACCCCAATACGCGGACCTTCGCGGTGCGCTTCACCCTGAAGGACGCCAAGCCGTCCGTCCGCCTCGGCATGACGGCCAACCTGCGCCTTCTCGACTCCACGGCAACCCCGGCCGCGCGCGTGCCCGCAAGCGCCCTGTTCAACCAGGGCGGCGGCCTCGGCGTCTGGGTCGTGGCTCCGGATACGGGCAAGCTGACGCTCAAGAGCGTCGCCGTCGACCGGTACGTGGACCAGGACGCCTTCGTGCATGGCGAGATCGCCGACGGCGACATCATCGTCATCGCCGGGGTTCAGAAACTCGACAAGAACATGTCGGTCCGGCTGGTCTCCGGGACCCAGGAGCAGAAGCAATGAAAGGCCTCAACCTCTCCGAGTGGGCCGTCACCCACCGCCCCTTGACCCTTTTCCTCATCCTGCTCGTGTCCCTCTATGGCGCGTGGGCCTACACGCACCTGGGCAGGGCCGAGGACCCGGAGTTCACCATCAAGTCCATGATCGTGGGCGCCGTTTGGCCCGGCGCAACGGCGGACGAGGTGCAGCGCCTGGTGGCCGACCCCATCGAGAAGAAGCTGCAGGAAGTGCCCTACTTCGACAAGGTGAAGACCTACAGCAGGGCGGGCAGCGCGGTCATGGAGGTCAAGCTGCTCGACTCCACGCCGCCCTCCGAGGTCCGGGAATGCTGGTACCAGGTCCGGAAACGGATCGGGGACATCAAGCAGAACCTGCCCCAGGGGGTGGTCGGCCCGTTTTTCAACGACGAGTTCGGCGACGTGGACTCCTTCCTGTTCCTGCTCACGGGCGATGACTACACCATGCGCGAGCTCAAGGACCAGGCCGAGGCCATGCGCCAGGAGATGCTGCGCGTTCCCAGCGTGACCAAGGTGCGCTTCTACGGCGAGCAGACCGAGTGCATCTACGTTGAGATGAGCCGCGCCAAGCTGGCGACCCTGGGACTCGATCCCCGCGCGGTGGCCGACTCCATCGCCAAGCAGAACGCGGTGGCCGCCTCGGGAAATCTCGAAACGCCCACGGAGCAGGTCTACCTGCGGGTGGACGGCGCGCTCACCGGCGCCGACGCCCTGGCCGCCGTGCCCGTGCAGGTGGGCGGCAAGCTGTTCCGCCTCGGGGACATCGCGAAGATCGCCCGCGGCCCGGTTGACCCGCCCACCTTCCTGGTGCGCCACAAGGGAAAGCCCGCCATCGCCCTAGGCGTGGTCATGGCCAAGGGCGCGAACATCCTGGATGTCGGGCGCAAGCTGGAATCCGTGCAGGAGCGCCTCAAGGAGAACCTGCCCCTGGGGCTCGAACTCGACAAGGTTTCGGACCAGGCCCAGGTGGTCGACGAGTCGGTGCACGAGTTCGTGCGGTCCTTCGCCGAGGCGCTGGTCATCGTGCTCATCGTGAGCTTCGTGTCGCTGGGCTGGCGCACGGGAATCGTGGTGGCCCTGGCCGTGCCGCTGGTGCTGGCCATGGTCTCCGCGATCATGAGCATGATGGGCATCAGCCTGGAGCGCATCTCCCTGGGCGCCCTGATCATCGCCCTGGGGCTGCTGGTGGATGACGCCATCATCTCGGTGGAGATGATGGTGGTGAAGATGGAACAAGGGGTCGACCGGATCAAGGCCGCCACCTATGCCTGGACCGCCACCGCCTTCCCCATGCTCACCGGCACGCTGGTCACCGCCGCCGGGTTCCTGCCCGTGGGCTTCGCCAAGTCCGGCTCGGGCGAATACGCGGGCGGAATCTTCTGGATCGTGGCCATCGCCCTGGTCGCCTCCTGGTTCGTGGCGGTGGTGTTCACGCCCTACCTCGGGCTCAAGCTGCTGCCCGACTTCCACAACGGCCACCACGAGGATCCCGACGCCATCTACAACACGCCCATGTTCCGCAAGCTGCGGGGCGCGGTGACCTGGTGCGTGATAAACCGCAAGACGGTGGTCCTGGCCACGATCCTGCTGTTCGTCGTTTCCGTCGCGGCCTTCCAGTTCGTCTCCAGGCAGTTCTTCCCGGCCTCCTCGCGTTCCGAGCTGCTGGTCGAGGTGCGCATGCCCGGCGGCGCCTCCATCGAGGCCACCTCGCAGGCCATGAAGACCGTGGAGGAGTTCGTCAAGAAGGACTCCGAGGTCAAGACCTACACGAGCTACATCGGTTCCGGCGCTCCGCGCTGGTTCCTGCCCATGGCGCCGGAGCTGCCGAACACGAGCTATGGGGTCACCGTGCTCAACACGGCCGATGCCGAGGCGCGTGACCGCGTGAGGGAACGCATCGAGGCCTTTGCCGAGCAGGGCGGGCTCCCCCAGGCCAGGGTGCGCGTCACGACCCTGTTCCTGGGCCCGCCGGTGGGCTTTCCGGTCCAGTTCAAGGTCATCGGCCCCGACCCCCGGAAGGTGCGGGAGCTGGCCTACCAGGTCCGCGACATCATGCGCGAGAATCCGAAGACCGTGGACGTCCATCTTGACTGGAACGAGCAGGCCAAGGCCGTGCGCCTGGTGGTGGACCAGGACAAGGCCAGGGTTCTCGGGCTCACCCCGCAGGACATCTCCGGCACCCTGCAGATGCTGCTCACCGGGGTCACCGTCACCCAGGTCCGTGACGGCATCGAACTGGTCGATGTGGTGACCAGGGCCGTTGCGGAAGACCGCCTGCGCCCCGAGCGGCTGCCCGACCTCACCATCGGCGTCCGGAACGGGCACCCCATCCCGCTCTCCCAGGTGGCCAAGATCGAGTACGTCTCCGAGGAGCCCATCCTGTGGAGGCAGAGCAGGGATCTGGTGCTCACGGTCCGCTCGGAAATCGTCAAGGGCGTGCAGGCGCCCGACGTCACCAGCGAGATCCTTCCCAGAATCAAGGAAGTGGAGAAGACCCTGCCGCCCGAGTATCGGATCGAGGTGGGCGGCGCCACGGAGGAGAGCGCCAAGGCGAATGAGTCCATCGTCGTCCTGCTGCCCGTGACGGCGGGCATCATGCTCCTGATCCTCATGTTCCAGCTGCAGAGCTTCCCCAGCCTGTTCCTGGTCGTTTCCACGGCCCCGCTGGGCATGATCGGCGCGACATGGGCGCTCCTGGCCTTCCGCCAGCCGTTCGGCTTCGTGGCCATGCTGGGCGTGCTGTCGCTGGCGGGCATGATCATGCGCAACACGGTCATCCTCGTGGACCAGATCACCCTGGACTGCCAGAGCGGGCTTTCGCCGTGGGAGGCCGTCATCGACGCCACCATCCGGCGGACACGCCCGGTGGTGCTGACGGCCCTGGCGGCCATCCTGGCCATGATTCCCCTGACGCGCAACGTCTTCTGGGGGCCCATGGCCGTGGCCATCATGGGCGGCCTGCTCATCGCCACCATCCTCACGCTCCTGTTCACGCCGGCGCTCTACGCCATGGTCTTCCGCGTCCAGCCTCCCGCGACCGGAGGGCACTCCCCGGAGACCGAGGCCAAGGCATTGCCGAACGTCGAGCCGGTTTCAGAGGCCGTGGAGCACTAGCATGACACACATGACTCGCGCCGACTCCCCGGAGAAGGAAATGAGAGACAGCATGCACGACGGCACAAAGAGCCGCCTTCTGCGCGCCGCGAGCGAGGTGTTCTCCCGGCAGGGCCTGAAGAAGGCGACCGTCCGCGAAATCTGCGACCTGGCGAGGGCGAACGTGGCCGCGATCAACTATTACTTTGGCGGCAAGGACAAGCTCTATGTCCAGGTCATCAGGTCGTACATCAGCGAAAAGGAGTCCATCCACCCCATCGACGAGGGCATCACCGGCGCGAGCACGCCGGAGGAGAGGCTCCGCTCCTTCATCAGAAGCATGCTCTATGTCCTTGCCGACAACGGCAACCCGGTCCACAGGGGGCTCGGCAAGCTGCTAGCCCATGAATTCATGGAGCCGTCCGACATCCACGAAGAAATCGTAGGCGACAATTTCACGCCGAAGTTCGAGTACCTGCAGGACATCATCGCGCGGATATACCCGCAGCGCGACGAGCACTTCGCCATGCGGGCGAGCGCTGCCATCATCGGGCAATGCCTGCTCATCGCCTACTCCAGCGGGTCCTTGATCAAGATCGGACGGCACATGATGCTCACGACACAGAACCTCGATCAGATGAGCGCCTTCATCGTCGAGTTTTCCCTGGGAGGCCTGGCGCGGCTCAACGAGCTGCGGCGCAAGGGCGCGCGAAAGCCTTCCGTTCTCGCCGCCGCAGGAACGAACCTGCGCGGACAAGCCACACAGATGCAGGGGTGATATAATGAGCAGGGTATCATGCACGTTTCTGTCCTTCGGACTCGCCTGCGCCATGCTGCTGGGCGGCTGCAACCTGGCCCCGAAGTACCAGCGCCCATCGCCGGAGCTGCCCGCCGCCTGGTCCACGGGCCCGGCCCAGGTCGCGCCCGCGGCCAACGCCACCCTTGCGGACTGGCGCCAGGTGGTGACGGACGAACCCCTGAAGCGGCTGATCGAGCTGGCGCTGGCCAACAACCGCGACCTGCGCATGTCGGCCCTCAAGATCGCGAAGGCCATGGCCCAGCACGAAATCCGCCGCGCGGATCTCTTGCCCAAGCTTGACGCCACGGCAGGGGCGGACATGAAGCGCACGCCCGCGAAGCTCTCCCCAACGGGGCTTGCCACGACGACCAGGACCTACAGTGTGGGGCTGGGCGTCAGCAGCTTCGAGCTGGATTTCTTCGGCCGGGTGCGCAACCTGAAAGAGCAGGCGCTGGAGGAATACCTGGCGACGGAAGCCGCGCACAAGAGCTTCGAGCTCAGCCTGGTGGCGGAAGTCGGCGCGGCGTACCTCGGCCTGGCCGCAGACAGGGAACACCTGGCCCTGGCGCACGAGATCTTGGCCACGGAGCAGGCGTCATACGGGATCATCCGCGACCGGTTCGAACTCGGCGTAGCGAGCGAGCTGGACCTGGCCCGCGCCCAGACCACGGTGGACACGGCGCGCAATGCCGTGGCGCAGTTCACGGTCCAGGTCACGGAAGACGAGAACCTGCTGCAGCAGCTCGTCGGCATGCCCCTTGCCCCGGACATGCTGCCCGCGCAGACCCTGGCCCAGGTCGCACCGATGGAGCAGGTCCCGGCAGGGCTGCCCTCGGAGGTCCTCGCACGCCGCCCGGACATCGCCGCTGCGGAGCACCGGCTCAAGGGCGCCAACGCCAACATCGGAGCGGCGCGCGCCATGCACTTCCCCATCATCAGCCTCACCGGCTCCTATGGGACGGCGAGCAACGCGGTGAACGGGCTGTTCAAGCCCGGCGCCTGGACCTGGACGTTCCTGCCGCAGATCAGCCTGCCCATCTTCCATGGGGGGGCCATCAGCGCAGGCGTCAAGGTCGCCGAGGCGGAGCGCGACATCCTGGTCGCCCAGTATGAGAAGACCGTGCAGACGGCCTTCCGGGAGGTCTCCAACACCCTGGCGCAGGGAGACGCGCTGACCGAGCAGGTGGCGGCCCAGACCTCGCTGACGGCGGCGACGGGCAAGAGCTTCGAACTGGCGACGCTGCGCTATGACGCGGGGGTGGACAGCTTCCTCTCCAAGCTCGACGCGCAGCGCTCCGACGCCTCCGCTCGCCAGAACCTCATCAGCGTGCGGCTTGGGCGGCAGGTGAACTATCTGACGCTCTACAAGGTGCTGGGAGGGGGCTGGGATGAGAAGGAATGAAGGAGTGACTACGTTGCGCAGCAGCTTCCCTTGAGTCGGGAGTAATGCCACCTCGCCCACCACGCCGCCGACCGCTCCGCTGGCGGCATCCTTGCCATCCGCAGCGGCCATGGCCCCGCTAAGGGCGGCGTGGGCTGTGCCCTATTCAGCTTTCAAAGAACAAAAAGCCGGCTGGGCCGGGCCGATCTGCACACTTGCTCAATCCTCAAAGTCCACCCATTCGTAACGCTGGCCGTCTATGATGACCTCGCTCGCGCCAGGGACATATTCTCCAAAATCCTTGACAGAAGCACTGGACAGGGATGTCTCGCCTTTAATTCGCAATAAAAATTTATAGTAAAGCTCTTCGATTGCCGATGGTAGCTCCGGCTCAATCCCCTCCATCATGTAGCGGTTATTGTACGGTGAATGCTTAAGAGGGAAACCAAGCGTCCCAGCAAGTGCGCTCATCACCAATGGCAAAAGCCTTGTTCTATATAAATAGACACGCTCTTCTTCTCCGACGGCATCAATATATGACTTCAGCGCTAAAGCTTCTCTTCGTAACGCCTTCTGGTCGACTTCCGTTAACCAGCCATCATTGTCTTTTAGTACAATTCTTCTCACGCCCCCTCCTATTTCACCTTCACTTGTCCAATTTTTACTGGGGATGAAAAAGATGCCCTGTTTGGGACGATGGTCTGCATGGCTTTTCCAGTCTGCCGTACGCCTGCATCCGTGATCGTCCCAGCCACAGTGCTCTCAAACACCGTGGCGGGTTTCACAGCTTCAATTTTGTATATGTCAAAGGCCTTGGATGCCGCCTGTGCAGGAATGTCAATCAGCAAAACCATCAAGGTCAACTAAAGGAATCCCGAGCATGCCAGCAATAAGTCGCAGTTGTTTTTTGTATCCTTCTGGAAGTACGATGCCATGCTCAAAGATTTGTGAGCATAGTATTTCCAAGGCTACCCCCGCTTCATCATGCTCAACCAGCTCTGCTATACTGTCGGCAACATGGCTTGGCAAGTTGTCTCTGATATGGTTAAGCGTTGCCAGAATAACCGCATCTTGTGTTTTTGAATCAATCATTATTACAATCTACCTTTTCGGGTATGCAGTAATAATACCAGACCCGTTCGGTTCTACAATTACGCGGATTCGAACACCATCTCTGACTCCCTCAACAGCCCAACGTACTGGCTTCCCGCTTGCCGTAAATTGTGCGCCAGCCTTTCCTGTAAGTTGTGTCCATGTAGCTGAAGCATCAGTCGCCAGATCAGACACGGCGTGCATAATCTTGCCTTCATCCCAAGTTGACGGGAATGGTGTTTTGCTTGGTGCACCTGGCCAAAGATGGCCTCCTCCTGTTGCATCACCAAATAGAATATGCTGCGTGCGCTGTTTGCTTGCCAAATTCACTAGATCATCAGTAGCTGGGACAAGTGCTCCAGTGCCCTTTGCCCCAGCGCTCGCCGCGCCCTTTCCTGCCATGGCCTCAAACCGTGCGACCACGCGTTCCATGCTCGCCGTGGAGGCGTCGAGCCGGGCGATCTGCTCGGCACTCATGCCCGCCTTGCCAGCGGCTGAGGCAAGAAACTCAAAGGCCGCTGTACCGAGTCCGGACTTAACCATCAAGTCATACGTGGCGCGGATGGCCTTGCCCGCCAGATATCCGCCGCCCCACCCGACGATGATGCCCGCAGCAATCAGACCCGCTTGTTTCGAATCCCCTGCCCGCAATGCCTCTATCACTCGGGAGACATCGTAGATGGTGAGGCCGATGGCGGTGAGATTAAGCGCGATGACGATGATCGGCAGGACATTGTGCTGCGCCGCATTTCCGCCTGTCCGGGCCGCTGTGTTCACATCAAGGCCGACCGAGGCCGCTGCGATACCTGCCGCAAGCTTGGAAAGATCAACTCCCCGCGCCGTCAGCGCATCAACTTCTTGTTGCGTCAGGACATTGCTGGCATTCGGATCGGCAAGCTTGCCGCGCAGCCAGTTCTGCACGAACAGATCGCCCGCCACCTCGCCCACCACACCACCGATCGCCCCGCTGGCCGCGTCCTTTCCATCCGCCGAAGCCATGGCACCGCCAAGGGCGGCATGGGCAATCAGTTGGACGGCTTTATCAATCTTGCCATCCTCGTAGGCCGCCCCGATCTTTCCCGCAGCTTTCTCACCCAGGGCATCAACCGCCACCCCGCGCATGCTGGTGAGCAGGTTCTGGCCGAAGTTTCCGCCGTAGAGGGCGGTGCCGACTCCCGCCTGGACGCCGCCCTTGACCAGGGATTCCTGGGCTGCCCGTTGGAGATATTCAGAGGCCGTGGTGGCGTCGCTGGCCTTCTTGAGTTCGGCAAGCTCGGTCGCGCCCTGCGTGAGGCTGGCCGTAAGCATGGCCGAGGCCAGCGCCCGCATGCCCTGGTCCGAGGCCAGGTCCTTCAGCACGGCCAGCACGTCGCCCTTGTTGTTCACAAGGCTCACCGCCGCCTGCGAGCACAGGCTGGCGAAACCGGCCGACACTGCGGAACCGGCCATGCCAGCTCCGGTGGCGCCGAGGGAAGAGGTCAGGGAGGATGAGACGGAAGCCGCCAGGGAGGAGCCCACGCCCGAGGTGGCCACTGCCACGGCAAGCGAAATCAGCGCCGCGCCCGCGCCGGTCAGGCCCTCGGACTTGTAGTTCCAGCTCTGGTGCGCCTCGGCCACGGCCTGCCAGTTGACCCTGGGGTCGCCCTGGAGCTGGGCCATCCAGGCCAGGCCCGGCTGCGTGGAGAGTTGGGCGATGGAATCCGCCACCTTGCCGGTATCGCGGTACTCCACGCGGATGCCCTGGGCCGCCAGAACCTGGACCGGCCCGGCGGCGGTGATCTCCGTGTGCTCAACCGTCTGGTCGTACGCGCCCTTGTCCCCGCTGGCCTGCCAGACAACATTTGCGCCGGATTTCTTTACCTGGCTGTACGAACTGGAGGTGTCCGTGAGCAGCGCCACCTCGCCCGTGGCGGACTGCTTAGTGGTCCCCTATTTGGTTTTCAAAGAGCGAAAGGCCCACACGGGCCGGGCCGAATCATTTCTATACACGCCATGTGGGGCAGTGTCAGGTGAATACTAGCTCTGTACAGTTTATTGGCGAATAGCTAAGCTGGCATACAAACATATATACATGTGATGCGGTGGGATCATTTTTAATACTTGTTTTTCAGCGTATATCTTGCCGTTGCCTCTGGGACAGAGAGACACTTAAGCTTTACAGGCCCGCCGCCGTGCATTTCGCTGCTGTCATATGCAAGTTCCCAGTATCTCCCATCATTGTTGTCCATGTACAGAGTTCGCCAACCGCTGGAATCTGTGGCAACCATGTCAAGTTCTTCATCGACAAGATGCATGATCCTGACATTGTTTTTGTCTGGTATAACATCACCATTTTGCATAAGAAATCCACCGACAATCAAGAACTCTTCTCGGCCTAATGAATATTTTGTTTTCATTTTACAATCCTCTGCGTTGCACTAGGCGGTATTGGACCATTTGGAATTACATACTCAGAAGCTCCTCTAGCCGTCTCCCCACCTGTTATAAATCCAGGGTTCGCTCTGTTGATCGGTGTCGCAATTCCCGTGATACTTGTTGATGGAAATTCGATTAACCGGAAGCCCCCTTTCGCCTCAGGTATAGCGAGTTTCTTGGCAATCTCTGAAGCCGTAAGCCCCTGAAGCTCTGCGGCACCTGCCAGAAAGACATTTAAAGCTGTTATTCTAGAATGGCTATGACACACGAATTCCATTAACGTATATCATTCTATGTCAATTACCAACCCATTGTTGTGAAATTCAGAAATAACGGCACGTATTACTTCCGAAGAAATACGCTTATCGACCTTGGCGCGTTCATCTACACCGACACGCTCCACTGTATTACTATACAGGACGAAGCTCGCTTCATTTTCTTTATTTGGCAAGAGTAACTCACCGCCAACGGAGTAATTATTGATGCCATCGCTAACATACACTGCCCCTTTGGATACTTTGGTGACAAAATATGCCATACTATCTCCTAATCAGCACTTTTGTAACGCCTGTTTTTGGGTCAATGGCGATTATTTCTTTTACATTAATGTTCTTGATCAACTCTGGCCATTCGATCCTGTTCCAGGTGCTATTAGGCCGCACATCTTGTCCCAGTACAACTCTGACTGTCCCCGAAGCACGTTGAGCCATAATCCGTGAGGCTTCATCCCAAGCGGCTTGGGCATTTGGCGCCGTACCAGCTGGCATCGTGATCTTATTTTGTTCAAGTAACATTTCTAGGGTTACCCCAGAAGATTTGCTAGCAACTTGTTTAGCTATGATTTCTCCGCCCATCCCGCCGGTCTGCCCGGACCAAAAGACGGCTTCACCTGCCTTGGGTGCTAGAGCAGAAAACCGACTTGCCCCCGTACTCGCCGCGCCCTTCCCTGCCATGGCCTCAAACCGTGCGGCCACGCGTTCCATGCTCGCCGTGGAGGCGTCGAGCCGGGCGATCTGCTCGGCACTCATGCCCGCCTTGCCAGCGGCTGAGGCAAGAAACTCAAAGGCCGCTGTACCGAGTCCGGACTTAACCATCAAGTCATACGTGGCGCGGATGGCCTTGCCCGCCAGATATCCGCCGCCCCACCCGACGATGATGCCCGCAGCAATCAGACCCGCTTGTTTCGAATCCCCTGCCCGCAATGCCTCTATCACTCGGGAGACATCGTAGATGGTGAGGCCGATGGCGGTGAGATTAAGCGCGATGACGATGATCGGCAGGACATTGTGCTGCGCCGCATTTCCGCCTGTCCGGGCCGCTGTGTTCACATCAAGGCCGACCGAGGCCGCTGCGATACCTGCCGCAAGCTTGGAAAGATCAACTCCCCGCGCCGTCAGCGCATCAACTTCTTGTTGCGTCAGGACATTGCTGGCATTCGGATCGGCAAGCTTGCCGCGCAGCCAGTTCTGCACGAACAGATCGCCCGCCACCTCGCCCACCACACCACCGATCGCCCCGCTGGCCGCGTCCTTTCCATCCGCCGAAGCCATGGCACCGCCAAGGGCGGCATGGGCAATCAGTTGGACGGCTTTATCAATCTTGCCATCCTCGTAGGCCGCCCCGATCTTTCCCGCAGCTTTCTCACCCAGGGCATCAACCGCCACCCCGCGCATGCTGGTGAGCAGGTTCTGGCCGAGGTTTCCGCCGTGAAGGGCGGTGCCCACCCCGCCTGGACCGTGCCGCTGACCAGCGTGCCTTGCGCGGCCTTGCCAGCCCAGCCTCCGGCGTCCACCACCCCTTTGAGTCCATCGATTTTGGCGAGCTGCGCGTTGCCCCCACGTGTGCGGCTGGCAGTGAGCATGGCCGAGGCCAGCGCCCGCATGCCCTGGTCCGAGGCCAGGTCCTTCAGCACGGTCGGCATGTCGCCCTTGTTGTGCACAAGATGCGGACCGACAGTCACCTCCCCCACGGCCAAGCCGAGGGTTCCGCTAGCGGCATCGTTTCCCCCCTGACAAGCCCCGGCCTGTGGATGCCGATCAGCGCCGCTCCCGATTCATGTGATTCGAGAAGGGCGAGCCCCATATAGCCGTCCCGACCGTGACCACCTCGTGCCCCGTCTTCTGCGGAATCAGACCACGGACTCATGGCGTGAGGATTCCCGACACACAAAAAAATCATGACAAGCCATACATGGAACGAATTATTTGTTGAGCAAAAACTCAGAATCATGTTATTCTCATGGATATACGTACAGCACCATCTAAGCACGCGCAGGAGGGGACAAGCAAGGCAATCACTTTTTGTGATCAATATTAAGTATTTACTCAAAACATGAGCGGTTTCTTGCGGCTCCGGTGTGACGCCCGGGCAAGGGCCAAAATGCTTCCGGATGGAAATGCCCGCCGACAAGGCGAAACCTCACAATGAGCCAGGGACGACAATCACAGGGTCCACCATCTCTTGGTAGCCCTCCCGGAGTAGCGAAAACGTGCGGGAACACATGTCAGCCAGACAGAAGGAGTGGGTAGCATGCTGAAGAATTTGAGTCTTGCGATGAAGATAGGCGGAGGGTTCGGAATACTTATTCTGATTGCCTGCCTCTTGGGCGGCATGGCCATTTGGAACATGAAGAGGGTGGGGAATACGGCGGACAGGCTGGAGCAGGAGATAGCGCCCCAGGTGTCCGCGGCTGTGGAGGTGGAACGAAATTCCTTGCTCACCATGTATGCCATGCGCGGGTTCGCCTTCACGGGAGAAAACAAGTACTTCGACGAAATGACCAAGTATTTCGGTGAAGTGGAGAAGAGCCTGGCCGCCGCGACAGAGTTGGCCAGGAAGTACCCGGAACTGGTGAAGCTGAAGGAGAACGCGGCAAAGGCCACGGCGAAGGCCTCCGAATACAAGGCCCTGGCGCAGAAGACCCACGAGGTCGAGGCGGCCAGGGACAAGAACATGGAGACCATGAACCAGGCCGCCCAGGCGTTCGTGAAGGCCTGCAGTGTATACCTTGATGGCCAGAACAAGAAGTTGTCTGCGGAGCTTTCGGGCAAGGTCGACGTCAAGAAGTTCAAGGAGCGCGTGGACAAGATCAACGGGATCAACGAGGTGCTGGATCTTGGGAACGCAGCGCGCATTGCGAACTTCAAGAGCCTGGCCCTCCGCGATGCCTCCTTTGCCCAGGAAGCCATGAAGGGCTTCGCCGAAATGGACAAGATCCTCGAAAGGCTGCGGGGCATCACACACCTCGAGGCCGACCTGAAGGAGTTGGATGAGATCAAGTCCGTTGCCACCACGTACCGGAAGGACATGGAGGACAACCTCAAGCTGGCCGGGGAGATGGATGAGCTTGGCAAGAGGCGCGGAGAAGCGGCGCAAGCCGTTCTCGACGCTGCCAAGGACACCAGCGCCGTGGGCGTGAAGGACACCATCGATGGTTCTGCAAGCGCTGCCACCGCCCTCTCCGCCGCCAGCACGGTGATGATCATCGGCCTGGTCGTGGCCTTGCTCGTGGGCATCGTCGTGGCCTTCTTCCTCACCGTGGGCATCACCCGGCCGGTGATGCAGGGCGTGGAGTTCGCCAAGCGCATGGCCGGGGGCGACTTCACCACCACCCTGG
>CAZCYB010000030.1:0-37733 GCA_964502805.1 uncultured Desulfocurvus sp.
CGATGCAGTGGCCGCCCACCAGCCCCGGGCGGAAGGGCAGGAAGTTCCACTTGGTCCCGGCGGCGCGCAGCACCTCCAGGGTGTCGATGCCCATGCGCTCGAAGATCATGGCCAGCTCGTTCATCAGCGCGATGTTCAGGTCGCGCTGGGTGTTCTCGATGACCTTGGCGGCCTCGGCCACCTTGATGGACGAGGCGCGGTAGATGCCCGCCGTGACCACGGCGCCGTACATGGCCGCCAGCAGATCCGCCGTGGCCTGGTCGCCGCCGGCCACCACCTTCACTATGGTGGCCAGGGTGTGCTGCTTGTCGCCGGGGTTGATGCGCTCCGGGGAGTAGCCCACGAAGAAGCCCTGGCCGCAGGTCAGCCCGGACTGCTCCTCCAGGATGGGCACGCAGACCTCCTCGGTGAGTCCCGGGTACACGGTGGACTCGTAGCAGACCACCGCGCCGGGCCGCAAATTCGTCCCCACGGTGCGGCTGGCGCCCATGACGGGCCTGAGGTCCGGGCTTCTGTGCGCGTCGATGGGCGTGGGCACGGCCACGATGACGATGGCGGCGTCCTTCAGCCTGGCGGGGTCGCAGGTGCAGTCGACCCGGGCGGCCGTCAGGTCCGGCACGGCCACCTTGCCGGTGCGGTCCATCCCGGCGGCCAGCTCGTCCACGCGCTTCTGCGCGATGTCGAAGCCGATGACGGAGAAGTGCCGAGACAGCGCCACGGCCAGGGGCAGGCCCACGTAGCCCAGGCCCACCACGGCCACGCTCGCGCGCCCGGCCTTCAGGTCCTCAAAAGTCGTCGTAAGCCCCATTGACCATCCTCAGTGTTTGCGGCCGCCCGGCCCGGTGCGCAATGCCCGGAGCGGGTGGACAACCCCGGGCCCTGCGGATACAAGGCCCGCATGAGCATCGACTGGCCGCTGTTTTTCATCGCCCTGGGCCTGGCCTTCCTGCTGGAAGGGCTGCCCTATTTCCTTCTGGCCGAGCGCATGCCGTCCATTCTGCTCACCCTGGCCAGCCGCCCGCCCCGCGCCCTGCGCGTGCTGGGTCTGACTTCCATGATCCTGGGCGTGCTGCTCGTGGCGCTCGGCAAATCCTTCTAGTTCCCGCTAGCCTTCCCGGGCCTCGTCCGGCCCCGCTTTTTCTGCCACATGCAGGTACACGATGCCGGAGAGCATGGCAACGTGAAACACCCGCGCGTACCCGGCGTCCAACAGCTCGCGCGAAAGCGCCCGCTCGTCCGGGAAGTCGCGGATGGTGTCCGCCAGGTAGCGGTAGGCCGAGCGGTCGCCGCTCACAAGCTTGCCCAGGCCGGGCAGCACCTTGTCCAGATAGAAGTTGTACAGCCCGCCCCAGACCTTGCGCCTGCCGGTGCCGAACTCCAGGATGCAGAAGCGCCCGCCGGGCCGCAGCACGCGCAGCACCTCGGCGTGGGCCTCGGGCCGGGGCCGGATGTTGCGGATGCCGAAGGCGATGGTGGCGGCGTCCACGCTCTCGTCGGGCAGGGGCAGGCTTCTGCCGTCGCCCTGCACGGGGAAGATGCGGTCCTTGATGCCCGCAAGCTTGCCCTTGCCCTGGGCCAGCATGGGCAGGGAGAAGTCCACCGCCGCGACCTTGATGTCCGGGTACTGCCGGAGCAGCGCCAGGGACACGTCCATGGTCCCGGCGGCCAGGTCCAGCACCAGGCCGGAGCCTCCGGCCTGCCTGGGCAGGGGCCGGGCGGCGCGGGCAAGCCGCCAGCGCCAGTAGATGTCCATGCCCAGGCTCAAGGAATGGTTGAGAAAATCGTACCAGCGGGCGATGCGGCCGAACATGGCCGCCACCTGCTTGCCGTGCAGCTTGTCGCGCTGCGGGTCGTGCTCCGGGGGCTTGGGGGCGTGGTCGTATGGCATCGGCTAGTCGGCCTTGTCCTTCTTCTTTTTGGCGGGCGCGGCCCCGGCGGCGTCCTCGGCGGCGCCTCCGGCGGCGATGGTCCGTCGGATCTCGCCGTAGATGTCCGCGAAGTGCTCCCCGAAGTTGGCCGGAGAGATGCGGCCCACCTCGATGAACTTGACCACGATCTCCTTGGCCACCTGCAGGGTCTGCTTCTCCAGCGTGTCCATGCCCGCTCCGTGTGTTTCCGGGTTCCCGCGCAAGCGGAAGAACTCCCGGTGGAAAGTCAAAAAACCGCCCGGTGGGAAATGGTCGTGACCGCACCACGCGGAAGACCCCGGGCGGAAAAGGGAAAAAAACGGTGAGGCCCCTCCCCCTTTTGTTTCCGCCCTCCCTAGCACGCCTCGCCCCGCTCGTCGAGAGCGGGCCCGGCGGCGGGCGGGGCAGGGCGGCAGGGGGGGTTGCGCGGACGGGGAAATCCAGGCTACGGAGGTGCACCCCGCCGGGGCGATCCGGCGCGGAAATTGAGTACGCAAGGTGCGCCAAGCCATGGCCGACAAGGTTCTACTGGTGGAGACCGCCGCCAACCCCCTGGGCAAGGTCCGCGATGAATTGGCCAGGCGTTTCGACTTCACCGCCGCCGTGGGCATCGAGGAGGCCATGGTGGCCGTGAGGACCAATGGTCCCTTCGCGGTTGTTGTCTCCGACTACAAGATGCCCAAGCGCGACGGCCTGGCGTTGTTCGCGGCCCTGAAGCAGGTGCAGCCCGAGACCGTGCGCATGCTCCAGGTCCCCTACGGCGACCTGGACGTCGCCGTGGCCGCCGTGGCCGACGACCTCATCTTCCGTTTCCTGGTCAAGCCCCTTTCCGTGGACGGCCTGGTGCGGCACATCGGCGCCGGGCTGGAGCAGTACCGCCTGCAGACCGCCGAGCGCGCCTTTCTGAGCGAGACCATGCACGGGGCCATCCAGGCCCTCACCGACGTCCTGAGCCTGGCCAACCCGGCGGCCTTCGGCCGGGCCCAGCGCATCCGCGGCACGGTGCACCGCATGGCCAAGGAGATGCAGATCCCGGACTTCTGGGAAGTGGACATGGCCGCCATGCTCTCGCACATCGGCTGCGTGTCCCTGCCCTCGGTGGTGCTGGAGAAGATCGCCGCGGGCAAGGACCTGACCCTGGCCGAGCGCAAGCTTTTCGAGAGCCACCCCACCCTGGGCGCGGGCCTCCTGGCCCACATCCCGCGCATGCAGGGCGTGGCGGAGATCATCCGCCTGCAGCACGCCCCCAACGACCCTGCCAACCCCCTGGGCGCGCGCCTGCTCAAGATCGCCCTGGACTACGACATGCTGGCCCACAAGGGCCTGCCCACCACCCAGATCTTCCAGCGCATGCGCGCCGCGCGCGGGTCCTACGACGAGCGCATCCTGGGCGTGCTGGAGAGCACCATCCCGCCGGACACCGGCTACGTGCGCCGCCTGGTGGGCATGCGCGACCTCAAGGAGTACATGATCCTGGACGAGAACATCGTCACCACCGACGGCATGCTGCTCCTGGCCAAGGACTCCGAGCTCAACGAGGCCAACATCTACCGCCTCATCGAGGGCAAGCAGAGCTTCGACATCAAGGAGCCCGTGAAGGTCCTGGTGCCCGAGCGCACCGTGATCTAGGGCCTGCAAGGCCCCTGGCCCAGCCCCCTCCTCCCTCTCAGCCGTCGCCGTCCATCCCCGCCGCCCCCCCGTCGGCAGTCCCGCGCTGCGCAAAGCCCGGGACGGAAAGGGGCCGCCTCCGGAGTGCTCCGGAGGCGGCCCCTTTCCGTTCGCCGCAGGGCCCGGACCGGCCGCCAGCCAGGTGCGCCCGGAAAATGTGCGAGCATGTGCAGAGGGTTGCGCAGGGCTGTGCAGAATTCTCCGCAGTGGGCTTGACATGTGTATGATGTGAAACTACTTTGTGTAACATGAATAACACATGGCTTGTCTTCTCCTCCTCCCTCACCGCGCGGCAGCAGGCCCTGCGCGTCAAGGTCTGGCGCAGGCTCGCCGCCATCGGCGCGGTGCCCCTCAAGAACTCCCTGCACCTGCTGCCCGGGCGCGAGGACTGCCGCGAGCACCTTTCCTGGCTGGCCCAGGAGGTGGAGAGCGGTGGCGGCGAGGCCGTGGTGCTGGAGTGCTCCAGCCTGGGCGGCGTGTCCGAGTCCGAAGCCAGGCAGCTGTTCCGTGGCGCGCGCGACGCCGACTACGCCGAGCTGGAGGGCGAGGCCTCGGCCTGCTCCGCCCGGCTTTCGGCCCAGGCGGGCGACGAGGCGGCCCGGCGCGAGGCCCGGGCCTTCCTGCGCAAGGCGGAGCGCAGGCTCGCCGCCCTGCGCGACATCGACTTCTTCCCCTCGGGCCGGGGCGAGACCCTGCGCCTGGTGCTGGAGGACCTGTCCCGCCGCCTGGACCCGCGCCAGGAGGAGCCCGCCCAGGCCCCCTGCCGGGCGGAGGACTTCTCCGGGCGCACCTGGGTGACGCGGGCCAATCCCTACATCGACCGCCTGTCCTCCTACTGGCTCGTCGCCCGGCGCATCGACGCGGGCGCGGCCATCCGCTTCCTGCCTCCGGGAGAGGCCGTGCCGCGCGGGCCGGAGCTCGCCAGCTTCGACATGCCCGGCGCGGACTTCACCCACCGGGGCGGGCTGGTGACCTTCGAGGTGCTGGCGCAGGACTTCGGCATCGCCGACCCCGCGGTGCGCCGCCTCACCGGCATCGTCAAGGCCATCGACCTGGCCGCCGACCTGCTGGAGGAGGGCGGCGAAGACGGCGGCCTGCCCGCCGAGGCCCGGGCCGTGAAGGACGTTCTGGACGGGCTGGTGAAGATTTCCAAGGACGACGCGGAACTGCTCGAACGGGCCCTGCTGCTCTTCGACGCCCTGGCCGCGACCTACACCCCCCCAACCCAAGGAGCATAAGATGAAGGACATCAGCATCCACGTGGCCGGACTCATGGCCGCCGCCGCCCGCACCGCCCCCAAGGCCGGAGGCAAGGACTTCCTGGAGATCGTGGTGGTCTCCGACGAGGCCGACCTGAAGGCCATATCCGCCAGGATGGCCGAGTACGCGCCGGAGAGCACCAACGAGGCCTTCTGGCGGCGCGACGCCGAGAACATCGCGGGCGCGCACGCCGTGGTGCTCATCGGCCTGGCCAAGGCCGTGGCCGCGGGCTACGACTGCGGGGCCTGCGGCTACCCCACCTGCAAGGAGTTCCTGGCTGGCCGCCAGCACACGGACAAGCCCATGGGCTACAGCGGCCCGCACTGCGTCATGCGCATGATGGACATCGGCGTGGCGCTGTCTTCCGCCGCCAAGGCCGCCAGCCTGCTTTCCGTGGACTGCCGGGTGCAGCAGCGCGTGGGCGCCGCCGCCCGGGCCCTGGGCTTCATCAAGGCCGAGGTGGCCATGGGCATCCCGCTGGGCGTGTACGGCAAGAGCCCGTTCTTCGACCGCAAGACCGCCCCGGCGCCGGGCCACTAGGCAAGGGGAGCGCAAGGAGCCGCCATGCATCCCCTGACCGCCCTCACCGGCCTGAACGCCGTGGGCTTTTTGGCCCGCTTCTCCTACGCCCTGGCTCGCAACCCGGTGCTGCCGCTCTTCGCGCTGCTGCTGGGCGCCGGGCCGGAGGCCGTGGGCCTGGCCGTGGGCATCTCCACGGTGACGGGCATCCTCTTCAAGATGCCCGCCGGGGCCGTCTCCGACGTCATCGGGCGCAAGCGCACCATGCTGGCCGGGCTGGTGGTCTCCGGGCTCATGCCCTTCGCCTACCTGCTCATCGGCGACTACCAGGCCCTGGTCGTGGTCCGCTTCATCCATGGCCTGGCCACGGCCATCTACGGACCCGTGGCCATGGCCGTGGTGGCGGAGATGGCCGGGGAGCGCCGGGGCGAGATGCTCTCCTGGTTCTCCTCGGTGATGATCGTCGGCACCCTGCTGGGGGCGCCCATAGGCGGCTGGATGCTGCACCATGCGCCAGGGGCGGCGGCCCCGGGCCTGTGGGACTTCCGCCTGGTGTTCCTGGTGAGCGGCGCGGCGGGCATGGCGGCGCTGCTGCTGGGCCTGTGGCTGTTGCGCGGGCCGGAGGAGCACGCCCACCAGGGAAGGACCCTGTCCGAGCGCCTGGCCAGCTTCCGCCAGGGCATCCGCGAGGTGGCGGGCGACCGCCGCGTGGTGCTGACCAGCGCCATGGAGGGCGTGCAGAACATGGGCATGGGCGCCCTGGAGGCCTTCCTGCCCGTGTACGCCGTCACCCGCGCCGGGCTGAACGAGTTGGAGGCCGGGCTGCTCTGGGCCGTGCAGATCGTCGTCACCATGCTCTCCAAGCCCGTGTTGGGCAGGCTGGGCGACCGGCAGGGCCGCAAGGCGCCCATCGCCTGGGGCCTGGCCTGCTGCGCCCTGGGCCTGGCCGCCGTGCCCTGGCTGGCCAGCTTCTGGACCCTGGCGGTGGCCGCGCTGGTCTTCGGCCTTGGCGAGGCCCTGGTGACCTCGTCCTCCGCCGCCCTGGTGGCGGACCTGTGCCGCAAGCGCCACTACGGCGCGGCCATGGGCACCTTCGGCACCATCTTCGACGTGGGCCACGCCAGCGGGCCCATCCTGGGCGGAATTCTCGTGGCCGCCCTGGACTTCCGGCTGGCCTTTTTCCTCCTGGCCGTGGTATTAGTGGCCGCAATCCCCGTGTTCCTGGCCGGGGTGAACCTCGACGACGACGGCGCGGCCAGCGCGCCCCAACCATAAGGAGGGCGCCATGCCCCAGACCATGACCCCGGAGGAGTTGCGCAAGCGGCTGGCAGCCGAGGCCCAGCCCCTGCTGCTGGACGTGCGCAGGGCCGAGGACCGGGTGAACGGACCCGCCGGAATCCCGGGGGCGGACTGGCGAGACCCGGCCCGCCTGGAGCAGTGGGCCGATTCCATCCCCGCCGGGCGGGAGGTGGCCCTGTACTGCGTGCGCGGCGGCTCGGTGAGCCGGTCCGTGCAGGCGGCGCTGGAGGCCCGGGGGGTCAAGGCCCGCTTCCTTGAGGGCGGGCTGGAGGCCTGGCGGGCCAACGAGGCCCTGTGGAACGACCCGGACGTGGGCCTGCTGCGCGGCCAGGGCTTGAGCGAGGGCGCGGTGGCCCACAGCGTGCAGGTGGCCAGCGTGGCCCTGTGGCTGGCCGGGCGCGCCGACACGGACAAGGCCGGGCCCGTGGACCTGGAGCTGGTGCGGCGCGGGGCCCTGCTGCACGACCTGGGCAAAGTGCGCGACGTGACCAACCTGCACGGCGTGGCCGGGGCGGAGATGGGGCGCGGCCTGGGCCTGCCCGAGGGCGTGCTGGCCTGCATGGAGAAGCATGTGCGCCACGGTCCCCCGCGCGACCAGGCCCCGGGCTACGGCCTGCCGGACCGGGACTTCTCCTTCGCGCGCATCGAGGAGCGGCTGGTGTCCTACGCGGACAAGCTGGCCGACGTGCTGGCCGCCGGGCTGGCGGAGACCCCGGCCGAGGCCCACGCCCGCCTGCCGGAGATATTGCGCGGCCACCCCGGCCTGGCCAAGGACGAGGCCACCGAGGCCCGCTACCTGGCCAGCCGCGATCTGTTCCAGGCCTGGGGCGAGGCGTGAGCCCGGCTCAGGAGGCATGCCCGGAGGACAACGAGCTGCTCTGCCACTGCCGGGGGCTGACCTGGGGCCTGGTGCGCGGGGCCCTGGCCGCCGGGGCGCGCGGACTGGGCGAGGTGCGGGCGCATTGCGCCGGGCGGGAGCTGCCGGAGAGCCAGCGCACCCGGCCAGGCGGCGAATGCTGCACCGCGCTGCTGGCGGAGGTCCTCCGGCGCGGCCGCGAGGGTCTCGACAACCCGCCCCCGGAGTGACAGAACACCCCCATGAACTCCACCACCCCGGACTTCCGCGAGTTTTTCCGCTACTGGCTGCGCCTGGGCTTCGTCAACTTCGGCGGCCCGGCCGGGCAGATCGCCATGATGCACAAGGACCTGGTGGACGCCCGGGGCTGGGTGCGGGAGCGGCTGTTCCAGCGCGCCCTGGGCTTCTGCATGCTGCTGCCCGGGCCGGAGGCCCACCAGCTGGCCGTGTACCTGGGCTGGCGCATGCACGGATACCTTGGCGGGGCGGTGAGCGGCCTGTGCTTCCTGCTGCCCTCGGTGGCGCTGATGCTCCTGCTTTCCTGGCTGGCGGCGGCCCATGGAAGCGTGCCGCTGGTGGCCGGGGTGTTCCGGGCCGTGGCCGGGGCCGTGGTGGCCATCGTGGCCCAGGCCGTGTGGCGCATGGCCAGGAAGTCGCTCAGCCACCCCATCTTCTACGGCTTCGCCCTGGCAAGCTTCCTCATGGGCTACATGCTCAAGCTCAAGTTTCCGGGCATCGTGGCCGGCGCGGCCATCATGGGCCTGGGGCTGGCGCAGGTGCGGCCGGACCTGTTCTGCCGGCGGGAGGAGGGCGTGTGCGTGCCCGAGCCGGATATGGAGCGCCCGGCTACGCCGCCCCTGCGCCACGTGCCCCGGGTGCTGGCGGCCTTCGCCTGCCTTTGGCTGGCCGTGGCCCTGCCGGTGTGGCTCCTCTCCCCCCCGGGGAGCGTGCTGCCCAGGATCCTGGCCTTCTACTCCAAGGCCAGCTTCGTCACCTTCGGCGGGGCCTACGCCGTGCTCTCCCACGTGGCGGACTCCGTGGTGCGCCTGGGCTGGGTCACTGCGGAGCAGGTGGTGCTGGGCCTGGGCCTGGCAGAGACCACGCCCGGCCCGCTGATCATGGTCACGCAGTTCGTGGGCTTCCTCTCGGCCTGGAACCAGCCCGGCGGCCTGGACCCGCTGGCGGCGGGCATCCTGGGCGGCCTCTTGACCACCTTCGGCATGTTCCTGCCCAGCTTCCTCTTGGTGTTCGCGGGCGCGCCGTACATCGAGGCCCTCACGGCCAATCCGCGCATCCGCGCCGCGCTCACGGGCATCACCGCCGCCGTGGTGGGCGTGGTGCTCAAGCTCGGGGTTGTCTTCGCCACGGCCACCTTCCTGCCCGCGCGGCTGGCCGGTGGCGGGGCGGGCGGCGCCATGGGCGGGCTGGACGCCTTCGCCCTGGCCGTGGCCTGCGCCTCCGGCCTGGCGTTGTGGCGCTGGAATGCGGGAGTGCACATCCTGGTGCTGGCCGCCGGGGGGGCCGGGGCGCTCTGGACGCTGCTGGGACTGGGCTGAGTCCCCCGCGTCCGCGCATTGCGCTCCGGGCCCGGTTGGCGTAAAGAGGGCCCTGTCGCGCGCGCCCTTTCAGCGCGCCCAAAGCCGGTGGAGAGAACCATGCGCCTTGTTCCCAAGATCCTCGTGCAGTCCCTGGCCATCCTGGCCCTTTCCGCCGCGCTGGCCGTGGCGGCCAACACCGCCCGCAAGGACCCTCTGCCCGCAGCCCCGCAGCCCCAGCAGAGCGCCGTGCAGCTGGCCGGGCAGGAGATCGGCATCAAGGACGCGGCCATGCTGTTCATCACGGGCCGCGCCGTGTTCCTCGACGCCCGCTCCCAGTTCGAATACACCCAGGGCCACATCCAGGGCGCCATCAGCCTGCCCGTGCGCGAGTTCGCCTCGCAGTTCCAGGACATCAAGCCCCGGCTCCTGGGCAAGGACGCCATCATCACCTACTGCGACGGCGAGCGCTGCCCCCTGAGCCACGCCCTGGCCGAGCACCTGCGCGGCGCGGGCTTCAAGAACGTGTACGTGCTGAAGAACGGCTGGAGCCTGTGGCAGGCCGAGAAGCTGCCCATCGCCAAGGGCGCGGGAACGCCGGTGAGCCGCCTGAAGCCCGTGAGCCAGGAGGCCGCGTGCGTGAACTGCGGCACCAACTAGGCGCGTTCGTAGAGCTCCCGGCCCTGGACTTCACCCTGCGGCTGGGCCTGGCGGCGCTCTTGTTCTACGCCAGCGCGGACAAGATCATCCACCCGGCGGACTTCGCGGCCATCGTGAAGGACTACCGCGTGCTGCCGGAGGCCCTGGTGAACCCCGTGGCCCTGTGGCTGCCGTGGCTGGAATTGACGCTGGGGCTGTGCCTGTTCACGGGCTGGCTGGCCGAGGGCGCGGCCGTGACCACCGCCGGGCTCTTCTCGGTGTTCTGGGTCACGCTCATCGTGAACTCTTTCCGGGGCATCGACGTTTCCTGCGGCTGCTTCTCCAGCACGCCGGGCCAGTCCGCGCCCATGCTCTTCTACATCGGGCGCGACGCCCTGCTGCTGGCCCTGGCGATCCTCACCGCCTGGGTGCGGCTCGGGGTGGCGGAGTCGCGGGAAGGCTAGCCCTCGGCCCCCTGCTTGATGAACGTGCCGTCCCGGTATTCCTGGAAGGCCACGTTCAATTCCTCCTGGGTGTTCATGACGATGGGGCCGCGCCAGGCCACCGGCTCTCCCAGGGGCTTGCCCGTCAGCAGCAGAAAGCGCAGGGGCGAGTCGCTGGCGGCGCTGGCGGCCAGTTCGTCCCCGTCCTCGAAGAGCACCAGCGTCTTGTCCCGCACCTCGGTCCGACCCACCACGCCCCTGCCGCCGATGACATACAGGAACGCCGTGTAGCCGCGCCTGGTGGGATGGACGAACTCCACGCCCGCAGGCACCGAGCAGTCCAGGTATTCCGGGTCTATGACGATGCGGTCCATGGGGCTGCGCACGCCTGCGACTTCTCCCGCGATGACCTTGACCCGCACTCCGTCCGGCAGGGCGGCCTCGGGGATGTCGGCGGCGGTTATGCCCCGGTACCTGGGGGCCATCATCTTCTGCGAGGCGGGCAGGTTGGCCCAGAGCTGGAAGCCGTGCATGGAGCCGTCCGCATCCCCCTTGGGCATCTCCTGGTGGATGATTCCGCTGCCGGCGGTCATCCACTGGACGTCGCCGGAGGAGATGACGCCCTGGTTGCCCAGGCTGTCACCATGCTCCACATCCCCTTTGAGGACGTAGGTGATGGTCTCGATGCCTCGGTGCGGATGCCAGGGGAAGCCCTTGAGGAAGTGCTCCGGAGTGTCGGAGCGGAAGTCGTCGAGCATGAGGAAGGGATCGAAGTCCGGGACTTCGTAGTAGCCGAAGATCCGCCGCAGGCGGACGCCCGCTCCCTCCGTCACAGTTTCGCCGTGGTACGTGGCCTTGATGCTTCGACGCATGGGGCCTCCTTTGGGCATTGGGAGCGTCAGCGCGGTCCGCTTTCCACCACCGGCAGCACGACCTTGCTCTCCCGCCCCGGGCCGTGGTGCAGGGTGATGCGTGCGGGCCGGGTCTCGCTCGATGTGGCCTCGCTCAGGCCCGTCTGCAGGTTGCGGCTCATGCCCGGGTACCAGCTGGCGAAGACCAGCACGCGGATGCGGTCGCCCTTGTGGAAGGTGTTGGCCGTGAGCAGCGTGTCGATGTCGATCTTGTAGACGCGGCCCGGCTCCAGGGGCTCCGGGGCCTTGGCCCGGCCAGCGGCCACGTCCCGCAGGGAGGCCCGCAGCACCTCCGCGCCGGAGTCCATGAGCGAGTACGCCGTGCCGTCCGGGGCCACGTCCTGCACCTTCACGTAGATGTCCACGTCCGGGGCGTCGGCGGAGAGGAACAGCTCCGCCCGGATGTTCCCGGCCACGGTGGTGTCCCCGGCCAGCGGCGCGCTCTCGAAGGCCAGCAGCTTCTCCTTGTGGTGCAAAAGCCCGCGCTGGTCGTGCAGGCCCATGGTCCATTCCTCCAACTCGCGCAGCGGGTCTTTGGGGTCGTTGACGAAGCTGCTCTCGCCCTTCCTTGCGGGGGCGCGGGGCGAAAGCCCGCCCAGGGCCGCCCCGGCCTTGGCCGCCCCGAGGTGCAGCACCAACTCGCCCGCGGTCGGCGGGGGCCAGGCGTCGGCCTCGCGCCACTGGTTGGAGCCCATGACGAAGTAGCGCACCGGCCTGGCGTCGGCCAGCCGGTTCCGCACCCCCTTCAGGTGCAGGTCCATGAAGTCCAGCACCAGGCTGTCGTAGTCGATGTAGGCCTCCGGCCCCAGGTCGCGCGTGCCGTGGCGGATGGCCCCGGTGACGCAGGGGACGCCGTGGAACCAGGGGCCCAGCACCAGCTGCGAGCGCGGGTCCGCGCTGCCCGCGCGGGCCGCCGCCAGGCCCTGGTGGTTGGCGATGGCGCCCTTGGGCCCGTAGGCGTCGTCCAGCCAGCCGTCCAGGTGCAGCACGGCGGCGTCCACCCGCCCGTACTTCCCGGCCAGGTCGGCGAAGTCCCACCAGGAGGAGTGCGGCGGGGTGGTGAGCCAGCGGGCGTAGTAGGGGGCGGCCTCGGCCAGGTCGGGGATGTCGGCCATGGGCAGGCGGCCCTGCAGGCTGGCCTCGGGCCGTCTCTGCCACTCCTGCCAGGCCTCCTCCGCCGTGTGCGGCCCGGGCAGCCCCCGGCGGGCGCGCTCGTCCGGGGCCATGGAGATGAAGGCCCAGCGCAGCCAGTCACCGTCGAACACCCCACCGTAGTAGACGCAGTCCTTGAGCCGGGCGTAGCTCATGGCCGGGGCCATGGCCTTGAGGTGCGGGGGCGACTCCACGGCGGCCAGCCACTGGGCGCAGCCGGGGTAGGAGAGCCCGAAGGTGCCCACCCGGCCGTCGCACCAGTCCTGGGCCGCGGCCCACTCGATGGTGTCGTGGCCGTCGCGGCCCTCGTTCACGTGGGGCTCGTACACGCCGCCGGAGGCATAGCGCCCGCGCACGTCCTGGATCAGCACCGCGTAGCCCCGGGCCGCGGCCTTCTTGGCGAAACGCAGTTCGTCCGCGTCGGCATCCTTGCCGTAGGGCGTGCGGCAGATGAGCGCCGGGCGCCTGCCCGGGCCGGAGAGCCGCCAGATGTCCGCGCGCAGGATGGTGCCGTCGCGCATGGGCACGGGCACGTCGCGCTCCACAACCACCACGGGCTTGCGGCCCGCGCGCTGGGCGGCGTCCAGGCCCTTGGGCGGCTCCGGCCCCAGGGCCTGGCCCGGGGCCGCGCGCAGCACCGCGCAAAGCAGGAGCACGGCCAGGCTCGGCCAGCGGACAGCCTTATCCCGGCCCGACATCAGCCTCTCCTCCACCTCGGCCTGGGCGCGCTCATGGGCCTACTCCTTGTCCGGCTGGACCTCTTCCTTGCTGGGGCTCAGCGGCACCCAGCCGTGCAGGGCCTCCTCCGCCGCCACCTCGGGCGGCAGGGCGCGGGTGCGCAGGATGGACAGCCACACCGAGCCGCCGATGATCAGCGCGGTGGCGATGAGCGCCCAGTTCGTGGGAATCACCGGGCCGAACCAGGCGTTGACGACCATCTTGGAGCCGATGAGCACCAGCACCACGGACAGGCCGTACTTGAGATAGTGGAAGCGGTGGATGATGCCCGCCAGGGCGAAGAACAGCGCCCGCAGGCCCAGGATGGCGAAGACGTTTGAGGTGTAGACCAGGAAGGGATCCTTGGTGATGGCGAAGATGGCCGGGATGGAGTCCAGGGCGAAGACCACGTCGGAGAACTCCACCAGCACCAGCACTATGAGCAGCGGGGTGATGAGCCGCACGCCGTTCTGGCGCACCAGGAAGCGCTCGCCCACGTAGTCCGCGGTGACGCGGAAGTGCTGGCGCATGAACTTGGTGAGCTTGTTGCCAGAGAGGTCGGGCTTCTCGTCCACGGCCAGGAGCATCTTGATGCCCGTGAGGATGAGGAAGGCGCCGAAGATGTAGATGACCCAGTGGAAGGCGCTGATGATGGCCGCGCCCGCCAGGATGAGCACCGCGCGCATGATCAGCGCGCCCAGCACGCCCCAGAACAGCACGGTGTGCTGGGCCTTCTTGGGCACCTGGAAGTGGGTGAAGATGAGCACGAACACGAAGATGTTGTCCACGCTCAGGCTCTTCTCGATGAGGTAGCCGGTGAGGAACTCCATGCCGGCCTGGGTGCCCTCGAAGTGGAAGATGACCCCGGAGAAGCACAGGGCCAGGACGAAGTAGCCGAAGCTCAGCCAGAGGGATTCCTTCACCCCCACCTCGCGGTGGTTCTTGTGCAGGACGCCCAGGTCGAAGGCGAGGAGGACGAGGACGAGCAGGTTGAAGCCCGCCCAGTGCCACCATGTGGTCATGTTGTTGTCTCCTTGTGCCCGGCCGATGGATAGGGCCGGGTCGCGTGTGTGTCCTCAATATGCCGGGCCGGGCCCGCTGGCAAGGGGCGACCCGGCCTCAAGCCTCGGGGTAGCGGCGGCCCGGGGCCAAGTTGTTCATGGCCCAGGCCGCGGCCAGCAGCACCATGGAGCAGGCCGCCACGGGCATGAGGGCGTACAGGTAGCCCAGGTTCTCTATGCCGGGCCCGCCGGTGACGGCGATGAGCGCGGTTGCCCCGCCGGGCGGGTGCAGGGTGCGGGTGGCGTGCATGGCGGCCACGGCCAGGGCCACGGCCAGGGCTCCGGCCAGCCAGGGCTCGCCGGGGATGAGCAGGCGCAGGGAAACGCCGATGAGCGCGGAGAGCACGTGCCCGCCCAGGACGTTGCGCGGCTGGGCCAGCGGGCTCTTGGGCGCGCCGAAGAGCAGCACCGAGGTGGCGGCCATGGAGCCGATGAGCAGGACCAGGCTGTTCGGCCCTGCCCAGTGCTTCTGCAGCAGGCCCACCAGGGCCATGGCCAGCAGGCTGAACAGGAAGGAAAGGCCGATCTCCAGGCGGCTCACGGCCTGGGGGGCCTTGGGCGGCGTGGCCGTGGCTTCCGGGGTCGGGGCGCAGCCCTGGCCGGAGCCCTGGCAGGCGCGCACCAGGTCGTCGCGGGTGACGATGCCGACGAGCTTGCCGCCCTCCACCACGGGCAGGCGGTTGATGCGCCGCTGGTCCATGAGGCGTGCGGCCTCTCCCACCGGGGTGCCCGGGGCGATGGTCAGGGGCTCGGCGGTCATGAGGTCGCGGGCGGTCAGGCCCTTCATGTCGGCCAGGGCGCAGAGGCTGCCGGAAACCAGCCCGGAGACCAGGGCCATGGGCGAGGCGTCCTTGGGCAGGCCCAGGCGGGGCAGAAAGTCCTTCACCGAGACCACGCCCAGCACGCGCCCGGCCTGGGCCACGGGCGCGCCGGAGATGCCTCGCTCCGCCAGCAGGCGGGCCAGGTCCGGGGCGGGCAGGTCCGGGTCCACGCTGATGGCCGGGCTGGTCATGAACCGGCTGGCCGGGCGCCGGGCGCGGGCCCCCCGGGCGTGGCCGTAGGCCAGGCGGTACAGCTCCAGGGCGTCCGCCGGGGTGATGTCCAGGTAGCCCCTGGCCTGGCCCAGGGCCGCCAGGATGTCGGCAAGCTCCACGCCCTCGGGCAAGCCCGCCAGCTCCTTCAGGTCCTTCAGGTCCTTCAAGTTCGGGGGCGGCCCGCCCGGGGCCTTGGGATCGCTCATGGCCAGCTCACCGGCGCGGCGTGCCTACTGCCCGTCGTCCAGCAGGCGCTGGGCCACGGCGGCGTCGTACAGGCTGGTGGGGTCGGTCTTCTTGCCCATGGCCTTGAACATCTCCGCGGCCTGCTGGATGACCTCCAGCGACAGCCAGTTGTGCTTGTCCCACACCGTGGGGTCGTCGCGGTGCCACATGCGGAACTCGATGCGCCCGCCGAAGCGGCGCACGTACATGCGCGCCTCCGGGTGCTGCGGGTTGGGGTAGTAGTACACGCCGAGCTGGTCCTTCATCCTGTCCTCCAGAGTGGGTCGGGCTGCACGCGCAGGCCGGTGCGGGCGTCCGTGCGCAGGGCCACCCCCACGGCTGCGAACAGGGCGGCTGCCCCGCGCCCGAAGAAGAAATCATGGTATTCTGGGCCAATGCCAACACGCTCCGCGAGCATGCGGCGGAATGCGGCATCGGCCCGGGCCATGGCCAGGAGCTCCCCGGCGGCGTCCCCGGCCCCGTCCCCCCCGGCGCGGAAGACCCCGGCCAGTTCCGCTATGCGCGCCACCGGCACCAGGGCCTCGTGCTCGTCCAGCACGGCCAGGGCGGGGTGGCCGGGGCCCAGCAGGTCCCGCCTGGTCAGGCGGTCCTTGTCGTACATGGCGAAGAGCTCCGAGGTGTCCTCGCAGAACAGGGCGCGGCACTCCGCCGGGCGCTGGCCGTACAGGGCGCAGGCCCTGGCCCGGGCATCGTACAGCAGGCAGGCCCAGCCCCCCAGGCCCACGGAGCGGCGATCGCCCAGGCCCTTGATCTTGAGCACCTCGCGCGCGAGGGGCAGCACGCGGCCCCTGGGCTGGTCGTGGGCAGGCTCCCCGGCGCGCAGGGTCAGCACCTGGTGCAGGCCCAGGGCCCCGGGGAACAGCGCGGCGTCCTCCGCGTGCAGGGCCGGGCCGCCCTTCTGGCAGCAGGTGCCGCAGCGGCGGCAGGTGGGTGCGGTGGGTCGCGAGTTCAATTTCTGGTTGCCTGTGCCGAGGTTTTTCGGGTAGAGTTCAGAGGAAACTTTCGGGAAAGGCTGCTTACCTTGGCGCGGACCGGAAAGCAACCGGCCCGGCCCGCCGCAGGCGCGGGAGGGTGCGATATCGGTTGGCGAGAGAGCCACCGAGTCTTGCGTTTTCCCGGATTTGTGTTGACAAAGACCGTGGATTTTCCGTAACAGATGAGGAATCCTGCGCTGGTTTTGGGAGCTTGTGAAAGAGTTCCCGAATATCGGCCGGGCGGTTCACTGACTTTGGAGGAAAGACGTCCGGATATCGCCCGCGCGCCGGCGGGCCTTGTTGCCGGATGGTTTGGAGTGTGGAAACTTCTTAATCAAACAACGGAGGTTAAGGGAATGGCGAAACACAAAACCCCTTTGTTGGACCAGCTGGAAAGCGGCCCGTGGCCCAGCTTCGTGTCCGACATCAAGCAGGAAATTGCGCACCGGTACGCTAACCCCAAGGGCATCGACTTCCAGGTCCCCGCGGAGTGCCCGGACGACCTGCTTGGCGTGCTTGAGCTGTCCTATGTCGACGGCGAGACCCACTGGAAGCACGGCGGCATCGTGGGCGTGTTCGGTTACGGCGGCGGCGTCATCGGCCGCTACTGCGACCAGCCCGAGATGTTCCCCGGCGTGGCCCACTTCCACACCGTGCGCGTCGCCCAGCCCTCCGGCATGTTCTACACCACCGAGTTCCTGCGCCAGCTCTGCGACCTGTGGGAACTGCGCGGTTCCGGCCTGACCAACATGCACGGCGCCACCGGCGACATCGTGCTCCTGGGCACCAGCACCCCCCAGCTCGAGGAAATCTTCTACGAGCTGACCCACAAGATGAACAACGACCTGGGCGGCTCCGGCTCCAACCTGCGCACCCCGGCCTGCTGCCTCGGCGAGAGCCGCTGCGAGTACGCCTGCTACGACGCCCAGGAGCTGTGCTACCAGCTGACCCAGGAGTACCAGGACGAGCTGCACCGCCCGGCCTTCCCGTACAAGTTCAAGTTCAAGTTCGACGGCTGCTCCCTGGGCTGCGTGGCCTCCATCGCCCGCTCCGACATGAGCTTCATCGGCACCTGGCGCGACGAGATCCGCGTTGACCAGAAGGCCGTGGCCGCCTACGTCGGTGGCGAGCTGGCCCCCAACGCCGGCGCCCACTCCGGCCGCGACTGGGGCAAGTTCGACATCCAGAAGGAAGTCGTCGAGCGCTGCCCCTCCGGCTGCATCCGCTTTGAGGGCGGCAAGCTGGAGATCAACAACAAGGAATGCGTTCGCTGCATGCACTGCATCTGCGTCATGCCCCGCGCGCTCAAGATCGGCAACGACCGCGGCCTGTCCATCCTGGTCGGCGCCAAGGCCCCGATCCTCGACGGCCCGCAGATGGGCTCCCTGGCCGTGCCCTTCATCAGCGCCGAGCCCCCGTACGACGAGGTCAAAGAGTTCGTCGAAGCCACTTGGGATTGGTGGATGGAAGAAGGCAAGAACCGCGAGCGCATCGGTGAGACCCTGAAGCGCCTCGGCTTCGCCAAGCTGCTGGAAGTGACCGGCACCACGCCTGATCCCCGCCACGTGCAGGAACCCCGCCACAACCCCTACATCTTCTGGAAGGAAGAGGAAGTGGAAGGCGGCTGGCAGCGTGACATCGCGGACTACCGCGCCAAGCACCAGAAATAAGCTAGGACAGGAGGAAGCACCATGGCTTTCATTTCTTCCGGATACAATCCTGAAAAACCGATGCAGGACCGCATCACTGACATCGGTCCCCAGCACTTCTCGAAGTTCCTGCCCCCCGTTCTGGCGAAGAACAAGGGCAAGTGGGACTACCACGAGATCATCGAGCCCGGCGTCCTCATGCACGTGGGCCTCTCCGGCGACAAGGTGTTCACCGTCCGTTGCGGCGGCGCCCGCCTCATGACCGTCACCCACATCCGTGAGATCTGTGACATCGCCGACAAGTACTGCGGCGGTCACCTGCGTTTCACCACCCGCAACAACATCGAGTTCATGGTCGGCACCCTTGAGGAAGCCAAGGCTCTCAAGGCCGACCTGAACGGCCGCAAGTTCACCGGCGGCTCCTTCAAGTTCCCCGTTGGCGGCACCGGCGCCGGCGTCACCAACATCGTGCACACCCAGGGTTGGGTGCACTGCCACACCCCGGCCACGGACGCCTCCGGCACCGTGAAAGCCACCATGGACGCCGTGTTCGAAGAGTTCGGCCAGATGCGTCTGCCGGCTCCCGTGCGCATCTCCATGGCTTGCTGCCTGAACATGTGCGGCGCGGTGCACTGCTCCGACATCGCCATCCTGGGCATCCACCGCAAGCCCCCCATCCTGGACCACGAGAACCTGGACAACGTGTGCGAAGTGCCCCTGGCCGTGGCTGCCTGCCCGACCGGCGCCATCCGCCCCACCAAGATCGAGTTCCAGGGCAAGCAGGTGAACACCGTTGCCGTCAAGAACGAGCGCTGCATGTTCTGCGGTAACTGCTACACCATGTGCCCCGCCATGCCCCTGGCCGACAAGACCGGTGACGGCATCGCCATCATGGTCGGCGGCAAGATCAGCAACCGCATGACCCAGCCCGCCTTCTCCAAGGTCGTGGTGCCCTTCATCCCCAACGAGCCTCCGCGTTGGCCCAAGATGACCAAGGTCATCAAGCAGATCCTGGACGCCTACGCCAAGGACGCCCGCAAGTACGAGCGTCTGGGCGACTGGGCGAACCGCATCGGCTGGGAGCGCTTCTTCGAGAAGTGCAACCTGGAGTTCTCCGCCCACCTGATCGACGACTTCCGTGATCCGGCGTACTACACCTGGCGCCAGACCACCCAGTTCAAGTTCTAGTCAAAGCCACCAAGGGGGCGCGGGGACAAAAACCCGCGCCCCTTACAACACAAAGGGGCAACACCATGGCGCTCGTTTACGAACAGGCCAAGGCTACGATCCTGGAGTTCATCAGCTCCAAATCCAAGTCCAAGAGCAAGTTCTACTTCAATGACTTCACCGCGCTTTTCCCGGATGAGAAGGGCCGCGACGTGAAGAAGATCCTGACCCAGATGGTCAACGAGGAGATCCTCGTGTTCTGGTCCAGCGGCAGCACCACCATGTACGGCCTCACCGGGGCCGGCAAGCACGCCGAGGGCGAGGACTAGACTCCTCCCTTTTCCAAAGTCTGTCTGAGGGGGCCTTGCCCAGTTCCTGGGCAAGGCTTTTCTCATTGCAAGCGCCTCAAATCGGCGGTATCCGGCTGCCCATGACCACACTGCCCCGCATCATCCTGGCCGGACTCTCCGGCGGCTCCGGCAAGACCTTCGTCTCCGTCGGCCTGTGCCGGATTCTCGCCCGCCGAGGCCTGGACATCCGGCCCTTCAAGAAGGGCCCGGACTACATCGACGCCTCCTGGCTCTCCCACGCCGCCGGTCGCCCCGCCTGCAACCTCGATCCCTTCCTCATGAGCTCGCCCACCCTGGCCGCCCTGTTCCAGGAGAAGGCCCAGGGCGCCGACGTCAGCGTCATCGAGGGCAACCGGGGGCTCTTCGACGGCAAGGACCGCGAGGGCACCTGCTCCACCGCCGAGCTCTCCCGCCAGTTGGCCGCGCCCGTGGTCCTCGTGCTCGACGCCACCAAGATGACCCGCACCGCCGCCGCCATCGTGGCCGGCTGCAAGAATTTCGAGCCCGGCCTGAACCTGGCCGGGGTCATCCTGAACCAGACCGCGGGCGACCGCCACCGGGCCATCCTCACGCAGTGCATCGAGGAACTGGCCGGGGTGCCCGTGCTGGGCACGCTGCCCAAGTGCGCCGAGAACCCCATCCCCGAGCGGCACATGGGCCTGGTCTCCGGCCAGGAGCATGCCGGGCGCGAGGCCGCCCTGGACGCCATCGCCGACACCGTGGAGCGCTGGGTGGACGTGGATCGCCTGCTCGCCGTGGCACGTTCCGCGCCGCAGGCCGCCCCCGCGGGCCCCGTGCCCTGGCCCGCGCCCGTGCCCGGCGCCGGGGGCGTGGCCATCGGCTACGTGCACGACGCCGCCTTGTGGTTCTACTATCCCGAGAACCTGGAGGCCCTGGAGCGCGCCGGGGCCAGCCTCGTGCGGCTCTCGCTGCTCGACCCCGCCCCCTGGCCCGAAATCCACGGCCTGTACCTGGGCGGCGGCTTCCCCGAAACCCAGGCCCCGGCCCTGGAGGCCAACGCCGCCATCCGCAAGCACGTCCTCGGCCTCTCCCGCGCCGGGCTGCCCATCTATGCAGAATGCGGCGGGTTCATGTACCTTTGCCAGGCCCTGGACCTGGGCTCCACGCGCCATGAGCTGGCCGGGGTCTTCCCGCTTTCTACGCGCCTGTGCGCCCGGCCACAGGGCCTGGGCTACGTGGAGGCCCTCGTGGAGGCGGACAACCCCTTCCACCCCCAGCACTGCCGCATCACCGGGCACGAGTTCCACTACTCCGCCTGCGCCGAGCCCAGCCCCGGCACCAGCCTCCCGCCCACCATCCTCAAGATGCTGCGCGGGCGCGGAATGCTGGCCGGGCGCGACGGGCTGCTCGCGCACAACACCTTCGCTTCCTACACGCACATCCACGCCCTGGGCACGCCCCACTGGGCGCCCGCCTTCGTCCGGGCCGCCCTGCGCCACCGCGACGGGGAGTAGGGAGGAACAGGGGGGAGGCTCCGCCTCCCCCCGGGCCCCCCTCCGCCGGGGGCTCCGCGCCCCCGATCCCTGCGGTATGGGGCCCTGCGGTATGGGGCCCCGCGAGATGGCCACAAATGCCAAGGGCCGGTCGGCCCTGTTGGGGGGGGCGGGCCAGCCACCCCGGTACTCACCGCCCTCTCACTCTCCCCCCAGCCTCACGGCGCGGGTCTCCACGTCCTTGTCGAAGCCTTTGACGGACAGGCTCCGGGGCGGGTCCATGGCGAAATGGTCCTGGCTCAGGGCGGCGGTGCGCGCGCTGAGCAGGATGCCGCCACGGGGCGCGTTGGATTCCAGGCGCTGGGCCAGGTTCACGTTGCGGCCCAGCAGGGTGAACTCGCGGCGGCTGGCCGAGCCCATGTCGCCCACGACGCAGTGGCCGGTGTTGATGCCGATGCGGATGGCGATGGGCTGGCGTCCCTGGCTGGCCCAGCGGCTGTTCAGGCGCTTCACGGCGGCCTGCATGTCCACGGCGCAGGCCACGGCTGCGATGGCCGAGCGCCGGGCGTTCTCGGTGCTTTCCAGGCCCTCGGCCTCCGGGTAGCCGAAAAAGGCCATGAGCCCGTCGCCCATGAACTTGTCCACGGCCCCGCCGTGGCGGAACACGCAGGCGGTCATCTCCTCGAAGTATTCGCCCAGGAAGCGCTGCACCTCGGCGGGCTCCATGTGGTCGCTCATGGCGGTGAACCCGGCGATGTCCGAGAACAGCACCGAGAGGTCCACCCCGCGCCCCTCCATGATGTCCGCGCCGGAGCCCATGATCTGCCTGGCGATGGCCGGGGAGAAGTAGACCTCGAGCATGCGGCGCTGGCGGGCGGCCTCTCCCGCCGTGCGGGCCAGCCCGTGGGCCAGCAGGGTGAGGGTGAAGATCAGCAGGGCCAGGGTGGGCGCGGTGAGGTTCAAGGCCAGGCCGCTGGCGGCGTAGAGGGCGACATTGGCCGCCGGGTAGGCCAGGGCCAGGGCCGGGCCGACCAGCAGGAAGCGCCGGATGTTCAGGCGCAGGAAGAGCAGGGCGGCCATGCCGAGCAGGGCGGCTGCTGCCAGCGCCGAGGCCCAGGCCGGGGCCTGGCGCAGGAAGGCGCGTTCCAGCAGGCTGCTGGCGAGGCCCGCGTGCAGGGTCACCAGCGGCTCGGCGGGCGAAAGCGGCGTGGCCTTGATGTCCGTGGTGCCCGAGGCCGTGAGGCCCACCAGCACGATTTTTCCGGCCAGGCCCTGCTTCAGGAAGGCCAGGCGCGCCGGGTCGTCGGCGGCCTGGGCGAGCTCGGCGTAGGAAAGGTGCCAGAAGCCCCGGCCCCAGGGCGCGGCCAGGTTCACCGGGGCCAGCCCGTCCGGGCCCATGGGGGCCACGATGGCGTCGCCATTCTTCTGGGCCAGGGCCAGGCCGCCGGGACGGGGCTGAATGTCCGCCTCCAGGTGCCTTGCCACGGCCACCAGGCCCAGGGCGGGCAGCAGCCTGCCGTGGAAGCCCACGGCCAGGGGCATGCGCCGGAACACTCCGTCGGCGTCGGGCGTGGCGGCGATGTGCCCCAGGCCCAGGGCCGGGCGGGAGAAGCGCGCCGCGGGCAGGAAAGTCTTCTCGGCCTGGTGCAGGGCCTCCACGCGCAGGGGCCCGGGCTCCAGCAGCGAGGGCAAGAGCGGCAGGTCGTCGGCGTCGGGCGTCAGGCGCACGGTGTCGGCCTCGCGCACCAGGGCCACCCCGGCGGGCAGCACCACCCGGCCATGGCGGCGGATGGCGCGCTCCAGCGCCTCGTCGGAGCCGGGGCTGGGGGCGGGCCCGTGGAACACGATGTCGTAGGCCACCACCGAGGCGCCGCAGTCCGTGAGAATGTCCAGGATTTGGGCATGGGCCCGGCGGTCCAGGGGCCACTTGCCGAACAGCCGCACCGAGGCGTCGTCGATGTCCACCAGCACCACGTCCGGGTGGGCGCGGGGGCGCGGGGCGGCGCGGTAGCGCAGGTCGGAGAGGGAGAGTTCCAGCCGCTCGAAGGGCCCGGGAAAGGCCAGGAGCAGGCCGCAGAACAGGGCAAGGGCCGCGCCCGCCAGCACCAGGCCGCGCAGCCTGGCTGTGTCGGCGAAGATCGGGGCCTGGCTCGCCATGGCGCAGGCCTACGGGTTCTTCGGCACGGGCAGCCCGGACTCGCGCCCGGCCGCGCCGGTCATGTTCACCGGGGCCTCGGAGCCCTTCTGCCGCATGGAGCGCACCCCGCCGGGGCCGGGGACCAGGCGAACCTCCACGCATTCCGACACCACGCCCTGGACAACGGCGGGCCGGGGCCTGCCCGCGCGGGCCTTGGCCAGGACCTCATCGACTGTGGAGGCGGCAGCCGGGGCGTTGAGCCCGCCGGTGCAGGCCAGGGCATGCAGCCGGGCCGTGGGCTCAAGGGCTGGCAGGGTCTGGCGCAGGGGTTTGCCGGGGATGAGGCGCCAGGCCGCGCCGCCGCCGCCGGGCAGCACGTCCGGGGCCTGGCCCGCCGGGTGCTCGATGACCAGCAGCACCTCGCAGGGCCGGGTGCCTTCCACAATGGCGACGCCGGACTCGGCGCGCACGCTGATGTTCGGCAGGGCCAGGGCCGGGGCCGGTGCGGGCTGCTGGGGCTCCTGCACGGGCCGCAGCCGCAGTTCCACCAGGGCCACGGCGCGCACCTGGGCGAAACCCATGGGCGGGCTGTGGTGCAGGGCCAGGATGCGAGCTCCATGGGATTCCGCAACCAGGGCATCGGCCCCGCCCAGTTGGACGTAGCGGGTGGCGGCCAGGGCGCGGGCGGCGCGCAGGGCGTCCTTCTCGGCCTCGTCCGCGGTGCGGCCCTGGCCGGTGGCCTTCACCACCACGTGCCGGACAACGGACGCTGAGGCCTGGGCCACGCCCCGGTCCTCGTCGCTGGTCCGGGCAACGGACGTTGCGATGGGCAGAACCTCGGGCAAGTCTTTGGGAACAGCGGGCGGCTGCGCGGCGGCGGTGCCTGCGCACAGGAGCAGCAGCGCGGGCAGGATGAGGTGGAGCGGGGCGCGGTGCGGCATGGCGGCCTCCTGTTCTCGGGGGGTATCCTCGCAGATTCCAAAGAATAGCGCATCCGCGCGGGGCTGACAACAGGCCGGGCGCGGGCCCCGCCTCGCGGCGGCCCGTTGCCCTGTGCCTCGTGGTCTGCTACACCGGGGCGTCCCGTGCTTCATCCCAAATACAAGGAGAACCCCATGCAGCGCATGACCCGCCTTCTGCTCCTGGCCCTGCTCGCCCTGACTTTGACCGTTCCCGCCCTGGCCGCCGCGCCGGCCGCCACTCCGGCCGAGGGCGTGAAGCCCCAGCCCGGCAAGGTGCTGGTGAAGCTGGAGACCAGCAAGGGCGACATCGTGCTGGAGCTGAACAAGGACAAGGCCCCGATCAGCGTGGCCAACTTCGTCAAGTACGTGAAGGCCGGCCACTACGACGGCACCATCTTCCACCGCGTCATCAACGGCTTCATGATCCAGGGCGGCGGCTTCGACATGACCATGCGCGAGAAGCCCACCGGCGCGCCCATCAGGAACGAGGCCGACAACGGGCTCAAGAACGGCCTGTACACCGTGGCCATGGCCCGCACCAGCGAGCCGCACTCGGCCTCGGCCCAGTTCTACATCAACGTGCGCGAGAACCGCGCCCTGGACCACCGCGGCAAGACCGACGAGGGCTGGGGCTACGCCGTGTTCGGCATTGTGGTGGATGGCAAGCGCGTGGTGGACGAGATCAAGGGCGTGGCCACCACCAAGCGCGGCATGTACGACGACGTGCCCGTGCAGCCGGTGGTCATCAAGAAGGCCAGCATCCTCTCCGAGTAGCGCCCCGGCGCATCCCCATCGCGGACAAGGCGGCCCCCCCGGGAGGGCCGCCTTTTTTGCGCTAGGCTGCCGAGCGTTCCGGGGCGCCGCAGATTTCCCGGGAGCGCCTGTGGGCCTCCTCGTGAGGCAAGCCCCGGCCATGGCGCAGCAGGGTGTACAGCAGGCTCGTGGGCGTTGGGCCGCCGGGGCGGGACTCGGCTGAGGGGACGAGGGGGGTCGGGCGGGCTGGCATGCGGGGTCTCCTGGTTCGGGTGGGGGTCTGCTTCCCCTGGGCAAGAACCGGGCCAGTTCCGCAACTAGCTGGAATGGCAGGAAGCGGGTCAGGTGTGCCTACAAAAATGTGTGCCGCGCCTACACTATTGTGCGCCAGCGCGTACAATAGTGTAGGCCGGGGGGCCGAAGTCCCGGACTCCGGACTCCTGGGTCGGGCTACGCCGCCTCGGGCTCACGCCCCGTGCGCTCGGACCCGCCGGTTCCGGCGAAGTCCACGCAGGCGTCCACGAAGTCCAGGGCCTGCTCGCGGCTCATGCCCAGGCGGTGGCGGGAGATGGTGTACAGCAGGCCCATGGGCACGGGGCGCGGGGCGGGGCTGGGGAGGCTCAAGGGGGAGGGGGTCGGTTTCATGGGGGCTCTCCTTCTGGTTTGCAGACGCCCGGACCGTGGCCGGGGTTACGCGCAGCGCAGCACCGGGCCGCGCTCCAGGTCGCACTGGCAGTGGACGCAGAGTGCGGCCTCTGGGTTGGCGGCCAGCCTGGCGGGGCCAATGTCCTCGCCACATTCCTCGCAGAGCCCGTAGCCTCCCAGGTCCAGGCGGCGCAGGGCGTCCTCGATCAGTCGGCGCCGGTCGCGCTGGCGCTGGCGCAGGCACAGGGCCACGCCCACCTCGGCCACGCGGGAGGCGTATTCGTTCTCGTCGGCGCAGGGATCCAGGCGGGGGCTTTCCTCGCCCTCCGGCGGGGCGGGCTGGGAGCAGGCGCAGAGGGCTTCCAGAAGCAGGGCTCGCAGGTGCTCGTGCATGGGCGGTCTCCGTTGTTCCCCGAAACGCTCGGGATGCGGGTCGGCGGGCCAGTGGGCGCAGCATAGGCCAGTGGGCGCGGGCCGGGGTTTCCGCAGTGTGACGGGACGGGAACAGGTTGCGCTGGCTGGGGCGGGGCAGGGAGGCCTGTCGCGCAGCTGTCACCGAAGCTTCACCTCCGGGCCACCCATGGGTCCAGCCGGGCGCATACATGTCACCTGGAACGCGGCGGGCTGACCGCGCCAGATCCTGGCGGCCCGGCCTCCGCACGACCCCCGGAGCACCCCATGCGCAACATGCCCGTCTGGGCCAAGCTGGCCCTGGCCCTGGCCGTCAGCACCGTCATCACCCTGGCCGTGGCCGGGGCGGGCGTCTTCGCCAACCAGCGTACCGAGGCCGCCCTGGTGCACATCGCCCAGCGCCGCGCCCCGGCCCTGGAGGCCCTGGGCACCCTGCGCAACGCCCAGACCGCCATCCAGCGCGCCGAGCGCAGCCTGCTCATCGAGGAGTTCCAGGAGAACCCGGCGGAGCGGGAGCGCCAGAAGGCCAACATCGCCAAGTATTTCGCCCAGGCGGACGAGGCCATGAAAGCCTACGAGGCCCTGCCCGGCACGACGGGAAGCGAGGCCTGGACCGGATTCCGGGAGGCCTGGGAGGCCTGGGGCGCGCGGCACCGCAAGGTGCTGGAGTTTTTGGACGGCGACATGCGCCCCGGGGCCCTGGCCCTGTCCATGCGCGAGGCCCGGCGGGCGCTCAATGCCGTGGAGGCCGCCCTGGACGCCCTGCAGGGGGCGGAGCGCGAGGCCGCGCACGCATTTGTGGCCCAGGCCCTGCCCCAGGCCCGCAAGGAGCGGGCCCTGCTGCTGGCCGCCGCAGGGCTGGCGGTGCTGCTGTCCCTTGGCCTGGGGCTGGCCATCACCCGCAACATCAACCGGCCTCTGCGCAAGACCCTGGCCTTTGCCGAGCGCGTGGCCGCCGGCGACCTGACCGCCGAGCTGGACGTGCGCCGCAGGGACGAGATCGGGCAGATGGCCCAGGCCCTGCGCGTCATGGTGGCCGAGTTGCAGAAGGAGATCGCCCTGGTGGCCGAGCGCGGCGAGGAGGCCGCCCACGAGGCCGAGCGGGCGCGCCTTGCCGTGGAGGAGGCCCGCGAGGCCGGGATCCGGGCCGAGGCCTCGCGCCGGGAGGGCATGCGCGCCGCCGCGCGGAGCATGGAGGAGGTGGTGGAGCGCCTGGGCGCGGCCTCCCGCCAGCTGGCCGACCAGGTGGGCCAGGCCGCCGCCGGGGCCCGCGAGCAGTCGGCCACGGCCACGGATACCGCCCAGGCCATGTCCCGGCTCACGGCCTCGGTGGAGGGCTCGGGCCAGGGGGCGGAGCGCGCCGCTGACACCGCAGCGGCCGCCCGGGGCAAGGCCGGGGAGGGGGCCGAGGCCGTGCTGCTGGTGGCCCGCGACATCCAGGCCGTGCAGGAGCGCGCCCAGAGCCTGCGCGGCAGCATGGACGCCCTGGGCAGGCGCGCCGATGACATCGGCCGCATCATCGGGGTCATCGACGACATCGCCGACCAGACCAATCTTCTGGCGCTCAACGCGGCCATCGAGGCCGCCCGGGCCGGAGACGCCGGGCGCGGGTTCGCCGTGGTGGCCGACGAAGTGCGCAAGCTGGCCGAGAAGACCATCTCCGCGACCAAGCAGGTGGCCGAGGCCGTGCGCGGTATCCAGTCCGAGACCAGCCGGAGCCTGGCCCAGGTGGACGAGGCCGGGCAGGCGGTGGACGCCGTCACGCGCCAGGCCGGGGCCTCCGGCGAGGCCCTGCGGGAAATCCTGGCCCTGGCCTCGCGCACGGCGGAGGAGGTCCAGGCCATTGCCCAGGCCGCCCGGGGCCAGGCCGCCACGGGCCAGCAGGCCGCCGGGCTGGTGGAGGACATGCACCGCGTGAGCCGCCAGACCGACGCGGTCATGGCCCAGTCGTCCCGCGCCGTGGAGGAACTGGCCGCCCAGGCCCAGAGCCTGGCGCGCATCGTGGAGGACATCCGGGGCGGGGCCGACGAAGGGTTGGGCGATGGCACCGAACGGGCGGGAGGCGGCCTGCCGGGCCTGCGCGCGGCCTAGGCCCCGGCGGCGGGCTCGGCGCGGGGCAGCTCGCGCACGGCGGAGCAGTTCTTGCCGCAGCGCTTGGCCTGGTACATGGCCTCGTCCGAGGCGGCCAGGGCGCGCTCCAGGTCGGGCTGGCCCTCCGGGCAGAGCACCACGCCCACACTGCAGCCGATGCCGTGGCCGATGCCGCCCACCCGGGCGATGACGCGCCCGGCCACGCCCTCTGCCGTGTGTCGGGCCGTGCTGCCCTCCGCCGCCAGGCAGATGACGAACTCGTCTCCGCCCACCCGCCCCACGGCATCGCCCTGGCGCACCTCGGCGGAGAGGATGCCCGCGGTCTGCACCAGGATCTCGTCCCCGCGTTCGTGGCCGTATTGGTCGTTGACCTGCTTGAACCCGTCCAGGTCCAGGAACAGCACGGCCAGGCGCAGGCCGGGCCGTGCGCGGCACAGCTCCTCGATGCGGGCGGCCTGGCTCAGGAACCTGGCCCTGCCGGGCAGGCGGGTCAGGTGGTCGAGCTGGGCCTGCTCCCCGCGTTGCCGGGCCTCGCTCAGGGCGCGCTCCACGTCGCGGAACTCGCGCACCATGCCTGGAGGCTGAGCCGGGCCGGGCTCGGCCCCGCTGGCCAGGGCCGCGCTGGCGGTGGTCACCTGGTCCATCTCGCCGGCCAGGCGGCGCGAGAGCCACCAGGCCCCGGTCATGCCGCCCAGCACGCACAGGGCCATGCCACCGGCCAGCCAGAGCAGGTGCCTGCGCACGGGCTCCTGGAGCGTGGCCATGGGCACATGCACGCCCACGGTCCAGCCCCACTCGCCCACGGGGGCCAGGGCCAGGCGCACGGGCACGCCCTCCTGGTTCACGGAGTCCAGGGTGCCGCTCTGCCCGGCCTGGATGTACTCCAGCAGCGCGGCGTCGATGCGCGTGCCCACGAAGGCCGTGGCGGAGCGGGTGCGGCCCACGATGGTCCCCTCGGCGTCGATGAGGGTGGCGGTCCAGCCCTGGGGCAGGTGTTGGTCGGCCAGCAGGCCGGTGTACTCCTTGGCCATGGTGACCATGCGCAGGCAGTACACCGGGGTGCGCCGCACCCGCAGGGGCACGCCCAGGGCGGTGACGAACTGGCCGGACACGCTGCCGGTGAACAGGCCGGACACGGCGGGCCTGCCTGTGCGGATGACCTGCTGGGCCGCCTTGACGTTGCCCGTGGGGGGCAGGGGCGGGCCGAAGGGGCGCAGGGTGTTGAAGATCTGGGCCCCCTGGCCGTCGATGAGGGTCAGGGCCAGCACGTCCGGAAGGGCGGGCTCCAGGTTCTTGGCGTGGGCGTAAAGGCCGAAGAGGTCGCGATCCAGGGCGGACTGGCTGTGGGTCACCGCCTCCAGCATGGCCACCTTGAAGGCCAGGCTGCGGTCCACGGCGTTGGCCGCGGCCTGGGCGCGCTGGAGCAGCCGGTCGTTGACCCCGCGCTGCTGGCCCTGGGCGATCTCCAGCACCGAGACCACGGCGAAGACCATGACCGGCAGCGCCGCGGCCAGGGCCAGCAGGAACAGCCAGGTGCGGAAGCGGAAGCGATGGCCCAGGGATTCCTTCATGCACGCCGCCAGGGATGGTTTCCGGCAGCGTATACCGTTTCAGGCCGGAAATCCATGGCCGGGCGATTGTTCCCGCTAGTCGCGCGGGGCCGGGCCGGGGGCGGCGGCCAGGGCGCGCGCCTCGCGGGCCAGCTCGCGCAGGGCGTGGTAGAAGGAGTAGAAGTGCATGACCTCGTCCAGGTCGTACACGGCGATGATGCGCTGCTGCCGAAGTTCCAACAGCTTTTCGCCGCTGGCGGCCAGGGCCCTGTCCAGGCGCGCGGCGGCGGGTGCCCGCAGCGCAGCGCCGGGTCCGTCCGGGCCGGGGGCCAGATCCCGGGCCAGGGCCAGCAGGGCCAGGCGCGCGGCCTCGCCCAGTTCACTCAGTTCATCCGGCAGGTGGCGGTGGAAGCCTTCCGCCGGGGCGTCCTCGATGGCGTGGTCCATGGTCAGCAGGTGCTCGGCCAGACGCTCCTGGGCGGCCAGCAGGTCGCGCAGGCGCTCCAGGGCCTCCGGGGGGCCGGGCTCGCGCCGGGCGGCCTCGCACAGCTGGCGGTTGCGCAGGGCCAGGCGCAGCAGGGCGTCCTTGGCGTGGAAGATGCGCGGGCGGTCGTACTCGCCGCGCATGCGGCTGTCCATGAGGGCGGCGAGCAGGGCGGCCAGGTGCTCCAGGCCCTTGGCCAGGCCCTGGCGCAGCACCTCCCGCGCGGGGGAGGGCCAGGCGAAGAGCACGGCCAGGGCCACCAGGATGCCCAGGGCCACCTCCAGGAAGCGCCACAGGCCCAGGGAGAAGGCGTTGGTGCCGGGCAGGTGCAGGGTGATGACCAGGGCGGCGGTGAGGGCGGCCAGGCGCAGGCTTTCCTTCTCCGCCGCCAGGCGCGTGCACAACAGCACGCCCAGGAACATGGCCGCCGTGGTGGCCCAGATGCCCGGCCCGAACAGGCTGGCCACGCCCGCGCCCAGGGCGGCCCCGGCGGCGGTGCCCAGCAGGCGCGCGCGGCTGGCGGCCAGGCTGCTGCCGATGTTGGCCTGCATGACCAGGATGGAGCTGAACACGGCCCAGTAGCCCTGCTCCAGGCCCAGGAGCTGGGTCAGGGCATAGGTGGCCGAGGCCGCCACGGCGGTGCGCAGGGCGTGCCGGGCCGGGCCGGGGTCCAGCAGGGAGGTCTTGATTTCCGCAACACTGGGCATCCGCGCCACTCTTTGGCCCTCGTCTCGTCAACCCATACGGGATTCCAAAGGGACTCGTCCCTTTGGCGGGGTGGGTGCAGGGAGGGGCGGCGCCCCTCCCTGCCCGCCGGAGGCCCTCCAGCTACTCGGCCTGGCGCCAGCGGTCAACCGCGGCCCAGAACTCCGGGCAGGCGCTGACCTGGTAGCGGTCGCCCAGCTTCAGGCAGCACACGGCCTCGGGCAGGTACACGTCCATGTGCACGGGTACGCGGCCCGGATGCGCGGCCAGCACGGCCTTCAGGGCCTCCAGGCGCGGGGGCGCGCAGTGCTCCTCCCGCGCGGGGATGTGCACGGGTTCGGCGCTTTCGGCGGCGGTCTGGGAGAGCAGCGTGACCTTCTCGGCCAGCATCTTGGATTCGCGCGGGCCCTCCTCCTCGCCGGGGCGGCTGCGCGCGTCCACCTTGCCCTCGAAGATGAGCGGCTGGTCCTGGTGCACCAGTTCCTTGCACAGGGCATAGGTGTCGGCGAAGAGGGTGCACTCGCCGGTGCCGGTCAGGTCCTCCAGCTGCAGGAAGGCCATCTTGTCGCCCTTCTTGTTGATGAACTCGCGCAGGGAGGTGACGATGCCCGCCACCTTGACCAGGGCCCCTCCGGGCAGCTCCTTGAGTTCGTCCAGGGGGGTGAGGCCCAGGCGCCGGAGCTCGTGGCGGAAGCGCAGCAGCGGGTGGCTGGAAAGGAAGAAGCCCAGGGCCTCCTTTTCCAGGCGCATCTTCTCCTCGTCGCCCCACTCCGGCACCTCGGGCTCGCTGGCCCCGGGCCGGGCCTCCGGGGCGGCGGCTCCGGGGGCGGGCTTGGCCGCGCCGCCTCCAAGCATGTCGAGCATGTTGATCATGCCCTGGGCCTTCTCTTTGGCCTTCTTCTGGCCCAGGGCCACGGCGCGGTCCATGAGCGCCATGGCGCCCGCGCGGGTCTTGCCCAGGCTGTCCAGTGCCCCGGCCTTGATGAGCGACTCCAGGGTGCGCTTGGTGATCTTGCGCAGGTTCACCCGCTCGCACAGGTCGAAGATGTCCGTGAACAGGCCGTTCTGCTCGCGCTCGGCCACGATGTCGGCCACGGCGTCCTCGCCCACGCCCTTGACGCCCGCCAGGCCGAAGACCACCTTGCCGTCCCGGACGGAAAAGCGCGCCTGGGAGAGGTTCACGTCCGGCGGCACGACCTTGATGCCCATCTCGCGGCAGGCGTTGATGTACTTGAACACCTTGTCCGTGTTGGCGAGTTCCGAGCTGATGAGCGCGGCCATGAACTCCACGGGGTGGTGGGCCTTGAGGTAGGCCGTGTAGTAGCTGATGAGCGCGTACGCCGCGGAGTGGGACTTGTTGAACCCATACTCGGCGAACTTCTCCATGAGGTCGAAGATCTCGGCGGCCACGCTCTCGGCGATCTTGTTCTCCCGCGCGCCCTCCATGAACCGGGCGCGCTGCTTGGCCATCTCCTCGGGCTTCTTCTTGCCCATGGCGCGCCTGAGCAGGTCGCCCTCGCCCAGGGAGTAGTTGGCGATGACCCGGGCGCAGCTCATGACCTGCTCCTGGTACACGATGACGCCGTAGGTGGGCTTTAAGGTCTCCTCCAGGCTGGGGTGCGGGTAGGAGACCTTGATCTGGCCGTGCTTGCGCTTGATGAACTCGTCCACCATGCCCGAGCCCAGCGGGCCGGGGCGGTAGAGGGCCAGCATGGCGATGATGTCCTCGAAGCAGGAGGGTTTCAACATGCGCAGGTACTTGCGCATGCCGCTCGATTCCACCTGGAAGATGCCGTCGGTGTCGCCGGAGCAGAAGATGTCGTAGGTGGCCTTGTCGGTGAGCGGCAGGGAATCCAGGTCCGGCGGGGTCTTGCCCTGGCCCCGGATGATGTCCAGCGCGTCCTCCACCACGGTCATGGTGCGCAGGCCCAGGAAGTCGAACTTGATCAGCCCGACCTTCTCCACCAGCTTCATGTCGTACTGGGTGACTATTTCACCCTCTTTCCCGGTGTACAGGGGCAGGTAGTCCAGCATGGGCCGGTCGGAGATGACGATGCCCGCCGCGTGGGTGGAGGCGTGGCGCGAGAGCCCCTCCAGCCTGCGCGAGATGTCGATGAGCTTTTCCACCTGGGGGCTGCCCGTGGCCATGGCCAGGAGCTCGGGCTCCTTTTCGAGGGCCTTGTCGATGGTCATCTTCATCTCTTCGGGGATGAGCTTGGCGATGCGGTCGGTCTCGGCGAAGCTCATGCCCAGGGCCCGGCCCACGTCGCGCACCGCCGCCTTGGCCTTCATGGTGCCGAAGGTGGTGATCTGGGCCACGCGGTCGGCCCCGTACTTGCCCGCCACGTAGCGCACCACATCCAGCCTGCGGCGTTCGCAGAAGTCCACGTCGATGTCCGGCAGGCTGACGCGCTCGCTGTTCAGGAAGCGCTCGAACAAGAGGTCGTAGGGGATGGGGTCGAGGTTGGTGATCTTGAGCGCCCAGGCCACCAGCGAGCCGGCGGCCGAGCCGCGCCCCGGGCCCACCGGGATGCCCTGGGCCTTGGCCCAGTTGATGAAGTCCTGCACGATGAGGAAGTAGGCCGGGAAGCCCATGCCCTTGATGACGCCCAGCTCGTACTCCAGGCGCTCCCAGTAGGCCTTCTCGTCCACCTCGTAGGTGATGGCCGCCAGGCGCTTGGCCAGGCCCTCGCGGCTCATGCGCTCGAACTCCTCGTCGATGCCCACGCCCTCGGGCAGGTCGTAGACCGGGAAGTGGGCCTTGCCCAGGTCCAGCTCCACGTTGCACTGCTCGGCGATCTTCACCGTGTTGGAGAGCGCCTCCGGGCAGTGGGAGAAGGCCGCCTCCATCTCCTCCATGGTCTTGAAGTACAGCTGGTCCGTGCCCATGCGCATGCGGTTGGCGTCCAGCACGGTGCGCTGGGTGCCGATGCACAGGAGGATGTCGTGGGCCTCGCAGTCGTCCTTGGTCAGGTAGTGGCAGTCGTTAGTGGCCACCAGGGGCAGTTTGGTCTCCTCGGCCACCTGCAGCAGCATCTCGTTGGCGCGCCGCTGCTCCTCCAGGCCGTTCTCCTGCATCTCCAGGTAGAAGCGCTCCGGGAAGATGGCCGCGTACTCCCGGGCCATGGCGATGCCCGAGTCCAGGCCCTTGGACAGCAGGGTGCGGTTCACCTCGCCCGCCAGGCAGGCGGAAAGGGCGATGAGGCCCTCGGAGTACTGGTGCAGCAACTCCTTGTCCACGCGGGGCTTGTAGTGGAAGCCGGAGATGTAGCCCTCGCTCACCAGCTTGATGAGATTCTGGTAGCCGGTGCGGTTCTGGGCCAGCAGCACCAGGTGGTACGCCGCCTCGCGCGAGCTGGTGGCCTTCCTGTCCGTGCGCTTGCCCGGGGCCACGTACACCTCGCAGCCGATGATGGGCTTGATGCCGGTGTCCAGCGCCTTCTGCCGGAACACCAGTGCCCCGTGCATGTTGCCGTGGTCGGTGAGCGCCACGGCGGGCATGCCCAGGTCCTTGGCGCGCGAGCAGAGGTCCTTGACGCGGATGGCGCCGTCGAGCAGGCTGTATTCGCTGTGGCAGTGCAGGTGCACGAAATCCGGCATGAAAATCCCCCTGGCGAGCGGTACGCCCCGGACCATAGCCCAACTCGCTTCCGTTGCCTAGCGCCCCTGCCGACGCTCCGGCCCCCGCGCCCTTGCCAGCGCCCGCCGCGCGGGGCATACTGCGCCCGTGATGGAACCCCGCGAAACCAGACTGAGGCGCAAGCTCGGGCGGCTCACCGCCGCCGTGCCGGTGCTGTTGGGCGCCCTGGCTGTCACCGGCCTTTTGGCCCTGGCCGCCTGGCTGGCGCGGCCCTACCTGCCGCAGGCCTTCGTGGACTTCGTCTCCGGCCTGGCCGCCGAGGACCTGGAAGGCCGCAAGCTGGCCCTCAAGGCCTGGTTCGAGGGCTGGGGGCCCGTGGCCGTGTGGGTGTTTTTGGGCGTGCAGTTCCTGCAGGTGGTGGTGGCGCCCATTCCCGGCCAGCTCACGGGCATGGTGGGCGGCTTCGTCTTCGGCTTCTGGCGGGGCCTCATGCTCAACGTGCTGGGCAACGCCCTGGGCTCGCTCACGGCCATGCTGCTCACCCGGCTCTTCGGCGAGCGCGTCATGCGGCCCTTCGTGCCCCAGCGCATCCAGGCCCGCTTCGACGACACCATGCACCAGGGCGGCCTGGGCAACTTCTTCATGCTCTACCTCCTGCCCGGCATGCCCAAGGACGCCATCTGCTTCATGGCCGGGCTCACGCGCTTCCCGGTCTGGAAGCTCATGCTCGCCAACACCCTGGGCCGACTGCCCGGACTGGTGGTGCTCACCTTCACCGGCGCGGCCATCGACGCCAACATGACAGCGGTGAAGATCGTCTTCGGCCTGGGCCTGGGGCTGGCCTTCCTGGCCTGGCTCTTCGACGAGGAGATCAAGGAGCGGCTGGCCCGGCTGGCGGGATAGGGCGGGGCGGTTGCGCTCCCGCGGGGGCCTGGTGTATCCTGCCACCATATATGTGGATGACGCCTCGCCGACCAGCCCCGGAAAGCGGCGCGGTCCAACTTGGCACCCGGCCTGGCACCTCGGCCTGGCACCCCCAACCTGACGTCCCAAACTGGCAGAAGGAGCCGACCATGCGCAGACTGATGCTTGCCCTGCTGGCCCTGGCCACGGTCCTCACCGGCTGTTACGGCGCCCACACCGGCGGCGGCATGGACTCGCCGCACTACGAGCAGGGCCTGGTGGACAAGGCCGCCGTGGTGGTGCGGGGCATGCGCTCCGACCCGAGCTTCCGGCACATCGACGTGTACCTGAAGAACGCCAAGGGCGCCCTGGTGCTGCCCAGCGTCATCAAGGCGGGCCTGATCTACGGCGGCCAGGGCGGCAACGGCGTGCTGCTGGCGCGCGATGCCTCGGGCAACTGGAGCGCCCCGGCCTTCTACACCCTGGGCGGCGGCAGCATCGGCCTGCAGATCGGCGTGCAGGAGGCGGCCATCGTGCTCGTGTTCATGAACGACAAGGCCATGCGAGCGGCCATCGACACCGGCCTGACCCTGGGCGCGGACGCCACGGCGGCGGCTGGCACGGCGGGCCTCACCGGCGAGGTGGCCAGCACCCACTCCTTCAAGGACGTGTACTATTTCGCCGACGTGGGCGGCCTGTTCGCGGGCATCAGCCTGGAGGGCGGGGTCATCCACGTGCGCGAGGGGCTGAACAAGGCCTACTACGGCAAGGCCGCCACCCCGCGCGAGATCCTGGTGGACCGCAAGGTGGAGGCCAAGGGCGCGGACCTCCTGCGCGACGCGCTCACCGTGAAGGGCAAGTAGCGTGGCGCGGCTGGGCCTGCGGGGGCTGTGTTGTCTGGCGCTGGCCCTGGCGCTGGGCGCCTGGGGCTGCGCGCCCGCCACGAGGCCCGCGCCCCCCAAGCCCGTCCCGCTTCCCGCCCCGGCGGAGGCCCGGGACATCCTGGGCCTGCCCCAGGACCTGCGGCCCTACCTGTCCCAGGAGAGGCTCGACGAGCCGCTCATCCCCGCGGCCACGCAGCTGCAGCTGCTGGAGCGCTTCCGCCAGCAGCACTTCGCGCCCTGGGGCCGCGTGAGCGCGGCCTACTCCCGGCAGGAGGCCCTGTGGGGCCTGGGCAAGCTCAAGGGCAACCGCCACTACGGCGAGAACCTGCGCCTGCTGGGCCCCGGCTTCCGCGCCGAGATGGAGGCCCTGGCCAGGGCGGAGAGCTACCCCAGCCTGGCGCTTCCGGCCATCGCCACGGCAAACGCGGCCCTGCGCGTGGTGCCCACCAGCCGCCCCGGCTTTCTCAAGCCCACGGACCCGGGCGAAGGCTACCCCTTTGACTACTGGCAGAACTCCGGAATCTGGGCGGGCCTGCCCCTGCTGGTGACGCACCTCTCCGCCGACGGGGCCTGGGCCCTGGTGGAGTCGCGCTTCGCCGGGGGCTGGGTGCGCATAACGGACATCGCCTTCGTGGACCAGGCGTTCATGGAGCGTTGGATGGCCCTGCCGCTTCTGGGCATCACCAGGGAGAACACGCCCCTGGCCGGGCTGCCGGACTGTGGCACGCCCGTGCCGGGCTGGCAGGGCAACGCCACGGACCCCGCGGGCGCCCCGCCCTTCCTCTTCCATGGGCGCATCGGCACCGTGCTGCCCCTGGCCGGGGCGGACGAGGCCGGGTACACCGCCCTGGCCCCGGTGCGCGGGCCCGACGGCCGGGCGCTCATTGCCAGCGTGCGCCTGCCCGGATCCGTGGCCGCGCCGCTGCCGCTGGCGCCCACGCCGCGCAACTTCGCCCTGCTGGCCGGGCAGATGCTGGGCCAGCCCTACGGCTGGGGCGGCTACCTGGACAACCGCGACTGCTCGGCCCTGCTGCTGGACCTCTACGCGCCCTTCGGCATCTTCCTGCCGCGCAACTCCCGCCAGCAGATGCGCGCGGGCGACATGCTGCCCCTGGCCGGGCTTGCGCCGCAGGAGAAGGAGCAGCGCCTGCTGGACCACGGCGTCCCGCTGCTGACGCTCATCCACAAGCCCGGGCACATCATGCTCTACATAGGAAGGGGCAGCGGCCCGTACGCTGGCCGGGCCATGATCCTGCACGCCATATGGGGCCTCAAGACCCAGGAGGAGGACGGCAGGATCGGCCGCTTCGTCATCGGGCGCACGGCCATAACCACCCTGGAGCCCGGGGCGGAGGTCCCTTCCGTGGCCCGGGCGGGCACGCTGCTGGCCACCCTGGACACCCTGACCTTCGTCGCGCCGGGCCTGGCCCCGGTCCTGCCCCCGGCCATACCCCCCACCGAGGCCGCGCCGAGCCTCCCGCCCACGGGCCTGCCAGCCGGGCAGCCAGCTGGGCAAACTGGGGGCCAGGCCGCGGGGCAGCCCGGGCACGCGGCCAACGGGCAGGGAACCGGGCAGTAGCCTGCCGTTTCCTCTTCTTGCAAAGCACTGTAATCGCAGCTGTTTTCAGAAACATTCACGATTTCTAAAAAACGTGTTGACTCTTGCCCCCGGTTCACCTAGAAACGCCCTTCGCCGCAACGAACTGGGCCGGAAGGGCCGGGAAGGGGCGGATGATCTTTGCAAAAGAAAATCGCAGAAAGGTGTTGACGACGGGAGCGGGTTCGCA
>CAZCYB010000031.1:0-35376 GCA_964502805.1 uncultured Desulfocurvus sp.
AGGGGCTCCGCCCCTGAACCCCGCCGGGGGTTGCTTCCCAGGGGCTCCGCCCCTGGACCCCGCCGGGGGCTCCGCGCCCCCGGTCCCCGCGAAATGAAAGGGAATGGTTTTCCGGGGGCCAGCCCCCGGTCCCAGCGAAGGGGCTGGCGGAAGCGAGACGTGCATGCGCCAACCCGGCCCCATTGATAATCCTCGGGAGGTATCCTATGTTTTCGTATCTGTAAGATGATACAGGCGATGTTCTCAATCCCTTCGGCCACTACAGCGGCCCGCGCGGCGGGGTGTTCTCGCTGCTGGACGGGAGCGCCGGGGTCCTGGACGGCCAGGGCGGCCTGAAGCTGGCCGTGGCGGACAGCGCGATGGGCGGGGAAGCGGGCCGCAAGGAAAAGCCCGCTGAGGGCGGCGGGGGCGGCGAGCCCAAGAGCCTGCTTTCCGCCACCTCGGAGCAACTGGAAAAGATGATCGCGGGCACCGGCGAGGCCCTGGACAAGGGCGCGGCGGGGGCGAAGGACGCCCTGACCCGCACCTGGGACGAGTTGACCGGAAACGAAGAGCTGCACAAGGGCGTGGAGTTCGGAGTAAAGGCCGCCGGAGAGGTGAGCAAGGATGTGTGGGAGCGAGTCGGGGAGGATGTCATAGGGGCGGGAGCCGGGCGCATAGTGAAAGGACGGAATCCGAAGGACCCAGAACTTTGGAATCTGCTCGGCCCCGCTGCAAGCAAAACACACATGGGGTACAAACTTTATAAAGGTGCCCCGGACTGGGCCAATGACCTCGGGGCGCGCATCGGAACAATACAAGATCGGGTGTTTAAGAAATGATAGACGGAGTATTATGGCTCAAGGTGGCTGTGGCAGCATTCTATCTATTTGTCATGCTTCTGGACGCCGCCTTGGAGTTTTTTGGGTGGCATGAGATGTCCGGCCAAGAATACGTACGCTTGCCATATCTGGGCCACAGCAGAGTAATGAACACAATTGCTTTGGCCATGTTGAACGCATTGCTCGCCTATATTCTTGTTTATGGCGTCTGGATTGGAGAAGTCGGCGTTGGACTGGTGATGGCGATCGGTATCGCTGGGGCAGGAAAACGCATTCACAAGACACTCGCCTCAAGGGTCGGGCAGAGACGAGGGCGCTAGCAGGAGGTCGTTCAAGCGCGATCGACAGCCACCCCGTTGGCCCGCGCGGCGGGGTGTTCTCGCTGCTGGACGGGAGCGCCGGGGTCCTGGACGGCCAGGGCGGCCTGAAGCTGGCCGTGGCGGACAGCGCGATGGGCGGGGAAGCGGGCCGCAAGGAAAAGCCCGCTGAGGGCGGCGGGGGCGAAAGACGCCCTGACCCGCACCAGGGACGAGCTCACCGGCCCCCAGGCGAAGGGCCTCCCCGGCGCATTGTCCGGGGAGGCCCTTTGTGTTGGTTGGCCTGATCCGGGCGGGTTTGCTTCCTCCCCCGCTCTCACCTCACCCTACCCGCACTTGGTGTAGCCGCAGGCCTTGCAGCAGTTGCAGCCTTCCTCGAAGGTCAGCACCTCGCCGCACTCGGGGCAGGTGTCCTTGGTCAGCCCGTTGGCGTGGCTGCTGGCGTACTTCTCGCCCGCCAGGTAGCGGTTCTCCAGCACCCAGGAGACGGCGTCCGGGATGGACTGCAGCAGGATCTTCTTCTGGAACTTGGGGTGCTCGCCGCCGATGCCCTTCAGCTGCTCCACGATGTCGCGCACCTCGACCCCGGAGCGCAGGGCCAGGGAGACGAGCCTACCGATGGCCTCGGCCTTGGCGGTGATGGACTTGCCGCTCTTGCCGATGGTGGCGAAGACCTCGAAGGGCTTGCCGTCCTGCTCGTTGATGGTCAGGTAGAGCGCGCCCAGGCCGGTGTCCACCTTCTGGGTGAAGCCGTAGACGATGTCCGGCCGCTTGCGCACGATGCTCTTGGGCTCCGCCGCGCCTTCCTTCTTCTCCTGGCCGTCGCCGGTGCACAGCACCTGGGAGGCCTTGCAGCCGTCGCGGTACACGGTGACGCCCTTGCAGCCGTACTCGTAGGCCTTCCAGTAGATGTCCCAGATGTCTTCCTGCGTGGCGGAGTTGGGCAGGTTCACGGTCTTGGAAACGGCGTTGTCCGTGTACTTCTGGAAGGCGGCCTGCATCTTCAGGTGCCAGATGGGCTCGATGTCCATGGCGGTGACGAAGATGCGGCGGATGTCCGCGGGCAGGTAGTCGATGCCCTGGATGGTGCCGACCTTGGCCACCTCCTCCATGAGCTTGGGGCTGTAGGCCTCGGCGGCCTTCACCGCGGCCTCGAAGTAGGGGTTCACCTCCACCAGCTTGTCGCCGTCCATGACGTTGCGCACGAACGACAGGGCGAACAGGGGCTCGATGCCGGAGGAGCAGCCCGCCAGGATGGAGAGCGTGCCCGTGGGCGCGATGGTGGTGGTGGTGGCGTTGCGGTAGGGGCCCTGCTTCTTGGCGGCGTAGGTGCTCTCGGCGTAGGCCGGGAACGCGCCGCGCTCCTCGGCCAGCTCCTTGCTGGCCAGCTTGCTCTCGTCCTGGATGAAGCCCATGACCTTCTCGGCCAGGCCCACGCCCTCCTGCGAGTTGTAGGGCACCTTCAGCTGGTACAGAAGGTCGGCGAAGCCCATGAGCCCCAGGCCGATCTTGCGGTTCTTGCGCACGGTGTCGGTGATCTGCGGCAGGGGGTAGATGCTGGCCTCGATGACGTTGTCCAGGAAGCGCACGCTCTGGCGGATGGTCTTCTTCAGGCCCTCCCAGTCGATGCCGTCGCGCTCGTCCGGGGCGTGGAACAGGGCCAGGTTGATGGAGCCCAGGTTGCAGGCCTCGTAGGGGAGCAGGGGCTGCTCGCCGCAGGGGTTGGTGGCCTCGATGTCGCCCTGCTTCGGCGTGGGGTTGTCGCGGTTGATGCGGTCCAGGAACACCATGCCCGGGTCGCCGGACTCCCAGGCCTTCTGCACCAGCATGGCGAAGACCTCTCTCGCCTTGAGGCGCTGGGTCACCTCCTTGTTGTGCGGGGCGACGAGCTCGTACTCCTCGTCCTTGTCCACGGCCTGCATGAAGGCCTCGGTGAGGCCCACGGAGAGGTTGAAGTTGTTCAGCGCCCCGTCCTTCTCCTTGGCCTTGATGAACTCGATGATGTCCGGATGGTCCACGCGCAGGATGCCCATGTTGGCCCCGCGCCGGGTGCCGCCCTGCTTGATCTGCTCCGTGGCGGTGTTGAAGATGCGCAGAAACGACAGCGGGCCGGAGGCCACGCCGCCGGTGGAGCCCACGCGCGAGGCCGTGGGCCGCAGGCGCGAGAACGAGAAGCCCGTGCCGCCGCCGGACTTGTGGATGAGCGCGGCGTGCTTCACCGCGTCGAAGATCTCCTCGATGCTGTCGCCCACGGGCAGCACGAAGCAGGCCGCCAGCTGGCCCAGGTCCGTGCCCGCGTTCATCAGCGTGGGCGAGTTGGGCAGGAACTTGAAGCTGGTCAGAAGCTCGTAATACTCCCGCGCCTGGGCCTCCACCTTGGCCTTGTCGCCGCCGTACACCGCCTCCTGCGAGGCGATGGCCCCGGCCACGCGCCAGAACAGCTCCCGGGGCAGCTCGTAGGGCTTGCCGTCCGGCCCCTTGCGCAGGTAGCGCCGCGCCAGCACCACCTTGGCGTTGTCGTTCAGGGCCACGTCGGGCAGGTTCTTGGGCAGGGCGGGCAGGGCGGAGGCGGCGGGCTTGGCGGTGGCGGTCTTGGTCATAGGGGAGGTCCTTGAAGTCGGTTGGAGTTTGCGGACGGGGGGTCCTCAAGGAAAATCAGGCAGTTGTCTATTGTCTACGTACTTTATCAAGATACTCTAGAAAAAGCCAGACTCCGGGAAGCAAGGCCTGACAAGGGACGCGCCCGGCAGGCGGCGCGGTTCAAGGGCTGGCGGGTGGGCAGATTTCTCGGCTTTGGGCGCGGGAGTCTGGAACCCTGTCAACGGGGTATTCTTGTCCTTTCTGCGACCGAAAGTTCCGGCGCGAAAGGGGCGGCGGCTGACCCGTCCAGCCCGGGCCTTTTCCCCCAACACAGGTTTTTGAGGGGGCGGATGAGGGTCCGGGGGGAAGGAGGGGGAACTTGTTCCAACAAGTTCCCCCTCCTTCCCCCGGCGCTCTTCTACTGCGCGGCCTGCCCCTGGCGCATGGCCTGGCGCTGGCGGTACAGCGAAATGCCCCAGGGCAGGGCAAGCAGCACCAGCGTGGCGCTCCAGGCCCAGGCCGCCGGGTTCACCAGGCCTTCCTTCACCGGGATGACGGCGGCGCCCACCAGGAAGGTGCCGATGAGCAGCCATTCCTCGCGCGGGGTGCCCACGGGCCGGGGCAGCTCGCGGGTGGCCAGCCAGCGCGCGGTCATGCACAGGGCCACGGGCAAGAACTGCGCCACGCGGAAGTCGCGGTAGCGCGGGTCCACGATGAGCCCGAAGGTGAGCGCCAGCGCGGCCAGGCCGAACACCAGGTCGAGCATGGCGATGGCCTGCGCGCGCCACGAGCCCTCCGGCCCGGGCCGCAGGCGCAGGGAGCGCAGGGCCTCCAGCCGGGCGATGACCGGGGCCAGCGGAGAGGGGCCGCCGCGCCCGCCCGCGAGATCGACGAGTTCGGTGAACACCAGCAGGCAGAGCACGGCCCCGCCGCCGGTCATGAGCGCGCCGCCGATGATTCCGGCGGTGCCGAAGGCCAGGCGCAGGCTCTGCTCCGCGCTGGCGGCCAAAAGCGTGCACAGGCCCTGGGCGGAGAGCGCCACCAGGGCCGTGCGGCCGAAGCCCCGCGCCGGACGCAGCAGAAGCGCCAGGGCGGCCAGCAGCAGGGCCGCGCCGGAGGAGGCCAGGAAGGCGGTGAGCCAGTAGGGCTTTTCGCTGACGGGCCCGCGCAGGGGGAACTTGATCTGGCGCTCCACGTCGATCAGTCCCCAGTTGCCGCCCACGGTGCCCTCCTGCCCGAACTTCCAGGGCTCGTCGAAGAGCTCGAAGATGTTGTAGTCGATGTTCTTCTCGTGGGCGGTGTTGATGATGTCGCGCACGAAGCGGGCCTGGGCCACGCGGCCGGGCACGGCGTCCTTGCGCACGCGCCCCGCGCTGGGCCAGCCGATTTCGCCGATGAGGATGGGCTTGCCGGGGTAGGCGGCGGCGATCTTGGCGTGGGCGTGGAGCATGTGCTCGATGACGTGCTCCAGGGCCGTGGGCGTGTTCTCCCAGTAGGGCAGCACGTGGATGGTGATGAAGTCCACCTCGGCGGCCACCTTGGGGTACAGGAGCCAGAACTCCCACACGTCGGCGTAGGTCACGGGCTGCTTCACCTGGGCCTTGACCTTGCGGATGTAGTCGATGAGCAGGTCCGGGGTGATCTCGCGCCGCAGCAGCACCTCGTTGCCCACGATGACGCCCTCCACGGCGTCGGGGTAGTCGCCGGCGGCCTTGACGAGCCCGGCGATCTCCTTGTCGTTGGCCTGCAGGTTGGCGCCCACCCAGGCGCCCAGCAGCACCTTCAGGCCGTATTTCTCGGCCAGCTCGGGCACGGGGGCGAACTGGTTGGTGTTGGCGTAGGTGCGGATGCGCGTGACGTACTTGGAGGCCACGGCCATGTCCTGTTCCAACTGCTCCCGCGTGAAGGGCGCGCCGAAGGGGCTCTGGCCCGCGCGGTAGGGGCTGAAGGAGGCGCTCTTCACGCGCGGGTCGGCGGCGTCGGGGATGGCCTGGGGGCGGCCCTGGGTCCACCAGAAGCCGTAGTTGAGCGCCACGGCGGCGGCCAGGGCCACGAGGGCGGCGATGATGGCGGCGGCGTTGGATTTTGGTGCGTTGGACTGGGGGGCGTGGGGCGCGGGCTGCATGGGCGTGGGACCTCCGGCAAGGGCGGCAAGAGTGCGGCGCGGGGTGGGCCGGGTGGTTCCTATCCTTTCGGGGCGGCGGCGTCCAGGGCGGGGTCGTCGGCGATCTCGCCCAGCATGGCCGCGGGCGCGCCGCAGGTTTCGGCGTCTCCGGCCATGACGAAGCGGTTCTTGCCGCCCTTCTTGGCCCGGTACATGGCCTGGTCGGCCAGCTCCAGCAGGGCGGCGGGGTTGTCCGCGTGGGCCGGGGCCAGGGCGATGCCGATGGAGGCGCCCACGTGGGCCTCCGTGCCGCCGATGGCCACGGGCCGGTTCACGGCCTCGAGGATCTCCCCGGCCAGGCGCTCGGCCTCATGGCAGGAGCAGGGCCAGGTCTCCATGAGCACGAACTCGTCGCCGCCCAGGCGCACGCAGGCCTCCTGGCGGCTGATGCACTGCTTCAGGCGGTCGGCCACGGTCTGCAGCAGCAGGTCCCCGGCCTGGTGGCCCAGGGTGTCGTTCACCTGCTTGAACCCGTCCAGGTCCAGGAAGAACAGCGAGAGGATGTGGTTGTGCTCCTCCGCGCTGGCGATGAGCCCGGGCAGCTGGTCGGTAAGGTAGAGGCGGTTGGGCAGGCCGGTGAGCGTGTCGTGGTAGGCGGCGTGGCGCAGGTCGTACACCTCGCTCAAGTCCTTGACGATGCAGTAGAACAGCTCGTTGTCCGGCGAGTAGAGCACGTTCCAGTTGAAGCGCTTGTAGGCGCCGTCGGCGCAGCGGAAGCGGAAGTCGAAGGTGGTGGTGGCGGTGTCGCTGGTGATGAGCGACTGGAACTGGGCCAGGGCCCGCTCCCGGTCGGAGAACTCCATGAACTCGATCATGTACTGGCCGCGCAGCTCCTCGGGCCAGTGGCCGGAGGAGCGGTGCCAGGCGGCGTTGGACGCCTGGATGCAGCCGTCTATGTCGACGGCCAGGGCCATGTCGTAGGACAGGGCCATCCAGGCGTAGCGCTCCATCTGGAACAGGTGCGCGATGTACGTGCCGTCCGCGCCCTCTTCCAGGAGTTCCTTTACATTCATGGGGCGGCTAGTTACCATTTGTCCGTTCGTGTGTCCATGTCCGGCGTGGATTTTCCGATAAGAAAACCAACCATACGTAGAGCCCTATGTCCGCAGCACAACCCTACGAGACCCTTTTCGTCGCCCGCCAGCCCGTGCTGGACGCAAACCTCGCGACCTGGGGATATTTCCATTATTATCGGCGCTGTCTGGAGCATACGTATTCCGAATTCACCGACCCGCTCATGGCCACCCTGTCGGTGATCCAGTGCATGCCCGCCTGCCTGGACACCTGCGCCCTGCCGCACAAGGCGCTCATCCACCTGCCCGGCCAGGCCGTGCTCGCGGGCATCCCCAAGGCTCTTGGGCCGGAGTGCGTGCTGCCGGTGCTCATGCCCCACGGCTTCACCGACGAGCGCGCCCTGGAGGCCCTGCGGGCCATGCGGCGCGAGGGCTACACCCTGGCCCTGGACGCCCAGGGCTGCGAGGTGGAGGAGGGCCCCCTGCTGGACCTGGCCAGCCTCGTCATCCTGGACCTGAAGGGCCCGAATGCCGGCTGCCTGCCCCAGACCACGGAGAAGCTGCGCGCCCGGGGCATAGAGATGCTGGCCAAGCGCGTGGAGACCGTGGAGGCCCTGGGCCTGGCCAAGTCCCTGGGCTGCACCTATTTTTCGGGCTACTTCTTCCGCGAGCCGGAAACCTTCGCCCAGCGCAAGGTCAGCGCCGCGGAGTCCACGCGCCTGGCCCTGCTGGAGATCCTCTCCAAGGCCGAGCCGGACACGGACAAGCTGGTGGCCGCCATCGAGGCCGACGCCTCGGTGACCTACCGCGTGCTGACCCTGCTCAACAGCGCGCACTTCGGGCTGATGAAGAAGGTCTCCTCGGTGCGCCAGGCGGTGCTCATGGCCGGGTGGGTGCACCTGTGCGCCTGGCTCCGGGTCATGGTCATGGCCGACCTCACCCCCTCCACCAAGGCCCGGGAGCTCCTGCACCTCTCGGCCCAGCGGGCCAAGTTCCTGGGCCTGCTGGCCGTTGCGGCGGACCGCTACGACCAGGCGGACAAGCTCTTCCTGCTCGGCCTGTTCTCGCTTCTGCCCGCCATGCTGGACATGCCCATGGCCGACATAGCGCCCAAGCTGGCCCTGGCCGACGACCTCCAGGCCGCCCTGTGCGGAGAGCCGGGGCCCTTCGCCCCCTGGCTGGCCCTGGCCAAGGCCATCGAGGACACCCGCTGGGACGACATGGGCGAGCTGGCCTCAGCCCTGGGCCTGCCCACGGGCTCGGTGTCCCAGGCCTACAACGAGTCCTTCCAGTGGGCGGACAGGCTGGTGAGCGCCATTCCGGGCCAGGGCCGGTAGCACCGCGCCCGTCGACTCGCCGGGCGGACCAACGGAAGCCTAGGCCCCGCACCGGGGCAACCCAAGGGGGATCCATGGAACCAGGGACCCCGCCGAACACAGAGACCCTGCACCTGGCCGGGCTGGCCGCGGCCAACGGCCCGTGGCTGGCCGCGCGCCTGCGCCGCCTGGCCGAGATCTCCGGCCTGGCCCTGCCCCAGCCGGTGGTGGACTCCGCCGTGGAGCAGTGCTCGCTCACCCTGCGCCGCATCGTCAAGGCCGAGGGCCGCCCGGCCTTCGCCGTGGACATGGACGCCGACCCGGCCACGGAGCTGGGCCGCCAGCAGGCCGGGGTGCACATGGAGGCCGGGCTGGACCTGCCCGGCTCGCTGCGCGTGCTCCGGCTCATGCGCCGCGCCTACGACGACCTCATCCGCGAATCCTGGATCGACGACAAGGGCTCCCGCGCCCGCGCCCACGAGGCCGTGGAGCGGGTGTTCGAGCGCACCCTGCTGGGGCTCTACGTGGCCTGGGCCGACGCGCCGTGCGCCCAGCCGCCCGCTCCAGCAGCGCCGCCGGAAGGGGCGCAGGCCCTGGAGGAGCGCCAGCGGCTGGCCGGGCGGCTGGCCCGGCGGGAGTCCGAACTGCGGCGCACCCTGGAGGCCGCGCACAAGGCCGCCGACCTGCTGCGCCAGGAGCGCGCCCGCACGCGGCTGCTGGAGGGCGAGCTGGCCGCGCGCGAGCGCGGCACCGCGCCCCTGGCCCTGGCCGCGCTGCTGGAGCTCTCCGGCGAGGCCCTGGCCGTGGTGGACGCCGCCGGGCGCTTCGAGGCCTGGAGCCCGCGCTTTCCGGCCCTGTTCGGCCTGGAGGGGGCGGACCTGGCCCAGGGCCTGGACGCGCTGTTGCCGCGCATGGCCGAGGCCCTGCACGAGCCCGAGCCCTTCCTGGCGCGCCTGCGCGGCCTGCTGGCCAGCCAGGAGCCCGAGGCCGAGGCCGGGCAGCCCCTGGTGCTGGCCACGCGCTCCGGCAAGACCCTGGCCCTGCGCACGCGCACCGCGCCCGGGGCGGAGGGCCGCCCGCGCCTGCGGCTCCTGGCCCTGCGCGACGTGACGCCGGAGCGGGACGCCAGGACCCTGCTGGCCGAGCTGGAGGCGGCCACGCGGCTGGAGCCGGACAGCCCCAACGCCGACTTCCTGCAGCTCTCCCGGGAGCTGCTGGCCGGGGGCGCGCTGCCGCCGGAGCTGGCCGGGCGCGTGGCCAAGGCCTGCTGCCGGGGCTGGGACGTGGTGGGCGCGGTGCGCCAGGCCGTGGACGTGTACACCCTGGAGCACGGGCTGTACCGCCCGGAGCCCGGCGCCACCCTGGACCTGGCCGAGGCCGTCCGCCAGGCCGTGCGCCTGGCCGCGCCCCTGGCCGCCAGCCGTCAGGTGGCCCTGGTTTTGACATTGGACAATCCCTCCCTGCCGCCGGGCGCGCCCCTGCCCGAGGGGCTCTCCCTCACCGCCCCGGGCGACCAGCGCCTGGCCCGTGACTTGGCCTGCCACCTGCTGCGCGACGCCCTGGCGGCCACGGCCCCTGGCGGCGAGGTGGACCTGGCCCTGGCCGAGGACTCCACCGGGCTGACCCTCTCCGTGACGCGCCCGCGCGAGCTGCCCAAGAAGTCCCGCGAATGCTTCTTCGACAAGCCCGCCCCTGGGGGCGAGTGCCTCTCCGCCGCCGCCGCGCCGGGCAACCCCGGGGCCAGGTACGCCGCGCGGCTCCTGGCCGCCGCCCTGGGCGGGGAGCTCTCCGCCGCCAGCGCCCAAGGCCGGGGCACCAGCGTGGTCCTGCGCCTGCCCAAGTCCTAGCCCTTCCGGTCCACATCCCCTCTCCGCCGCCGGGTGCGGCCTTCTCCGCACCCTGTCAAGGCGGAATTTTTGTCCTTTTACCGGCCAAAAACGGGTGATTTTTGTCCTGTGGCAAAAACCGGGGCTATACTTGCGCCGGTTCCGGGGGTCCCGCCCCCGGCCAGGCCACGGGAGGATCCCCATGCACAGGAACTGGCGGCTGGTCCGCTTCCAGGCCGGGCACGCGCCCCTGCTCTCGCTGACGCCGGGCGCGGCCGCCGCGCTGCGCGGGCTGGTCTTCGGCCAGCCGGTGGGCTTCGGCGAGGCCCTGGCCGGGCTGGCCGCGCGCTACGAGGCCGCCGGTCCGGCCTGGACCCTGCTGCGCGGGGAACGGCCCGTGGCCTGCGGCGGGGCCGTGCGCTTCTGGGCCGGGGTGGGCGAGTGCTGGCTGTGGCTGGGCGGCCCGGCCCTGGAGAACCCCGTGGCCCTGGCCCGCCACGCCCGCCGGGCCATGCTGCGCCTGCGCGAGGACCACGGCTTCGTCCGGCTGCAGGCCCACGTGCGCGAGGACAGCCCCGTGGCCGCGCGGTTCGCAAAATTTCTGGGCCTGGAGTTTGAGGGCAAGTGCCCCGGCTTCGGGCCCGATCAGGCAACCCATCATCTCTACGGGAGGTTCTGGCAATGGAAGGCGTAAGCAGCGTGATGCCCACGGCCCTGAATGCGGGCAACGTCCTCACCCAGGCCCTGCCGCTGTTCATCGGCGGTGGCGGCGGTGGCGGCGGCAATGGCGACGGCGGCGTGAGCGAGGCGGCGGAGGCCCGCGCCCAGGCCGCCGAGGCCCAGGCCCGGCGCCAGGCCGAGGCCACGGCCCGCGAGGCCCGCGACCGGGCCGACGACCTGCGCGAAAAGGGCGAGAAGGCCCGGGCCCGGGCCCGCGTGGGCGCGGCCACCAGCGGGCTGACCCTTTCGGGAACCTCGCTTCTGTCCCTGGAGAACATCGACGCCCAGACCGAGGGCGCCGTGGACGAGCTCCTGGGCGACGCCCTGCTCCAAATGGACGACATCCTGGCCAGCGGCGCGGCGCAGGCCCGGAGCAGTCGGCTCTCCGGCCGGGTGCCGCGCAGCCGCAGCGGCGGCGCCACCCCCCTGCTGCGCCTGGGCGGGCAGATCCTGGGCGGGGGCGGCAATGCGGGAATCCCGTATCCCACCACCTTTCCGAAGGACTAGCGGGGATACGCCATGAGCCTCATCCCCGTCACCCTCACCAACTTCACCAGCGGCGAGGTCTCCCCCCGGCTGGTGGGCCGCGTGGACATGGCCAAGTACTTCAACGGCTGCCTGGCCCTGCAGAACTTCCTGGTGCACCCCCACGGCGGCGTCACGCGCAGGAGCGGCATGCGCTACGTGGCCGACTGCGCCCGCCACGCCTCGCGCTCCCTGCTCCTGCCCTTCGAGGACGCCACCGGCGCGGCCTGGGTGCTGGAGTTTGCCGAAAAGGCCCCGGGCCAGGGCTGCATCCGCTTCTACTCCGGCGGCGGGCGCGTGCTGGACGGCCAGGGCGCGCCCCTGGAGCTGGCCAGCCCCTACCTGGCCCAGCACCTGGACGGCCTGCGCGCCGTGCAGGAGCGCCAGGCCCTCATATTGACCCACCAGGCCTTCGCGCCCCGGCGGCTCACCCGCGCCGCCGACGGGGCCTGGACCCTGGCCGAGCTGGCCTTCACCGCCCGGCCCGGGGCCTGGGCCGAGGGCAACTGGCCCGGCCTGGCGGCCTTCCACGAGGACAGGCTGGTCTTCGCCGCCACCCCGCAGGAGCCGTACACGCTGTGGTTCTCCCGCACCGGGGAGCACGCGGACTTCCGCCTGGCCACGCGCGAGGTGCCGCTTTCGGGCTGGAGCGACGTGGAGATCGCCGACGGAAGCGGCAGCGGCGCGGCCGAGGGCAAGGCCGGGGACACCTTCGCGCTCCTGAACGGCGACAGCTTCAAGAAGGGCTCGGCCCTGGCGGGCGAGACCGGCGACGGCACGCCCTGCTACTACCGCTACCTCGGCACCAGGGAGTTCCGCGCGGGCACCGGAGGCCTGACCGTGACCTTCCGCGACGCCCCGGCCACGGGCACGGAGATCGAGAGCATCCGCAACGCTTCCGGGACCCTGGACGCCCAGCGCTGGGAGGAGTTCGCCGTGGGCCAGCGCATCGAGGCCGACCCGGCCAGCGAGGACGGCAGCGACCCCCTGGACGACGACGCCCTGGAGGTCACCCTCTCGGCCCAGCAGGGCGGGCGCATCGCGTTCCTCTCCTCGCGCGGGCGGCTGTGGGTGGGCGCCACCAGCGGCGAGTGGACCATCTCCGGCTCATCGCTGAACACCCCCGTGACCCCCGGCGGGGTGAAGGCCAACCGCGAGGGCACCAGCGGCGCGGCCCTGGCCCAGGCCTGCCCGGCGGGCGCGGCCACCCTGTTCATCCAGCGCTCGGGCCGCAAGATCCGCGAGATGGCCTACCGCCTGGACTCCGACGCCTACCTCTCCCGCGACCTGACCCTTCTGGCCGGGCACATGGCCGGGCCGGGATTCACGCAGCTGGCCTTCGTGCAGGAGCCGGACCCGGTGCTCTACTGCGTGCGCGCCGACGGCGTGCTGGCGGCCCTGACCTACCTGCCGGAGCAGGACGTGTGCGCGTTTTCGCGCATCGTCACCGACGGGGCCGTGGAGAGCGTGTGCGCGGTTTCCAACGACGCCGAGGGCCGCGACGAGCTCTGGCTCGCGGTGCGCCGCACCGTGCCCGACGCCCAGGGCAATCCGCAAGTCCGGCGTTTCGTGGAGCTGCTGGCCCCGGCCTTCTCCGAGGAGGCGGCCAGCGGCCAGGAGGGCGGCCTGGGCGCGTTCTTCGTGGACAGCGGCATGAGCTACGACGCCGGGCCCCAGGGGCAGCCCGCCCGGGTGCTCGCGGGGCTTTCGCACCTGGCCGGGCGGGTTGTGCACGTGCTGGCCGACGGCGCCGTGCTGCCGCCCATGACCGTGGCCGCAGACGGCAGCATCACCCTGGACCGCGAGGCCAGCGTGGTGCACGCGGGTCTGCCCTACGCCTCGGTGCTCAAGCCCATGCGCCTGGAGTTCGCCGGGGCGCGCGGCAGCGCCCAGACCAAGACCAAGCGCATCACCGAGGTCTCGCTCCGGCTCTTCCTCACCCTGGGCGGCAAGGTGGGCCCGGACGAGACCCGGCTGGAGCCCCTGCTGTACCGCACCAGCGCGGACCCCATGGGCCGCGCCCCGGCCCTGTTCACCGGCGACAAGACCGTGCGCTTTCCCCACGGCTGGGGCCCGGACGGCGTGCTCACCGTGGTGCAGGACCAGCCCCTGCCCATGACCGTGCTGCTCATCGTGCCCGTGCTGGCCATGAACGAATAACCCGCAAGCAAAAGGAGCTCCCCCCATGACCCTGTCCACCCAGACCTCCAAGGCCAGCTACGCGGGCAACGGCGTCACCCGCGCCTTCCCCGTCGGCTTCCCCTTCATCCGCGAGGCCGACATCGCCGCCCTGCTCGTGCAAGACGGAGTGGAGATCCCGCTGCTGCAAGGCTCGCACTACGAGCTCACCGGCGCGGGCGACCCGGCGGGCGGCACGCTCACCATGCACACCCCGCCCGCCACGGGCCAGACCCTGGTCATCCGGCGCGACCCGGCCATCGTGCAGGAGCTGGACTACGTGGAGAACTCGGCCTTTCCCGCCGCCAGCCACGAGGCCGCCCTGGACCTGTTGACCATGATCTGCCAGGCCCTGGACGAAAAGATCGGCCGCGCCGTGCTCTATCCCGTGAGCACCCCGGCCGGGGAGATCAAGGACTCCCGCGCCTTTCTGGACACCTGCGAGGCCGCCAGCGCCAGCGCCGGGCAGGATGCCGCCCAGGCGGCGGCCCACGCCCAGGCGGCGGCCCAGGCGGCCCTGGCCGCGCAGCAGAGCGTGGGCGGCCTGCGCGTGAGCGCCTCCGACACCGTTCCCGGCGGCCTGGCGGCCAAGCTGGAGGCGGGCGACGGCCTGGCCGAGAGCCTGCTGAACCCCGGCGGCGACGAGGCGCTGCGCCTGGCCCTGGCCCTGGAGGCCGGGGGCGGGCTGGAGACGGCCCAGGGCCTGGCCCGCGTGAAGCTTGCGCCCGGCGGCGGGCTGGCCTGCTCGGAGTCTGGCCTGGCGGCCGACGTGGGCCCCGGCCCGGCCCAGCTGCCCACCAACGAGATCCTCGCCCTTTCCCTGCGGCCCGCCATGGTGGCTGGCCGCGTCCTCAACCACGCACTCATGGGAGGCATGTAACATGGCGGCGAACAAGGAACCCATCTACGTCGGCGGCATCATCGGCAAGCTCACGGAGCTTTCCGACACCACCGAGGCCACCGTCTTCCCCGGCGACCCGGACGAATCCACCCGGCTGGACACCCTGGCCGTGGCCACGGACGACAGCGCGGACAGGGACCTGGTGATTCTCTTCTCCGACGGCGCCGCGACTCGGCAGGCGGCCACGGTGAAGATCCCGCTTTCCAGCGGCAACACCAACGCCCTGGCCGCCGTGGACCTGCTGGCCGCGCCGGTCATGGCCGGGCACGTCAGCAAGGACGCCAGCGGCAAGCCCTACCTGAACCTGCCGCCGGGCTGGAGCGTGAAGGCCCGGGAGGCCGCCGCGCCCACGGCGGGCAAGAAGATGTGGATCACCGCCAAGGGCGGGAAGTACTAGCCATGGCGCGGCTCTCTTCGCACGAGGGCGGAGGGGCCTGGCCCGGCGGGACCGGGGGGCTGCCCCCCGGCCCCCTTTCCGGGGGCTCCCTGTTCGGCGGCGGCGAGTACAGCCAGAACGTCGTCCAGGGCGGCAGCGTGCTGCAGCCCCAGGAAGGAGTCCTCACCGTTACGGGAGCCGCCACGGTGGCCCCGGACGCGGGAACCGGAGCCAGCGTCGTGGTCTGCGGCAGGCTCGTCGTGGACGGCGGGTCCGCCGTGCTTTGCCCCAGCACGAACAGCAAGGGGCTCGTCATCTTCGCCAGGCACGGCGTCACTCTCCAGAATGGCGGGCGCATCCACGTCGACAAGCTGGGCAAGGCCGGGAACTTCGGCAACCTCACGGTGCTCGACCTCGTTCCGCAGAGCCTCAAGAGCACGCTCAAGCCCTCCCTGGCCGACTACGTGGTGCTGGGCGAGGGCGCGGCCGGGGCGGTTTCGGCTGCGGGCACCGCGCTTGGCGCAAACGGGTCCGCCGCCTCGGCGATGCGGACCGGGGGCGGCGGAACGGGTCGCCTGTCTGGCGCGGGAACGAGGGCAGGTACGAACCGCGGCGGCAAGGGCGGGCCCTGCTGCGGCGGCGCCGGCGCCGGAGGCGGCAACTGGGATGGCGTCATCTCCCTTGGCGACGGCGAACCCTATGGCGGCCCCGGTGGCGGGGGCAATGGGTGGAACACGTCCATGACCGGCGGCGCCGGAGACCCTGGTGGAAACTCAACCGCCGGGTACTACCCCGAAGGCGCGGGTGGCGGGCTGCTCATGCTGTTCACCCCGTTCCTGTCCATCGCCTCCGGCTGCGTCGTCTCGGCGGACGGGGCAAGGGGCGGCATCTACAGCACATCCCATGCCGGCGGCTCCGCTGGCGGGGGCTGCGTGGTGCTGCTCACGAATAGCGGGGGCTACCTGAACAACGGAACCGTCCGGGCCAACGGCGGCGCCGCCACGAACGGCGCTGGCGCTGGCGGCTCCGGGTCGGTCAACATCTTCGCGGTCTAGGAGGACTGTATGAAACTCTTGCATCATCCCGAGGTGGAGCTCTCCCGCGCCCTGCTGGCCGCGCTGCCCCAGGGCGCCCAGGTCGTCGAGGGCGACGGGGGCCATCCGGTCAGCGCCTACCCCAGCGTGGTGGTGGACGTGCCCGCCTACGTGGAGAAGCGCCCGGCCTTCAACGAGGCGGGCGAGCTCACCGGCATGGAGGACTTCCTCGTGCCCGGGCACGAGGAGGTGCTGCGCCTGCCCGCCAGCTGGCAGGCCGTGGACAGCTACCTGGCCTTCGCCCTGGCACGCGCGGCGGCCAGCCCGCCGCCCGGCGGGGAGTAGGGGCCGCCCATGCACCAGCCCTGCGCCTTCCACGAGCAGTTCCTGGAGCAGATCCGCGACGCCCTGGTCTCCCTCAAGGAGCAGATGCGCCTGGGCATCGAGGCCGTGGCCGCCCAGTCCCGCGCCAATGGCGAAACCCTGGTGCGCATCGCCGAGAGCCAGACCGCCCGCCGCGAGCTCTGCGCCCGGCAGGAGGAGCGGCTCTCCGGCCTGGAGCGGCTGCATTCGGAGCACAGGGCCGAGCACGCCTCGGGCCGGGACGAGTACCTGGCCGAGCGCGCCGACCTCTGGGCCGCGGTGAACAAGCTCCGGTTCCACGTCTACGTGGGCCTGGGCGTGGGGCTGGTGCTGCAGGTGCTGGGCCCGCTCGTCCTGCGGGCGGTGCTCCGGTGATGGGGCCCGACACGCGAAATTCCGCTTGCGCATGGCGCCGGGGAGGCATATGGACCATTCTATAAAAGAAAAGGAGGTTCCCATGGGCTTCGAATGGAGAAAGCTCCTGGACCATGTGGCCCCGGCCATCGGCACGGCCATCGGCGGGCCCTTCGGGGCCGTGGCCGCGGCGGCGCTGCGGGCGGTGCTGGGCCTGGCGGACGGCTCCGACGAGGAGGCCATGGCCAGGGCCCTGGAGAAGGCCACCCCCGAGCAGCTCCAGCAGATCAGGGAGGCCGAGCAGAAGTTCAAGCTGGACATGCAGAAGCTGGGCGTGGACGTGCTCAAGATCGACGCCGACGACCGCGACAGCGCCCGCAGGCGCGAGGCCACCCTGCGCGACTGGATTCCCGGCACGCTGGCCGTGCTCATCACGGCGGGCTTCTTCGGCCTGCTGGCCTGGCTCATGCTCAAGGAGCCCCCCACAGGGTCCAAGGAGATCCTGAACATCATGCTGGGGGCCATGGGCGCGGCCTGGGCCTCCGTGGTCTCCTACTACTTCGGCTCCTCGGCGGGCAGCGCCGCCAAGGACAAGATCATCGCCGGGGCCAAGTGATGCCCGCCTTCAGCAAGGTCTCCCTGCAGCGGCTGGACACCTGCCACCCGGACCTGGTGCGCCTGTTCGAGACGGTGGTGCTGCGCTTCGACTGCGCCATACTGGAGGGCCGGCGAGACAAGGCCACCCAGGACCGCTACTTCGCCGAGGGCAAGAGCCGCCTGAAGTGGCCCCAGGGCAGGCACTGCGCCGAGCCGCCCGCGCTCTCCCGCGCGGTGGACGCCGCGCCCTTCCACGGCGGCAGGGCCAGCTACGACCCGCGCCACTGCCTGCACTTCGCCGGGTACGTGCTGGGCGTGGCGGCGGAGATGGGCATCGCCCTGCGCTGGGGCGGGGACTGGGACCGCGACAACGAGCCCGTCACGGACCAGGATTTCCAGGATCTCGTGCATTTCGAGCTCCTGGACTAGGGCCTGTCTCCATCTGTGTCTTTTGCCCCCTGGACGTCGTCAGGGGGCGATCCGGGTCCAGGGCTGTACCGCTTCCGTACTATCCCTGGCCCCGGATCACCACCCCTCCTCGCCAGGGAGCAAAATCCATCAGATGGAGGCAGGCCCCGTACTGAAGGCGGGCCCCCCGACTGGAGACGGGCCCCCGACAGATAGCCCCCCCTAGCTCCGCTCCCTGGGCCCGATTCCCAAGAACAGCCCGCTACGGCCCGCGTTGACGCTGCGGGTCTGGCGGGCTTCTGGCGTTCCCCGGGGGGTGAGCAGGGCGTAGCCCTCGCCCGCGCCCAGGAGCAGGTACTGCGCGGCCTCGCACACGTGCGAGAAGCGGCTCTTCTCCGGCTCGTCGGCGTAGCGCTCCTCTCCGGAAATCTGCATCCGCCGGTGCCGCCATGCCCCGGCCATGCCCTGGATGAGCACCCGGCAGGAGGGGTCCAGCAGCAGCCCGGGCTCCCCGTCGATGTCGCGCGCAAGGGCCTCGGCCACGGCCTCGCGCCGCAGCAGCGGGTCGTTGGAGGGCGCGGGCCGGGCGCTTAAGCCCGCCGCGCGCAGGATGTCGTAGGGCGTGCGCTCGTCGGTCTGGGCGCGGGCCTGGCCCGCCGGGTCGCCGGTGATGACGGGCGCAAGTCCCGGGAAGCGGCGTTCCAGCAGGTCCTTCAGCGCGCGGGCGAAGCGCAGCATGCCCATGTCCTGGGCCACCAGCTCGGCCAGCAGCAGCCAGCGGCCCGTGGGCAGGCGCTGGCCCAGCACGCAGGCCGGGGTGAGGCCGAAGTCCAGCCCGGCATGGAGCGGCAGCTCCGGCAGGGGGCGCAGGGCCTGGCGCGCCACGTGCCTGGCCTCGTCGAACTCCGGGTACACGGGCCGCCCGTCCTGCACGAAGCCGTAGCGCGCGCCGTAGTACACGCGCACGTGGGCCGCGCTCTTGCCCGCCACGCGCTTGGCGTAGAAGTCCGGCGGCAGGTTTTCCAAATTCTCGGCCCCCGGGTTGGGCGCAAAGCGCGGGCCCTGCTCCGTGGCCCGCTCCAGCACGCCGCCCGGCTGGCGGAAGAAGGCCCAGTGCTCGGGCCGCTCGTCCTCGGCCAGGCGGCGCCACCAGTGGTCGTTGTCCGGCGGGTTGGTGTCCATGATCACCCCGGCCCAGGTGCAGCCCCCGGCGGCCCTGGCCGGGTAGCGCTCCACGCGGTCGCCCATGGCCTCGATGAGCGTGAGCGGCATCTCGCGGGCCTCGTTGAACCAGGCCCCGGTGAGCTCCAGGGACAGGAGCTTCTTCACGTCGCGCGGGCGGTCCAGGGCGCGGAAGAGCACCTCCGCCTCCAGCCTCGTGCCGTCGGGCAGGGGCAGGCGCAGGGCGTGGCGCATCTCCGTGTGGCCGAAGGCCCCGTAAGTCTCCTCCGGGAACCAGGCCAGCCAGGTGCGCAGGGTGGTGTCCTTGAGCTCCCGGTAGGTGTTGCGCACGATGGCCATGCGCGTGCGGCGCGCGCCGTCCGGGCCGGGGGCCTGGGCGCAGGCCCGGCGCATGAGCTCCACGCAGCAGCCGCTGGACTTGCCCGAGCCCACCGGGCCCAGGAGCCCCCGGTAGAAGGCCGGACTGTGCATGAACCGGGCGATGGTGGGCGGGGCGGTGTAGGTGAGGGTGGGGAAGGTCTCGTTCATGGGCCGGGAGTATAGCACGGGCTTTGGCTCCGGGGCAAAAATCCCCCGAAAATGGCCGGGAAAAGGACAGGTTTTCCGGGTTGACAACCCGCCGCCGCTCGGGCGAACGTGCAGGAGTCGGGAAGGCCCCGCCGCCCGCCAGCGCCCCCACAGGAGCCCTCCATGCACCCGTCCCGCGTCCAGTCCTCCACGTCCAAGGCCCCGCAGCCCGGCCCGGTGGTGTACTGGATGCACCGGGAGATGCGCGCGCGCGACAACTGGGCCCTGGCCCACGCCAGGGAGCTGGCCGGGCAGCGCCGTCAACCGCTGGTCGTGGCCTTCTGCCTGGCCAGGCACTACAGCCTGGCCAGCCTGCCGCACTTCGCCTTCCTGGTGCGCGGCCTGCGCGAGACCGCCGCCGCCCTGGAGCGGGCGGGGGTGCCCTTCGCCCTGCTGCGCGGCGAGCCCGGGGTCCAGGTTCCGGCCCTGCTGCGCCACCTGGGCGCGGGAATGGCGGTGACGGACGCCGACCCCACCCGGCCCAAGCGCCAATGGCTGGCCGAGGTGGCCGCCCGGGCCGAAATTCCCCTGGTGGCGGTGGATTCCCGCAACATCGTGCCCGCCCACGTGGCCAGCGACCGGCGCGAGTACATGGCCCGCACCCTGCGGCCCAAGATCCAGCGACTGCTGCCGGAGTACCTGGACACGCTCCCGGCCCCGGAGGCCGGGGGCCCCCTCCCCCCGCCGCCCCTGGCCGCGCCCCTTCCGGGCATCGACTGGGATGCCCTTGTGCGCGAGTTCGGGCCGCCGCCAGCGGCCTTCCCCCCCGGCGAGGCCGCCGCCCTGGCCCGGCTGGAAAGCTTTTTGGCCGAGGGCCTGCCGCGCTACGCGGGCGAGCGCAACACGCCCGCCATCACGTCCTCCGGGGTCGGCCCGGCCTGCTCGCTGCTCTCGCCGTACCTGCACTTCGGGCAGCTCTCGGCCCAGCGCGTGGCCCTGGCCGTGCTGGCGGCGCGAAACGTAGCCCCGGAGGCGCGGGACGCCTTCCTGGAGCAGCTCATCGTGCGGCGCGAGCTGGCCGAGAACTTCTGCCTGCACACCCCGGAGTACGACAGCCCGGAGGCCTTTCCCGACTGGGCGCGCCAGACCCTGGCCAGGCACCGGTCCGACCCGCGCCCCCACCTGGCCAGCGAGGCCGAGCTGGACGCCGGGGAGACCCCGGACCCGCTCTGGAACGCGGCCCAGAAGCAGCTCTTGGCCACCGGGCACATGCACGGCTGGCTCCGGATGTACTGGGCCAAGCAGATCCTGGCCTGGTCGCCGGACGCGGAGAGCGCCCTGGCGCGCTGCCTCAGGCTCAACGACTCGCTCTCCCTGGACGGGCGCGACGTGAACGGCTACGCGGGAATCGCCTGGAGCATCGGCGGCGTGCACGACCGGCCCTGGCCGGAGCGGCCGGTGTTCGGCACCGTGCGCAGCATGACATACGCTGGCGCGGCGAGGAAGTTCGACGTGCGGGGCTTTGTGGAGCGCTGGGGCGGCTAGACTATGCTCAGGCTCGGGCCGCCGGGCGCGGCCTCCACGGCGCGGCCGATCTCGGCGCAGAGGTCGCCGGAGGCGGCCAGCAGCTCCCGGGTCCGGGCCAGCTTGTCCTGGGGCACGCCCAGGATGAGCCCGCCCGAGGTCTGGGCGTCGAAGGCCAGGGCCACCAGCAGCTCGTCCAGGCCCTTGGCCACGCGGGCGCGCGGCAGGTAGTGGTTGCGGTTGCAGATGCTGCCGCCGGGCAGCAGGCCCGTTCCGGCCAGTTCCACGGCCTCGGGGAAGAAGGGTACGGAGGCCAGCTCCAGCTCGGCGCACACGCCGCTGGACTGGGCCATCTCCAGCAGGTGCCCGCCCAGGCCGAAGCCCGTCACGTCCGTGGAGGCCCTCAGGCCCAGCTCGCGGATGACGTGCGCCCCGCCGCTGTTGAGCCGGGCGCACCAGGTGAGCAGCAGCTCCTCGAAGCGGGCCGCGCCGGGCCTGCCCGCCTTGACGCCCGTGGCCAGCACCCCGGTGCCGATGGGCTTGGTGAGCACCAGGGCGTCGCCGGGCCGCAGGCCCCGGTTGGTGGCTATCATCTCCGGGTCGATGACGCCGGACACGGACAGGCCGTACTTGATCTCCTGGTCCTCCACGCTGTGGCCGCCGCAGAGCACGGCCCCGGCCTCGTGGATCTTGGACAGCCCGCCCTTGAGGATGGCGCCCAGGACCTCCGGGCTCATGCTGCGGGCCGGGAAGCAGCACACGTTCATGGCCGTCAGCGGCTCGCCGCCCACGGCGTACACGTCGGAGAGGGAGTTGGCCGCGGCGATCTGGCCGAACTGGTAGGGGTCGTCCACCACGGGGGTCAGGAAGTCGACGGTCTGCACCAGGGCCTTGCCGGGCGGAACGCGCACCACCACCGCGTCCTCGTTGCCGCCGCGCGGCCCCGAGAGAATGCGTTCGTCCTGGCCGGTGACCAGTCCGTGAAGAATCCGCTCCAGGTCCCCTGGAGCCACCTTGGCGGCTCAGCCTGCGGCGCGAACGCCCTGGGTCAGCCGGATCTTCTGCGGTGCGGGGGCAAAGGTCTGCATGGCCAACCCCTAGCAAAACCGGCGGGCCCCGCCAAGAGAAATTCTCTGTCGCTGCTATAGGGATGGTCTATGCCGCCGGGCCGCAGGCAAATGTGTCCAGGCACGCAAGATGCATGGAGCAGGCCGTGGGCATCCAAAAGGGGAGGCAGCCATGATTCGCCACCGCTGCGCGGCCTGCGGCCGCCACATCAACCGCACGGACCATTTCTTCGAGCCCTCGGACGGCACGCTCTGCGCCGCCTGCATGGAGGCCCTGCGCCTGCCGCGCGCGCGCCTGCGCCGCCCGGGCGCGCCGGCGTGGTCCGCCTGCGCCCGCCCGGCCCCGCCCCGGCCTGGGCCTGCCTGCCGCGCCTGCGCTGCACCCGGGCCTAGCCCCGCGCCCGAACCGGCCGCCGCCTTTCGAAATGACGTGACAAGATAACGCGTTTTTGGGTATGGCTTCAGGGTGGAGGAATCGCCCGGATGCCATTGCCCCCCCTCGCCGAACTGATCGACCTGGCCCAGGTGCAGGCCATGATCGAGGCGCACTACAAGGCCGCCGGGGTCCCCTGCGGCCTCATCGACGCCCGCGACGGGGCCGTGCTTGCGGGCATAGGCTGGCAGGACATCTGCACCCGGTTCCACCGCGCGCACCCCGAAACCGCCGCGCTCTGCCGCGAGAGCGACACGGCCATAACCGGCCGCGTGGCCGAGGGCCAGGCCTTTGCCAACAAGTGCCCCAGCGGCCTGTGGGACATCGGCATCCCGGTGCTGGTGCGCGGCGAGCACCTGGGCACCCTGTTCCTGGGCCAGTTCTTCTACGAGGACGAGGCGCCGGACAGGGAGTTCTTTTCCCGCCAGGCCGAGCGCTACGGCTTTGACCGCGAGGCCTACCTGGAGGCCCTGGCCCGGGTACCCGATTTCTCCCGCGACAGGATCGAGCGCATCCTGACCTACAACAAGGCCTTCGCGGGCTTTCTGGGCAGCCTGGCCGAGGGCAGCCTGGCCCTGCGGGAGGAGGCCCTGCGCCTGCGCCGGGCCGAGCTGCAGGCCAGCCAGCGCGCGGCCATGGTCCAGACCCTCATGGACGCCATCCCCAGCCCCATCTTCGCCAAGGGCGCGGACCTGCGCTACAGCGCCTGCAACGAGGCCATGGCCAGGCTGATCGGCCTGCCGCGCGAGGCCGTGCTGGGCCGCACGGTGTTCGAGATCTACCCCCGCAACCTGGCCGAGGTGTACGACCGCATGGACCGCAGGCTGCTGGCCCAGGGCGGCGTGCAGGAGTACGAGGGCCAGATGCAGCGCGCCGACGGCGAGGTGCGCGAGATGCTCTTCCGCAAGGCCGTGTTCGAGGACGAGGCGGGCATGCCCGCGGGCATGGTCGGGGTCATGACCGACATCACCGGGCGCAAGGCCGCGGAGGAGGCCCTGCGCGAGAGCGAGGAGCGCTACCGCGAGCTCTTCGACAAGGCCGCCTTCGGCATCCTCGTGGTGGAGTCGGCCAGCTTCCGCGTGGTGGAGGCCAACCCCATGGCCCAGAGGATGCTGGACCGGACCCCGGAAGAGCTGGTGGGGCTCACCGGGCAGGATGTCATCCACCCGGACGACCTGGCCAAGAACGGCCTGGCCGAAAACCTCCAGCGCATGCGCGACGGGGAGTCCGTGGTGCTGGAGCGGCGCTTCCGCCGGTCCGACGGCGCCTGGCTGCCCATGGAGGTGCGCCTGGCGCAGATGGGCGCCACGCGGCACATGGTCATGTTCACGGACATCACCGAGCGCAAGGCCGCCCAAAGGGCCCTGGAGCAGAGCGAGGCCTTCACCCGCGCGGTGATGGAGAACCTGCCCATCGGCATCGCCGTGAACTCCGTGGATCCGCAGGTGCGCTTCGAGTACATGAACGAGAATTTCCTCCGGCTCTACCGCACCACCAGGGAGGCCCTGGCCGGGGCGGACAGCTTCTGGGACGCCGTGTACGAGGACCCGGAGACCCGCCAGCGGCTGCGCGAGCGCGTGCTGGCCGACTGCGCCAGCGGCGACCCGGCGCGCATGCACTGGGATGACGTGCCCATCACCCGCGCGGGTGAGCCCACCACCTACGTCACCGCGCGCAACGTGCCCCTGCCCGAGCGCGGGCTCATGATCTCCACGGTGTGGGACGTGACCAAGCGCAAGCTGGCCGAGGAGGAGCTGGAGCGCTCCCGCCGGGAGCTGGTGGAGTTCCGCGCGCTCATCCAGGCCATGACCGACAACATGATCGACATGCTCTGGGCCAAGGACCTGGAGGGCCGCTTCCTCTTCGCCAACCCGGCCATCCGCCAGGGGCTGTTGTGCAGCGACGACGAGGAGGTGCTGGGCCGCACGGACCTGTACTTCGCCCAGCGCCAGCGCGCGCTGGGGCAGCGGCACACCTTCGGCGAACTCTGCCTCAACTCCGACGAGATCGTGCTGGCCCAGAACGCCCCGGGCCGCTTCGAGGAATTCGGCCTGGTGCGCGGCAAGCACCTGGTGCTCGACGTGCAGAAGTCCCCGCTCTACGACAGCGAAGGCCGGTGCATCGGCACCGTGGGCACCGCCCGCGACATCACCGCGCGCATGGCCGCCGAGGAGGCCCTGCGGGAGAGCGAGGAGCGCTTCCGGCGCATGGTGGAGACCTCCAGCGAGGGCGTGTGCGAGCTGGACCAGGAGTCCACCATCCGCTACGTCAACCCCAGGATGGCCGAGCTGCTGGGCGCCGCGCCCGAGGACATGCCCGGCAGGCCCATGTTCGACTTCATGTTCCCCGAGGACGTGGAGCCCCACAAGGAGCGCATGGGCCAGCGCCGCCAGGGCCAGGGCGGTGTGTACGAGCTCCGGCTGCGCCACGCCGACGGCAGCGAGCTGTGGACCCTGGTCTCGGCCAGCCCGGTGCGGGGCCAGGACGGCTCCTTTTTGGGCAGCTTCGGCATGTACACGGACATCACAGAGCGCAAGCGCGCCGAGCAGACCCTGAACTTTCTGGTGCACTGCGGCTGCGACAGCTCCGGCGAGGAGTTCTTCCGCTCCCTTTCGCGCTACCTGGGCGAGACCCTGGCCATGGACTTCGTGTGCATCGACCGCCTGGAGGGCGACGGGCTGCACGCCCAGACCGTGGCCGTGTACTTCGACGGCCACTTCGAGGACAACGTGCGCTACGCCCTGGCCGACACGCCCTGCGGGGAACTGCTGGAGCGCAAGGTCTGCTTCCACCCGGAGGGGGTGCGCGCGCGCTTCCCCAAGGACCAGGTGCTCCAGGACATGAAGGCCGAGAGCTACGCCGGGACCATCCTCTGGGACCACAAGGGCGTGGCGCCCATCGGGCTCATCGCGGTCATCGGGCGGCGCAAGGCCAAGGACCGCGCCCAGGTGGAGTCGCTCCTGCGGCTGGTGGGCGTGCGCGCCGCCGCCGAGCTGGAGCGCCTGGACGCCCAGTCCCAGCTCATCAAGTCCAAGGAGCAGGCCGAGAGCGCGGCCAAGGCCAAGAGCGAGTTTCTGGCCAACATGAGCCACGAGATCCGCACGCCGCTCAACGGCATCCTGGGCATGCTCCAGCTGTTGCAGGGCGGCGTGGGCCCGGCGGAGCAGGCGGAGTTCACGGGCATGGCCCTGGGCGCGGGCAGGCGGCTTCTGTCCCTGCTCAACGACGTGCTGGACATCTCGCGCCTGGACGCGGGCCGGGGGGTGCTGCGCACCGAGCCCTTCCGCCTGCGCGACATGTTCGCCGCCGTGGCCGAGACCTTCCGCCTGACCTGCGAGAACAAGCGCCTGGAACTGGCGTTCGACTTGGAGCCGGGCATTCCCGAGCGCCTGGTGGGCGATGAGGCGCGCATCCGCCAGGTGCTGTTCAACCTGGTGGGCAACGCCGTGAAGTTCACCATGCAGGGCGGCATCCGCGTCTCGGCCTGGGTGCGGCCCAACCAGGCCCGGCCCGGCCGGGCCCACGTCTATTTCGCCGTGGCCGATACCGGCATCGGCATCCCGGCGGACAAGATCGCCAGCGTGTTCGAGCGCTTCACCCAGTCCGACGGCTCCCAGACCCGGCGCTTCGAGGGCGCGGGCCTGGGCCTGGCCATCGTGCAGCGCATCGTGAATCTCATGGGGGGCGGCATCGCCGTGGAAAGCGAGCCCGGCGAGGGCACCACCATGGTGGTGCACCTGCCCCTGGGCCTGGCCCCGGAGGACGCCGCCGTGTGCGAGGCCCCGCCCGAGGCCGAGAGCCCCGCCCCGGCGGCCCTGCGCATCCTGGTGGCCGAGGACGAGCCCATCGGCCAGCTGGCCATCCAGCTCATGCTGCAGCGCCTGGGGCACTCGGTGTACTGCGTGGGCAACGGGCTGCAGGCCGTGGAGGCCGCCGCCGGGCAGGACTTCGACTGCATCCTCATGGACGTGCAGATGCCCGAGCTGGACGGCGTGGCCGCCACCAGGCGCATCCGCGCCCTGCCGGACCCGCGCGGGCAGGTGCGCATCGTGGCGCTCACCGCCTACGCCATGGACGGGGACCGCGAGCGCTTTTTGGCCGACGGCATGAACGACTACCTGAGCAAGCCGGTGCAGATGGCCGAGCTGGTGCGCGCCCTGGACCGCGTGCGCCGCCCGGACCCCTGCTAGCGGCCCGGGGGCGCAGCCAAAAGAAAGGGGCCGGGGGCGAATGATCGCCTCCGGCCCTTGTTTGTGCGCGCGGGGAGCCCCCCGGCGTCTTAGTAGCGGTAGTGCTCGGGCTTGTAGGGGCCGTCCACGGCCACGCCCAGGTAGTCGGCCTGGGCCTTGGAGAGCTTGTCGAGCTCCACGCCCAGGCGCTCCAGGTGCAGGCGGGCCACTTCCTCGTCCAGCTTCTTGGGCAGGATCATGACCTTGGGCTCGTACTTGTTGGCCGCCAGGTCCAGCTGGGCCAGCACCTGGTTGGTGAAGGAGTTGCTCATGACGAAGCTGGGGTGGCCGGTGGCGCAGCCCAGGTTCACCAGCCGCCCTTCTGCAAGGACAATGAGGCTCTTGCCGCCGGGCAGGGTCCACTTGTCCACCTGGGGCTTGATCTCAAGCTTCTTGCACTTGGGGTTGTTCTCCAAAAAGCTCATCTCGATTTCGCTGTCGAAGTGGCCGATGTTGCACAGGATGGCCTCGTCCTTCATCTTCAGCATGTGCTTGGAATTGACCACGTGGTAGTTGCCCGTGGCGGTGATGAAGATGTCGCCCAGCTCGCAGGCCTTGTCCATGGGCATGACCTCGTAGCCCTCCATGGCCGCCTGCAGGGCGCAGATGGGGTCGATCTCGGTGACGATGACGCGGGAGCCGAAGCCGCGCATGGACTGGGCGCAGCCCTTGCCCACGTCGCCGTAGCCGACCACGACGGAGACCTTGCCCGCGATCATCACGTCCGTGGCGCGCTTGATGCCGTCGGCCAGGGACTCGCGGCAGCCGTACAGGTTGTCGAACTTGCTCTTGGTCACGGAGTCGTTGACGTTGATGGCCGGGAAGAGCAGCTCGCCCTTCTTCTGCATCTCGTACAGGCGGTGCACGCCGGTGGTGGTCTCCTCACTCACGCCGCGCACCTTGGCCGCGATTTTGGTCCACTTCTGGGGGTCCTTCTTGTACCCGTGGGCCAGGCGGTCCATGATGATCTGGAACTCCTTGTTGTCCACCTTCTTCTTGAGCAGCGCGGGGGTCTTCTCGCACTTCACGCCGTGGTGGATCATCAGGGTGGCGTCGCCGCCGTCGTCCACGATGAGGTCCGGGCCGGAACCGTCGGGCCAGGTCAGGGCCTGCTCGGTGCACCACCAGTACTCCTCCAGGCTCTCGCCCTTCCAGGCGAAGACCTTGGCGGTCTTGGCGGCGGCGATGGCGGCGGCGGCGTGGTCCTGGGTGCTGAAGATGTTGCAGGAGGCCCAGCGCAGGTCCGCGCCCAGGGCGGCCAGGGTCTCGATGAGCATGGCGGTCTGGATGGTCATGTGCAGGGAGCCCATGATCTTCATGCCCTTGAGCGGCTTTTTCTTGCCATACTTCTTGCGCAGGGCCATGAGGCCGGGCATCTCGTTTTCGCTGAGCTGCAGCTCCTTGCGGCCCCAGTCGGCCAGGGACATGTCGGCCACGCGGTAGGCCAGCTTCGGATCGAGTTCCATCATCGTCACATCCTCCGTGGTTTCAGGCAAATTTTGTGGTTGCCGTGGGTTGTACACCAAAGTCGCGGGAAAATCCCGCGCGTCCGTTCAGTTTTTGGAGGCCTCGGCCAAAAGCACGCTCAGGCCCTGGTTCACGGGCCGGGTCGAAATCGCGCCCGGGGCAAGCCCGGCCTGGGCCAGCCATTCGGCCAGGGTCTCGCGCCCGATGCCCAGGCGCGCGCCGGGGTGCTCGCGCAGGGCCTCGTTGTCGTGGCGGTCAAAGTCGGCCACAAGCACCAGCCCGCCGGGGCAAAGCACGCGCCGGGCCTCGGCCAGGGCGGCCACGGGGTCGGGCAGGTGGTGCAAAACCAGGGAGAACACGGCCACCTGCACCTCGCCCTCGCGCAGGGGCAGGTGCTCCAGGTCGCCCAGGCGCAGGCTCACGTTCGGCACCCCGGCCAGGCGCTGCCCGGCCAGCTCCAGCATCCTGGGGGCGCTGTCCACGCCCACCAGCAGGCAGGCCCTGCCCGCCAGGCGCGAGAGCAGCTCGCCGGGCCCGCAGCCCAGGTCGGCCACGGCCGCGCCCTCGGGCACGCGGGCGGCGATCTCCCCGGGCAGGTCCAGGCCGCCCAGCACCGCGCGGGTCAGCCCCTGCCAGCGCCCGGCCACGGCGTCGAAGAAGCGGCGGGTGGCGGCGGCGCGCTCGCGCAGCACCTCGGCGGCGCGGGCCAGGTCCGCGGCCCAGGGCCCGGCCTCCTCGTCCATGAGCGCGGCGCAGCAGTCCAGCAGGCGGCGGGCGCCGCCCACCCCCCCGGAGGCGGCCGGAACGGCCCGGTAGAAGGCCCACTGGCCCTCGCGGCGGCACTCCACCAGGCGCGCGTCCACCAGGATCTTGAGGTGCCGGGAGATGCGCGACTGTCCCATGGACAGCGCCGCCACCAGCTCGCCCACGGAGAGTTCGTGGGCCAGCAGGATGCGGATGAGCCGAAGCCGGGTCTCGTCGGCCAGGGCCTTGTGCAGGCGCAGCAGGTCGGTCATGGACGTCCGCAGGGTTGCATGTTCATATCAAGATATCTTGATGGGCACATATAGCCAGGGCGCCGGTCTCCGTCAAGCCCCGGACTTCGGGTTTCCAGTGCCTACAAAAATGTCGCCACCGCCACGGGAACTAAAGCCAATCCATTGCGCAGCCGAAATGACTCTGATAGGCAGGCATAATGTCCCCCTGGAAAACCCCCGGAGTGTCCCCATGAAAAACTTGAGACTTTCCTTGAAGTTGGCGGTGGGCTTCGGCCTCGTGCTGGCGCTCACGGCCCTGGTGGCCGTCGTGTCCTGGCATGGATTCTCCACCACCCTGGACCGCGTGGACAATGCCGACGCCATGAGCGAGATCATCCGCATGGGCCTGGAGTCCAGGCGGCATGAGAAGAACTTCCAGATCCGCCACGACCAGAAGAGCATCGCCGATGTGCAGAAGCAGATCGACGGCATGCTGGCCCTGGCCAAGAAGTACAAGGAGCGCTTCACCGACCCGGTGAACCGCGAGCAGATGGATCAGGTGGCCAAGGCCGCCCAGGGCTACGATGCGGCCTTCAAGGGCTTTGTGGACCGGGAAAACAACCGCGCCAAGACCCAGAAGACCATGGCCGAGGCCGCGCTGCAGGCCGTGAAGACCGCCGGCGAGATCGACGCGGCGCTGAGCGCCGATCTGGGCGCCGGGGGCAAGGCCGGGGCAAACGGCGGCCAGGTCGCCAACGCCTTGGATGCGGCCAAGGTGGCCGGGCAGATCACGGCCATGCGCCTGGCGGTGATGTACTACATCCAGACCACCGACGAGGCCCACGCCCAGAAGGCGCGCGACCAGGCCGTCGCCCTGGCCGGGCTGGTGAACGGCATCAAGGGCCGCCTCAAGAGGGCCGAGCATGTGGCCAAGGCCGACAAGGTGCTGGCCGACACGGACTTCTACATGAAGAGCCTGGACGCCTACGTGCAGGCCGTGAAGCAGCAAAAGGAGCTGGAGAACCAGCTCATCCAGACCGCCCGCGACCTGCAGAAGGTCTGCGAGATCGCCCGCGACGACCAGAAGGCGAAGATGTTCGCGGGCATCGCGCTTTCGCGCACGGTGCTCCTGGCCTCGGCCCTGCTGGCCCTGGTCCTGGGCTCCCTGGCTGGCCTGCTCATCGCCCGGGCCATCACCGGCCCGGTGAACAAGGGCCTGGCCTTTGCCAAGGAGCTGGCCGAGGGCAACCTGGACGCGCGCATCGACGTGGACCAGAAGGACGAGGTGGGCGCGCTGGCGGCGGCCCTGACCGACATGGCCGGACGCCTACGCGGCGTGGTGCTCCAGGTGAACGCCTCGGCCGAGGCGGTGGCCAGCGGGGCCGAGGAGCTCTCCGCCTCCAGCGAGTCTCTCTCCCAGGGGGCCACGGAACAGGCCGCCAGCGTGGAGGAGATCTCCAGCAGCGTGGAGGAGATGGCCGCCAACATCCGCCAGAACGCGGACAACGCCCAGCAGACCGAGCACATGGCCAAGAAGAGCGCCACCGATGCCCGCGAGGGCGGCCAGGCCGTGACCCAGACCGTGGACGCCATGCGCCAGATCGTGGAGAAGATCGGTTTTATCGAGGAGATCGCCCGGCAGACCAACCTGCTGGCCCTGAACGCCGCCATCGAGGCGGCCCGCGCGGGCGAGCACGGCAAGGGCTTCGCCGTGGTGGCGGCGGAGGTGCGCAAGCTTGCCGAGCGCTCCGGCAGCGCCGCGGGCGAGATCGGGCAGCTCTCCACCGCCAGCCTGGCCGTGGCGGAGAAGGCCGGGGGCATGCTTGGCCGCATCGTGCCGGACATCGAGCGCACCAGCGAGCTGGTGCAGGAGATCAGCGCCGCCTGCCGCGAGCAGACCACCGGGGCCGAGCAGGTGAACAAGGCCATCCAGCAGCTGGACCAGGTGATCCAGCAGAACGCCTCGGCCAGCGAGGAGACCGCCAGCACCAGCGAGGAGCTCTCCGGCCAGGCCCAGCGGCTCACCCAGGTCATGCAGTACTTCAAGCTGGGCGGGAGTGGCCAGGGCCGCCCCCTGGCGCTGGAGGCCGCCCCCGCGCCCGCCGAGAACCACGGCGGCGACGGCCAGGACGACAAGGGCTTCGAGAAGTTCTAGGTCGGACGGGGCTCAACCAGACGGGGGCGGGGCGGCGATGCTCCGCCCCCTTGCTTTTGCCCGGAAATCAGGGCAAAAACCTGTTCAAAGAGTGAAACATTTCGTCCAACATGAAATCTCTAGATTTTTAAATTTTTAATATTGTTTCGCATGGTTAAAACTAACACGCGTTCAATCATAAAAGGGGACAATCCCGTGAACGTAGCGCGCGTCAATAAGATCCCCACGTTCAAATCCGGCAACTTCCCGTTCAGCCGGAACTATCAGTTCGAGTCCGTCGTTGGCGACTATGTATTGTTTCAGGCGTTGGACATTGCCCTCTCCCAACTGCCCATTCTTCCGAGCACAGCGGCCAAGCTCGAGACGGATCTTGTCCGGCGGGCCATTTTTGGAACCGCAGCCATCGAAGGCAATCCCCTCACGGAGGATCAGGTCGGGGAAATCATTGAAGAACCAACCCTGAACGGATTGCGTGACCGCGCAGAACAGGAGATCGTCAACCTGAAGGAGGCCTACAGGCTGTTTGCCGTGCCTCAGTCTTCAACCCATGGGAAACCCTTGCGGGTAACGGAAGAACTCATCCGTGACATCAACGAGCGGGTGACGAGAGGGGTGGGCGGGGAGCACCACGCGCCGGGCATGTACCGCGACCATCGTGTGGAGGTCGGCAATGCCGACCACGGGGGCAAGTATGTTCCCCCCAGGATGCGTGCGGATATCGCTCCGCTCATGGCGGCTTTCGCCGAATGGATGAACTCGGAGGAAATGTTCAAGGAGCACCCTCCCGTCCGCGCGGCCCTGGCCCATTACCACTTGGCGCTTATTCATCCCTTTGGCGATGGCAATGGCAGGACTGCACGACTGCTGGAGGTTGCCATTATGGCGCAGAATGGTTACAGATTCGTGCCCACCATGCTTTCCAACTACTATTACAAGAACATCGGCGCCTACTATATAGCGTTCCGCGCCTGCGAAAAGAGCAAGGAGTACGACATGACGCCTTTTGTCGCGTTTGTCGTGGCCGGTCTGAAAGAGAGCGTGCTCGAGTTGCAGGACACGATCCACACGCATATCAGGCTGCTGGCGCTCGGCAACCATTACAGGCAACAGCGGGACGAGAGGGAAATAACCCAGCGCCAGTACGATCTGCTGAACATCCTTCTGCAAACGCCAGGGAAGGTCATCAGCCACGCGATTCTGCGCACAGACCCGCTGCTGGCCCCGCTGTACCGCCGCACCAGCGAGATGATGCCCCGCCGCGACCTCAAGCGCCTGCAGGAGCTTAAGCTCCTGCTGCCCGCCGAGGGCGGGGGCCTGCGCTTGAACCAGTTCACCCTGGGCTAGCGCGAAGCCCCCCTACCGCAGCAGCATCCAGGTCAGCTCGTGCTTGTTGTGCGCCAGGTGGATGAGGCGCGAGCCCGGGATGGCGGCGAAGGCCCGGGCGGTCTCATGGTCCGTCTCGGCCTGGAACTTGAGCGTGCACACGAAGTTGCGGGCCGCTCCGGCATCCAGCCAGCGGCGCACCAGCTCCAAGAGCCGCGCGGGGTAGCAGGCCATGTCGCTGAACACCCAGTCCACGGGCTTGTCCGGCGTTCCGGCCAGGCGCGGGTCCAGGCCGAAGCCGCTGCCCAGGCAGTGGTCCACGCCCGGCATGGCCTGGATGCGCGGGTCCAGCCCGGCCTTGTCGATGCTGAACACGCGCGCGCCCAGGCTGGCCAGCACCCAGGTCCAGCCGCCGGGGCTCGAGCCCAGGTCCAGGCACAGCTCGCCGGGCCCGGGGTACACGCCCGTGAGCGTGAAGGCCTCCCAGAGCTTGAGGTAGGCGCGGCTGGGGGCGCTCTGCCTGTCCTCCTCGAAGCGCGGCTGGCCGTCCGGGTAGGGGCTGGCGCAGCCGGGCGCGGCGATGAGCGTGGTCTCGTCCCACAGCGTCCAGGAGCCCAGCGGGGCCGTGGGCGCGGGCTGGCCGAAGACCTGCTCCCGGGCCGAGACCCTGGGCAATTTCTCGGTGATGAGCGCGCACCGGCGGGCATGGCGCAGCGGGCGGGGCCACCAGTTGCGCTGGATGTCCCTGAGCGCCCTGGCCGCCTGGCCGATGCTGGGCGCGGGCACGAGCCGCGCGTCGCGCCAGATGTTCTGGGCCCAGGCCGGGTCGGTTCCCGGTGCCCCCGGCGTGAACACCAGGTCGCCGTAGACCAGGTGGCCGGGGCCGGAGGGCGCCTCGGGCAGGCCCAGCTCCTCCAGCAGCTCGCGCAGGAACCCCGGCGCGGGCAGATGGCCCGTGAACGTGCCGCCCTGCATCCACTGCGGCGGCGGGCCGGGCGCGCGCTCGGGGTAGGGAAATTCCAGCGGCTCCCTCATCGGCCTGCCCCCGCCTCCTGGCCTGTCTCCGGGCCCGTCTCCAGGTCGGCCTCCAGGTTGTCGACAGGCCGACCGCACAGGGTCAGGGCCACGGCCTCGGCCACGCGCAGGCCGTCCACCGCGCTGGAGACGATGCCGCCCGCGTAGCCCGCGCCCTCGCCCGCCGGGAACAGGCCCGGCAGGGTGGCGCTCTGCATGTCCGGCCCGCGCAGGATGCGCACCGGCGAGCTGGAGCGCGTCTCCACGCCCGTGAGCACCGCCTGGGCGCTGTCGAAGCCGCGCAGCTTGCGGCCAAAGGCCCCGGCCTGCGGGCCCAGGGCCTCGCGCAGCGCTGCGGTGACGAACTCCGGCAGGCAGCGCGAAAGGTCCGCCGGAGTCACCCCCGGGGTGTAGGTGGCGTCCACCAGGCCCAGCGACCGTGAGGCCCGGCCCTGCAGAAAGTCGCCCACGGTCTGCGCCGGGGCGCGGTAGTCCCCGCCGCCAAGCTGGAAGGCCTCGCGCTCCCACAGGCGCTGGTACTCCACGCCGCAGAGCGGGCCGGCCTGGGGGAAGGCCCTGGCCGCGTCGGCGGGCAGCACGTTCACCAGCAGCGCGCTGTTGGCGTTGACCCCGTCGCGGGCGTGCAGGCTCATGCCGTTGGTCACCACGCCGCCCTCCTCGCTGGCCGCGGCGATGACAAGGCCGCCCGGGCACATGCAGAAGGTGTAGGCCGAGCGGCCCTGCGCCATCCCTGTGCCCTGGCACGCGTAGGCCAGCTTGTAGTCCGCCGGGCCCAGGGCCGGGTGCCGCCTGCCGCCATGCTCCGCCAGGCCCTTCAGCTGGGCCCGGTCGATGGCCCGCTGCGGGTGCTCGATGCGGCAGCCCATGGCGAAGGGCTTGGGCTCCAGCCCCGCGCCCGCCGCGCGCAGCATGGCGAAGGTGTCGCGCGCGCTGTGGCCGATGGCCAGCACCACCGCGCCAGCCGGAATCTCCGCGCCGTCCGCCATCTTCACGCCCGCCACGCGGCCCTCGCGCGTCACCAGCCCGTCCACCCGCGCGCCAAAACGGAACTCCCCGCCCAGCCGCTCGATGTCCCGCCTGAGGGAAAGCACCACGCCGCGCAGCAGGTCCGTGCCCACGTGGGGCCGGTTCTGCCACAAAATATCGTCCGGAGCCCCGTGCGCCACCAGCTCGGCCAGCACCTTGCGCACCCGCCCGCGCCGCTCCTTGATCTGCGTGGTGAGCTTGCCGTCGGAAAACGCGCCCGCACCGCCCTCGCCGAACTGCACGTTGGTGTCCGGATCAAGCGGCCCGCCGGCCCAGAAGCCGTCCACGGCCCGCGCGCGCTCCTCGATGGCCCTGCCACGCTCCAAGACCAGCGGTGCAAATCCCGCCTGGGCCAGGGCCAGCGCCGCGAACAGCCCGCACGGCCCCGCGCCCACCACCACGGGCCTGCCGGAAACCCCGGCCCCGTCGGCCCTATCGGCCTGGGCAGCCACCGGAAAAACATAGGGCCGGTCCTCGGCCACGGTTACGCCACCTTCCCCCGCCGCACCCAGCGCCGCCAGCACGCGGGCCTCGTCCGCGCCGCGCTCGCCCACCTCCACGTCCAGGCTGTACAGGAACAGCGCCGCGCCCTTCTTGCGGGCGTCCAGGCTGCGGCGCACCACGCGCACCGCCCGCACATCGCCCACCGGCACGCGCAAACGCTCCGCCGCCGCCGCGCACAACTCGGGCTCGGTGTGGAAGGGGCCGTAAGGCAGAGGCAGGCGCAGGTCGGTCAGTCGCAGCATGGGTGTCCTTGTGTGGTCGGGGTCGGCTGCCTCCGGCGGCCAGGGGGGAGGCTCCGCCTCGCCCCCTGGACCCCCCTCCGCCGGGGGCTCCGCGCCCCCGGGCCCCGCGTATGGCCCGGGCGAGGGGCGCGTTGGGCGGGCATTGGGCGCAGGCCCGGCAATCATGCGCGCAGGTTTTTTCGAAGGCAAGCCTTCGAAAAAGCCCCGCGCGC
>CAZCYB010000032.1:0-34217 GCA_964502805.1 uncultured Desulfocurvus sp.
GGGCGCGGAGCCCCCGGCGGAGGGGGGTCCAGGGGGGAGGCGGAGCCTCCCCCCTGGGGCGCTTGCCCGGCCCACGAAAAAGCCCCCCTGCCGCTCGCGGCAGGGGGGCTTTACGTACGTCTGGTCTACGCTGACTACCAGTTGGCGTCGGCGAAGGGGTTGGAGCCCAGGCCGAAGTCGGCTTCGGGCTCGCCGCCCACGGCGGGGGCGCCGGAGGCATCGCCACCGGCGGCGGCGCCGGCATCGCCAGCGGCGGCGGCGCCACCGGCCACGCCGGCAACGACCACGCCCTGGGCCTTGACCTTGGCCACTTCTTCCATGAGCTGCTCAAGCTTCTTGATGTGCTCGTCCATCTTGGAGGCGGTGACGGAGAGCTTCACGTCGCCCTTGGCGGCCTGCTCCTCGAAGTCCTTGAGCTTGCCCTTCACGCCGGCCAGTTCGCCCTTGAGGGCTTCCTTCTCGGCGGTGAGCTTGGCCACCTGCTCGGCCAGGGTGGCGTTCTGGGCGCGCAGGTCGGCGACCTTGGCGATGATGCCCTGGGCCTGGGCCTGGGCGGCCTCGGGCAGGGGCTTCACGGCGACCTTCTCGCCCAGGGCGGAGACGTCGCCCGCGGTGGCCTTGGTCAGCTGGGGCTCCTGCTCGTAGATCCAGGCCTTGGACAGCCCGGCGGCCAGGGGAGCGAGCTCGGCGTCGACGTTGGCCTGGGTCAGGAAGGAGAGCATGTCCAGGACGCCGCTGTCGGCGGTTTCGCCACCCTTGAGGGCGGACACGAAGGTATGCATGGGGAACACTTTCGCTTCAGCCATGAGATTCCTCCTTGTGGTCGGGAAGACCATTGAGTTTGTTCAGTCGCGCCTTGGCTACTTCAGCTCGCCCATGGGCAGGCGGCCGATCTTGCGGGCGTAGGCCAGGGCCACGGTGCGGTAGACCACGTGCCCGAGCTTGGACCAGGGCAGGTAGGCCAGCATCATGAACACGAACACCAGGTGCAGGTAGTACGTGGGGTAGGCCAGCACCTTCATGCCGAACAGGCGGAACACTTCGCTGCCGATGCCGGTGAGCGCGATGCCCCAGATGACGGTCAAGAGGTACCAGTCGTACCAGTTGGACGTGCTCTTGGCGGCGTCCAGCTCGCTGCGGCGGGTGGTCAGCTTCGTCAGGCCGTAGACCAGGGCCACGGCGCCGATGTTGGCCAGGATCTTCACGGGGCTCCACAGCGGCATGGGGGTGTGGCCGGCCCAGGCGATAAGCCCGGCGATGCCGCCCTCGATGCCCATGATGTGCTGCAGGAACCACGCGCCGAACCAGTGGCCCACGGCCACCACGCTGGTGACGATCATGAGCGCGATGAAGGCGTAGAAGACGAAGAGGTGCCCGGTGAAGCGCTGCACGTCCTTCTCTTCCTGGCCGCAGTTGGCGAAGCGGCTATGCTGGGCCACTTCCACCTTGAGGGTCTCGATGAGGCAGCTGAGGAAGCTCGGCTCCTCGCCCCGGCCCACGATGTAGGTCTTGGGCATGGACTCGAAGCCCTTGAGCATCTTGGCGATGCCTCCGGCGAAGGCGAAGGCCATGAAGGCGAACACCGCGCCGAAGATCGGGTCGATGGTGTAGTCGCCGGGGAACAGGCCGCCGTAGACGATGACGCCCTGCTCCGCCACCTTCCAGCCGTGGCCCTCGGCCACGAAGAGCGGGAAGAAGCTGCCCAGCTTGCCGGCCATGATGTTCCAGATGGCCAGGTAGATGAGCGCCGGGATGAGGAACAGGATGGGGAAGTACTTGGACGAGCTCATCCAGGTACCGATGATGCTGGGCGTGGCCAGGTTGCGGTAGGCCATGTTGCGCAGGGCGGCCAGCAGGTCGCCGGGCTTGGCTCCGCGCGGGCACATGTCCGAGCAGGTGCCGCAGTTGTGGCACAGCCAGATGTCGATATCATTGACCAGCTTGTCCTTCAGGCCCCACTGCGCCCAGACCATCTCCTTGCGGGGATAGGGGCCGTCGGCCGGGGAAAGCGGGCACACGACGCCGCAGGTGGCGCACTGGTAGCACTTTTTCAGCGACTCTCCGCCGACCTGCTGCAGTTCCTGAACGAATTTCAGGTCCGGTTGAACCCTGACGGTGTTCGACATGGTTCCAAACCTCCTAGTAGCCCTTGAACGGGTTGGGCCCGAACTTGGTGATGACTTCGGTCATGAAGCGCTCGATGATGCCGGGAACCTTGTCGTACTCGTCGATGCTGACTTCGTACTGCTCCACGCGCTCGGCCTCGACGCCCAGGCGACCCAGGGACTCCGCGATGTTCACCTTGCGGCGGCTGCAGATCTCCGAGCCCTTGACGAAGTGGCACTGGTAGTCCGGGCCGTACTTGCAGCCCAGCATGATCACGCCGTCGATGCCCTTGGACACCGCGTCGGCGATCCAGATGGCGTTGACGGAACCCAGGCAGCGCACGGGCACGAAGCGCACGTACGGGCTCCAGGTCTTGCCGCGGAAGGCGGCCATGTCCAGGGCGGGGTAGGCGTCGTTCTCGCAGCAGAGCACGATGACGCGCGGGCCGCCGGCGACCATGTCGTCCGGAACGTAGACTTCCTTCAGCATGGAGCCGATCTGGTCGATGTTGTAGTTGTCGAAGCTGATGACGCGCTCGGGGCAGGCGCCCATGCAGGTGCCGCAGCGGCGGCAGCGCGTCGGGTTGGGCTTCGGCGTTCCCTTCTCGTCGTCATCCAGCGCGCCGAACGGGCATTCCTCGGTGCAGCGCTTGCACTGGGTGCAGCGCTGGAAGTTGAACACCGGGAAGGACAGGTCGCCGCTTCTGGGGTGCACGGCCACGCCGCGGTTGGCGCTGCTGATGCACTGGATGGCTTTGAGCACAGCGCCGGAGGCGTCTTCCTTGGCTCCGGCCAGGGTCATGGGCTGGCGCACGCAACCCGCGGCGTACACGCCGGTGCGGCGGGTCTCGTACGGGAAGCAGATGTAGTTGGAGTCCACGAAACCGTCGAACAGGTCCAGGTCCGGGAAGCCGGGGCCCTGGCGGTAGACGAGGTTCATGGTGGCCTCGTGCGCGGTGACGGGCACGATGGCCGTGGGCAGGACCACCAGGTCGGCCTTGAGCTCGATGTCGGCGCCGAGCAGGGTGTCCTTGGCCTTGACGATGATGCCGCCGTCGGCGTCCTCGGCCAGGCCGGTGATGGTGGCCTTGGAGAGCATGATCCCGGCCTCGTCCTGGGCGGCCTTGTAGTACCGCTCGTTGATGCCGGGCACCATCATGTGGTCATAGAGCAGGTAGGCCACGGAACCGGAGAGCATCTCGCACACGTAGCCCGCGTGCTTGAGCGCCACCAGGCTGGTCAGCTCGGAGCTGTAGGCCAGGTGCTTTTCGCTTTCCTTGTTCGGGTAGGCCGGGGCTTCCTCGGCCACGGCTTCCGCCGGGGCGGCCTCGCCCTCGGTGGCGCAGGGGTCGGTGGCGGCGGCGGCGGAGCACAGGCTCACGTCGGTGAGGAAGGCCACGCTGGCGGGCGCCTTGCCGTCGCTGGGCCGGGCGATCTTGCCGGCCTTGGCCATGGCCTCGAACTCGGCGGCGGTGACCACGTTCTTGTACACGCCGTAGCCCATGGGGGCCAGGTAGCTGGTGTCGCCGGGGACCCAGCCGGTGGCCAGGACGACAGCGCCGATGGGGAACTGCTGCTCGCCGCCGGCGTTGATGGTGGCGGTGTACAGGCCGGGCGCGCCCTCAAGGGACACGAGGTTGGCGCTCAAGAGCACCTTGATCTTGGGATTGCCCGTCACCTCGGCGATGAGGGCGGCGATGCCGGTGTCCTCGGCCTTGGTGTAGGGGTGGCTCATGGGGAAGGTCTTGAGCATCCCGGCGGCCTTGCCGCCCAGCTGCGCGTCCTTCTCCACCAGCACCACCTCGCGGCCCATGCGCGCGGCCTCAACCGCGGCGGTCAGGCCGGTGTAGCCGCCGCCCAGCACCAGGATGGCCTGGTTGGTCTCCGGCACTTCCGGCGCGGGGATGCGGGTCTTGGACAGCTTCATGATGCCCATCTTGATGTAGTCCTTGGCCATGAGATCCATGAGGCCGGGGACCTTCGGGTCGTCCTGGAAGCTCCACACGCACTGCTCGCGCAGGTTCACGCGCTCCACCTGGGTGGCGCCGAACTGGAAGATGTCCCACTTCACGCGCGGGGAACAGGCGCACAGAACCACACCGTCCAGGCCCTCGGCGGCGATGTCGGCCTCTATCTCGGCCTTGGCCTCGGGGCTGCACAGCACGGCGTTTTTCTTGATGACTGGGCAGATGCCCGCCTGCTTGCCTTTCTTGGCGAACTCGACCAGGCCGTCCACACTGAGGGACTTGCCGATCTCGCAGCCTTCGCAGATGTATACTCCAAGCTTTTCAGCCATGTGCTACCTCCCCACCACGTTTTGAATGGCTTTCAGGGCGGCGCCGGTGCCGGTCTGGGCGGTCTTCATCACGTCCAGGGGCAGCTTGGCGCAGCCAGCGGCGAACACGCCCTTGTCGGCGCCGCCGATGATGAAGCCGTCGTCATCAACAGGAAGCCCCACGGGCAGCTTGGAGCCCGCGCAGCTGGGCTGCATGCCGGTGGCCAGAACCACCAGGTCGAACTTCTCCTCGCCCTTGATGCCGGTGACCGCGTCTTCCACGGTGACCACGGGGCTGCCGCACTCGCACTCAACGATCTTGGCGACCTTGCCCTTGACCAGGGTGAGCTTGTCGTCGGCGGCCACCTTCTTCATGAAGTTGTCGTAGCGGCCGGGGGTGCGCAGGTCGATGTAGTAGATGACCACGCGCGCGTCCGGGTGCTTCTCGCGGATGTAGGTGACGTGCTTCAAGGAGGCCATGCAGCAGATGTACGAGCAGTAGTTCAGGTGGTTCTCGTCGCGGCTGCCGGCGCACTGCACAAAGGCGATGCGCTTGGGCTCCTTGCCGTCGCTGGGGCGCAGGATCTTGCCGCCGGTGGGGCCGTTGGGGGCCGCCAGGCGCTCAAGCTGCATGTTGGAGACCACGTTCTTGAGCTTGCCGCCGCCCAGATTCTCCAGGTTGGCCATGTCGTAGGGCTTCCAGCCGGTGGCCCAGACAATGGAGCCCACGGAGAGATCGAAGGTCTTCTCGGTGTCGGCGGGGTCGATGGCGCCGTAGGGGCAGGCGTCCTTGAGCTTGTCCAGCTCGCCGGGGGCGCAGGCGGCGGCGTCCACCACGTAGCGCTGCGGGAAGGCGAACAGGTGGGTGCGGTAGGCGACCTTGCGGTCCACCAGGCCGAACTCGAACTCGTTCTTCACGCTGGTGCTGGCGGCCTTTTCGCACTCGCCGCACATGGTGCAGTTGGTGTTCACAAAGCGGGGGCGCTGCTTGATCTTCACGTCAAACGCGCCGGGGCCGCCGGACACGCTGGCCACCTCGGCCATGGTGAAGAACTTCACCCTGGGGTTGTTCTTGATGCGCTGGAACTGGATTTCCAGGCCGCAGGAAGGCGGGCAGAGCTTGGGGAAATACTGGTTCAGCTGCGCCACCCGTCCGCCGAGATACGGATTGGTCTCGACGATGTAGACCTCGTGGCCGACTTCGGCGGCCTCGAGGGCGGCGGTGATCCCGGCGAATCCCCCGCCTACGACGAGAATACTGTTGTTCGACATTCGCTGTCCTCCCTCTGTAGGTGTGCCGGTCGGGCTTTTTGTCCCTCCCGGGCCGATCGGCGCATGCCGCGGCATGGGATGTTCCCGTGCCCCCCTGGGGCATAACTTCGGGGATGGCCCCGGCTGTGGCCTCCCCTTCCTATGCCCTACGATTGGGCGGGAATTGCCCAGCCGTGAAAATGGCCCGAACCCGGACTGCAACGCTTCTGTTCCAGCCCGGGCTCAGACCACTTCCCCGTCTGGGAAGAAGGGGGCCGCAGGCTTTTGGCCCACGGCCCCCCGTGTCAACTAGCTTCCCTTACTGAGCGTCGGGAATGATCTGGATGTAAGGCTTCTTGAAGATCTTCACTTCCTTCTTGTCCGGATCGTACTTGGAGTTCACGAAGCACTTCCACTTCGAGTCGTCCAGGCCCATGGCGTCGCCACGGTAGTAGAAGCCGGGGTAGCGAGTCTCTTCGCGGAACTCGATGTGCTGCAGGTGCAGGCGCACGGTCCACAGACGGTGGAACTGCTCCCAGCAGCGCATAAGCTCGTGCAGGTCACGGGCGGCCAGCTTCTTGGAGTCTTCCTCCAGCATGCCCATGAGCCAGAAGGCGGTGTTCAGCAGCGCCTTGGAGGTCATGTACAGGGTGGCGACGCCTCCGCCGTACTCGTCCGAGCACTTGATCAGGCGCATCATGAAGTTGCGCGGGGTGATGTAGTTGGGGTTGATCTCCGGAGCGGTGGAGGCACCCTTGAACTGCTCGTAGGTGTACCAGGGCTGGTAGATCTCCTTGCACAGGTCAGCAGCCTTCACCTTGAGGGCGGGCTTGAAGTCCTTGTGATCCTGGACCCAACGGACCATCTGCTTGCCGCAGATGCGGCCTTCAGCGTGGGAACCGGAGGAGAACTTGTGACCGGAGGCGCCGACGCCGTCAGCGCAGGTCCACAGGCCTTCCACGGTGGTCATGCGGTTGTAGACCTTGCCGTTGGCGGCGCGGACTTTGTACTCCTCGGGAACCCAGGCCTCGTCCGGACCGGAAACCCAGATGCCGCAGCAGCCGGAGTGGGAGCCGAGCAGGTAAGGCTCGGTGGGCATGATCTCGGAGCCGGACTTCTCAGGCTCGATGTTCATGGCGGCCCACAGGTTGGCCTGGCCAACGCACATGTCGAGGAAGTCTTCCCACGCCTCGGACTCGAGGTGCTTCTGCTGCTCGGCATTCAGGTTGGCGAAGGTGGCCTGCAGAGCGCCCGCGGTGTCCATGTAGATGGGGCCGCGGCCGGCGCGCATTTCGGCGAGCATCATGTGGTTACGCAGGCAGGTCGGGATAACGTGACCCTTGGCGTAGCCGCGATCCTCGTAGGGCTTCAGCATGGCGCGGTTGGTGGCGCAGTAGTCTTCACCCTTGGAGTTGGTGGCTTTGGCCTTGAACAGCAGGAACCAGGCGCCGACCGGGCCGTAACCGTCCTTGAAGCGGGCGGGGACGAAGCGGTTTTCCATCATGGTCATTTCAGCGCCAACCTGGGCACACATGGTGTAGGTGGAGCCGGCGTTCCAAACGGGGTACCAGGCGCGGCCCATGCCCTCGCCCATGGAGCGGGGACGGAACACGTTGACGGCGCCGCCGCAGGCGACGAGGCAGGCGTTGCAGGTGTAGACGTACACCTTGTTCTCGCGGGTGCTGAAGCCCACGGCGCCGGCGATGCGGTTGGGGGTGTTGGCATCGAGAAGCAGCTTCACGATGAACACGCGCTCGATGTAGCGGTCGTCGCCCAGGGCCTTCTTCGCGGCCTCGGCCACGATGACCTTGTAGGACTCACCGTTGATCATGATCTGCCAACGGCCGGAACGGACCGGGGCGTCGCCGCCGCGCAGGGACAGGCCAGCGGCCTTGGCCTGGGCGCCGTCGAGGTTGTGGCCGTCTTTCTTGATCCAGACGGGCAGGCCCCACTCTTCGAACAGGTGGACGGAGTCGTCGACGTGACGGCCCAGGTCGTAGATCAGGTCTTCGCGGACCAGACCCATGAGGTCGGTGCGGACCATGCGGACGTAGTCGTCGGCCTTCTGCTCTTTGCCAACGTAGGTGTTGATGGCGGACAGGCCCTGGGCCACGGCGCCGGAGCGCTCGAGGGAGGCCTTGTCGACCAGCAGGATGGAGATGCCACCGATCTTGTCGGCCCAACGGCAGGCTTCGAACGCGGCACCGCAGTTGCCCATGCCGCCGCCGACCATCAGGATGTCGACGTGCTGCTCAACGATCGTCGGTTCGGCCAGGGGCACACCTTTGACGATTTCTTTAGAAGGAATCTGAGGCATAACAACCTCCGTATGCTCTCGTATGAGTTGATTGAATGGAAACTAAAACAACTCAGCTCGTCAGTTGACCCGGCCCGCGACTAATCGCAGACGGCGTCGAGCCAGCACTGGGACTTGTCAGCCTCGCCCAGCTCGAACTTCTTCATGATGGCGTTCTCCGGGGTGGGCAGGGTGCCGGTCTCGGTGAACAGCAGCTCGTCTTCCAGGTTGCCGCCCTCGGGCTTGCCGCCAAAGGGATTGATGGAACCTTCAGGGGTGGTGCGGATGGGGAACTTGAAACGCTTCACGGCGCCGCTGCGGAACTTGACGGTCCACATGATGTCTTCGGCCGAACGCATGGGGATGCAGGTACCACCCATGGGGGCGAAGTCGGCGTAGGGGCGGGCTTCAATGGCGCCCTGGGGGCAGATTTTCACGCAAGAGTAACATTCCCAGCAGGCATCAGGCTCCTGGTTGTAGGCGCGCATGGCCTCCGGATCCAGGATCATGAGGTCGTTCGGGCAAATGTACATGCAAGCGGTCTTCTCGCCACCCTTGCAGCCGTCACATTTTTCCGGATTAACAAAGGTCGGCATAACACTTCCTCCTAACAGGTTTAAATTAAAGCAGTTACCGACACACTCCACAGCCAACTACGTGCTACCAATTGTGCACGGGCTTGTGAAAAACCTCGACTACCAAGAGCATCCCGAGGTGTCAAGGTGAAAGTGAATTTTTTAACAAGAGCTCATGCTCCCGATCCACTTCCCACCGACACCCGGTCGGATTCCGACTGCCCTATGCCAAAATTTCTAGAGAAATTGTAGACATGGGCACCCGCTTATCCGGGGACGCTCAGGCAGTTCTCGGCCAGCTCGCAAGCCGCCTCTTTTTGCCGTAGCTCCTTCTACCGTACCGCACTACCCCTGTTTTGCGCAAGCCCTTTTTCCGTCGCGACCACTATTTTGACCCCAAAACCGTTGCCATCACGCGGCTGCTGGGGTATGCTGGCATCTTGCGCGTGGAAAATCCTGCGCAAAAGGGCATTGACACAACTTTCACAATCTGCTCAAATCGGTCCTGCTCACACTGTCACGGGACTGCCCAGCGCAGGCCCGACGCGGCAGAAATGGCCCGCCCCACGCGGCGCGCGGGCCTGAATTCCAAGGCGTCCCGGCCCACCCGCTCCTCCCCGGACGGGACGGCGAAGACGCCCCGGTTCTGGCTGAGGTAGTGGCTTACATCAACCCGGTATTTCGAAGGAGACTGTCAATGGCATCGAAACTCGTTCCCCCTCATGGTGGTAAGGGCCTCGTCTGCTGCCTGCTGGAAGGCGCCGCTCTGGCCGCCGAGCTGAAGAAGGCCGAAGGCCTGAAGAAGATCGAAATCTCCTCCCAGGAGAAGGGCGACCTGATCATGATGGGCATCGGCGGCTTCAGCCCGCTGACCGGCTTCATGGGCAAGGCCGACTGGAAGAGCGTGTGCGAGAAGTTCACCATGACCGACGGCACCTTCTGGCCCATCCCCGTGATGCTGGCCACCGACGACGCCGCCGTGAAGGCCGGTGACGAGATCGCCCTGGAGCGCAACGGCACCATGATGGCCACCATGAAGGTGACCGAGGTGTTCGAGCTCACCGACGCCGAGAAGGTGTGGGAGTGCGAGAAGGTCTACAAGGGCGAAGGCGCCGACAGCCAGACCGACTTCATGGGCGTGGCCACCAAGGATCACCCCGGTGTCCAGATGGTCCTGGCCCGCAAGAAGTTCTGCCTCGCCGGCCCCGTGAAGGTCCTCTCCGAGGGCGGCTTCCCCGAGAAGTTCCCCGGCGTGTACAAGACCCCCGCTCAGCTCCGTGCCGAGATGGACGAGCGCGGCTGGGCCAAGGTTGCCGCTCTGCAGCTGCGCAACCCCATGCACCGCTCCCACGAGTACCTGTGCAAGATCGGCGTTGAAGTGTGCGACGGCGTGGTCATCCACTCCCTCGTGGGCGCCCTGAAGCCCGGCGACATCCCGGCCGAAGTCCGCGTCGACGCCATCAACACCCTGGTCGAGCACTACTTCGTGAAGAAGAACGTGATCCAGGCCGGCTACCCCCTGGACATGCGCTACGCCGGTCCCCGCGAGGCCCTGCTGCACGCCCTGTTCCGCCAGAACTACGGCATGAACTTCCTGCTGGTGGGTCGTGACCACGCCGGCGTGGGCGACTTCTACGGCATGTTCGAGGCCCAGGAGATCTTCGACAAGATCCCGGTCTCCGGCAACGCCGCCAAGGACCTGCTGACCCAGCCCCTGAAGATCGACTGGACCTTCTACTGCGTGAAGTGCGACGGCATGGCCTCCCTGCGTACCTGCCCGCACAGCAAGGAAGACCGCGTCATCCTCTCCGGCACCAAGCTGCGCAAGCTGCTCTCCGAGGGCGGCGACGTGCCCGACCACTTCGGTCGCGAGGAGTGCCTGGTCATCCTGCGCAAGTACTACGCCGGCCTGACCGAGAAGGTCGAAGTCAAGATGCAGAAGGCCGCCTCCGGCGCCGCCATGTAATTGACCGACCAGCCTTAGCTTCCATGAGGGGCGCCTTCGGGCGCCCCTCTTTTTTTGCGCGCCCGACAGAGTGCAAGGCGCAGCGGGCCGCCGGTGGCCGGGTATGCGTTCGGAGGGGGAGCAGGCACCGGGGTGCCGCGATGAGCCTGACGGGAAGTCCGGCAGTCGGCCTGAGGCTAGTCCAGGCTCAGGGGTCCGGGGCCCGCGCCCGCGCGCGGGAAGGTGAGGATGAACCGCGCGCCCTGCCCCAGGCGCGAGCGCACGTGGATGGTGCCGCCGTAGTCCTGCATGATGCCGTAGCTGATGGACAGGCCAAGGCCGGTGCCCTTGCCCACCTGCTTGGTGGTGAAGAAGGGCTCGAACAGCCGGGGCTGGGCCTCCGGGGCTATGCCCACGCCGGTGTCCGCCACCTCCAGCAGCACCGTGCGCCTGCGGCCATGGGTGCGCAGGGTGATGCGCCGCTCCTCCTGGGAGCACTCCCGGCCCTCGCACTTGTCGGCGATGGCGTCGCGGGCGTTGATCAGGAGGTTGATGAGCACCTGCTCGATGCGGTTGGGGTCGGCCATGACCAGGGGCAGGTCCGGGTCGAGGTCGAACACGGTCTCGATGCCGCGCACCGTGAGCTGCTGGCTGAAGAAGTCGAAGGCCTTGCGCGCCACCTCGTTCAGCTGCACGGGCTCGGCCTCGGCGGCCAGGGGCTTGCGGCCGAACTCGCGCATGTGGGTGATGATGCGCGTGCTGCGGTCCACGTTGGAGAGGATCTTGGCGGCCAGCTCGCCCAGCTCGTCGGGGCTCATCACCCGGCCCTGGGCCAGGCGGCGCTTGAACAGGTTGCCCACCATCTGCAGCACGGCCAGGGGCTGGTTCAGCTCATGCGCCACGCCCGTGGCCATCTCGCCCAGGGTGGCCATCTTGGAGGCCTGCACCAGCTGGCCCTCGGCCTTGATGCGCTCGGTGACGTCCGTGGCCGCGGCCAGCACGGCGCGGCGGCCGTCGAACTCCGTCTGGGCCGTGGCGATGTTGACGAAGAACACCCGGCCCTCGCTGTTCAAGTTGCGCACCCGCGAAAGCGGCTGGCCCCGGCCCAGGGTCTCCAGGTGCCTGGGGGCGTCCTCCTGGTGGAAGAGGATCTCCGCCGAGCGCCCGATGAGCTCGCCCCGGCGGTAGCCGTAGAGCGTGGCCGCCACCTTGTTGCAGTCCAGGATGGTCAGGCTGCCCTCGTCCAGCAGGAACACGGCGCTGGGGATGTTGTTGAAGATGTCCAGGTACTTGCGCTCGGAGCGGCGCAGTTCCTCCTCCAGGCGCTTGCGCGGGGTGATGTCCAGGCACATCTCCATGGCCGCCACGATGTTGCCTTCCTTGTCGTACAGGGGGCTGGTGCGCACGATCCAGTGGGCCTGGGTGCCGTCCTTGTACACGCCGGTCTCCTCGGCGATGTGCTCGGCCCCGTCCTGGAAGGTGCGCTCCACCGGGCAGTCCGGGCACTTGCTGGTGCGGCCCTTGTAGGCCTCGTAGCAGTAGGCCCCGCGCCGCACCTCGAAGAGGTCGGAGAAGGTCTTGTTGTAGCGCAAAAGCTTGAAGTCCCGGTCCTGCACGGTGACGATGCAGGGCACGCCCTCGAAAAGCTCCTGGTAGAGCTGGCGCTGGTTCTTCAGCTCCCGGTGCTTGCCCCGGATCTCCGTGCACATGGTGTTGATGGCGCTGGCCAGCTCGCCCAGCTCGTCCTTTTGCGGAATGGCCAGGCGGCAGTCCATGTCGCCCGCGGCTATGCGCCTGGTGGCGCCGATCATGGCCCGGATGGGCCGCTGGATGAGCAGGTGGACCACGGCGTAGAGCACGCCGAACACGGCCACCAGGAAGGCGCCCATGACCATGGCGTTCTGCCCCACCACCCCGGCCAGGGCCTCCTCCTGCCGGTTCAGCGAAAGGGTGACCACCAGCACGCCCAGCACGGTCTCGCCCTCGCGGTGCACGTGGCAGGCGGGCTGGGCGCAGCCCGGCTCCCCGGCGATGGGGCTGATGACCGTGAGCGCGCTGTGGCCGCCGCCCATTCCGCTCTGGCCGCCCTGGCCGCCCTCGTCCAGGCGCACGCGCTCGGCCAGGGGCAGGGTGGAGGGCCGGGGCTTCTGCTCATGGCAGGCGGAGCACTCGAACCCGTACAGGTGGGCCTTCTGCCCCACCTCGCCGGGCCTGCTGGCGAACATGGTGCGGCCGTCCTTGTTCAGGATGCGCACATCGCGCACGCCGGGGATGCGCCCGGTCTTCTCCACGATGCTCTGCAGCTCGTCGCGGGCGTTGCGCATCATGGCGCTGCCCGCGCCGCTCTTGATGGTCTCGCAGGTGCGGTCGGCCTCCAGCAGCGCGTTCTCCTGGGCCAGCTCGCGGAAGCTGTGGGAATTGAACAGGAACAGGAACAGCACCAGCGCCAGGAGCAGCGCCGTGAGGCAGACCATGATCTTGACGGCCAGCGGCACCTCCGGGTGCAGGCGCGACCAGTCCAGGTTCATTGGAGCGCTCCGGAGGACTCGGTGACCTCGGCGGCTTCGGGCCGGGTGCCCGGCGGGGGCTGCCGCAGGGGCAGGGCGACGGTGAAGCGCGTGCCCTCGCCGGGGCTGGACTCCACCTCGATGGCGCCGTGGTGCTGGCGGATGACGGTGCTGGAGATGAACAGGCCGATGCCCGTGCCCTTGCTGCCCTTGGAGGAGAAGAACAGCGTGAACATCTTCTCCCGGGCCTCGCGGTCCAGGCCCAGGCCGTTGTCCTCCACCTCGAAGACCACCCTCCCGGCCTCCGCCCGCGCCCCGAAGCGCACGCGGTGGCGCTTGCCCGGCACGTCGCCCAGGCAGGCGTCCACGGCGTTCTCCAGAAAATTCAGCAGGGCCGAGGTGAGCGCCGTGTGGTCGCCCTCGAACTGGCCCTGCGCCTGCGCGAAGTCGCGCACGAACTCGATGCCCGCCCCGGCGGCCTTGGGCTCCACGATGGAGGCCAGCTCCTCGGCGAAGCTGGCCACGGAGAGCTCGGAGAGGTCCACCTCGCGGCTCTTGGCGTAGTAAAGGATATCCAGCACCATCTTGCGGATGCGCTCCACGCGGTGGCGCACCACCTCCCAGCCGCTTCTGAGCTTGTCCATGTCGCCGCGCCGCAGGCCGGACTCCACGCGGTACATGCCGCCGTCCAGGCCCATGAGCAGGCCCTTGACCCCGTGGCTCATGCTGCCCAGCATGATGCCGAGCGAACTCACGTGGTCCTGGAGCTGGCGCAGCTGGGTGATGTCCGTGGACACCTCCATGACCTGGGCCACGCTCCCGTCGGGGCCGTGCAGCGGCGCGGTCCAGATGAGGATGTTGCGGGCCTCGCCCCGGCCATTGGTCACCACGGTCTCGGCCTGGTGGCTTTTGCCGTCCTCGAAGGTGCGCAGGATGGGGCAGTCCGGGCAGGGCTCGGCGCGGTGCTTGTAGGCTTCGAAGCAGGGCGCGCCCAGCACGTCGCCGAAGTCCTCCAGGAAGGTGCGGTTGGCCTGCACCAGCCGGAGGTCCCGGTCCTGCACGGTGATGGCGCAGGGCACGGCGTCGAAGAGGTCGCGGAAGCGCCGGTTGGAGGCCGAGAGCTCGGCGCGCAGGCGCTCCAGCTCGCGCAGGTCCACGGCGATCTCCAGCACCAGGGGGGCCTCCGGGGCGCCTTCCCCGCCGCCCCCGCCGCCCTGCCCCCCGACAAGGGGCGAGGCCGAGACCAGGGCCGGGATCTCCAGCCCCTCCGGGGTGACAAGGATCTCGCGGCGCTGCTGGGCGTGGCCCGTGGCCAGGGCGCGCTCCACCGGGCTGCCCGCGCCGCCGGGGTAGCGGTCGCCGTAGGCCGCCCAGGAGGGCAGGCCCTCCGGCCCGGCCCGCCCTTCGCCGGGGCCTTCGCCCCGGGGCTCGTCGGGCTCGCACCCGGCGCAGAGGGTCTCGCGGTACAGGGCGTTGGCCGTCAGCACGGTCAGGTCCGCCGAGTGCAGGGAAACATAGCACGGGGCCTGGCTGAAGGTGTCGGCCCCGTCACGCTCGCCGCCCTCCACCTCGCCGCTGACGAAGCGCATGGCCGTGGAAAAGCCCTCCACGATCTGCCGGGCGGCCAGGCGGCGCTCCAGCTCCACCAGCTTGGCGCTCTTCTCCCGCACCAGGCGCTCCAGGTGCTCGGTGTGCTCGCGCACCTGGGCGCGCAGGGCCAGGCGCTCGCGGGACTTGTTCAGCGCGTGCTCCAGCAGGCCGTCGTCGATGGGCTTGGTGATGAAGTCCGCCGCGCCGAACTTGAGGCTGGCGATGGCCAGCTCCATGTCGCCGTGGCCGGAGATCATGATGACCTCGGCCTCGGGGGAGTGCTCCTTCACGGCCTTCAAAAGCCCGATGCCGTCCAGGCCGGGCATCTTGATGTCCGTGAGGATGATGGGCGGGGCGCCCTTGCCGCAGAGCACGCGGAACAGCGACAGCCCTTGCTCGCCGTCGGCGGCGGTGAGGGTGGCGAAGCCCAGGTCCTTGACGAAGAGGGACAAGAGCTCGCGGATGTCCTGCTCGTCGTCCACGATGAGGACGGTGTCGCTCTGTGCCGGAACCTGGGGCATGGCGAAAGCTCCGTGGGATTGGGCGGACCCTGGGGAAGACGGGGGATGTCCGGGGGGCCGGGGAGACGCGGACCCGGCGGACCCCGGCGGGCGGGAGGCGCAAGGGCCTCCCCCCGCCAGCGGACCGGACCCGGCCTAGGCCAGCTGCTCGGCGACCAGCTTGAGCAGGTCGGCGGGAGCCACGGGCTTCTGCAGGGTGGGGATCTCCTTCTTGATCACCGGAGGACGGGGCCCGACACCGCTGATGACGATGACCGGGGTGTCCTTCAGCTCCTCCAGCTTGCGCAGGCCGGAGTAGAACAGGGTGCCGCCCTTCTCGGGCATGTCCATGTCCAGGGTGATGAGGTCGGGGCGCACGGCCTGGACCTTCTCCAGCCCCTGCACGCCGTTGTAGGCGACTTCGGTGGCGAACCCGTTGTCCTGGAAGATCTCCTCCAGGAACTGAACCACAGCGGGATCGTCGTCCACGATGAGGATCTTCTTGGCCATGGTGCTCTCCTGCCGCGCGGGGCGGCGGTTTGTTTTTTATGGGGCGCGCCCCCCTCGGCTTGAGGGAGGAGGGCGCGCCGCGTTTCGGCCCGGGGACGGTGCCGGTCGCCCCCGTAAGCCCACAGAGGCATGTTAGCCCGACAGCTTGCCCAGGCTCTTGGTCAGCTCGAGCATGACGCCCAGGCCCTTGCGGGCGTCCTTGCTGGCCATGCCGCCCACCAGGCCCAGCGGGCCGCATTCCTTGCAGTCCTTCAGGTCCAGGGTGCTCATGAGGTCGGCCATCTTCTCCAGCATCTCGCGAGCCTGCGGGGTGCTGAGCTTCTTGATCAGCCCCAGCATGGAGACGAAGCCGTCGCCCATGACCTCGATGTCCTCGGGGGTGTAGGCCCGGGCCATCTTGCCACGGACCTCGACCATGGCCTTGTACATGCGGAACACGCCCTTCTCCTCGAGCTCGTCGAGGAACTCGATGCCCTTGGGCACCGCGGAGTGCAGCAGCGGCTCGATGGTCTGCCAGAGGTCGATGATGTTCTCCATCTGCTCCAGCATGTAGGTGAGGTTCTTGATGCTGCGCAGGAACCTCTTCAAGAGGGCGAAGATGTCCTCGAGCTGGAATCCGGCCTCGACCTCGCCGAACTCCTTCATGAGGGTCTTGAATGCGTCGTGGATGATGGGAGTCAGGTCGTGCTTCAGGTCCTGCCAACCCGCCTGCGAGTCGACCAGGTACTTGAGCTGCTGCTCCATGCCTTCAATGCGTTTGAGAACCTGTTCTTCCATGGTGTTCCCCCACGCGGTTTAGGCGCCAGCCAGGTGGTGGCGCATCTTGCCGGCCATGAACATCTGGGATTCCAGCGGCAGCTCGTGGCCCTTGAGCATGAGGTTGAAGTACACCCACTTGAACATCATCTTGCCCCAGTAGTTGAAGTGGCTCTCGCCCAGCAGGGCGAAGGGGCCCAGGCCGGGGAAGGGGTACTTACCGAGCAGCGGCTCCACGGTGTAGTTGAAGTCGATGAGGAAGGCCTTCTCGTAGCCGGAGACGATGAAGCAGGTGGAGTGGCCGTCGAACTCGGGGCGGGGCTCCTCGCCGTCGATCTCGCGCAGCAGGTTGTCGCAGACGATGTCGGCCTGGTAGTGGGCCACGCTGCCGGCCTTGGAGGTGGGGCAGTTGGTGGCGTCGCCGATGACGTAGCAGTTGGGGATGTTCTTGGCCTTCAGGGTGTGCTTGTCGGTGTCGATGTAGCCCATGGCGTCGCCCAGGTCGGAGTCGATGATGATCTGGGAGCCGAAGTTGGGCGGAATGGACACGAGCAGGTCGTAGTCCACCTTGTCGCCGGTGACGCTCTCGATGGTCTTCTCGCCCACGTTGACGTTGCTGATCTGGAAGTTGGGAACGATCTTGATGTTCTTGTCTTCGCAGATCTTGTTCAGCACGCTGGCGGCCACGGGCTTGGTGAAGGCGCCGGTGAGCGGGGTGACCAGCTCGATCTCGATGTCCTTGCGCACGCCGTTGACGGTGAAGAACCAGTCGGCCAGGTACACGAACTCAAGCGGGGCCACCGGGCACTTGATGGGCATTTCGGCGATGTTCAGCACCACCTTGCCCTTCTTGTAGTACTTAAGCTTCTTGTACAGGGCCTGGGCGCCGGTGGGGGTGTAGAAATCGTGGATGTTGCCGTGCCAGTCGTCCATCATGCCTTCGATCTCGTCGGGCACGATGCGGCAGCCGGTGCCGATGACCAGCCAGTCGTACTCGTACTCCCCGCGCTCGGTCTTCACGAGCTTCTTGTCGGGGTTGATGTTCACGATGGTGTCCTGGACGAAGTCCACGCCGGAGGGGATGAAGTCGCTCTTGGGCTTCATGCAGTCGGCCATGGTGTACACGCCGAAGGGAACGAAGAGCCAGCCGGCCTGGTAGTGGTGCTTCCAGTCGCGGTCGATGACCGTGATCTTCCAGTCGTCGCCAAGGGACTTGGCCATTTTGGCGGCGACGATGGTTCCGCCAGCGCCTGAACCGAGAATGAGCAGTTTTTTCATGAGGCTACTCCTTTGGTGGGGCTTTGGTTTGTTCTGGAAAAACGCTCGTTGACGAGACGATTTCGTCCGGGGTTGCGCAGGCTGAAGGCCATGGCGCGGGGGCGCTTGCGCCGGGCCAGGCGCCCGGCCTCGGGCTCCTGGGCGGAGTCCTGCGAGGCGGCCTGGGCGGCGGAATGGCGGCTGCGGGCGCTCTCGCCGGGGCAGCCTTCCTTGGGGGTGCTCATCAGGTCGGCCAGGCTCGTGGCGTTGAAGCTCTCTTCGATCTGGCGGGAGATCTCGACCCAGACCCTGCCGGTGGGGCAGCCCATGATGAGCTGGCAGTCGGAGTCGGTTTCGCAGCACTGGGGGGTGAACACCGCGCCCTCCATGACGCAGAGGATGCGGCCCAGGGAGATCTCCTGGGGCGGCAGGGCCAGCACGTAGCCGCCAGTGGCGCCGCGCACGCTCTTCACCAGCCCGGCCTCCTTGAGGGGGCGGACGATTTTTTCCAGAAGCTTGCAGGAAATGCCCATGCGCACGCAGAGGGCGCTTGCGCGCATGGGCTCGCCACGGCCATGATGCGCCAGCTCAAGCAGGGCGCGTGTGGCGTGGCAGGTTCTCGCTGTGGGTTTCATGCCTGCTCCGTGGGTTCGGCCTGGCCTGGCGCTCCAGGCCCGGACCGGACAATCAGACTTGGTTAATTGCGATTGTTCTAATTTCGATAGATTTAATCGCAACAGACTTAATCACGATTGGACTAGTCGTGATTAAGGAAAAACCTCCTCCCGTGTCAAGGGAATTGTGAAATTATTCTCGTTGGGGTGCGCTTTTTGCGCTACCGACCTGCAAAATCAGGCAAAATATTCTCCAGAATCTCCCCGGCAAGCGGGGAGATGGCCCCAAAATGGGCACATCCACCCTCCAGCGCGGGTGGATTCGCACCCCCGGCGCCAGCCCCGGAGGCCGCGCTTGTGCCGAAGCGAACGACCGCCGCCCCCGGCCCGCGCGGGGCCGAACCCTTTGACTTTTCCGCCCGCGCACGTATGATTGCAGCCAATCAGCACGTCCCCCCCATCGCACAGGAGGCCAGCCATGCTCGTCCGCGACTGGATGACCAGGAACGTCATCACCCTGGGGCTCAAGACCACGGTCATCGACGCCGCAGAAATCATGCGCACCAAGAAGATCCGGCAGTTCCCGGTCATCGACGAGAACGGCGCGCTGGCGGGCATCGTCTCCGACCGCGACATCCGCGACGCCATGCCCTCCAAGTACCTGCCCGGCGACTCCGCCCTGGGCGGCGGCCTGTCCAGCCTGCGCGCGGCGGACATCATGAGCGGCGAGCCGCTCACCGTCTCGCCCGCAACACCCATGGACATGGTGGCCAGCATCCTCCAGCGCCACAAGTTCGGCGGCCTGCCCGTCACCGACGAGGCCGGGCGGCTGGTGGGCATCATCACCGTGGCCGACGTCATGCGCTTCCTCTGCTCCGCCACGGGGCTGCCGCGCGGCGGCCTGCAGCTGGCCCTGCGCCTGGAGGCCAAGCCCGGCCCCCTGGCCGAACTGCTCGAAGACCTGCGCACCCAGGGCCTGCGCTTCACCAGCGTGTTCACCACCCACGACCTGGCCAAGCCCGGCTACCGCGACGCGTACATCCGCATCGGACACATGGGCGAACACAGCACACCCTCGCTGCTCGAATACCTCAAGGGCCGCTATACCCTGCTCTTCTACGTGGAAGACGGCCGCACGACCTTGCTGGAGTAGGAGGAGATATGGGGGCGGGAGGGGGAACTTCTTGAAAGAAGTTCCCCCTCCCGCCCCCATGCCCCCACCCTCCCCCTCAAGAACTTTTCATGGGGTGATTCCCCGATCCCCAAGGGACCGACCGGGAACCAACGCCACAAGCCGAACCGCCCGGCCGAGCAAAGCTCGGCCGGGCGGTTCGGCTTGAATGCGCGGGGACCGGGGGCGCGGAGCCCCCGGCAGGGGTCCAGGGGACGGAGTCCCCGGCGGGGGATCTTGGGATGTATTAAATTAGTATCTTGGTCTACAAGCAATATACTGGAATAACATATCTTTCCTATGAGCCATCCCAATTTCGGCACCCTAAAAATATTCCTGGCTACCCGCCGCGTCAGGCGCTATAATGCGCAGCATGAAGAAACCCACCGCGCCCGCACCAGACCCTCGGCCCATGGCCAAGGCGTATGCATACATCCGCCTCTCCTCACAAGCGCAAGCCGCCGGTGACGGGCAACGTCGGCAGCGCGATACTGCGCAGCAGTTCGCCGCGCAGCACGGGTATGAGATCGTCGACTACGTGCAGGACATCGGCAAATCCGCGTTCCGCAGCACCAACTCCTTACAAGGCGAATTGGCCGAGTTCCTCAAAATGGCGCAGAAAGGCGCGTTTGCGGATGGAACGCTCTTGATCGTGGAGTCCGTTGACAGGCTGTCGCGAGATGAGCTGCAACCAGCCGTTCGTCTTCTGCTCAACATCTTCGACTATGGGCTTTTGCTCGGCATCATCTCAGAAGAAAAAATCTTCAGCCAGATCAACTTCGATGACTTTCTTCAGCTGCTCAATGACATGTCGCGTTCGAACAAAGAAAGCGCAATGAAGTCTACACGATCCATTGAAAATTGGAAAACCAAGCATTCGAAGGCGAAAGGTGGAAAACCCGTCAGCAAGCAATGTCCAAATTGGATGAAGGTGAAAGGCGGCAAGTTCAAGCTGATTCCCGAGCGGGTCGAGATCGTCAAACGGATTTTCGACTGGTACTCCGAAGGCAAGGGGCAGGGAAAGATCGCTGACATGCTGGCGGAACAAGGCGTCCCGGCATGGAACAAGCGCAAGCCGGTATGGCACCAGAGCTACATCTTCAAGCTGCTGCATAACCATGCGGTAATTGGCGAATATCACCCGGAGGTGACCGTCAGTGGCAAAAGGACTTCAGCCGGTATCATTGAAAATTACTACCCAGAGATCATCGACAAAGACACGTTCAAACTGATCCAAGACAAGACTCGGCTTCGGCGAGAAAACCATGCGGGGCGGAAGGGCAAGAAATACTCAAACCTTTTTCAGGGCATGACTCGCTGTGCAGTTTGCGGTGCCCGGATGCGGTATCTCAGCCACACTAAAGACTCTACCCGAAAAAATGGCCTGCGCCCTTGGGCTATCTACTTGGCTTGCTCAAGTTCGCTCAAAAAGGGCGGGTGCAGGAACAAGCAGTACTACAGCTACCTGCACATGGAGAACTTCATCCTGTCTGGCGTCATGTCCGACATCGACATCGTCGAAGCCGCCGGAGTGCATGACGAGCGGCAGAAGCAGCATCTGGAGCGTGTGCAGGACCTGGACGCGCAGCTGACCAGAGAAAAGGCGATCCTCTCGCGCTATCTCGATGCTATGGAGAATCAGAATCTCTCGAACATGCCTGAACTTATCAGCAAGCTGGAGAAGACCAACACGAGGCGTACCTTGATTGAAAAGCAGCTTTCCGCAGCGCGTGCCGGCGCGGCTGAAGCCCGCGAGGCCGCGCAGTCCGCGGTCCTGTTCCGCCTTGTTGAAGAAGCCTATAGTGAGCAGCTACCAGAGAACATCGACATGTCCGACGAAGCCATCTACTCCCGCCGCTTGCGCATCGCGAACCAGATGCGTGCGGTTATCGAGGACGTGGCGTTCCATGAGGACCACCTGATCCGCATCAAGACGCGCGCGGGCACGGCGTATGAGCTCGTGAACCGGGAATGGACGCGCATCGAGAAGAACAAGCGTATCGGCGCCAAGGGCACGCTGACGGCTCGGACCTACGTCGGTCGCGCAACTATGCAGCTCGGAGCCGAAGAGGACGAGGAGGAGTAGCGGCCTCCGGGTTCCTGCTTATCGTGGGGCGGGGTTTCCCCCGCCCTTTGATTGCCACTATTGTCCGATGGTGATGGTCACGGTGAGGGGATTTTAGCGCCCTTCACGGTTGATAAAGAACTTCGCGACAGCCCAGTCATCCGGCGGCACAGCCATCCCTTCTCGCGTAAGGCCGTTGCGCCAGATTTTACGGCCAGGATAGCCGGTCGTCGGCGCGTAATCCCAAGGCACGCCGGTGCTGTGCAGCAGCAGCTTCTTTGCTGCCTGGCGGAGGAGTTCCGGAGTGACCGGGACGTATTTTCGAGGCTTGCTGATCTGCGCGATCTTCTCCGCCATGCCCAGGGCTTCTTCCGAAATCGCGCCCGGTCGCCAGCCTGCGCCCCAGGTTTGGGCAAAGCGCTCTTCCGTTTCATGGACGATGCTTGTGGGCATAAGCCCCGCGAACACGACACCCGCCTGCCTGACGAACGAGACGACTTCTGCTCCGCTGGGCCGCGCAAACTGTCCATTGGGCCACAGATGTCCTAGCTGGCGCCAAGGCGCCACCACCGGATCCTCAGTGGGCACGAGAAACCCGCAGATGGGCAGCATCTGCACAGTCACGTTGCCTTGGCCATCTCCCCAGCCGCCGATGAGTTCAACGGAGTCCATTGTCGCCAAGGAGTAGTAGACTGCGCTGGGGCTGCCGGTGCGATAGTCCAGCGCCGTGGGCAGATCAAGCACGCGCCGCATGATGAGACTACGCGGTCCCATGAACTCCGCGTGCTCAATGAGCCCCCGCTGGACAGTCTTGATTTCGCGTATGCCCACACGAAACCCATGGCCGCGAGGGTCCAGGCAGCCCTCAAGCGCCACCTCGTCATGGCGGATGGAGACGACGAGTTGCCGAGTTGAGACCACACGGCACGGCTTTCCTGTGCGGCGTGACAGGCCGGGCAGCACGATGCCCTTGCTGAGTGTGACGAGAGCGTAAGCGTGGATCATGGCGGCTCCTTCTGCTGGAAGTGAAAGGGACCATGATCTCGCTTAAAATGATGTTAAAGTCTAGCCAGATAGATCCGATATAGTACCTCTTCGAGTGCCTGGTTTGCCTGGATGTTTTCTGCGGCGCCGTTGCAGAGATCCAACTATCTGGCGGGGGTCATGATTTTCTGCGCGGCAGGGTGAGGTTGGGACGCTCACGCAAGGCGTTGATTGCTTTGCCCAGCGCCACGCCGAAGGCAATGACCTCCACTTCATTGAGGCTGGCGACCAGTTCTTCTTCGGCGCCATCCGTGACGGTCATGGTCATGGCATACACGTCGCTTTCGCCAAGGCGGGTGACACCAAAGATGATGGAGGTCCCGTCATCTCCGACGACTGAGACCGGCGGATTGATCTTGCCGAGCCTGCGCTGGCCGAATTCTTGGCAGACAGCTTTGCTGATCGTGAGGGCTGTCAGGTCGTCCACGGATTCCCATCGGCCGAAGCGCAGCAGCACGCTGACATTGCTTGCCGCTGTGCTTCGGCGGTTGTTGTTTGTGTCTTGGTATTCAACGATTACCGTCTTGGACAATATTTCCAGGGTGATGTTGTTCTTCTGCCAGATCATGCGGACAGACCCTCCGGGCTGTTGTTGGTTTGGACCAGTTGGCTATTGCCGCCGTGTTCTGCCCACAGCTTGCGCAGATAGGCCTCAGAGACTTGCGGCAGCCGACGTTGCCTATGAAGATATTGTGCGATGACGCGAAAGCCGAGGCCATCAGCCTTGAGTTCGACGACTTCGGCCCACAGCTTCTCAATCGCAGCCCGTAGGGGCGCCTGGCGCTCCGGCCTCAAGTTCTTTGCCCGCGACAGGCGGACGGCCGTGAATTCCTCAAGCTGCTCAGGTCCGGCGACACGATACCCGCGCCGCCGGATCGTGTCGTAACCGCCTTGGCGGATAGCCAGGAGCAGCGCGCAATATGAGCGGACCTCAGGCGCCGGTTCAGGCATGCCAAGTGGCAGTGCCGGAAGCCGGAGCGTGGCAGCGGCGTGGACGATGTGAGCGCGGTCAACCTCGGCAAGACGCGCGAGCCAGCGGAGCGCTCGTTCACGCTCAGCCCGGGAGCTGAGGCCCGAGAGGATTCTGACCACGTCCATTGCCCCTACCTCAAGTAGATATCGGTTGCGTCGAGCCTGTTGTGCGCGAGCTCCAAAGCTGTCGCCTGCTTCGCATCCTCGTACATAAAGCCCTGCGCCACGGCCTCGCTGAAACGACGTTGCGCAAATGAGTGCTTCAAACCGTGGGTGCCGCGACCGCTGGCGAACTGACCCGTAAGGCGGGCAGCTGTCTCGATGGCCCGGACGTAGGAACGGTACGAAGACTCAAGCTTGCCGTGCGCCTTGAGGTGTGCGTTCAGCTCTGCGTAGGTTCTTGTCGTTACGAAGTGCGTGGTGCGCTTGCCGCCTTTTTCCACCACCTCAATGCTGCCGGCCGTAAGCCCGTTGACTGGGTCCGTGACGATGCCGCGCAGATTCGCCTGGGTAAGAGGGTTGCTGCCGCGCGACGGGGCGCCAACCCCTTCGGCCCTGCATCCGCTCTCGGCCTGGAGGCGCGCCTGGAGCTGATGCACCGGGTTGGCCATGGCCGCAATGAGGCCATCCGGGTCAGGGTATGCGCGGTTGCCATAAGTGGAAGAGCGCGCCAGCAGAGTCTCCTTGGCCAGGGACTTCTCTGCTGCGAGGATGTCCCTGAAGCCCTCGCCAAAGGCAAGCTTGTGTCTGTCGGCATACACCAGCATGGCGTCAGAGAGCTTGCCAAGCGCCTGGGTCTCCCTCTCATATGTCTGATATGACCCGCCGCTCAGGCGAAGCGCCCGGCGCCGCATGACGAGGTAGGCGCGCACAAAGCGGCGGAGGCGCCCGAAGTCGCGCAGATCCGCAAAACGGCCGCGCAGCAGGAAGCTGCCAAGGCGGTGCGCATCTTCACGGTAGACGCGCCAGGTGCCGAGCCCGCGGATATTGCGCGAGTCCGTCTCAGACTTCTTCTTGCCGACAGCCTTGACGCCGTTGAGGATAGCTTCAAGTTGTGAGTGCAGAGACTTTGGCCAGCGGTGTCGCATGACATTCCTTTCAGGGTTGATGTTCGTGGTGCCATGAGCGTGTTCGTTGAGCAACATGCCTTTCTGCGGCGAGGCCGCGCCCTGGTGCTCAGTCCAGGATTTCGAACCTTGCGGTCCGGGTGGGTGGCAGCTCCCACTTTTGCCCTTGTTCTTCTGGTTCTCCTGGCAAGAAGAGTTTGGAGACGGGCGGTCTCAGGTTTTCCGGGTGCATCAATGGAGCACCCAGCAGGCTGGTTTCTCAGGTGCCGCAATCCCTGTCAGAGCAGGCATTGTCGGTGTCTGGCGTCAGCGACGCAGATGAGGGGTAAGAGGAAACCGTATGATAAGGACACCATGTTGGGATTCCTGAAGTCAAGCGCGATACAGACGGTGGGCCGAGAGGCACTTCAGCCAGCGAACACAGAGCGCCAAAGCATCTTTTCCGTCCGGTTTTGTTGTCACGGCGGGCATGACAACAAAACCGGACGCCCGCGGTAGCTTCGCCCATTAGCTCGGATGGGAAGAGTGCGCGCCGCAGTGCGCGGTCATTGTGCGCAGAAGAGTGCGCACACGGGAAGACAGCGCGGAGCGCTCCCCCTCGCCGTCGTGCGGGATGATACCGCGCGCCAGGTCACGCGGTAAAGGTCGCGCCCTGCGCTTCCTGTGACCGCGGACCTGGCGCGTCGTGGAGTGTGTTCATGCGACGGCGAGGGGGAGCGTCGACTTTCGCTCGGGCTCCGGGGTGCTTGTGGCTGCATGCGACACCGCTCAAGCTGGCGGCGCCCACGCGTCTACGTCCTTGACGATAACGCAAATTTGGCAGAACTGCTTTGGAGAACTTAAACCGAGCGTGTGCCAACGCCGCCAAGGGCAGTGGCGTTCAGACATCCAAGTCAGACCTAGCCGCCGTGGGTGTCTTCCCGTGGTATCACTTGCAGAGTGTTGAGAGGGAGGAAAGCGTGCGAATCGAATTTGTTGAAATTGCAAACTTCCGCAAGCTGCTTTCAACGCGAGTTGCCCTGTCACCAGTAAAGACCGTTTTCGTTGGAGCGAATAACAGCGGGAAGACTTCAGCGATTACAGCGTTGAGATATTTTCTGGCCGACCGTGAGCGTCACAGGTTTTGCATCAACGACTTCACGCTTGCCCATTGGCCGAAAATCAACGCCATGGGGGCTGGTTGGGAAGCGGCTCAGGCCGCAAATGAAGAGCTGCCTGCCCCAGAATGGGACAACATTGTGCCATTCCTTGATGTCTGGCTCCAAGTTGCCAAGGACGAGGTGCACTATGTCCAGAAGATCCTCCCGACCCTGGACTGGGATGGGGACAGGCTCGGTGTGCGGATGCGCTTTGAGCCAAAGGATGCGGTGCAACTTCAGAAGGAATATGTGACCGCGCGCAGCCAAGTGTTGGAGCTGCAAGAGGCCGGCGCCGCCCGGGCCGCAAAGCAAGGCAAGCCCCCTGCTGACTTTCAAGTGGCCCTTTGGCCTAAAAATCTTGTCGAGTTCCTGCAACGCAAGTTGACCGCTTCCTTCACGGTCAATGCCTACGTGCTCGACCCAGCCGCCTGTGTTGATCCGGAGCATGGCATAGCTAGGCCGCAGACACTCAACGAGAGCGATCCCCTTGACAGCAATCCCTTTCGCGGGCTCATCCGAATCGATGAGGACGGTGCTCAACGCGGGTTCGGCATGCCTCGTGAGGACAGCGACGAAGAGGGCACCGGCGGCGTTAGTGGATCGCGGAAGCTTTCAACCCAACTCCGCCAGTACTATGCACGCCATCTCGACCCCTGCGAGACCCCGGACGCAGAGGACCTTGTTGCACTTAAGGCGATCGAGGATGCTCAAGAGGTCTTCAACTCACGCCTGGACGATGGCTTCAAGAACGCGCTCAACGAGCTGCACACACTCGGCTATCCGGGAGTGACGGACCCGAAGTTGGACATTTCGACACGCTTGCACCCCGTTGAAGGGCTGAACCACGATGCGGCTGTACAGTTCGTCGTGCCAGTCCATGACGGCGAAACCCCAACCAACTTGTATCTTCCGGAAGGCTCCAACGGGTTGGGATACCAGAACCTCATCTCCATGGTTTTTCGTCTCATGGCGTTCCGCGACAGCTGGATGCGGGTTGGCAAAGCCAAGCTCGCGACGGCCGACGAAACAATCATTCCCCCTTTGCATTTGGTGCTGATCGAAGAGCCCGAAGTTCATCTTCACACCCAGGTGCAACAGGTTTTCATTCGCCAGGCGCACAAAATTTTACGCAACCACCCCGACCTCGGTGAGAACTCACATTTTGTGACGCAGCTGGTGGTCAGCACCCATTCCAGCCACATTGCTCACGAGTGCGAGTTTGAATCGCTCCGCTATTTCCGGCGTCTTCCTGGCGGAGGCAAAGCCATCCCGACCTCCTGTGTTGTCAATCTGGAAAACGCGTTTGGTGATGCCCCGGACACCAAGCGTTTTGTTACACGCTACCTGAACGTCACCCACTGCGACCTGCTCTTTGCCGACGCAGCCATCTTGATAGAGGGCCCCGCTGAACGCATCCTCGTGCCCAGCTTTTTGAACTCCCGTCCGGAGTTCAAAAAGCTTAAGGAGAGCTACATCACTTGGCTTGAGATCGGCGGCAGCCATGCCCATAAGATGCGCAGCCTGATCAAAGCAATCGGACTAACCACGCTGGTCATCACCGACATAGACTCGTGCGACCGAACCGGTGCCCCCGCGCCGCCGGTTCGGGGCGCCGGCTACACAACCCGCAACACCACCCTGCAGACATGGTGGCCTGTTATCACAGATCTTGACCCTCTGCTCGACAAGCTCGAAGAAGAAAAGGTCAAAGTCTACGCCGACGAGAGATTCTCGGTGCGCGTGGCCTACCAGTCGCCCATCACGGCGACGTTCAAAGGCGTAACCGCCGAGGCGCTGTCCTACACCTTGGAAGATGCGATAGTGATGGCGAATCTCGACCTGTTCGAGAGCCTGTCAGGGAAAGGGCTCATCGCAAGATTTCGCAAGGCCATCGCCGATAGCGCCGATCTGACTAATCTGGGCGCCGCTCTGAAGGAAAAGCTCGACGGCGGGGGGAAAGCCGAATTCGCGTTGGATCTGCTTGAGATTGATAACCCCGCATCCTTGAAACCACCGGCATATATCAGAGAGGGACTCCTCTGGCTGATTGCCCAGCTTGACAAAAAACAATTTGAGCTAGGCCTCACGCAGGTTATCGAAAACGATGATTCTCCGTCGGCAGACGAAGCTCCTGCGGAGGGCTCGGCGTGAATATCCCTGCCACTCCTTCAAACGTCACGCTCGACGATCATGTTGAAGATGAACTGGTCGGCTACTTGAGCCTTGAGAACCCCACCAGTTTTTTCCTCTTTGCCGGCGCCGGGTCGGGCAAGACACGTTCGCTGGTGAACGCCCTGAACTATCTGGCCAAGACATACCGGGATGTTCTTCGCCTTCGCGGCCGACAAATCGCCGTCATCACTTACACCAATGCCGCTTGCGACGAGATCACCCGCCGAACCGAATACGATCCGCTATTCGTCGTGCGCACCATCCACAGCTTCGTGTGGTTGCAAATACAAGGGTTCGATTCCGACATCCGTGCCTGGCTGAAGGACAACCTCCCACGCGAGATCGCCGAGCTGCAAGCCGCCGAGGCAAAGGGCCGAGCGGGCACCCAGGCGTCCATCGCCCGCCAAGCCCAAATTGAATCCAAGCAACGACGGCTGGAACGGCTCGCTGACACCAAGACCTTTACATACAACCCAAACGGTGAAAACCGGGAGAAAAACTCGCTAAACCACAGCGAGGTCATTAAAATATTCTCGGCCTTCCTACTCACAAAGCCGCTCATGCAGCGCATCTTTGTCGGAAAGTTTCCGTTCCTGTTGATTGACGAGAGCCAGGACACCAGCCGCGCGCTCATTGACGCCCTGTTCGTCGTGCAGCAGGCCCATGCCGACCATTTTTGCCTCGGCCTGGTCGGCGACACGATGCAACGCATCTATGCGGACGGCAAAGAACGGATTGAACAGGAGATACCAGAAGACTGGGGGAGGCCGGAGAAGAGGCTCAATCACCGTTGTCCACAACGCATTGTGCAACTCGTCAATCAAATTCGTGAAGGCGCCGACGCCCACAAACAGGAGCCGCGCGACGACAGCCCGGATGGCTGGGCGCGGCTTTTTGTGTTTCCAATCGACGTGCCTGACAAACCAGCCTTGGAGCAAAAAGTCCGAGGCTACATGGCAGGCCTGACAGGCGACCAGGATTGGACCAATGCCAGCAAATGCAAAACCCTCACCCTGGAGCATCACATGGCGGCCCGTCGGATGGGCTTCCTCAACTTATTCGAATCGCTGTATTCTGTTGAAGAGTACCGGACCGGGCTTCTCGGCGGCAGTCTTGCACCAACACGTTTCTTCACCCATTCCATCCTGCCTCTCGTCATGGCCCAGGCCCAGCAGAAGGGTGACAAATTCGCGACGGCCAAGCTGGTGCGAGAGAACTCACCACTGCTTCGCAAGGACGTCTTGAAAAGCCATGACAATCCGATAGCGCAACTTCGCGTTGCCCAGGCAGCAGTAGACAGCGTGATGGCCCTTTGGGCCAATGGCCACCCCACCTGCGCTGCAATCACAGCAAGCATCGTCGAAACCAATCTTTTTGAGGTGCCGGACAACCTCAAAGCCGCCTTGGCTGCGTTGCAGGCTGCACAGCCAGAAACCCCTGATGACGTGGAAGCGGATCCTGTCAGCGAAAAGATTGCGGCACTTGTTTCGTTCCTCAATTGCTCATTCTCGGAAATAGAGCAGTATGCCGCATATGTAGCGCACGAGGCTCCATTCGATACCCATCAGGGGGTCAAGGGGCTGGAGTTCGAACGCGTCATGGTCATTTTGGACGATGAGGAGGCCCGCGGTTTTCGGTTTAGTTTTGACAAGTTGTTTGGCGCCAAAGCACCCACGGCCACCGACATCAAGAACGTTCAAGCGGGCAAGGAAACCTCCGTGGATTCCACTCGGCGCCTGTTCTATGTGACCTGTAGTCGCGCTCAATCCAGCTTGGCTCTCGTGGCCTATTCGGCCGACCCCTCTTCAGCCCGGGCGCATGTCATCGCAAATGGGTGGTTCACTGCCGACGAGGTTTTGTCCGCAGTTCCAGAACAAGCAGAGAATCTACGATAGCCGCAGGAAATTGCCTACGTCAGGACGCGCCGATCGATATCCCGCAGGGCATCCTTGGCCCCATGCGCTTCCAATTCCAGCATGGCTTCGTATAAGGCAAGTCCCTTCTCCAGGTAGCCGGTGAGGCGATGCAGGGTCAGCGCGATGCCAACGAGGTGCTCCGACTCAAGCGGCCAACGGGTTCTACGGTCTCCCAACTGGGTGCCTGCCATGGCCACGATGCGACTGCAAATGCCCCAGACCAGATCCGGACGCCACTCGACAGCAGTGGACAAGGCCTCCACGAGGAAATGCTCGTGCCCCTTTTCCAGAAGGTGAGGTGCCCCCAAAAGCAATTGAAAAAGCCTCTCCGAATACGCATCCAGCGGCAGAGGGTCTGCCAGCCGGAAGGTAGTCAATAGCGCCTTGGCGGTGGCCTCATCCGCAGTCGGGCCGAGCTGTTCCAACAGTTCCGTGGCCCGATGCCGCGTCTCCTCACCCTTCCAACAATGGGCAGCGGTATGGGCGCAGCCGAGCCGCCACAGGGCCAGACGTTCGGGGGCGGTGCCATTGCCGTCAAGGATGGCCTGAACCTGTTCCGCACACCAGGCATCTTCGGGGTTCAGGAGATGCCGCAAAGCGACAAGTTCGCCGAAGGCTTGGTCGGAGAAGGGGCTGGCGGCGTCGCGCATGTCGGTAAACCATACGGCAACACTTCCTACATCTCCCCACCAATGCGCACGGGCCAGCAGTATTGCGCCTTCAACACAGCTCCTCATGTTGGGATGTTTGGCCAGGAGAGCGGTGACAAATGCCGTTGCCCGTGCGTGATCCCCTCCGCCAAGGTAGCGCAGCGTGCGGACCGAAGCCATCCAACTGCGCGCATTCGTTGGCCCGGCCAAGGCCTCCTCAAGCGCCTGGAGCCATTCTGGGTACGCCGCCTTCTCCCGGCAGATGTATCCAAGGGCCACGGCGTCCAGCAGCATACTGTTGGTGGTGAGGTGCCCCCTCCGCATGGAGTCCCAAAGGATGCCATGCCCAGCGGTCTCAGCCGCCTCCTGCTCCGAAGCATCTTCATATTGGGCCAGCCAGCCGCGCAGAATGTGACAGATGTCGTCCGGCAAGCCTTTCTCACTCTGGGCTCGGCTTATGAGAACTGATGCGGCCGCATGGCGGATGTCGCTCGAGGCAAATCCCCTCCATTTCAACTCGCGAAACAACTCGAACAGGTGTTCTTTGTCCAGCCCGCCCTTGTGCAACCCCTCAAAGCCATGTGCGGCAGGGCGTTCCTGTTTTCCAGGCTCGAAACGCCTGATGATCTCAAGCGCCTGCTCTTGGTGACTTTCCGCAAACTTTTCGAATTCACGTGATGCCTCGACGCTGCCCCCCTTCATCCAGTCCCTGGGGTGATCCTCCTGGCCGTCGTGCAGCAGCTTGAAGAGGTCAACAATTTCATCATCCGTCTGTGCCGCCATTTCCTCTGCGCTAACGGGAGAGCCGATCCAGCCTCCACGAGTATACGATTCTTCATCCCGCGCGGGTCCATAAGCCTTCAGTAAGCCGTCGATCTTACGTTGAAGCTCGGGACTCCGTGATGACTCCGGGAATGCGCAGAAAAGCCTGAGTTGCTTTTCCTCATTCCAGCCATGCCGCTTCGCTTTCAATTCGTCGTCATCATCGACCTCGGCGGGATATAGCTCCCAAGCCCATATCGTTTGCTCGAGCTTTTGCTGCTCAGCGGGAGACAATGCAGGAACGAGCGGGTGGATAACCCGCTGAGTTGTCTTGTTGGGTGTGAGAGCGGTTCCTATACCGAGCCTGCGTGAATCATCCAAGAGGTATGCCAGCACCTCCTGCGGATGGTCAGGAGCGACGATTTCGAGACCGCGGCCAAGCAGGCGGTGAACGACCATGCGGTCACTGCCCTTCCAGCTCTGGAGGTCTTTCAGGAATCCAGCCGCATCGCTCCGCGCATATCCAGAGAGGGCTTCCACGACGGCATGGAAAAGTGGGAAATCCCGAAGGTCATCTTCGTCATCATCGTCAGCAATCAACGAATGAATTGAAGCGTATCTCTGGCTTTTCCCCTCATACGTCTCTTCACGTTCCACAACGTGGACGAACCAGGGAAAGAGCACTTGGCAAAACTCCACAGGGTGCGCGGCGGCGGTCTTGACGATGGCGTAGCCGTCCCGCGCCTTCAGCAGTTTCGAATACTCCGGCTTCTCCGCACGTTCCATCTCCGCAAAGACAAAGTCCAAGTGGGTCTTCAGGAACGCTGCCGCACGAGTAGGGTCCACCTTGGCAATTTTGCCGACGATATCCTCCACGAGCCATGCGTCGACATCTCTGCGCTCCACAATGGTTTCCAGCACGCTGATGGTCGCCTCGTCCCATACCGGAGCATCCCGGAGCGTCCAGAGCGTCTCGCTGTCCATCTCCGGGCGAGGAAGCCATAGGCGGCGGATCAGCGCAACGACGCGGGCTTGGGCAAAGGGGAGCGCTGTGATGAGAAGCATACGGCGGGGCCCGGCATTGGCTTCGCCCCCCGCCATGATTCCGGCCAGCAACTCAGGCTCAAGGATGCCGAACCATCCTTGGCTACCCGCCATCGATTGCATGGCTTTCGCCTGAAGCGCCGAGCCATCGAGGCAGGGCAGCAGCCAGCCGCGCTCCTCCAGCATGGGGGCCTGCTGCCTTCCGAGGAATTCCATGAGAAGGAAGCGCAAATGTTTCCGCTTCACTCCGTCCCACAACTTCTGAAACTCTTCGCGGTATCGTTTTGGCCACACATCGCGCAGGTGCCCCAACGCACTCCAAAGGATGGGCCGGACAAAGAGGCTGGTCTGCTTGCCCAACACGTAGCTTGAGAGCGAATCCTCACGCCGCAGGAAAGCTTTTGAGCGTGCGAAGTCGAACAGGGTCTGATGCCGGAATCCAAGGACCGCCCTGGAACCTTCGGTGCATAATACGCCAGAGGCCTTGAGACCTTTGAGGGCGTCTGACCACCTCGAAGCATATTGAAGCTCCGGTGCCCATAGCTCCTCATCTTCGGCAAGGTCCTCGGCAAGGGCGATGACCAAATTCTGCCGGTCTGCGGAGTCTTCCGCATCTTCGATGTGGCGTCGCCAGACTGCCTCAAGCATCCGGGGGTAGGCCGTCAACGCAGAGACGTCCTGCTCATCCTTCAGGAAGTTGAGGAAAACGTCCAAGTGCTGCGGGGTAGTGAGCATGCGCCGAAGCTCTGCAGGCCAGCCTTGTGCCGCCACCTCATTCTGGGTGAGGATGACTTCGACAGCTTCCCATGACACTTCGCCCAGCTCAACTCGGGCCACTGCCTCGCGGGATTCCTCGCGCTTGGCCAGGTCGATGAGGTCGCGCAGCCGCCTGTCGTGCTTGGCCTCGAAGGTGCGCGTGGAGACGATGACCTTGAGATTGCGGTGGCGCAGAAAAAAAACTTCGCGGATGACATTGAGCAACACGGACAGTCGCTCCGAATGCCGGGTCACCATCAGTTCGCACAAGGCGTCCAGCTGATCCACAAACAGGACGACAGGCCCTTCATCCGCCAGCCGTTCGAGGCAAGCAACCAAGGGCTCCGGCATTTCCAGGTCAGCCTGCAAAGCGGCCAACGTGCCGACTTCCCGTGATAAGGTGTCTGCCTTGAGGGCGAGGAAGGTCGTCCCCAGCGACCGCAGGCCGGTAGCGAGACGTGCCATGAGCGCGGATTTTCCGCAGCCGGCAGGGCCAAGCAACAATACGAGGCGGGTTGTCTCATCCGTGAGGAGGTCTCGCAACTTTTGCTGCTCCGGGCGCTCAATCCAGTCCCCGGTGCAGAGGGACTGCGGCCATTCGAGCAACGCTGCGGATTTGCGTCCGAATACCTCCCGGATGCGCGGCAGACTATCTAACGAGAAGAGTGGCCGCTCAAGCATCCGCTTGATTTCATGGACCGCGCCATATGTGCCTTCCGCAAAAGGGAGAAGAGCCTCCGTGTTCCGTAAGGTTGCGGCACCATGTTGCAGATGCACTAAAGCTGCTAGCTCCGGCTCTTTCGCCAACTCACCGTGGATCTCCTGAAGGAGCCAGTCGAACGCGGCAGCCGCTTCCCGGACCGTCACATGCGGATTTTGTGTATGGTAGGCCTCGGCCAATTTCCCCGAGTCAGGGGCCTGACTTGGCGCGAGGAACTTCAACATGGCTACGCCTACGATGCGCTCATGGAATTTTTCATCAGCACCCGTGGTGGTCAACCCTGGATAGCGTCTGGAAAATGCCGCGACAGCGCGTCGCAACGCAGCTTGGGAGGCTGCCTCGACACGATTCTTTTCATGGCCTGCAATGAGCGGCTGGAGTACACCGTCCAGCAATTTCCCGACAACAGCGCCTAAGCCAGCCTCAAGCAGCATAACGTCAACCCCTCCGTGCATTGCCTGCCCTTGACTGAAGCGCCAGACAAGCCATTCGTTGGGCCATACAGGGTCACGTCCGTCAAGGTGGTGTAAATTCCGTTGGCCATGAAGGTGGAAATC
>CAZCYB010000033.1:0-34206 GCA_964502805.1 uncultured Desulfocurvus sp.
ATCCCTCTCCCCCTGGCCAACCTCAGAATTTACACCACGTCCGTGGACTCTAACAGCCAAAGCCAAACCCAAGATTTTCGCAAGTTCTCGAAGCAATTACAGCAAGCCAAATCCGGCGACCAACAGCTCCGGCTCGAACTTTTCCATCTCAGCAAAAAGGCCACCGAAAGTATTGACAAAATCATAGCCGATGCCCGGGCGATGCGACCAGCGTTTGATGAACTATCTCGAACATATTCAAAAGAAGAAAGATCTCTGCTCCGAGCTGACATTCAGCTTTCACCAGTGATTTTTGACAGACTCATGTACCATACAATGGAAATTGCGGCGACATTGTTTGCAAAGCACCCGAGAGTTACCACTCTCCCAAGCTATCCAGAACTTCTAAACACATTTATTTTCCGGCTGTCGTTGTGCATGTACTTACTGGGATTGGACTGGGGCGTAAAAGGGGGTGTAACCGGCACTCACCCGAGCAAAATACGCAATGACCTCATCGACATGCACTTTGTTGCTTATGCGACTTTTTTTGACGGCTTTCTGTCTGCTGACAAGAAGGCAATGCGGTTTTACGAGTTAACAAAGTCCATTCTATCCATTTTGCTGCGCAGCGGGTGTCAATAACTCCTTCCCCCCGCCCCTTGCCAACCCGCCCCGGGGTGGCTATAGGCCAAGCCACATGACAAAAGACCTCATCATCGTCGAGTCACCGGCCAAGGTGAAGACCATCGGCAAGTTCCTGGGCAAGGACTACGTGGTCGAAGCCTCCGTGGGACACGTGCGCGACCTGCCCAAGGGCGACATGGGCCTGGACGAGGCCCACGGCTACGCCCCCCGCTACGAGATCATCAAGGGCAAGGAGGACGTCGTCGGCCGCCTGCGCAAGGCCGCCAAGGCCGCCGGCCAGGTCTTCCTCGCGCCCGACCCCGACCGCGAGGGGGAGGCCATCGGCTGGCACGTGGCCGAGCTCATCAAGGCCCAGAACAAGAACGTCAGCCGCATCCAGTTCAACGAGATCACCGCCCGCGCGGTGAAGGAAGCCCTGGAGCACCCCCGGCCCATCAACGCCGACCTGGTGGGCGCGCAGCAGGCCCGCCGCGTGCTGGACCGCCTGGTGGGCTACAAGATTTCCCCCATACTCTGGAAGCACGTGAAGCGCGGCATTTCCGCCGGGCGCGTGCAGAGCGTGGCCCTGCGCCTGATTGTGGACCGCGAGCGCGAGCGCCGGGCCTTCCAGCCCGTGGAGCACTGGGCGCTCAAGGCCAGGCTGGAGGGCGCGAACCCGCCGCCCTTCCGCGCCGATTTGTGGAAGGTGCACGGCAAGCTGGCCACCCCGGGCCTGAAGGACATCGGCAGCGAGAAGGCCGCCGCCGCCCTGGTGAAGAACGTCCGCGCCGGGGGCTTTCTGGTGGACGCGGTGGAGGAGAAGGAGCGCGCCAAGAGCCCGCCGCCGCCCTTCACCACCTCCAGCCTGCAGCAGGTGGCCAACCGGGCCCTGGGCTACAGCGCCAAGAAGACCATGGGCGCGGCCCAGAAGCTGTACGAGGGCGTGGAGCTGGGCGAGCGCGGCACGGTTGCGCTCATCACCTACATGCGTACGGACTCGGTGCGCATCGCCGACGAGGCCAAGAAGGCCGCGCGCGAGTTCATCCTGCAGAAGTACGGGGCCGAGTACGCCCCGGCCAAGACCAAGTCCTTCAAGACCAAGGGCGGCGCGCAGGACGCCCACGAGGCCTGCCGCCCGGTCGACGTGGCCGTGACGCCCGAGAGCGTCAAGGGCTTCCTGCCCGCGGACCAGTTCAAGCTCTACCAGCTCATCTGGCGGCGCTTCGTGTCCTCGCAGATGGCCGACGCCCGCTTCCACGACACCACCGTCACCGCCGTGAACGGCCCCACCCTGTGGCGGGCCAAGGGCGAGCGCCTGCTGTTCCCCGGCTTCCTCAAGGTGCAGGGCCTGGAGGCCCCGGACCCGGACGCCGACGCCGCCGAGGGCAAGGACGGCGAGGCCCAGCTGCCCAAGCTTTCCGTGGGCGAGACGCTGAAGCTTTTGGACCTGACCAGCGAGCAGAAGTTCACCCAGCCGCCCCCGCGCTACACCGAGGCCACCCTGGTGAAGGCGCTGGAGGAGCAGGGCATCGGGCGGCCCAGCACCTACGCCGCCATCATCAGCACCCTGCAGGACCGCGAGTACGTGGCCATGGAGGAGAAGCGCTTCGCCCCCACGGAGCTGGGCGCCACGGTCAGCGACAAACTGGTGGCCCACTTCGCCACGCTCATGGACGTGGGCTTCACCGCGGGCATGGAGCAGCGCCTGGACGAGATCGCCGCGGGCGGCCGCGCCTGGGAGGCGGTCATCGAGGAGTTCATGGCCGAGTTCGCCCCCGCGCTGGAGCGCGCCGGGGCGGAGATGGAACGCGCCACCATCGATTCCGGCGTGCCCTGCCCGGAGTGCGGCAGGCCCATGCACGTCAAGTTCGGCAAGAACGGCGAGTTCCTGGGCTGCTCCGGCTACCCGGAATGCAAGGCCATCCGCGAGTTCACCCGCGATGCCCAGGGCGCCATCACCCCCGTGGACAAGCCCAAGGACGAGGTCACGGACATCCTCTGCGACCTGTGCGGCAAGCCCTTTGCGGTGAAAACCCCGCGCAAGGGCCGTGCGCGCGAGCAGTTCCTGGGCTGCACCGGCTACCCCAAGTGCAAGAACATCAAGAACTTCAAGCGCGACGACTTCGGCAACATCGTGGTGCTGGAGGCCGCCGAGGAGATTCCGGCGGGCACCTGCCCGGACTGCGGCAAGCCCATGGTGGTCAAAACCGCGCGCCGGGGCAGCAAGTTCATCGCCTGCACCGGCTACCCCAAGTGCAAGCACACCGAGCCGCTGCCCACGGGCGTGGCCTGCCCGCAGCAGGGCTGCACCGGCGAGCTGGTGGAAAAGACCTCGCGCGGGGGCAAGGTTTTCTACTCCTGCAGCCGCTACCCGGACTGCACCTACGCCCTGTGGGACCGGCCCCTGCCCGGCCCCTGCCCGCAGTGCGCCTCGCCCGTGCTGGTGGACAAGTACTCCAAGGCCAAGGGCCGCGTGGTGGCCTGCCCGAACAAGGACTGCGGCTGGGTGAAGCCCGAGGACGAGGCCGGGGAGTAGGCCAACGCCAGCGCCACGCAAAAAGGGCCGGAAGGATTTCTCCTTCCGGCCCTTTGCATTTTCTGGTCGGGGCGACTGGATTTGAACCAGCGACATCCTGCTCCCAAAGCAGGCGCGCTAAGCCTCCCAGGGCCGAACGCCCAGAGCATCCAGGTCAAGCCCCTGAAAGGCGTACGGGTTGAGAAATTGTCGCCCTTTCAGCAGCGCCCGGTCAACTTCGGTCAGCCCCACCTCGTCGCACACTGCGTTCCAACGGTCCTTGATCGTGCCCACCTGTCGCACTATGATGCCCTTGGCCTCCTCAGCGCTCAGCAAAAAATGCGCGGAGGCGCCCACGCACACTTCAAGACGGCTCATCCGGTCCTCGCCGCTGATGAGCATCGCCTGCGAGGCCTCCTGGCCCGCACGCGATTGTGGGCAGATGTCGTACGCCGGGGTCAAGGCAAGGCGGGCGCCATCCCAGAAGGCCGCGTGGTTACGCGCGTGGTCGTCGGTATTGCCGCACAAGATGTTGAACACCAACCTCCGGAACAACTCCTCCAGCGTTGCCGCGGGCTCGGTGAAACGATGCCTGATTATCTCGGCCAGCTTCTCGTAACTGGCGTAGCGGGCCATCATCTCATCAAGCTGCAGGATGGTCAGCGCGGACACCATGCCCTTGCGCTCCCAGCCGCCTTCTCTTTTTCCCCTGTCAAAGCGTTCCACCAGCAGCACATCCTTGCCCAGTGCGCGCATCAGATCAACTCGGGCGACGTTGATGCCCACCCCCGCGGCCAACCGCATGGCGAGGCACTCCACCTTCACCACGTTGTACAAGTCGGATGAGGAGGAAAACTTGGCGATATACTTCCGGTCGCCTTCCTCGATCTGGGCCTTCGGGCGTGCCCCTCCGAGCGAAGTTCCGTGTTGCAGAGCCTGGGCCAGGTCGAGCGACAATGGAATGCCCTTTTCCACCATCTCGGTGGCCTGCGACAGTTCTTCGAGCGAGGCGCCTCCGGTGGACCGGGCCTGATACTCCGTGGGCGAGGACTGAAAATCCAGCGCGCCCACCCGATCCGAGCCCGACTCCATGAGATAGGTCAGGTCGTCAAGCTCCGCGGCATCCGCTGCAAGCCCCTTCAGGGCCAGCCTTCTGTTCAAAATGACCCGCCGCCCCCAGGCGTCTGGCGCCCCGTCCCGGATGCTGCTGGGCATGTTCAGGCCAGCGGGCAATGCAATGGCCCCTTTCCGAAGGGGCAACTCCGGGTCGTAAATGGCGATCGCATCGGGCCGGTTGAGATAACTGGAGCCGTAGTTGAACACCAGGGCTCCGTCCACCGAGGCCAGCCGACCCGCCACCACAGGATTGACCGCTCCGGGCAGCCAAATCCAGACATAGGCCTCGGTATATTCTCTAGAAGTCATCCTTCACACTCCGAACAGATGTCCGCACCAGCTTCGGCAGCAGAGCCTTACGCTCCGTGCTGTTCGCGCGCATCAGCGACATGGTGTTCGAGTCGGCTTCAAAGAGTGGAATGCCCACAATGGCGGCCACCTCGAACACTGCACCGATGCCGCAGCCGGGGTCGCCCGCCTCGATGCGCCTGAGCAGGGGCCGCGAGATGCCCGCCCGTTCGGCCAATTCCCCGGCCGTCATACGTCTGGCCTGCCGCCCCTCCCTGACGAGGTTGCCCAGCAACACAAGCGCCTCGCGGGCGTAGCTGGTGTATGCGCGGTTCACTGGCTTGGCCATGAAGCCTCCTTCCAGGCCGGAGGACGAATTGCCGCCCGCCCTACTCGCCACCTAGCCACGTCGCCCCGCCCTGTCAATATATATGGAATATAAATGTTTCACAAAGGGCCAATATGGAAAGTTTATGTTCACATGTGCTCTGGCAACTGCAAAAAAAGAAGCCCCGCAGGGATGGTCTGCGAGGCTTCTCTCATTTTCTGGTCGGGGCGACTGGATTTGAACCAGCGACATCCTGCTCCCAAAGCAGGCGCGCTACCGAGCTGCGCTACGCCCCGAATGGTCGGGCTCCCCTACGGGATTCGCCCGCTCCTGGCAAGATCGCCTAGACGGCGGCCTTGCTGCCCGTCCACTTGGCCTTGGGCACGGCCTCGTCGACGAGCATCACGGGGATTCCGTCCTTCACCGGGTACACCACGGCGCAGGCCGCGCACTGCAGGCCGTCCTGGCCGGGCAGCAGGTCCAGCCCGCCCTTGCACTTGGGACAGGCCAAAAGCTTCACCAGCTCCATGTTGAGCGCCATGGGCACCTCCTTTCGCTCCGGGCCGTATACGCCAGGGCCGGGCCCGGCACAAGGCCCGCACAGGCAGGAACTCCTTGACGGTCCCCCTGACAATGGTGATAAATATTCCGAGAAGACGCGAACGCCATCTATATGCGGAGCCCCCATGCAGCCGCGCATCGACCTGCACACGCACTCCACCGCCTCCGACGGGACCTTCACCCCCGTGGAGTTGATGCGCGCCGCCAAGGCCGCCGGGCTCTCCGCCATCGCGCTTACCGACCACGACACCTTCGCCGGGCTGCCCGAGGCCAGGGCCGAGGCCGCGCGCCAGGGCATCGAGCTCATCCCCGGCTGCGAGCTCTCCCTGGACTTCGGCGGGCTGCCCACGCACATGCTGGCCCTGTTCATCGACGAGCGGCCCGGGCACCTCTCCGGCACCCTGGACCGGGTGCGCAACTCCCGCCGCCTGCGCAACGAGCGCATGCTGGAGAAGCTCTCCAAGGTTGGCGTGCGCCTGAGCCAGGCCGAGGTGGAGACGCACGCCGCGGGCACGGTGGGCCGCCCGCACATGGCCCAGGCCATGCTCAAGGCCGGGGTGGTGCGCACCATCGAGGAGGCCTTCGACCGCTTCCTGGGCCGCCACGGCCTGGCCTACGTGCCCAAGGACAAGCTCGGCCCCGCTGAGGCCATCCGCGCCGTGCACGAGGACGGCGGCCTGGCCATCCTGGCCCACCCCTACCTGCTCACCCAGCAGATCACCCGGCTGGAGCCCCTGGTGGCGGAACTGCAGGCCCAGGGGCTGGACGGCATCGAGGTGTACTACACCGAGCACTCGGACCGCTTCATCGCCGAGCTGGAGTCCCTGGCGGGAAGGCTTGGCCTGCTCATGAGCGGCGGCTCGGACTTCCACGGCGCGGTGAAGCCCGGCGTCTCCCTGGGGCGGGGCCGGGGCGGGCTGTTCGTGCCCGGCGCCCTGCTCGACGCCATGAAGACCCGCCTCAAACGCCGCTGAAAGCCGACCACACCGCTTGCCATTCCGGCCCGGGCAGGATACTTAATACGTAGTGCCCATTCCAGACCAGGGCTCCCCGGCTGATACCGAGGAACGACAATGGCGACGAACGGACAAATCTGCGAGGCGGGGCTTCTCGTCACCCGTCAGCCCGTGTTCGACCAGCGGCTGCAGCCCTGGGGCACGGCCCTGTCCTTCGTCCAGCCCGAGGGCGAGGGCCCGCTGTTCTGCGACGAGCTCACGGCCAGCATCCTGCTGGAGGCCTACCTGCCCCAGCGCGGGCCGGAGCATGTGCAGAACATCATCTCCTTCGACGCCGGGGCCGTGCTGGACGGCATGCCCCGCCTGCTGCCCCCCCAGGGCACGTTCATCGAGATCGAGGAGGCCGCGGGCGACACAGGCGGCCTGCCCATGGCCGTGGCCGGGCTCAAGGGCGCGGGCTACGGGGTGGCCGTGGGCGGCTTCCGCAACCGGTCGGCCTGCCGGGCCCTGAACGCCCTGGCCGACGTCATCATCATCGACGCGGCCGACCCGGGAAACGGCGGAACGGCGGAACTCACCGGGCTCATCGGCGCGGCCAGGGGCTACGGCGCCCTGGCCCAGGTGCGCGGCATGACCAACTGGCGGCACATGCTGCTGGCCCGGCAGGAAGGGGCGGACATGTTCCAGGGCTTCTTCTTCAGCCAGATGAACCTGCCCGCCAGCAACAAGAGCGTCACGGCCAGCCAGCTCTCGCGCCTGCGCCTGCTGGAATGCCTGGACAAGCCCGACGCCGACTTCGCCGCCCTGGCCCGCGTGGTGGAGGCCGACGCAGCGCTCACCTACCGCCTGCTCCGGTTCCTCAACTCCGCCAGCTTCGGCCTGGCGCGCAAGGTGGACTCCATCCAGCAGGCCATCGTGCTGGCCGGATGGAAGCCGCTCAAGAGCTGGCTCAAGGTGGTGCTCCTCACCGACCTCTCGCCCTCGCCCCGGCACCAGGAGTTCTGCTACTACTCCGCCCAGCGGGCGGACTTCCTGCAGCGCGCGGCCCGCGCCGCCGGGCTGGACCGCCTGGTGCCCGCCCTGTCTCTGCTGGGCCTGCTCTCCCACCTGGAGGCCATCCTGGAAATGCCCGTGGCCCAGGCCCTGAGCGACGTGCCCGTCACCGACGCCATCCGCCTGGCCCTCACCGGCGGGCAGAGCGCCCTCTCCCCCTGGCTGACCCTGGTGTACGCCATGGAAAACGGCGACCTGCCCCAGGCCGAGCGCCTGGGCAAGAGCGCGGGCCTGTGCCTGGCGGACCTGGCCCGCTGCTACCACGAGTCTTTCGCCGAGGCCGACCTGCTCTTCCGCAACCTGCCCACACCCTACACAGGCAACGCCTAGGCGCTCCACGCAAAAGGCGGGCGCGCCCCCCACAGGGGAGGGCGCGCCCGCCAGCAATGCGTTGCGGACGCTACAGGCCCTTCTTCTCGATGTACTTGAGCAGCCAGACGCCCAGCACCGCGAACCAGGGGATGACGATCCAGTGGTGGCGGTCCAGGAGTTGCGGCAGGGTGATCTTGCCGTAGTCGCCCCAGGTGAGCACGGTGGTCTTGAGCAGGGGGTAGGCCTCGGCGTAGGCCGCCGCGCCCACGAGCATCCCGGCCATGCCTGCCAGGGCGTCGATGCGCCCCTCGCCCAGGGCGGCCCCGGCGGTGCCCGGGCAGTAGCCCAGGAGCGCCCAGCCCGCGCCGAAGGTGAGTCCGCCCAGCACGTTGCCGCCCAGGATCAGCGGCTTGATGGAGAGCTTGGCTAGGCCCATGTCGGCCAGGGCGTACACGCCCACCATGCCCACCAGGATGGTGGTGAGCATGAATTTGACGATGGTCATGTCCTGGAACAGCAGGGCGCCCAGCTGCCGGTCGTAGCGGATGACCTCCGCCCGTTGCAGCAGGATGCCGAAGATCGCGCCGGTGATCAGTCCGAAGAAGAGTTCCATGGCCTACCTCCCGCCCGTGGGACCGGTGCCCGGCCCGTAGAGCAGCCGGGCCACCACGGCCCCGCCGATGAAGAAGCAGACCAGCGCCACGTACCCGCTTGCAGCCAGCTGAAGCGAACCGCTCAGCCCATGCCCGCTGGGTCAGCCATCGGCCAGGCGGGCGCCGAACATGGCCACGGCCCCGCCCAGGAAGGCCACGCCGAAGCGCTTGGCGGCGGAGGGCCCGAAGCGCGCGGCGAAGCGGTCGGGCACGGCCTGCACGCGGAAGGTGCGGCTGGCTGTGGAGGCCGCCAGGGACCCGGCCACAATGCCCGCCACGAACATCCACTGCCAGTCGATGATGGGCTTTTCCTTCTTGAAGTAGGGCATGGCGGCCACGCGCTCGGCGGCCACGGTCTGCTCCACCATGCCCGCTGCGCGCACGTAGGTGGTGGAGGCGCCGAAGTACTTGCCGGTGACCCACACCGAGGCCACCAGCAGCAGGCCCGCCAGGGCTCCGGCCACGTAGGGGTTCCAGGGACGCGAGGGACTTTTCCCGTTCATGATTTCCTCCTGTGCTAGTATGCATACTCCCCAGGGGTACTCTAAGGATTACGCATTCGCGGCCCCGCGTCAAGGGCCGGGCGCGTTTTGCCTCGGCTTTCCCTTGCGTTTTTTCGCGCATCAGGGCAAATAATACGTACGTTTCCCGTATCGATAGCTGCGCACCCCCCCAACACAGCCCGCAACCGATCCGAGGTTCCCCATGCCCGCCAACAAGCCCGCAGCGCCCAAGGCCAAGACACCGGCAAGGACCGCCACAAGGCCCACGCCCGCCCCCTCCGCCGAAGAGCCCGTGGTGCCCGAATCCTACTGCACCCCCGTGGAGAACCTGAAGGAGGAGATCCGCAAGCACATGTTCGCCTTCCTGGGCAAGGACATCGCCCGGGCGGGCATCTACGACTACTTCAAGGCCCTGGCCTACACCATGCGCGAGAAGATGGCCGAGCACTGGATCCGCACCCAGCGCTCGTACTACGACCAGAGCGCCAAGCGCGTGTACTACCTCTCGCTGGAGTTCCTGGTGGGCCGCTCGCTCAAGAACAACGTCATCTGCCTGGGCATAGAGGACCAGGTGCGCCAGGCCCTGGCGGAGATGGGCCAGGACTTCGACGAGGTGGCCGAGACCGAATGGGACGCGGGCCTGGGCAACGGCGGCCTGGGACGCCTGGCCTCCTGCTACCTGGACTCCATGGCCACCCTGGGCATTCCGGGCTACGGCTACGGCATCCGCTACGAGTACGGCATCTTCCACCAGAGCATCCAGGACGGCTGGCAGGTGGAGCGGCCGGACAACTGGCTCCGGTTCGGCAACCCCTGGGAGTACGACCGCGCGGGCTACCTGTTCCCGGTGCAGTTCTACGGCCAGGTGCGCTCCTACACCGACGACGCCGGGCGCCTGCGCTACATCTGGGAGGGCGGCGAGAAGGTCATGGCCATGGCCTACGACATGATGGTGCCGGGCTTCGAGAACGGCAACGTCATCAACATGCGCCTGTGGAGCGCCAAGTCCAGCCGCGACTTCGACCTGGAGTTCTTCAACTCCGGGGCCTACCTCAAGGCCATCGAAGACAAGGCCAAGAGCGAGAACATCTCCAAGGTGCTCTACCCCACGGACAGCTTCGTGGAGGGCCAGGAGCTGCGCCTGAAGCAGCAGTACTTCTTCGTGGCCGCCACCTTCCACGACATCACCCGCAGGCACCTGAAGCACCACCAGGACTTCCGCGACCTGCCGCAGTACGTGGCCGTGCAGCTGAACGACACGCACCCGGCCATCGCCATCCCGGAGCTCATGCGCATCCTGGTGGACGACCACCTGATGCCCTGGGACGACGCCTGGAAGGTCTGCGTGGGCACCTTCGCCTACACCAACCACACGGTGATGCCCGAGGCCCTGGAGACCTGGCCCGTGGAGCTGATGACCCGCGTGCTGCCCCGGCACATGCAGATCATCTACGAGCTCAACCGCCGCTTCCTGGACGAGGTGCGCCTGGCCCACCCCGGCGACGACGACCTCCTGCGCCGCGTCTCGCTCATCGGCGAGGACTTCGGCAGGCGCGTGCGCATGGCCAACCTGGCCGTGCTGGGCTCCCATTCGGTGAACGGCGTCTCGGCCCTGCACTCGGAAATCTTGAAGGCCAGCACCTTCCACGACTTCAACGAACTCTTCCCCAGGCGCTTCAACAACAAGACCAACGGCATCACCCCGCGCCGGTGGCTCAGGCAGTGCAACCCCGGGCTGTTCGACCTGATCACCGAGGGCATCGGCGAGGGCTGGCTGACCAGGCTGGAGCGGCTGGAGGAACTGCGCCCCCTGGCCGAGGACAGCGAGTTCCGCGCCCGCTGGGCCCGGGTGAAGCTCAAGAACAAGCAGCGCCTGGCCGAGTACGCCCGGTACAAGATCAGCCGCAACCTGGACCCGGACAGCCTGTTCGACGTGCAGGTCAAGCGCATCCACGAGTACAAGCGCCAGCTCTTGAACGTGCTGCACGTGGTGGCCCTGTACGACGACATCCGCTCCGGCAAGATGGGGACGGACATCGCCCCGCGCACGGTGATCTTCGGCGGCAAGGCCGCGCCGGGCTACCGCATGGCCAAGCTCATCATCCGGCTCATCCACGCCGTGGCCGAGACCATCGGCCGCGAACCCAGGGTGGCCCCGCTGCTGAACGTGGCCTTCCTGCCCAACTACTGCGTGTCCAACGCCGAGAAGATCATCCCCGGCACGGACCTCTCGGAGCAGATCTCCCTGGCGGGCACCGAGGCCAGCGGCACGGGCAACATGAAGTTCGCGCTCAATGGCGCGCTGACCATCGGCACCCTGGACGGGGCCAATGTGGAAATCCGCGAGCGCGTGGGCAAGGAGAACTTCTTCCTCTTCGGCCTCACCACGCCGGAGGTGAGCGCGCTCCACGCCCGGGGCTACAGCCCCTGGGAGTTCTACCAGAAGGACGAGACCCTGCACCGGGTCATCGACCTCATCGCCAGCGGGCACTTCTCGCCCCTGCAGCCGGACCTGTTCCGGCCCATCATCGACGCCCTGCTCTCCGGCGGCGACCGCTGGATGCTCCTGGCGGACTTCCGCTCCTACGTGGACACCCAGAAGCAGGTGGCCCAGCTCTACCGCAGCCGGGAGATGTGGGTGCGCAAGTCCATCCTGAACACCGCGGGCATGGGCTTCTTCTCCTCGGACCGGGCCATAGCCGAGTACGCCCGCGACATCTGGGGCGTGGACCTGAAGTAGCCGCTGGCGCCGCCACAACGAAAAAGCCCCCGCCGGGCCCCGTCCACAAAATGTGGGGGTCGGCGGGGGCCTTTTTGGGCCAAGCCCGGTTTGCGGACTTTGAGGCGGGCTAGGCCGCGCCGTTGCCCGGCAGATCGCGGAAGTGCTTCTGGCGGCTGCGGCTCCAGATCTCGGGCCGCTTGAGGCAGTCCAGGAACTGGCCCACGCTGTTGCCCTTGCCGAAGTAGAAGCACGGCGGGCACTCCTCCAGCTTCCACACGGCCAGGGCGGCGTCCAGGATGGCCTGGCGCGTCTCCGGCACGTTGGTGATGGACTGGTGCTCGAAGCGGCCGCGCTGGCGGCTGCCCACGTTGATGGTGCGCACGCCGTAGATGGGCGCCTCGCGCACGCCGGCGCTGGAGTTGCCCACCACGAACCGGGCGCACTGCATCAGCCGCAGGAAGTACTCGAAGCGCATGGACGGGAAGCGCTTGAAGCGCGCGTTGCCCGCGAAGATCTCGTCATAGGCCGCCAGGATGGCCTCGCTGCCCTCGTCGTTGTTGGGCGCTATGACCACGTAGTTCAGGCCGGAGTCCACCAGGGCCTGGGCGAAGTCCCGGGCCCGCCGGGCCTGGGTCTCGGGCTCGGTGGTCACGGGGTGGTACAGGGCCACGGCGTACTGGTCGAAGGAAATGTCGTAGCGGGCGCGCACGGCGTCCAGGTCCGGCAGGTCCGGGGAGAGCATGATGTCGATGTCGGGCGAGCCGATGACGAACACCGAGCCCTCCTCCTCGCCCAGCTGGTACAGCCTGCGGGCGTGCTCCTCGTTGGCCACGAAGTGCAGGTGCGAAAGCTTGGTCACGCTGTGGCGGATCATCTCGTCGATGGTGCCGCTGCGCTCCCCGCCCTCGATGTGGGCCACCAGGATGTTGCGGAAGGCGCCCACGATGGCTCCGGCCAGGGCCTCCAGGCGGTCGCCGTGCACCACGATCATGTCCGGCGGGTTCTCGGCCACGTGGCGGGCCAGGGCCTGCACGGTGTTGGCCAGGATGAGGTCCATGCCCTCGCCCCCGGCCTGGTTCATGGCCGTGAAGACGTTGGTGAACCCTTCCTTCTCCACCTGGCGGTAGGTGTAGCCGAACTTCTCCAGCAGGTGCATGCCGGTGACGAAGATGGACAGCTCGAAGGCGTCGTCGGCCTCCACCGCGCGCATGAGCGGCTTGAGCTTGCCGAAGTCGGCCCGGGTGCCGGTGAGGAAGAGGATACGTTTTTTCGTGGTCATCTCGGTTTCGTGCCGTGTTGTCCGCGCTCATCGGCGGCCACCCCCCAACTACCAAGGCCGGGCGGGCGCGGCAACAGGAAATCGCCCCGGCGGGAAAAGGGGCGCCCGGGGGCCTTGGCAAGCGCTCCCCCTTTGGCTAGTCTGCCCCACACCAATCCCGCACCCAGCAAGGAGCACCGCAATGGCCATTCTCTCCGCCCAGGTCCAGGACTACATGTCCCGCTCGTCGTGGATTCGCCGCATGTTCGAGGCCGGCATCGAGCTGAAGAAGAAGTACGGCGCGGAGAACGTCTGCGACTTCAGCCTGGGCAACCCGGACCTGCCGCCCCCGGCCTGCGTGTGCCAGGGCCTGCGCGAGATCGCCGACGAGGCCGACGCGCCTTTCGCCTTCGGGTACATGCCCAACTTCGGCTACCCCCACGTGCGCGAGGCCCTGGCCAGCGAAGTCAGCCGCGAGCAGGGCGTGGCCGTGGACCCCAGCTGCCTGGTCATCACCTGCGGCGCCGCCGGGGCCATCAACGCCTTCTACCGCGCGGTCATCGAGCCCGGCGACGAGGTGCTCTGCCCTAGCCCGTACTTCGTGGAGTACGCCTTCTACGTGGAGAACCACGGCGGACGCCTGGCCACCGCGCCGGCCAAGCCCGGCAGCTTCGACCTGGACGTGGACGCGCTTGAGGCGGCCATCACCGACAAGACCCGCGTGCTGCTCATCAATTCGCCCAACAACCCCACCGGCGTGGTCTACCCGCGCGAGACCCTGGTGGCCCTGTGCGAGATGCTGAAGCGCAAGAGCACGGGCCGCGCCCGGCCCATCCTCCTGCTGGCGGACGAGCCCTACCGCTTCCTGGCCTTCGACGGCGTGGAGGTGCCCTCGCTCCTGCCCCTGTACCCGCACACCGTGGTGGTCAGCTCGTTCTCCAAGAACCTCTCCCTGGCCGGGGCGCGGGTGGGCTACGCCCTGGTGAACCCGGCCATGCCCGAGAAGGACGAGCTGGTGGGCGGCATCATCCTGGCCAACCGCATCCTGGGCTTCGTCAACGCCCCGGCCCTGGCGCAGAAGCTGCTGGCCAAGGCCCTGGGCTCCCAGGTGGACGTGAACATCTACGCCAGCAGGCGCGACGCCATGAAGCGCGTGCTGGACGACGCCGGGTTCGTCTACCCCCTGCCGCGCGGGGCGTTCTACTTCTTCCCCCAGGCCCCCGGCGGCGACGACGTGGCCTTCGTCAACCTGCTCACCGAGGAGCGCATCCTGGCCGTGCCGGGCAAGGGCTTCGGCTGCCCGGGGCACTTCCGCCTGGCCTTCTGCGTGGGCGAGGACGTCATCAACCGTTCCGCGGAAGGGTTCAAGAGGGCCATGGCCCGGGCCATGGGCTAGGCGCCGCGCCCGCAGCCTTGATGCCGCCCGCCGGGCCGCCCCCTTGACGGCTGGCCCTGCTGGGGGCAGTATGCGTGGTAAGTCCGGGAAAGGCCGCCCAGGAAAACCGCGCCGCCCGGCAGGAGGCCGCCATGCGTATCGAGCAGATCATGCGCCACGACCCCACGCGGGTCGGCCCGGACGAGCCGGTGCAGAACCTCATCGGCTGGTACGCCAACCCCGGCAACCGCTCGCGCTACTCCTACGTGGTGGACGACAGGGGCGTGCTGCTGGGCGTGGTGACCATGATGGAGCTCTTGAACCTGTTTTTGACGCCGGACCTGGTGGCCGGGCACGAGGCACACCAGATCACCGAGAACGAGGCCACGCGGCAGGTGGTGCAGAACCTGGACCGCAAGCGCGGCACCCCGGTGCGCAAGATCATGCGCCAGGACCTGCCCACGGTGCGCCCCGGCGACTTCTTCCTGGAGGCGCGCCTGCTGCTCCGGGAACGCAAGATCACCGCCCTGCCCGTGGTGGACTCCTCGGGCGCGCTGGTGGGCGAGGTGACGCGGCGCACCCTGCTGCGGCTCCTGGACATGGCCCTGCGCGAGCCCAACCTGTTCACCCTGAAGAAGGACAGCAAGAGCCTGTTCTCCACCACCAGCGAGTTCTTCATCGGCTAGCCCCCGGGGCCAGGGCCCGGGCCGCGCCCCTGGGAGGGGGCTTGCCTGGGCGGGCGCGCAATGATACTCATGCGGCCACTTCGCCCCGGAGCACGGCCCATGATCGACCTCGTCAAGCACGCACCCCACGACCAGAACCAGGGTTCCGCCCGCCAGCGGGCCGTGGACACGGGCATGGCGCTCACGCTCGTCTGCCTCATCCTGGGCCTGTGGCGCGGCACGCCGGGCTGGTTCGTTTCCGCCACCACGCTGCTGGTGGTGAACATGACCTGGCCCATGGCCTTCGCCCCGGCCTCCAGGCTCTGGTTCGGGCTCTCGGCCCTGCTGGGCTCGGTCATGAGCAAGGTCATCCTGACCCTGGCCTTCTTCGCCGTGGTCACGCCCATGGCGCTCATCCGCCGCGCCCTGGGCAAGGACTCGCTCAGGCTCCGGGCCTTCAAGTCCGGCCCGGACTCGGTGTTCCACGCGCGCTCCGGCGCCTTCACCCCCAAGGACCTCACCACTCCGTTCTAGGAGACACGCATGGATTTTCTTCGCGACCTGTGGGACTTCATGAAAGTCCGCAAGAAGTTCTGGCTGGCGCCCATCATCCTGGTGCTGCTGTTGTTCGGCGCGCTCATCGTGCTCACCTCGGGCTCGGCCATCGCGCCGTTCATCTACACGCTGTTCTAGGGCGCGCGCGTGGCGAATCCCTCGGCCATCCTGGGCATCAGCGCCTTCTACCACGACTCCGCCGCCGTGCTCCTGGTGGACGGCAAGATCGTGGCCGCCGCGCAGGAGGAGCGCTTCACCCGCAGGAAGCACGACCCGGACTTCCCGCACTTTGCGGCCAGGTACTGCCTGGCCGAGGCCGGGCTGACCCCGGCGGACCTGGCCGCCGTGGCCTTCTACGACAAGCCGTACCTCAAGTTCGAGCGCCTGCTGGAGACGTACCACGCCTTCGCGCCGCGCGGCCTGCGCAGCTTCCTCACGGCCATGCCCGTGTGGATCCGCGAGAAGCTGTTCATGCGCAGGATGCTCAAGGAAGAACTGGAGAAGCTCGGACCGGGAAAGCCCCAGATCCTCTTCCCGGAGCACCACCTCTCCCACGCGGCCAGCGCCTTCTTTCCCTCGCCCTTTGACGAGGCGGCCATCCTGACCATCGACGGCGTGGGCGAGTGGGCCACCACCACCATCGGCAAGGGCAGCGGCAAATCCATCGAGATACTGCGCGAGCTGCACTTCCCGCACTCCCTGGGCCTGCTCTATTCCGCCCTCACGGCCTGGTGCGGGTTCAAAGTCAACAGCGGGGAGTACAAGCTCATGGGCCTGGCCCCGTACGGGATAGAAGGCTCCGAGCGCGTGGAGCGCTACAAGCGCGTCATGCTGGACCAGATGGTGGACCTGCGGCCCGACGGCTCGCTGCTCTTGAACATGGACTATTTCGACTACGCCACCGGGCTGACCATGTGCAACGCGCCGCGCTTCACCCAGGCCCTGGGCCTGCCGCAGCGCAAGGGCGAGAGCGAGATCACCCAGGACTACATGGACCTGGCCCTGGCCATCCAGCAGATCACCGAGGAGGCGGTCTTCCGCATGGCCGATACGGCCAAGGCCCTCACCGGCTGCGCCAACCTGGTCATGGCCGGGGGCGTGGCGCTCAACTGCGTGGCCAACGGCAAGCTGCTGAAGCGCGGCACCTTCGAGGACATCTGGATCCAGCCGGCGGCGGGCGATGCGGGCGGCGCCCTGGGCGCGGCCCTGGCGGGCTGGCACATCGCCCAGGAGCAGCCCCGCACCCCGGTCAAGCCCGATGCCATGCGCGGGGCCTACCTGGGCCCGGCCTTCACCGGCGGGGACATCGAGCGCTCCATGCGCCGCCTGGGCGCGGTGGGCGAGCGGCACGAGGACTTCGGCGCCCTGTGCTCCAAGGTGGCCGGGATGCTGGCCAACGGCGCCGCCGTGGGCTGGTTCCAGGGCCGCATGGAGTACGGCCCGCGCGCCCTGGGCGGCCGCAGCATTCTGGGCGACCCGCGCCACGGCGACATGCAGAAGAAGCTCAACCTCAAGATCAAGTACCGCGAGGGCTTCCGGCCCTTCGCGCCCTCGGTGCTCGAGGAATACAACGCCCAGTGCTTCGAGCTGGACCGGCCCTCGCCCTACATGCTGCTGGTGGCCCCGGTGGCGGAGGACCGCCGCAAGCCCGTGCCCGCGGACTACTGGACCCGCGCCATGTACGACCGCCTGTACGTGGAGCGCAGCGACCTGCCCGCCATCACCCACGTGGACTTCTCCGCGCGCATCCAGAGCGTCTCCAAGGCCACCAACCCGCGCTACTGGCAGCTCATCGACACCTTCCGGCGCGAGCAGGGCTGCCCCGTGGTGGTGAACACCAGCTTCAACGTGCGCGGCGAGCCCATCGTCTGCACGCCGGAGGACGCTTACGCCTGCTTCATGCGCACGGAGATGGACGCCCTGGTGCTGGGCGATTTCCTGCTTTTGAAGGCCGACCAGCCGGAGTGGCGCGAGGATACGGACTGGCGCGGCAAGTTCGAGCTGGACTAGGGCCTGGGACCGGGGCCCAGGCAAAGACGAGGGGGGTTCCGGCGCATGCGCCGGAACCCCCCTCGTCTTTTCGGGCCGCAGCCCCCCGACGCTACTGGATGAGGAACTCCAGGCACACGATGTAGGGCGCGCCCTCCTTGTTGTAGAAGCGCGCGGAGATGGTGCACGCGGCCACCCGGGCGTGGATGGAGATGCACGGCTGCGTCACGTACTTGTCGAAGCCGCTTTTGAGGTGCACCACGTCCTCGCGGATGCTGTGGTCCTCGCCCCGGCCGCGCTCCGGGCCCAGAAGCGGCGTTTCCGCCACCAGGGAGCGCTTGAAGGCCCTGGGGGTGAGCTGCACCCCGTCGTCGGAGAGGATGTAGGCGCACAGCAGGCTCTCCTCGGTGGCGGCGCAGCGCTCGCACACGGCGGAAAAGTCGTGGGCCGGGGTGTCGGCCAGCTTGTAGGCCACCTTCTTGAGCACCTTGTGGTAGTCCTCGTATCTCTTGCGCTTGGCCGCCACCTCGCCCTGGGCGCGCTCCTTGAACCTGCGGTTGAGCTCCTCCACCTTGGCCAGGAAGGCGCGTATGGGGTCCTTCTCCTCGCTGTCCTTGTCCTTGGTGTAGTAGTAGCCCTGCTGGTGGAACACGCCCCATTCCATCAGCCGCAGGGCCTCCTCCTCGGTCTCCACGCCCTTGGCCACGATGGTGCTGCCCAGGCGCTCGGCCAGGCGGCCCAGGGAGTTCACCATGTCGCGCTTGAACTCCTGCCCCTCCACGTTGGTGTAGATGGGCCGGTCGATCTTGATGTAGTCGGGCTTGTAGGCGAAGATCTCCTCCACCGGCGCGCTGGTGCCGTTCATGCAGTCCAGGGAAAGCTTAAACCCGCGCTCGCGGTAGTAGGTGATGAACTTGGCGATCTCCGGCGTGCCCAGGGCCGGGCGCTCCAGCTCGATGATGACCCGCTTGCCCGCCAGGCCCATGGCCTGGCAGATGGCATCCAGGTGGCCCAGGGTCTGGGCGGCGCGGATGCCCACCCCGTCCACGTTGAGGAAGATCATCATCTGGGGGTGGCGCTCGGCGATGGGCCGGAAGGCCTCCAGGGCCTTGCGGCGGCACAGGCGGCACAGCTTCAGCCGCGTCTCCGGGTCCCAGGGGGTCTCGAAGAGATCGCGGGCGTCCAGCTTGGAGCCGGCCTCGGTCATGGCGCGGGAAAAGGCCTCGAAACCGATGATGCTCTTGAACCGGACGCTTAAGACCGGCTGGAAGAACACGCTGATGAGCTCGCGCTCGATGACGCGCTCAAGCTCCCTGAGCTTCTCGTCCGAGGGGTGTTGCGGTGCGCTCATGCCATGGGCTCCCGGGGGAAGGAGGAGTGGTTCAGATGCCCTGTAGCCAGTGTGGGAGAATACACAAAACCCGTACTACGTACAAGTGGAAATGATTCCCATCCTCCATCTGGCGGCGCATGAAATTCTGTACTTTGACATCTGTTTTCGGTATAGCGCTGTAACGACTGCCTCCTTCGCCGGGAAATACCCCCACAATCTCGTTGGGATTTCGCTTGCGAGGATGGTGCGCAGCCCCCGCGCAGCATGAGCAAGGCCGAGCTGACCGCCGACGCCATAGATGTCCTGGCCGTGGACGACGAGCAGGTAAACCTGCTGCTCTTCACCGGCCTGTTGCGTCGCCAGGGCATCAACGTGGTCACGGCCAGCAGCGGGTACGAGGCCCTCAAGCTCATCGCCCGGCACGACTTCGCGCTCATCCTGCTCGACGTCATGATGCCCGGCATGGACGGCTTCACCACCGCCGAGCGCATCCGCGCCGACGAGAACACCCGGCACATCCCCATCATCTTCGTCACGGCCATCAGCAAGGAGCAGCGCCACGTGTTCCAGGGCTACGAGTCCGGGGCCGTGGACTACCTCATCAAGCCCTTTGACCACGACATACTGAAGAGCAAGGTCCAGGTCTTCGTGGACATGCACCGCCAGCGCGTAGCCCTGAAGCGCGCCGGAGAGGAGCTGGAGCGCACCGTGGCGGACCTGCGGGCCTCGGCCCAGGCCCTGACGGAGAGCCGCACCCGGTACAAGAGCCTGTTCACCTCCATGTTCAACGGCTTCGCCCTGCTCGCCTACGACGACGAGGCCCGGCCCAGCCTTGCCAAGGCCCGCTTCGCCGAGCTCAACCCGGCCATGGAGCATATCCTGGGCCACGCCAGGGAGCAGGTCCTGGGCCGCCGCGTGGGCGACCTGTTCCCCGAGTTGGAGAGCTACTGGCACGACTTCCTCATGGAGGTGGCGCGCTCCGGCGAGCCCGGCATCAGCGAGAACTACGTGGGCCAGCTGGGGCGCTACCTGCGCGTCTCGGCCTATGTGCCCGGCCCCCGGCTGCTGGCCGTGGTGGCCGAGGACATCACCGCCCGGCGCGACGCCGAAGAGACCCTGCACGAGCGCACCTTCCACGACCCGCTCACCGGGCTGGCCAACCGCGCCCTGTTCCTGGACCGCATGCTCCAGGCCCTGGAGCGCTCGCGCCGCCGGGCCAACTACCTCTACGCCGTGCTCTTCCTGGACCTGGACCACTTCAAGCCCGTGAACTCGAGCCTGGGCCACGCCGCGGGCGACAAGGTCCTGCGCGTGGTGGCCGAGCGCATCAAGGGCGCGGCCCGCGGCCTGGACACCGTGGCCCGCACCGGGGCCGACGCGTTCGCCGTGCGCCTGGCGGAGCTCCAGAACTCCGGCGAGGCCATGCGCGTGGCCCGCCGCATCACCCACGAGATCGCCCGGCCCATAGAGGTGGACGGCCAGGAGCTGTTCCTCACCGCCAGCGTGGGCGTGGTGCTGGGTCCGGCGGAATACGAGCAGCCCGAGGAGCTCCTGCAGGATGCGGGCATCGCCATGGAGGTGGCGCGCAGCCTGGGCGGCGGCAAGGTCAAGGTGTTCAAATGGGGCATGCGCACCAACGCGCAGATGGCCCTGTCCGTGAACTTGAGCCTGCACCATGCCCTGTCGAAGAACCAGTTCCAGCTCTACTACCAGCCCATCATCAACCTCAAGAACAGCACCCTGGCCGGGTTTGAGGCCCTCATCCGCTGGCAGTCCGAGGACCGGCTCATCCCGCCCTCGGAGTTCATCCCCCACGCCGAGCAGAGCGGGCTCATCATCCCCATCGGCCACTGGGCCATGACCGAGGCCTGCCGCGTGGCCGCGCAGTGGGTGGGCCGCTTCGAGGTTCCGGAGCAGTTCAACCTGGCGGTGAACCTCTCGGCCAAGCAGTTCATGCAGCCGGACTTGGTGCGCCAGCTTTCCCGCGTGCTGGAGGAAACCCATCTGGATCCCCGGCGTCTGAAGCTTGAGATCACCGAGAGCATGGTGATGCAGAACCCCGAGAGCGTGGTGCACAAGCTCCGGGGCCTGCGCGAGATCGGCGCCAAGGTGGGCATGGACGACTTCGGCACGGGCTACTCCTCCCTGTCGTACCTGCAGCGCTTCCCCATCAACACCCTCAAGGTGGACCGCAGCTTCGTGGGCGACATGGACGCGTTCGAGAATCTGGTCATCGTGCGCACCATCGTGAGCCTGGCCCACAACCTGGGCCTGGACGTGGTGGCCGAGGGCATCGAGACCGAGCGGCAGCGCCGCTTCCTGGCGGAGATCGACTGCGAGTTCGGCCAGGGCTACCTGTTCTCCCCGCCCATCCCCGAGGAACAGGCCACGGAGCTGCTGAAAGCCAACTGCGCACGGCGCGGGGACCGCTAGCCCATGCGCAAGGTTGGCCCGAGGCCCGGCCCCACGCGGCTAACCCTGCACTTCGCCCTGCTCTCGCTGGTGGCCATGGCCCTGCTGCCGGTGCTGGGCCTCACCATCTGGTCCCACCTGCTCGACCGCGACCACGAGCGCGCCCAGGCCGTGAAGAGCGCCTCCCACGCCGCCAACATGGTGGCCGGCTCCCTGGTGGTCGAGACGCGCAACGCCCGCCTGTTCCTCTACGCCCTGGCCCGTTCGCAGCAGATGCGCGGCGGCGGCATGGACGTTCTGCGCGAGCAGATGGTGCGCCACGCGCGCCTGGCCCCGGAGTTCGACAACCTGCTCCTGGTCTCGCCCTCGGGCCAGGTGCTCTTCGCCGCCCAGCCCAGCCCCCACGAGCCGAGCCTGGTGGGTGACCGCGCCTTCGAGGCCGTGCTCGAGGGCCAGGGCTTCGCCGTGGGCACGGGCGGCCGCGCGGCAACCCAGGTCCCCCAGGCCACCTACGCCGTGCCCGTGCACGACGAGGACAACCGGCTGCGCTTCGTCCTGGTGGCCAAGGTGCCCCTGGACCGCCTGAACCGGCCCACGAACCTGGAGCACCTGCCCCGGGGCACCACCCTGGTCCTGGCCGACCCCGAGGGCACCATCCTCTACCGCGTGCCCTACCTGGCCAGCTATTCCAATGCCTCCCTGCCGGGCAACCACGCCGCCATCATCCGCCGGGGCGAGGAGCAGGCCGAGGGCTGGGCCCGGGGGCTGGACGGACTGGAGCGCTACTACGTGCTCCAGCGCCTGGAGCTCACGGCGGGCTCGGCCTACTACGTGCGCGTGGGCATTCCCCGCCAGGAGGTCTACGCCGAGAGCGACGCGGCCCTGCGCCGCAACCTGGCCGCCCTGCTGGTCATCACCCTGCTCACGCTGCTGCTCAACCGCATCTGGGGCACCCGGCACATCCTGGGGCCGGCCAGGCGCCTGCACGCGGCTGTGACGCGCATGGGCCAGGGCGACCTCTCGGCGCGCACGGGCATGGGGGCGGACGGGGGTGTCAGCGGAGAGCTGGGCGAACTGGCCCGCACCTTCGACCAGATGGCCGAGAACCTTGAGCGCGGCCTGGCCGAGCAGGAGGCCGCCCGCGAGGCCCTGCGCCAGTCCGAGGCGCAGCTGCGGGCCGTGTTCAACGCCTCGGCCGACGGCATGCTGCTGCTCTCCCCCGAGGGCCGGGTGCTGTCCATGAACGAGTGCGCCGCGGGCCGCCGGGGCCGCGTTCCATCGGAGCTGGAGGGCAGGAACATCCTGGAGCTGATTCCCGACGAGGTGCGCGCCTCGCGCAGGGCCCACCTGGCCGAGGTCGCGGCCACGGCCAGGCCGGTGCGCTTCGAGGAGGAGCGCCAGGGGCGCACCTACTCCATACGCCTCTACCCCCTGCTGGAGGCGGACGGCAGCGTGCGCCAGATCGCCAGCTTCTCGCGGGACATCACCGAGCGCAAGCTGGGCGAGCACGCCCTGCGGGCCGCCAAGGAGGCCGCCGAGGCCGCCAGCCGGGCCAAGAGCAACTTCCTGGCGAACATGAGCCACGAGCTGCGCACGCCCCTCAACGGCCTGCTGGGCATGCTGCAGCTGCTGCGCGAGGCCGAGCTGGCCCCGGAGCACTACGAGTACCTGGACTGGGCCAGCCAGTCCGCTCACCAGTTGGCCGACCTGGTCGACGACATCCTGGAGTTCGCGGCCCTGGGGACCGACGGCATGAGCCTGGAGTACCGGCCCTTCACCCTGGCCGAGGTGCTGGGCCCCCTGGTGGAGGAGCACCGCGCCGCCGCCCTGGCCAAGGGCCTGACCTTCCAGACCGAGCTGGCGCCCATGGTGCTGGACCTGCCCCTGGTGGGCGACCCGGTGCGCCTGGGCCAGGTGCTGCGGCACCTGGCGGGCAACGCCGTCAAGTTCACGGACCAGGGCGGCATCCTCATGGAGACCACGGTGCTGACGCGCACCGAATCCACGGCCACGGTGTGCCTGTGCGTGATCGACACGGGCATCGGCATCTCCCGCGAGGACGCGGAGCGCATCTTCGACCCCTTTGTGCAGGCCGACGCGCCCCTGACCAAACGCTACCAGGGCACGGGCCTGGGCCTAGCCACCGCGCGGGAGCTGGTGGCGCGCATGGGCGGCACCCTCATGCTCAAGAGCGCTCCGGGCGCGGGCAGCACCTTCACGGTGTGCATCTGCTTCCACCTGGCCAAGCCCGGCGAGGAGAGGGGACCGGACGCGGGGCCGGAGGCCTAGCCCCCTAGCCCTTGCACTTGTGCTTCACGTCCAGGCCTTCCTTGATGAAGATCACCGCCTCGCCCACGTTGGTGGAAAGGTCCCCGATGCGCTCCAGGTGGCGCGAGGCCATGATGACGTGCACCCCGCGCTCCACGATGCGCGTCTCCTCCACCATGGTGCTGATGCATTCCTTGAGCACCTTGAGGGAGAGCTCGTCGCTGGTGTGGTCCATGGCGCAGATCTGCCCGGCCAGCTCGGTGTCCTGGTCGGCGTAGGCGCGCAGCGCGCGGGAGAACATCTCCAGCACGTGGGCGGCCAGCTGCTCCATGCGCGGGTTGGGCGGCAGGGCCTGCCGGGTGGAGAGGAACACCGCCCTGTGGGCCAGGTTCACCGCCTCGTCGCCCACGCGCTCCAGGTTCACGCTCATGCGCATGGCGCCGATGATGGCGCGCAGGTCGCAGGCCATGGGCTGGTCCAGGGCCAACAGCTCCAGGGTGTAGGCGTCGATGCGGTCCTCCAGGGCGTTGATCTCCACATCGCCCATGATGACTTCCTCGGCCAGGTCGGAGTCGCCCTCGATGTAGGCGCGCGCGGCGTTACGGGCCGCGGTCTCGGCCAGGGCGGCCATGCGCAGCACCAGCATGCGCAACTCCTCGAGCTTGTGGCTGAAATGGACGCGTTGCTGCATATCCCTTCTCCCTAGCCGAAGCGGCCGGTGATGTAGTCTTCTGTCTGGCGCACCCTGGGCTTGGTGAAGATGGCGCGGGTGTCGCCCTCCTCGATGAGCTTGCCCATGTAGAAGAAGGCCGTGCGGTCGGACACGCGGGCGGCCTGCTGCATGCTGTGGGTGACGATGATGATGGTCAGCTCGCGCTTGAGCTCGTGGATCAGGTCCTCGATCTTCTGGGTGGCGATGGGGTCCAGCGCGCTGGCGGGCTCGTCCATGAGCAGCACCTCCGGCCGCACGGCCAGGGCCCGGGCGATGCACAGGCGCTGCTGCTGCCCGCCGGAGAGGCCCAGGGCCGAGGACTGCAGGCGGTCCTTCACCTCGTCCCACAGGGCGGCCCCGCGCAGGGAGGCCTCCACGCTCTGGTCCAGCACGCGCTTGTCCTTCACGCCGTTGACGCGCAGGCCGTAGGCCACGTTCTCGTACACGGTCTTGGGAAAGGGGTTGGGCTTCTGGAAGACCATGCCGATGCGGCGGCGCAGGGCCACCACGTCCACGCCGGGGTCGTGGATGTCCTCGCCGTCCAGGGTGAGCCGCCCGGTGACGCGGGTGCCGGGGATCAAGTCGTTCATGCGGTTGATGCAGCGCAGGAAGGTGCTCTTGCCGCAGCCCGAGGGGCCGATGAGGGCCGTGACCTGCCGCTCCTCGAAGCCCAGGTCCACCTGGTGCAGGGCGTGGAAGTCGCCGTAGAAGAAATCCAGGCTTTCCGCGACGATCTTGGTGTTGCTCATGGGGTGCGCCATCTCCTCTGGGTCGCGTCCGCGCCGCGGGAAAATGCGCGCGGACCGTTCGGAAACGGAACATACGGCCCGGCTGCGACGGCAGGGCCACGGGCAGGTGACGATTTGGTTACGCCACCGCCACCGGGAGCCTTCGCCCAGCCTCAACGGGCCTGGGGCCCGGCCTACCTGGCCAACGGAATGGTGGCCGTGACGCCGCCGCCGGGCTCGCGCACCACCGTCGGGTCCAGGTCGGGCCGCACGGCGCCCTCGCGGAACTCCAGGGTCAGGCGCAGGCGGTCCGGGTGCTCGCCCACCACGATGTGCTTCACCGGGCCGGTGTCGTAGCGCACCACCGTGCCGCCCTTCTTGGCCCAGTTGCCGCGCAGGTCCAGGGCCAGGCGGCGCGGGCCCTTCAGGTAGAAGGTCGTCACGCGCTCCACGGGCTCGCTGGTGGCCGCGCGCAGGATGATCTGGGTGTGCTGGAACTCAAGCTTCAGGTCGCCCACGTAGAGCCCCTCCTTGGGCAACTCGATGGCGGGAGCGGGGTTGGACGGCCCGGCGGGCATGACGAAGGCCACGGGGTCCACCACGGGCTTGGGCACCGGCTTGGGCGCGGGTTCGGGCTTGGGCGCGGGCTCCGGCTTGGGGGCCGGGGCGGGCTTCAGGACCGCCGGGGCCGGGGCGTCCACCAACTGCTGGGTGGCGTTGGCCGAGGGGTCTTCCTTGGCCCCGGGCTTGGCCACGGGCTTGGCCGGTGGAGCCTTCTTCGGGGCGGGCATGGGCGCGGGGGCGGCCTTCTTTTCCGCTTCGGGCTTTTTTCCGGGCTCGGGCTTCTTTTCGGCCTCGGGCTTGGGCGCGTCGGGCTTCTTCCCGGGCGCGGGCGATGCGGCCTTCTCCACCTCGGGCTTCTTTGCGGACTTGGCGGGCTCGGGCTTCTTATCGGGCTCGGCCTTTTTCGCTTCCGGCTTCTTGCCCTCCGGCTTGGGAGCCTCGGGCTTCTTCGCCTCGGCCTTGGGAGCCTCGGGCTTCTTCTCGGGCTTAGCCGGTTCTGCCTTCTTCGCCTCCGGCCTCCCGGCCTCGCCACGGGCCACGGGGGCGGGCTCGGCCTTCTTCTCGCCGGCCTTCCCGGGCTCGGCCTCGGCCTTCTTGTCCTCCGGGGCCTTCCTGGGCTTCACCATTTCGCCCAGGGGGTCCGGGGCCGCGCCCTTCTCCACGGGCATGCGCACGGCGTTCTCCGCCGCCAGGGCATTGCCGCCAGCAACGAACAGACACAGCGCCAGAGCCAGCGCCGGGGCCAAAGCCAGGACCAGGGCCGCCCGGCCAGGATGTCTCGATTTGTCGCCCATGTGCCGCTCCCGACTCGCGTTTTTCGTTACGTACACGAAATCGCGGGGCTTGCAAACAGCGGTCGCTACATGGCTTCCCAGAAGTCCATGAGCCGCGCGGCCACCTTGGCGTCGCTCCAGCGCTCCTCCACGAAGCGCCGCGAGGCCGCGCCGATCTCCCGGCACAGGGCCCGGTCGGCGGCCAGCTCGCGCAGGCGCGCGGCCAGGCTCTCGCGGTCGTGGGCCAGCACCCAGGGCAGATCGGCCTCGCAGGCGCCGGAGAACCCGCACACGTGCCGCCGGTTCCACTCGTTCAGCCCCGCGATGACCGGGATGCCCTGGCTCAGGCCCTCCAGGCTGCTCACGCCATAGTAGCCCTGCATGTGGTCGAACAGGGCGTGGCAGGCGCGCTTGCGCTCCAGGCACTGGCAGTTGGGCACGTTGTCGATGAGGTCGAGCGCAAGCTCGTGGGGGGCGAAGCCCCGGGCCACGGCCAGCAGGTCGTCGGTGTTCTTCAGGTCCTTGCGCGTGGGCGAGTGCGCCAGGCGCAGCGGGCCCTCCCAGTCCTCCGGGGTCCGCTCCAGGGGCCGAAACAGGGGCTCGTCCTGGGGCACCAGGTTGGGCTGCCACATGGCCTCGGGCATCAGGGCGTGCAGGTCCGGGGTGCTCACCAGCAGGTGCCTGCGGCCCAGCTCCCGGTACTTGCGGCGGAAGCGCTCCGGGTCGCCCCGGAACTCGTGGTGCCCATGCTCGTGGTGCACCACGCCCTTGCCGCGCAGATAGTCGGCGGGCAGAAACGGCCCCAGGCGCAGGTGCTCGTCCGCGGTCATGTGGAAATGGAACACGTCGCTGGTCTTGAGCAGCCGCTCCAGCTCCGCCAGGCCCTCCCCGTCCCCGTCAGGACCGGCCAGGTCCGGCACGTGCAGGTCCTTCTCCCAGGAGTGCGTGTAGCGCGTCTCCAGGGTCACCAGGCGGCAGGTGTGCCTGCCGGAGCGGTTCACCGCCTTGCAGAACTGGATGCCGGTTCCTGCGGGGTCGTTCACCGCGATCATCAGGACGTTCATCGCAAACTCACTCCTGGACTGTCTCCACGGCCTTCAACTCGCCGGTGCGGTCGCGCGCCAGGTCCAGGCCGGACATCCCCGCCGGGGGCAGCGCCAGCTCCAGCCGCCTGAGCGTCATGTATCCGGCGCGGACGCGGGGCCCCGCCGGGGCCAGCCGGAAGTCCAGGACATGGCCGCCGCGCGCGCGGTCCCGGGTGAGGAAGTGCCAGTGCCACCCGGGCACGCCCAGACCCTTTGCAAAGGCCGGGCCGCGCAGGCCCACCAGCGTGCCGGAAACCCCGGCGAAGGGGAACACGCTCTGTCCCTTGGCCACCTCGGCCAGGGGCCGGTAGGGCGGGCTCTGGGCCGGAACGCTGCGCGCAGTAAGGGTCTCGAACTCGGCGTCCACCCGGGCGGCGGCAAAGACGTTGGCGTCGCCGATGGCCGCGTCCAGGGCGGCCTCCACCTGCTTGAGCGCGGAGCCGGGGACCAGTTCCGCCGAGCCCGAGGGCCGGAAGCGCACCACCTGGGCAAAGGGCGTGGTCACGCCGGGCGCCGGGCGGCGCACCTTGCCATCGGCGGGCACCTGGTACACCACCCCGTCCAGCACCACCATCTCGCCGTCCAGCCTGTGGAAGGTGCCCAGGCCGAAGTTCCCGGCGCGGGTGAGCCGGGAGAGGGGGAAAAAGCCGTCGTAGGCCCCGGCCAGCAGGGCGTCGATGACGCCGACCTGCGTCAGGGCCGGGGTCAGGGCCGGGCCCCGTCCAGGAACAATCGGCTGGGCGGCCAGGGCGGCCTGCCCCAGCAGCAGCGCGGCAAGAAGCGCGAAAATGACGCGACGCATGGCGCGGATCATGACCTGTCCTCCCCGGCGCGGTTCAGGCGTTTCACCCACACATCCCCGGTGTGCGTGAGGAACAGCAGCTTGCGCCCCTGGCTGCCCCCCACGTCGGCCTTGGCGATGCGCACGCCCTGGCGCATGAGCCCGGCGCGCACGGCGCTGACGTTGCGCCCGCCGATGTCGTAGCAGTTGGCCCGGCCCGAGCACATGATGCCCACGCCGCCGCCGAAGACCTTGACCACGAGGTTCTGCGGGTCCACGCGCAGGCGCACCAGGGAGGAGAACATGTTCTCCAGGGCCGTGTCCACGTAGCGGCACACCTGGGGGTCACGGTCGTTCTTGGGGCTGAAGCTCCTGCTGTCCGGCAGGAAGGCGTGGCACACCGCGCCGATGCCCCTGGCGGGGTCGCTCATGGTCACGGCCACGCAGGAGCCCAGCACCGTGGTCACCAGCGTGGGCCGCACGCCGAGGAAGCAGTCGCCCGTCTGCAAAAACACTTTGGGATAACGCTCAAGATCCTGCACGGGACGCTTCCTGGGGGACAAGACTCGGCTCGGGCCGGAATACGTATACTCGGTCCAAGAGGCCGCCCAAGTCAAGGGCAGGAAGGCGCAAAAACAGGAATTATTCGCGGTGGTCGTCGAAGCTGATGTGGAAGCTGGCGGCGTAGAAGTAGTGGAAGAAGTCCACGTACTCCAGGTGGATGTGCTCGGGCACCGCTATGCGCGCCGGGGCGAAGTTGATGATGCCCTTGATGCCCGCGCCCACCAGGTAGTTGGCTGCGCGCTGGGCGCGCTCCGGCGGGGTGGTGATGATGCCGATCTCCAGGCTGAGCTCCTTGACCTTGGCCGGGAGCTGGCGCGAGCAGACGATCTCCATGCCCTCGACGATCTCGCCTATCTTGTAGGGATCACAGTCGAAAGCCCCGCGGATGATGAACCCTTTGCGCGAAAATTCGCGATGCCTGAGGAGCGCCCTGCCCAGGTTGCCCACGCCCACCAGGGCGCAGTTCCAGGAGCGGTCGATGCCCAGGGAGCGCTTGATGCTGGTGATGAGGTCCTGGACGTAGTAGCCCACCCCGCGCACGCCGAACTCGCCGAAGTAGGCCAGGTCCTTGCGGATCTGCGAGGAGTTCACGGAGCAGGCCTGGGCCAGGCGCTCCGAGGAGACCACGTCGGTGCCGTCGCGCTTGAGGTCGGTGAGCACCTGGATGTAGGTGGCCAGCCGGGCGATTGTGGCCTTGGGGATGTGCTCGCTCTTCACAGGCTGTCCAGGGCTTAATATGTGAATATTTTAACAATATCCTCGGAAAAAAGGAGGCCTTGCGGCCTCCTTGATTCCGATGCGAAGCTGTGGACTAGGCGCCCAGGGGCTTCACGAAGAGCAGGATCAGGTTGACGACCAGGGCGTAAATGGCCAGGGACTCGATGAAGGCCAGGCCCAGGATCAGGGTGACGGTCAGCTTGCCACCGGCTTCGGGGTTGCGGGCGGTGCCTTCGCAGGCGGCCTTGAGGCCCATGCCCTGGCCGAGGCCGCAGAGGCCGGCGGCAATGGCCATGCCGATGGCGGTGGCCCAAGCGGCGACCGGGCCGACGGCGGCGCCAGCGGCGGGGGCGTCAGCGGCGAAGGCGGAGGAGGCAACCAGAACCATGGCCAGGGTCATCAGAAGAGCTTTGCGCATAACAGTGTACTCCTAAAGGTATGATGTTGTGGTCAAGCGACCATTTCCCCAAGTCTAGTGGGCGTGCTCCAGCGAACCCTTCAGGTAGATCATGGTGAGCATGAAGAAGATGAAGGCCTGGATGGTCTTGCCCAGGATGAACAGGAAGTACATGGGCAGGGTGCCGGCCACGGGGGCGAGCACGAACAGCAGGATCAGGACGATTTCCTCGCCGCGGATGTTGCCGAAGAGACGAAGGGTGAGGGAGAGCGGGCGGGCCAGGTGGCTCACGGTCTCCAGGATGAGCATGAGCGGGGCCAGGGCGGCCACGGGGCCCATGAAGTGGTGGATGTACTTGAAGCCCCACTTCTTGATGCCGATGTAGTTGTAGTAGACGAACACGCAGACGGCCATGGCCGCGTTGGTGTTCACGTTGGCCGTGGCGGCGTCGCAGCCGGGGATCAGGCCGATGTAGTTCATCACCAGGATGAAGATGAACATGGCGCACAGGAACGGGAACACCTTGCGGCCTTCCTCGCCGATGTTGGCCACCGTGAAGTCCTCAAGCCCGCCGATGATGGTCTCGAAGACGTTCTGCATCCCGCCGGGGACCAGCTGGAGCTTGCCGCGCAGCATGAACGCGCAGGCGAAAAGAATGATCATGGCCAGCCACATGTAGTACACATGCGGAGGCAGATGGAGCCCCAGCGCCTCGTCGATGATGATCGAATAGGTCAGCGGATGCGGAAGTCCTGCAGCCATTTCCTTATGCCTCCTTGCCGTTCCCCACCCCGGGGACCTTGTGCCTGATCTGTAGGACTCCCCACAGCGTCGCGTTGACGACGGCGGTGGAAAGCCCAGCCAAAAGCCCGAAAACCGATGCCTCAAGCCAGACGACGAGTCCGGTGATTGCGGCGGCGGTCAACAACAACCTGCCGTAAAAGAGCGTCAAAAGCGTGAACGTGGCGCCCTGCCTCACCCGCACCAGCTCCTGCGCGGCCTTGGAGAGCCACCAGAAGTTGACGCTGATGAGCACGGCCCCGGCGGCGAAGGACCACCCCCATGTGGAGAGCCCGGTGGCCGCCATGGCCAAGACAGAACCAAGCGCCGCCAGAATGATCTGGTTGCGCATCAGCCTGCGCGCGTCCCCCAGGACGAACCCCCTGCGGAACAGCATGGCGTCCAGCTTCTGGACGCCGCCCTGGACAAGACTCAAGGACATGGAACCGTAACCTCCGCCCCCCGCACCCCTGCGGGAGGGCCTATTTCTGCCCGCCGATGTCATCCTCTTGCGTGCGCTTGTGGATGCGCCTGGCCTCCCGGAAGATGTCGCGGAAGCCCGCCACGATCCCCAGGAGGAGGAAAATCACCAGCAGCCACGGGCTCGTTCCCAGCCAAATATCCAGGAAATAGCCCATGGCCAGCCCCACGAAGGTCGCCGACACGAGATGCAGACCGATGGTCCCGGCCGTGTACAGCAGTTCCATTGCGCCGGAAGGCTTGCCCTGCTTGGGAAAGAACATACTTGGCACCCCGGACGGTCCCGCGTCGACCGTATGTCGGGACGTTCATTTCTTCACAAGGAAGAGCACCTAGCACAAGCCACTGCCCTCGTCAACGTGCGCGCCGCGCTTGGCCGACCTTTTTTCGCCTTTTCCACCGCCCCTTTGCCGGGTCCGGCCGCGCCCGGCCTTGTCCTTGTAGTGACAATCCGGCACAAAGAACGTACAACTTTTCACGACGGCGGCCCCGCCGCCACACGCCCACCACCTTCAGGCACGGACCGATGACGAAAAAACACGACGCCTTTCCGCCGCGCACCGCGCGCGCCCTCTCCGTAGACAAGCTGCGCACCCGGCTCGACCCGGCCAGCCTGACCCACGCCGACAGCACCAGCCTGCGCCGCAGGCCCGGGCACGCCGCCTTCCAGCCGCGCGCCCTGCAGGCCCTGGGCATGGCCCTGGTCATGCCCGGCCAGGAGTACAACGTCTTCCTGGCGGGCGAGCCCGGCCTGGGCCGCACCCACTTCGCGCAGGACTTCCTTGCGCCCGAGGCCGCCCGCAGGGCCACCCCGCCGGACTGGCTGTACCTGCACAACTTCGAGGACATGGACCGGCCCCTGGCCGTCAGCCTGCCCGCGGGCCAGGGCCGCCGCTTCAAGACCGCCCTGGCCAAGGCCCTGGCCGACGTTCGCGCGGCCATCGCCGCCCGCTTCGACCAGGACGCCTACCGCCGCAAGCACGAGGCGCTGATGAAGCGCTTCTCCACCCGGCGCGACAGCATCTACGACAAGATGGAGGCCACGGCCCGGGGCAAGGGCTTCGCCCTGGACATGGACGACGCCGGGGGCCTCACCCTCATGCCCCTGGTGGGCGGCAAGGTCATGGGCGACGAGGAGTACGGCAAGCTGGCCCCGGCCCGCAAGAAGCTCCTCAAGACCAAGGGCGAGCGTTTGCTCTCGGAGATCGGCGTGTACCTGCGCAAGCTCACCGAGAGCGAGCAGGGCCTGCGCGCCGACGAGGGCCGCCTGCACCGCGAGGAGGTGCAGGCCGTGCTGGCCCAGCGCCTGGGCCCCCTGCGCGGGGACTACGCCCACGCGCCGCGCCTGGTGGAGCACCTGGCCGCCGTGGAGAAGGACATTTTGGAGAACGTGGAGGCCTTCCTCCCGCGGGACAGCCACGGCCCCGCCCCGGAGGCCCGCCACGGCCACGAGGCCCGGGGCGGCCACCACGGCGGCGGCCCCGGCTCCCCGGACCAGCACACCGCCGAGGACCTGATGCTGCGCTACGAGGTGAACCTCTTCGTGGACAACGGCCCGGCCGCGCGCGACAAGGCCGGGGCCCCGGTCATCGTGGAGGACCACCCCACGGCCTTCAACCTGCTGGGCAGCATCGAGCGCGAGAGCGAGATGGGCGCCATGTACACCGACTTCTCGCTGGTGCGCGCGGGCAGCCTGCACCGCGCCCACGGGGGCTTCCTCATCCTGAACGTGGAGGACCTCATGGGCAACCAGGGCACCTGGGAGGGCCTGCTGCGCGCCCTGCGCATGGGCAAGATCCGCATGGAGGACCCCGGCGACGCCGAGCAGGTGCGCGTGCGCACCATCGAGCCCGAGCCCATCCCGCTTGACGTGCGCATCGTGCTGGTGGGCACGGACGAGAGCTACGAGGCCCTGCTCGGCGCGGACGACCGCTTCCGCAAGCACTTCAAGCTCAAGGCCCACATGCAGGCCGCGGCGGCGCGCACGGCCCAGAACATCCGCCACTTCCTCTCGGCCCTGGGCCGCATCATCGACGAGGCCGGGCTGCCGCCCTTCACGCGGGGGGCTCTGGCCGGGCTGGTGGACCACGCCAGCCGCCTGGCCGAGGACCAGAAGCGCCTGTCGCTGTCCTTCCCGCTCATCCGCGCGCGCATGATGGAGGCCGCGGCCATCGCCCGCATGGACGGCCGGGAGCGCGTGGAGGAGGCCGACCTGGCCAGGGCCGTGGCCGACCACGACTTCCGGGCCAACCTCTTTGAAGAAGAGTTCATGGCCGACTACGACCGCGAGATCATCAAGGTGGCCACCGGCGGCGCCGGGGTGGGCAGGGCCAACGGGCTTTCCGTCACCCTGTTCGGCGACTACGAGTTCGGCCTGCCGCACCAGATCTCCTGCACCGTGGGCGTGGGCCACGGCGGCATCCTGGACCTGGAGCGCGAGGCCCAGCTGGGCGGGCCCATCCACACCAAGGGCATGATGATCATCAAGAGCTACCTGGTGCGCCTGTTCGCCCAGGACAAGCCCATCGTGCTCACGGGCAGCCTGTGCTTCGAGCAGAACTACGCCGGGGTGGAGGGCGACTCGGCCTCCGGCGCTGAGCTGGCGGCCCTGCTCTCCGCCCTGTCGGGCGCGCCCATCGACCTGTCCCTGGCCTTCACCGGCGCGGTGAGCCAGTCCGGGGCCATCATGGCCGTGGGCGGCGTCAGCCGCAAGGTCGAGGGCTTCTACGAGGTCTGCCGCAGGCGCGGGCTCACGGGGCGCCAGGGCGTGCTCTTCCCGGCGGACAACGCCGTGCACCTCATGCTCAAGGACGAGGTGGTGGAGGCCGTGCGCCAGGGGCGCTTCCACCTCTACCCGGTGCAGAGCATCGAGGAGGCCATGCAGATCCTCACCGGGCTGCCAGCGGGCCGCAGATCGGCCTCGGGCGGGGACCCCACGGGCACCCTGTACCACCTGGTGGACCAGCGCCTGGCCGAGCTTTCCCGCCTGGCCGCCAGCGCGGAAAAGCCCAGGAAAGGAAGGAGCTGCTAGATGTCCAAGACCTGGATACGGGCCAAGCTGCCGGAATTCGTGCGCGACATGTTCCGCAACTTCTGCATGGCCTGCAAGGCCCTGGAGGAGCAGTTCCGCTCGTTCGACCGCGAGGGCGTGGTGGCC
>CAZCYB010000034.1:0-34092 GCA_964502805.1 uncultured Desulfocurvus sp.
ACCAAGTGGAACTTCCTGCCCTTCCGCCCGGGGCTGGTGGGCGGCCACTGCATCGGCGTGGACCCCTACTATCTGACCTTCAAGGCCGAGAGCCTGGGCCTGCACCCCCAGGTGATCCTGGCCGGGCGCACCATCAACGACGGCATGGGCAAGTTCATCGCCGAGGCCTGCGTCAAGCGGCTCATCGCCGGGGACGTGAAGGTCAAGGGCGCCCGCGTGGGCATCCTGGGCTTCACCTTCAAGGAGAACGTGCCCGACCTGCGCAACACCCGCGTCATCGACGTGGTGCGCGAGCTTCAGGAGTACGGCGTCACGGTTGTCACCCACGACCCCCAGGCCGACCCCGAGGAGGCCCGCCACGAGTACGGCATCGCCCTCTCCCCGCTGGAGGACCTGACCGGCCTGGAGGCGGTGATCCTGGCCGTGGCCCACGAGGACTACAAGGCCCTCGGCCTGGACGCCATCCGGGCCATGTTCCGCGACCCGGCGGCCCCGCTGCTGCTGGACGTGAAGGGCTTCTTCGACCCCGAGGCCGTGGCCGCCGAGGGTTTCCGCTTCTGGCGGCTGTAAGGGAAGCGCCATGCCGCTGCTCATCCTCTGCGCCACCGCGCGCGAGCTGTCCTCCGCCCTGGGGAGCGAATGGGTGCACGCCCAGGGCGGCGTGGTGCCCACCCGGGTCCACGGGCGAGAGGTGCTGGCCGCCGCCACGGGCGTGGGCGTGGTGAACGCCTCCCTGGTGCTGGGCCGGGCCCTGGCCAGGGGCAACGTGGAAGGCGTGCTCTGCCTGGGCGTGGCCGGCAGCTTCGACCTGGCCGCGCACCCGCTGGGCAGCGTGCGCCTGGTGGAGGAGGAGATCTGGCCCGAGTACGGCCTCTTGGCCTCCGGCTGGACCAGCGCCGACGCCGGGGCCCTGGGCTTTCCCCTGGGGCGGCTGGGCGAGCGGCGCGTGTGGGACCGCGTGGCCTGGGACGCCGAGGCCGACCTGGCGGGCCTGGGCCTGAATTCCACCGGCCTGGAGCGCGCGCGGAGCCTCACGGTGAGCGGGGTCTCCGCCGACCAGGAGCGCGCCGCGGCCCTGCACCACCGCCACCCCGCGGCCCTGGAGAACATGGAGGGCTTCGCCCTGGCCTACGGCTGCGCCCTGGCCGGGCTGCCCTTTGCCGAGGTGCGCACGGTGTCCAACGCCGTGGGCTCGCGCCCCCCGCGCGACTGGGACCTGCCCGGAGCGCTGGGCGCCCTGGGCCGGGCCACAACCGAGCTTTTCGCCCCCCGGGGCTAACCCACAGCGCCGTCACGCCCCGGCGGGGGCGGCCCGGACATCAGAGCAATGAACGAACTGCGCGCCTACTTCGACAAGGAACTTCCTGGCATCAACGCCTTCCTGGCCGCCGAGGCCGACAAGCTCGACGGCTTGGTGCGCGAGGTGGCGCGCCACACCCTGCTCTCCGGCGGCAAGCGCATCCGCCCGGTGCTGGCCATCCTCACGGCCCGCGCCCTGGGCCACGCCAAAAACGACATCACGGCCATCGCCTGCGCCGTGGAGATGCTGCACTCCGCCACCCTGCTGCACGACGACGTGCTGGACGACGCGGACCTGCGCCGGGGCAAGCCCGCTGCCCACGTGCGCTTCGGCACCACCGAGGCCATCCTGGCCGGCGACGTGCTGCTGGCCCTGGCCAACAAGCTGGGGGCGGAGTACGACATCCCGCGCCTGAACTCGCTTTTGGCCCAGGGCATCATGGCCACGGCCGAGGGCGAGATCCTGGAGCTGGCGCACACCAAGGCCCCCACGGCGGACCGCGACCAGTACATGCGCATCATCATCGGCAAGACCGCCCGGCTCATCGAGACGGCCTGCCGCCTGGGCGCGGCCCTGGCCACGCCCGACCGCGCCAGCGAGGACGCCGCGGGCGAATACGGCCTGAACCTGGGCATCGCCTTCCAGCTGGTGGACGACGCCCTGGACTACACCATCTCCGAGGACGAGATGGGCAAGCCCATGGGCGGGGACCTGCGCGAGGGCAAGATGACCCTGCCGCTCATCCTGCACCTGGAGTCCCTTCCGAAAACCGAGGCCGAAGAAATCCTCGCCGCCCTGCGCGAAAACCGGTTGACCCAGGCCCAGGCAGAGGGCATATTACGTAGTGTTGCGGAAAAGGGCCTGGCCGACAGGACGCGCGAGGCCGCCGCAGGGTACATCGCCAAGGCCGTGCGGGCCCTGGAGGCGCTGCCCCCCTGCCTGGAGCGGGAGGTGCTGGCCCAGGCCGCGGCCTACGTGCTTGCCAGACGAAAATAGCACCAGAAACCGCCGGGGGCGCTCCGAATGCCTGAGAATCTGCTGCTGAACTCGCCCCATCTGCTCCAGAAAATCTCCCTTTCGCCGGTGATGCTCCGGCTGATGCAGGAGGCCGTGAAACCGGAGCCGGACTTCTCGGTCATGGCCGAGACCATCCGCCTGGACCCCGCCCTGGCCACCACGGTCCTCAATCTCGTCAACTCCGCCTTCTACAGCCTGCCGCAAAAGGTCACGGACCTCTCCCGCGCCGTTTCGGTGCTGGGCAGCCGCGAAATCCTGAAGGTCGCCGTGGCCATGACCCTGCACAAGGACCTGGAGAACGGCTTCCCGGACTGCGAGTACGACTTCTTTCCCGACTGGCGGCTCATCGTCTGGTCGGCCATCGCCGCCGAGCTTTTGGCCGCGCGGCTGTGCCCCAAGCAGACGGACCTGGCCTACCTGTGCGCGCTGTTGAAGGACGTGAGCCTGCTCTTCCTGCGTTGCGCCGCCAAGGAGCTTTTGCCCAACCCGGAGCTTCGGGAGCGCATCACCGTGCTGGCCAGGGGGCAGCTGGAACGCGAGGAGCAGGCCTGGGGCATGCACCACGCCGCGCTCTCGCAGCTGCTGCTCACCCGCTGGGGCCTGCCCGCGGCCATGTGCGAGTCCATCCGCTTCCACCACTCCGTGGAGTCGCTCTCCGAGCTGGACCCCCTGGCCCAGGCCGTGGCCCTGGCCACCCAGTGGTCGGAGATGGAGCTGGGCCACGCCTCCGGGCCCTTCAGCGTGGTGCAGTTCGAGGTTCTCCTCAGGAATCTCCTGGGCATGGGCGAGCGCGAGGTGGACGCCCTGCGCAGCGAGTGCCTGGAGAAGTTCCGCTCCATGCTCGAATCCCTGGGCATCGGCGAGGGCGACGTGAAGCGCGCCTACTACCGCCACTCGGTGAAGGTCATGCAGGGGTACTGCTTCCTCAGCATGGACCTGTTGACCGCCGAGGGGGGGCTCACCTCCGTGGCGCGCACCGTGGGCAAGCACATCAAGCTCAACTGGGACGTGAAGACCTGGGACCTGGCCCTGCGCAAGCCCCACGGCGAGAGCTTCGTCCTGTTCCACCTGACCCCGGAGGGCAAGCTGGAGCGCGCCGAGGGCCGCTTCGCCGAGAGCCAGCTGCCCTGGCGCATCAAGCGCAAGGGCCTGGAGCTGTCCAGCAGCGGCAGGCGCCTGGGCGAACTGAGGCTGGACGACACCGCCCTGCCGCCCGACGAGCAGGAGAACCTGGCCCTGTACCTGCGTTTTTTGAGCCAGGGCTACGAGTACTACTGCGCGCGGCAGGCCGTGCTGGAGCAGAAGGCCCTGGCCTTCGACAGCATCCCCATCGGCCTGGCCCGGCTGGACGCCGCCGGGCTGGTCACCGAGGCCAACACGCGCATCGGGGAGTTCCTGGGCGCCGAGGGGCCGCTCAAGGGCCTGCCCATGGCCCAGCAGCTGGCCCGGCGCGTCTCGCCGGACACCGTGGCCGAGCTGGAGGCCTTCCTGGCCGACCAGGCCCGCCAGAGCTTCGGGCGCATCGTCTACTTCATGGTGCCCGGCCCCAAGGGCAAGCCCGTGGACGGCTGCCTGTACCTCTCCGCCCACCGCGTGCAGGACTCGCAGGGCCAGGGCGTGCTGGTGCTGCTGGAGGACCTGCGCGAGCTCTCGGAGATCGAGGTCCAGACCCTGCGGCGCAAGGACTTCCTGGAGCGGCTCATGGGCTCCATGCAGGAGCTGGTGCTCACCCTGGCGGCCAGCGGCAAGATCCTCTACTGCTCCCGAGCGGAACTGGAGTTGACCGGGCGCGACTTCTTCAAGGTCTTCGCGCCCCAGGCGTCCATGGCCGACAAGTGGGAGGCCGAGCTCCTGGAGGAATCCCTGTCCGCCCCGCTGGAGGGCGTGCTCAAGACCGCCGGGGGCAGCGAGCTGCCCTACGAGATCACCATCGCCGCCCTGGGCGGCAAGGCCGGCTCGGTGAAGGAATACCTGGCCGTGGGCCGCGACATGACCCAGGTGCGCCGCCTGGAGGCCAAGCTCAAGGTGCGCGCCCTGTTCGACAGCCTCACCGGCCTGTACAACCACTACCAGTTCCACACCACCCTGGAGCGAGAAGTGACCCGCAGCAGGCGCACGGGCCGCAGTCTGGGCATGGTGTTCTTCGACCTGGACGGGTTCAAGCGGGTCAACGACGCTCAGGGCCACCTGGCGGGCGACGCCATCCTCAAGCAGGTGGGGGCGCTCCTGCTGCACCAGGTGCGCCAGGGCATGGACTACCCCTGCCGCTACGGCGGCGACGAGTTCGCGGTCATCGTCACCGAGGTGACGCCGGAGCGCCTGCGCGCCGTGGGCGAACGCGTGCAGAAGGACATCCACAAGCTCTTCTCCGGGCAGGTGACCGTGAGCGTGGGCCTGACCATGCTGGCCGAGGGCGACACCCCCGAGACCCTGCTGGGCCGGGCCGACCGCCTGGCCTACCAGTCCAAGAAGGCCGGGGGCGACCGGGTCTCCGAGGGCTAGGACCCACAGGATTGTCGGCAAAAATTCCTTGACCGGGGGCCGCGTTTGCGCCACCCCGGAGCGAGACATTTCCGCCAAGGAGAGCATCTATGCTGCTGCGTTTCGAGGTCGGGCTCAAGGCCCATGTGCGCGATGTGGTGGGCGAACGCGTGGCCCGCAAGATCAAGAGCGAACTGGGCCTGGAGCTGGCCGGGGTCGGCATCGTCCGCGTCTACACCGTGGAGGGCATCAGCGCCGCGCAGGCCCATGCGGTGCTTTCCGCCGCCGCCCTGCACGACCCCGTGCTGCACGAGGTGTCCGTCTCCCCCCTGGCCCTGGCCCAGGCCGGCAGCTTCGACTGGGCGCTGGAGGTGGGCTTCCGCCCCGGCGTGACGGACAACGAGGCCCGCACCGCCAGGGAAACCATCGCCCTGGTGCTGGGCCTGGACAAGCAGGCCGCCAGGAACCTGGCCGTGTACACCAGCGTGCAGCACCTGCTCACGGCCAAGCCCGGGCAGGAACTTTCCGAAAAGACCGTGCTGCACATCGCCCGCGACCTTCTGGCCAATGAGCTCATCCAGCGCTTTGAGATCAAGAGCGCCGAGGAGTGGCTGGCGAGCCCCGGCTTCGCGCCCAGGGCCGCGCGCGTCACCGGCCAGGCCAGCGACGAGGTGGCCGTGGTGCCCCTGACCACCATGAGCGACGACGAGCTCATGGCCTTCAGCCGGGCCAACACCCTGGCCCTTTCCCTGGGCGAGCTGAAGACCATCGTGGACTACTACAAGGACCCGGCCACCCGCGCCGCGCGCAAGGCCGCCGGGCTGCCCGCCCCCCAGGTGGACAACCCCACCGACGCCGAGGTGGAGGTGCTGGCCCAGACCTGGAGCGAGCACTGCAAGCACAAGATCTTCACCGCCAAGCTAGACTACGAGGACGCCGAGACCGGCGCCCGGCGCAGCATCTCCAGCCTGTTCAAGACCTGCATCCAGGGCTCCACCAAGGCCATCCGCGAGGCCAAGGGCAAGGACGACTTCTGCCTGTCCGTGTTCAAGGACAACGCGGGCGTCATCCGCTTCAACGAGAACATCAACGTCTGCATCAAGGTGGAGACGCACAACTCCCCCTCCGCGCTGGACCCCTACGGCGGCGCGCTCACGGGCATCGTTGGCGTCAACCGCGATCCCATGGGCACGGGCCTGGGCGCGAACCTGCTCTGCAACACCGACGTGTTCTGCTTCGCCTCGCCCTTCCACGAGGGCGAGCTGCCCCCGCGCCTGCTGCACCCCCGCCGCGTGCTGGAAGGCGTGCGCGAGGGCGTGGAGCACGGCGGCAACAAGAGCGGCATCCCCACGGTGAACGGCTCCATCGTCTTCGACGAGCGCTACCTGGGCAAGCCGCTGGTGTACTGCGGCACCGTGGGCACCATGCCCGTGAAGGTGGCGGGCAGGCCCAGCCACGAGAAGCGCGCCCTGCCCGGCGACCACATCGTCATGAGCGGCGGGCGCATCGGCAAGGACGGCATCCACGGCGCGACGTTCTCCTCGGAGGAACTGCACGAGGGCAGCCCGGCCACGGCGGTGCAGATCGGCGACCCCATCACCCAGCGCAAGATGTACGACTTCCTCATGCGCGCCCGCGACCTGGGCCTGTACAACGCCATCACCGACAACGGCGCGGGCGGCCTGTCCTCCAGCGTGGGCGAGATGGCCCAGGACTGCGGCGGCTGCGACCTGGACCTGTCCAAGGCCCCGCTCAAGTACGACGGCCTCAGGCCCTGGGAAATCCTCATCAGCGAGGCCCAGGAGCGCATGACCTGCGCCGTGCCGCCCGAGAAGCTGGACGCCTTCCTGGCGCTCTCCGCGGAGATGGACGTGGAGTCCACCGCGCTTGGCACCTACACGGACAGCGGGCACTTCCACGTGCGCTACGCGGACAAGACCGTGGCCCACCTGTCCATGCACTTCCTGCACGAGGGCCTGCCGCAGATGGAGCTCACCGCCCGCTGGGCCCGCCCGGCGGTGCAGGCCGAGCCCCTGCCGGACGCGGTGGACCACGAGAAGCTGCTGCACCGCATGCTGGGCAGGCTCAACATCTGCAGCAAGGAATACGTCATCCGCCAGTACGACCACGAGGTCCAGGGCAAGAGCATCATCAAGCCGCTGGTGGGCGTGAGGCGCGACGGCCCGGCCGACGCCGCCGTGGTGCGCCCGGACTTCGCCACCGAGGAGGGGCTCGTGCTCTCCCACGGCATCTGCCCCAAGTACAGCGACCTGGACGCCTACTGGATGATGGCCGCGGCCATCGACGAGGCCGTGCGCGGGGCCGTGGCCACGGGCGCGGACCTGCGCTTCATGGCCGGCACGGACAACTTCTGCTGGTGCGACCCGGTGAAGAGCGAGACCACGCCCGACGGCGAGTACAAGCTGGCCCAGCTGGTGCGCGCCAACGAGGCCCTGGACCATTTCTGCCGGGGCTTCGGCGTGCCCTGCGTGTCCGGCAAGGACAGCATGAAGAACGACTACAAGGGCGGCGGGGTCAAGATATCCATCCCGCCCACGGTGCTCTACTCGGTCATGGGCAAGATGCCGGACATCAAGAAGGCGGTCACCTCGGACTTCAAGCACGCGGGCGAGCTGGTGTACGTGCTGGGCCTGACTCGGCCGGAGCTGGGCGGCAGCGAGCTTGCCAGCGAACTGGGCGTCTCCTGCGCCGAGGTGCCCCAGGTGGACCTGGTGAGCGCCCGCCAGCGCTACCTGGCCTATTTCCAGGCCACGCAGCGGGGGCTGGTCACCGCCTGCCACGACTGCTCCGACGGCGGCCTGGGCGTGGCCCTGGCCGAGATGTGCCTGGCCGGGCGCATCGGCGCGGACATCGACCTGGACGCCGTGCCCGCCTGCGGCTGCGCCAGCGCCCTGGAGCTCTTGTACAGCGAGAGCCAGAGCCGCCTGGTGGCAAGCGTGAAGCCGCAGGACGCGGCGGCCTTCGAGGCCCTGTTCGCCGGGCAGCATGTGGCGCGCATCGGCGTTGTGGGCGGCGCGGAACTGGTCCTGCGCTCCGGCGGCGCGGAACTGCTCCGGACCGACGTGGAAGCGCTTGCCGAGAGCTTCAAGGCCCCCCTGAACTGGTAACTCCCCTTAAGTTCCCACAAAAACGTCCGATGATGAAACGGCAGCCGGTGTACACGGGCTGCCGTTTCTGCGTGACCGGCTTTACAACACTGTCCAGGGCTGGTACCAAACCATGAAGAACCATTTGCTTACAATGAAGAATTACGTACAGACCCGCTCGACTCTGGAGGTGGCTATGCTCCGCAAACGCATTCCCCTGGCCCTGCTTGTCTGCATTTCCCTGCTGTGGGCCGCCGCGCTTCCGCAGGCCAAGGCCCAGGGAGGGAACCAGTACGTGGGCTCCTCCACCTGCCAGGGCTGCCACGAGAAGGAGTACGAGACCTTCACCAAGCACTCCAGAAAGGCGCATTCGGACAAGAGCGTGAAGCTCATGGTCAAGAAGCTCACCCCCGATGAGCTCAAGGAGTGCTACGGCTGCCACACCACGGGCTACGGCCAGCCCGGCGGCTTCGTCAGCTTCGAGAAGACCCCGGAGCTTGGCCACCTGGGCTGCGAGTCGTGCCACGGGCCCGGCGGGGCCCACGTGGACTCCGGCGGTGCCAAGAACAAGATCCTGGGCAAGGGCCGCATGAACATCGCCCAGTGCGAGAAGTGCCACAAGAACGAACGCGTGGTGAACTTCCGCTACAAGCCCAGAATGTACAACGGCGGGCACTAGGAGTCGGGCATGAAACTCATCGAGCGCTACCACACCTCCCTGACCTTCCGCATCCTGGTGCTCACCTGCGCGGTGAGCGGCGTCGTCTTCCTGGGCCTGTTCCTGGCCACCTCGCACTGGCAGAAGAAGGCCATCCTGAACGAGGTCAAGTCCGGGGCCGCCCGCTCGGCCCAGATGATCGGCATGGTCGTCGACCAGCCCATGCGCCAGGGCGACACCGAGGGCACCGAGGCCCGCTTCGCCGAGCTGGCCAAGCAGCACAAGTCCATCGACGTGTTCATGACCGACTTTGAGGGCAACATCACCTACGCCACCCGCCACGACGACGAGCGCAAGCCCATCGCCCAGGCCCTGAAGCACGACGACTGCACCAGGATGGTGACGCGTGCCCTGAAGGAGAAGGTGGAGACCGGCGAGCTCATGGACATGGGCGGCAAGCCCTACTTCACCGAGGTCAAGAGCATCCCCAACGAACCCGCCTGCTACCACTGCCACGGCAAGAGCAAGCCCATCCTGGGCACCCTGGTCATGCGCCAGGACCTCACCGAGCAGTTCTCGGCCCTGCACATGACCCAGTTCATGACCTCCATGCTCTCCCTGGCGGGCATGCTGGCCCTGAGCTTCGTGCTGTTCTTCTTCTTCAAGAAGGTGGTGATCCAGCGCGTCACGGCCATCGAGCAGAGCGCCGACGAGGTGCTCCAGGGCAACCTGAACGCCCAGTTCAAGGTGCCCGGCCAGGACCGCCTGGCCAGGCTGGCCGAGCACCTGGGCACCATGGTGGTGCGCATCAAGGACCAGCTGGAGTACAACAAGGGCCTCCTGGACGGCATCATCGTGCCCATGATGGTCACCGACGAGCTCTCGCGCATCACCTTCGCCAACAGGCCGCTGCTGGCCATCCTGGGCAAGGGCGAGAAGGACGTGGTGGGCCAGTGCGTGGATGAGGTCTTCTACGGCGACAAGCGCAAGACCATCACCTCCAAGTCCATCGAGACCTGCTCCGCCACCAGCGGCAACTTCACCTACACCCGGGCCGACGGCGTGGCCTTCCCCCTGCACGCCGAGGTCTCCCCGCTCAAGAACACCCAGGGCCAGGTGGTGGGCAGCATCGGCGTGCTCATCGACCTGACCCAGGAGGAGCAGGCCCGCCAGCGCATCGAGGCCAACCGCCAGAACCTGCTGGTGGTGGCCAACGAGGTCACCAGCGTGGCCAAGCACCTGGAGGAGGCCTCCAACCACCTGACCAGGCAGATGGACCACCTGAACAAGGGCATGGACACCACCGCCGACCGCACCACCCAGATGGCCACGGCCATGGAGGAGATGAACGCCACGGTGCTGGAGGTGGCCAAGAACGCGGGCGACACCGCCGATGCCTCCGGCAGCGCCAAGACCGTGGCCCGCGAGGGCGGCGACGTGGTGCAGAAGACCCTGACCGAGATCCAGCAGGTCTCCGCCACGGCGGAGAGCCTGTCCACGGCCCTGTCCGAGCTCTCCACCAGCGCCCGCGATATCGGGCAGGTCATGAGCGTCATCAACGACATCGCCGACCAGACCAACCTGCTGGCGCTCAATGCCGCCATCGAGGCGGCGCGGGCGGGCGACGCCGGGCGCGGCTTCGCCGTGGTGGCCGACGAGGTGCGCAAGCTGGCCGAGAAGACCATGACCGCCACCAAGGAAGTGGAGACGGCCATCCAGCACATCCAGAACAGCACCCAGGACGCCGTGCGCCAGATGGACGCCACCAAGGAGCGCGTGGACAAGACCAGCGAACTGGCCAGCGGCGCGGGCGGCATGCTCACGCAGATCGTGAACGCCAGCGAGCACATCGCCGACATGGTCCGCTCCATCGCCACCGCCGCGGAGCAGCAGTCCGCCACAAGCGACGAGATCAACACCAACGTCAGCGAGATCAACTCCCTGGCCGGGCAGATGGCCGACGACGTGCAGAAGGCCAGCCGCGACATCGCCGACCTGGCCGAATCCGCGCAAAATCTTGCCAGACTGGTTGAGAAATTCCGCAGCGAGGAGTAGGGTGCCTTCTGGACCCTATTCTCGGCCGCGGAGGAAACGACCATGCAGGAATTCACAGAACGGCGGGCCTATACGCGCATACAGCTGCGCGCCTACGCCTGCGACAAGACCTGTCTTCTCGTCATCAGGGGCCGCCACGTCACGGCCTGCCTGGTGGACCTGAGCGCCGGCGGCGCCCGCCTGCGCCTGCCCGAGGCGGTGGAACTGCCCCGTGGCCAGGAGTTGACCTTCTCGCTGAACAAGGCCTCGGACAGCGGCCTGCTGCAGAACCTGAACGCCACCGTACGCTGGCAAAGCGAGAAGGACATCGGCATCCAGTTCGACACCGCCCTCGAGGTGGGCGTGAGCACCCTGCAGAACCTCATCGCCTAGACCCGCCCCCTCAAAGGCCCCCCGCAAGGGGGGCCTTTCCATTGGCCACGCCGATGCGTCCATCAACTCGCATCAGGGGCGCTGGATTTTTTCCAAATATCGGTTTAATGCTCCTCGCGTCTCTTGACTTGTGCCCAGTTTGTTATTAGTAATTTTTCCTAGCAGAGAGGTTTGTATGAACACCGCCACCAACAAGGCCGTGCGACTTTCCCGCCAGCGCGAAACCATCCTGGCCGAACTGCGGAAGGTGAAAAGCCACCCCACCGCGGACCAGGTCTACGAGATGGTGCGCAAGATCCTGCCCCGCATCAGCCTGGGCACGGTCTACCGCAATCTGGATTTCCTGAGCAGCCAGGGGATCGTTTTGCGCCTGGGGGGAGCCGGAACGCAGAAGCGTTTCGACGGCAACCCCATGCCCCACCCGCACCTGAGGTGCGTGGCCTGCGGCAGGGTGGACGACGTGCACGCCCCCTTGGCCTTGCCGGAACTCCCGTTCGAGCAGCGCATGGGCTACGCGGACCTCAGATGCGACGTGGAGTTCGTGGGGGTTTGCCCCATGTGCGCCGACGGAAAGATGTAGCCCCTCATTCCAGCGCGGACGGCATTTTTCTCTGGCGCTCTCCACATATTGTGGTAGAGGAATATCGTGACAATGAGCCGGGCTGAAGCGCCCGGCGCAAGCACTGCCAGGAGAAATGCCATGCAGCTTCGCGGATCCCGCACCGAAAAGAACATCCTCACCGCCTTCGCGGGCGAGTCCCAGGCCCGCAACCGCTACACCTACTACGCCGCCGCCGCCAAGAAGGAAGGCTACATCCAGATCGCCGCAGCCTTCGAGGAGACCGCCCACCAGGAGAAGGAGCACGCCGAGCGCCTGTTCAAGCTCCTGGAGGGCGGCGAGGTCTCCATCACCGCCAGCTTCCCCGCCGGCGTTGTGGGCAGCACCCTGGAAAACCTGAAGGAATCCGCCGGGGGCGAGAACCACGAGCAGACCAGCATGTATCCGGAGTTCGCCGCCATCGCCCGCGAGGAAGGCTTCTCCGAGATCGCCGTGGTCTTCGAGGCCATCGCCGTGGCCGAGCGCTTCCACGAGAAGCGCTTCCTGGCCTTTGCCAAGAACATCGAGAACGGCACCGTGTTCAAGAAGGCCAAGGCCGTGACCTGGCGCTGCCGCAACTGCGGGTACATCCACCAGGGCGAGTCCGCCCCGGTGAAGTGCCCGGCCTGCGCGCATCCCCAGGCCCACTTCGAGCTGGCCGAGGAAAACTGGTAACCCCTGCAACCAGCGCCAAAGCGAGGAGGAGTTATGGGAGTCGAGTACAGGCAGCTCTACAAGTGTGACCTCTGCGGCAACATCGTCATCGTCGTTCATCCCGGCGGGGGCGACCTGGTGTGCTGCGGCCAGCCCATGAAGCTCATCGTGGAGAACACCGTGGACGCCTCCAAGGAGAAGCACGTCCCGGTCATCGAGAAGACCGCCAAGGGCTACAAGGTCAAGGTCGGCAGCGTGCCCCACCCCATGGAGGAGAAGCACTGGATCGAGTGGATCGAGCTCACTGTCGACGGAATCATCCACATCCAGCCCCTGGCTCCCGGCATGGCGCCCGAGGCCGAGTTCTGCTGCCCCCACGGCGGCCAGGTCAAGGCCAGGGAGTACTGCAACATCCACGGGCTGTGGTCGGCCACGCTGTAGGCGCGGCCAGGCACGGAGCACCACCCCCAGGAGGACCGCCGCATGGCCCAGGCTGAAGAGATGTACCAGTGCCAGACCACCAACTGCGGCTATATCTACAACCCTGACAAGGGCGACCGCAAAGGCAAGATCCCGGCGGGCACCAGGTTCGAGGACCTCCCTGACGAGTGGCGCTGCCCCGTCTGCGGGGGCACCAAGAAGTGCTTCCGCCCGCTTGCAGGCCCCGGCTCCACCAAAGAGGTGAGCTGCCCCACCCCAGACGCCACCCCAGCAGCAGGAGAGACGACCATGCAGAAGTACGTGTGCAACATCTGCGGCTACGTGTACGACCCCGCCGACGGCGACCCGGACAACGGGGTGAAGCCCGGCACCAAATGGGAGGCCCTGCCCGCCTCCTGGACCTGCCCCATCTGCGGGGCCACCAAGGAGAACTTCAGTCCGGAATAGCCCGGCCTGAACGCGCCTGAACGCCTCGGGGAGCGCCTTCTTGACAAGGGGGCGCTCCCCATGTTTCCCAATACCTGTCCCTCGAAACACTGTTGCCCCGCTTCCGGCGGGGTCATATCCCCCTTTTTCCCTTACGGAGACGCACCAATGAAGCCTGTCGAGATCAAGAAAGACATCTTCTGGGTCGGCGCGGTGGACTGGAACAGCCGCGACTTCCACGGCTATTCCCTCTCCCCGCGCGGCACCACCTACAACGCCTTTTTGGTCAAGGACGAGAAGGTCACGCTCTTCGACACCGTGAAGAGCGACTTCACGGCCGAGCTCAATTGCGCCATCGCCCAGGCCTGCGGCGGCCAGCCCCGCGTGGACTACCTGGTGGTGAACCACCTGGAGCCCGACCACGCCGGTTGCCTGGACTGCATCGTGGAGAAGTACCGCCCGGAGAAGATCTTCTGCTCGCCCATGGGCGAAAAGGCCCTGCGCAGCTTCTACCACAACTCCCAGGACTGGCCCATCGAGGTGGTGCCCACCGGCGCCTCCATCTCCATCGGCAAGCGCACCGTGCAGTTCATCGAGACGCGCATGCTGCACTGGCCGGACAACATGGTCTCCTACATCCCCGAGGACAAGATCGCCTTCTGCTCCGACGCCTTCGGCCAGAACTGGGCCACCACCGAGCGCTTCGCCGACGAGGTGGACCGCAACATCCTGAAGCGGCTCATGGCCGACTACTACGCCAACATCGTGCTGCCCTACTCGCCCGTGGTCTTGAAGACCCTGGACGCCCTGGCGGCCATGAACCTGGACATCGACATGCTCTGCCCGGACCACGGGCTCATGTGGCGCGGCAAGGATGACGTGGCCTTCGCGCTGAACTCGTACCGCGAGTTCGCCCTGCAGAAGCCCACGAAAAAGGCCGTCATCGCCTTCGACACCATGTGGCACAGCACCGAGAAGATGGCCCGGGCCATCTGCGACGGCCTGGTGAGCGAGGGCATCAGCGTGCGCGTCATGAGCGTGAAGCACAACCACCACAGCGCGGTGATGAGCGAACTCTTCGACGCGGCGGCCTTCATCGTTGGCTCGCCCACGCACAACAACGGCATCCTGCCGCTGATGTCCGACCTGTTCACCTACGTCAAGGGCCTGCGGCCCCAGAACAAGATCGGCGCGGTGTTCGGCTCCTTCGGCTGGAGCGGGGAGTGCGTGAAGATCCTGGCCGAGCAGATGGAGAACATCGGCGTGGAGCTGGTGGACCCGGGCGTGAAGGTGAAGAACCGCCCCACCCACGAGACCTACGACGCCTGCTACGAGATGGGCAAGAAGATCGGCCAGGCCATCAACGCCAAGCTGGCCTAGAACCGACACGGCGGGGGAGGGCGAAGGCGTCCTCCCCCTTTTCTTTTCACCACCACGGGAGGCCCATGGCCACAGGCACGGTCTGGTTCGTAGGCGCAGGGCCCGGCGACCCGGAGCTCCTCACCCTCAAGGCGGCCCGGCTCATCGCCAACGCCGACCTCATCGTCTACGCCGGATCGCTGGTGCCGCGCGAGGTGCTCGCGGGCGCGCGTCCCGGCGTGCCGGTCATCGACTCCGCACCCCTCTCCCTGCCGGAAACCCACGCCCTGCTGGCGGGCTGCGCCAAGAACGGCGGCAGCGCCGTGCGCGTGCACACCGGCGAACCCGCCCTGTACGGGGCCGTGCGCGAGCAGGCCGCCCTGCTCGAGGCCGAGGACATCCCCTGGGAGGTGGTGCCCGGCGTCTCCAGCGCCTTCGCCACCGCCGCCGCCGCCAAGGTCTCCTTCACCGTGCCCGGCGGGCCGCAAACGCTCATCATCACCCGGCTCTCCGGCCGCACCCCCGTGCCCGATGCCGAGACCCTGCCCAGCCTGGCGGCCCACGGCGCGGCCATGGCCGTGCTGCTTTCCGCCGGGGAGCCCGAACGCCTGCAGGCCGAACTGCTGGCGGGCGGCTACCCCCCGGACACGACCATCGTGCTGGGCCACAAGGTGGGCTGGCCCGGGGGCGAGACCGTCCGCACCGCGCTCTCCGAACTGGCCGCCACCGCCCGCGCCAGGGGCTTCACCAAGCAGACGGCCTTCCTGGTGCTGCCGGGCGAGACCCTGCCCGCCGGGGCCTCGCAGTCCAAGCTCTACGACCCGGCCTTCACCCACGGCTGCCGCGAAGGCCAGCCGGGAAAGCCGGACAAGGGGGACTGATGCGCCAGCTTTCCGTCAGCACCAGCCGCCGCGAGGAGTTCGTGGACATCACCGCCGAGGTGGCCCAGGCCCTGCGGGAATCGGGGCTGACCCAGGGCGCGGTGCTCGTCTACTCGCCGCACACCACCGCCGGGATCACCGTCAACGAGGGCGCGGACCCGGACGTGAAACGCGACATGCTGGCGCACCTGGCGCGCCTGGTGCCCAACCACCCGGACTTCCGCCACGCCGAGGGCAACAGCGACGCGCACATCAAGACGAGCCTGGTGGGGCCCTCGCAGCTCATCCCGGTGGAGGGCGGGCGCCTGGCCCTGGGCACCTGGCAGCACATCTACCTGTGCGAATTCGACGGCCCCCGGCGGCGCACCGTGCTGGTGCAAGCCCTGCCGGGCGCGTAGGGGGGCGGGCATGAGCGAGCGCTTCAAGCACTTCCAGAACGCGGCCTGCGAGTACTTTCCCTGCCACAAGAACGCCGACGCCGCGTCCTTCAACTGCCTGTTCTGCTACTGCCCGCTGTACTTCCTCAAGAATTGCGGCGGCACCCCTGCCTGGCGCGGCGCGGTGAAGGACTGCACGCCCTGCGCCCTGCCCCACGCCCCCGGCGGCTACGACAAGGTGCTGGCGCGGCTGGGGCTGGCCTTCGGCGAGCTGCGCGAGGGCAGGAAACCGGAGACGCTGGGCCCGGACCCCGATAAGCCCTAGCCCGATTCCTAGCCGAAGACCCTGGCCAGGCCGATGCCCGCGCCGATGGCCAGGCACATCCAGATTCCGGCCTTGAGGGCGCCCGCCGCGCTACTGTCGTAGCGGATGGCGGCGATCTCCGTCTCGGGGGTGACGAGGTACTGGGCGAAGCGGGCCAGTTCCGAGAGCATGGGGATCATGGGGAGCCTCCTTCGGGCTGCTTTACCTGGGTCGCGGGCCGTGGCATGTAGCGCCCTGGGGGCGGTCCGCGCATCTCGTTGTCATCGTTGAGCCTGTCCTAGCAGCGCGGAAGCCTCGGGGTCCAATCGCAATGCCTGAACCGCGGGTTCAGGAATCGTGATGCCCCATAGGACCCGTATTCGGATATTCGGATGGCCGTAAGGGGGGGAACGACATGGAGCTCTACCAGTTGCGCACGTTCGTGGCCGTTGCCGAGGAAGGGCACCTGACGCGCGCGGCGGAACGGCTTTTCATCAGCCAGCCCGCCGTTTCCGCGCACATCAAGTCCCTGGAGGAGGAGCTGGGCGTGGCCCTGTTCACCCGCACGCCGCGCGGCATGCAGCTCACGCGGGAGGGCGCGGCCCTGCGCACCCAGGCCGAGGCGGCGCTCAAAAGCGTGGGCGAGCTGCTGACCCAGGCGCGCGACCTGCGCGAGAACCTCACCGGCACGCTCAAGATCGCGCTCAACACCGACCCGGACCTGCTGCGCATCCGCCTGCTGGTGGACAGCCTGCGCGCCAGCCACCCCCGGCTGGAGGTGCACCTGCCCCAGAGCATGTCCAACCTCATCATCGAGGACGTGCGCGCCGGGCGCATCGACGGCGGCTTCGCCTTCATCGCCGACCCGCTGGTGGCCCCGGTGTCCGACGAGGTGGCCTGCCTGACCCTGGCCACCACCACGCTGCAGGTGGTGGCGCCCACGGGCTGGGGCGCGCGCCTCACCCCCTGCACCTGGGCCGACGTGGCCGAGGAGGCCTGGGTCTGGTTCAGCGAATCCTGCCCCTGCCGCACGCTGCTCACGCGGAAACTTTCGCCCTACACGCAAACGGTGCGCAAGGTCGCCATCACCGACTACGAGGGCACCCTGAAGGCCCTGGTGGCCAGCGGCGCGGGCCTGGGGCTGATGCACCGCGACGAGGCCCTGGGCTGGGCGCGCACCGGCGAGGTCTGCATCCTGGACGACCTGGAGGGCCTGCCCATCGACATCTGCTTCCTGCACCGCCACGACCGCGCCGCCGACCCGGCCCTGCGCGCCGTGCTGGCCGCCCTGCGCGAGGTCTGGGGCCTGCCCGGCAGCGCCGAGGAAGAGGCCGCCTAGCCCGGCAGCGCAAGCCCGATCATGGAACTCTACCACCTGCGCACCTTCGCCGCCGTGGCCCGGGCCGGGCACCTCACCCGCGCCGCCGAGCGGCTGTTCATCAGCCAACCCGCCGTCAGCGCGCACATCAAGGCCCTGGAGGAGGACCTGGGCGTGGCCCTGTTCACCCGCTCGGCCAAGGGCATGGCGCTCACCCGAGAGGGCCAGGACCTGCTGCCCCGGGCCGAGGCCATCCTGGCCCAGGCCGAGGAACTGCGCCAGGCCGCGCGCATCCTGAGCCAGGAGGTGCGCGGCGAGCTGCGCCTGGCCCTGCACACCGATCCGCAGTTTTTGCGCATCCTGCCCCTGCTGGACCTGCTGCGCGCCACCCACCCGGCCCTGGAGCTGCACCTGCACCAGAACATGAGCCGGGCCATCACCGAGGACGTGCGCGCCGGACGCCTGGACGGCGGGTTCGCCTACCTCTCCGCCCCGCCCGAAGGCGACCTCTGCGGCCTGCGCCTGGCCGCCACCGAGCTCTTCGTCGTGGCCCCGCCCGCCTGGCGGGAACGCATCGCCCCGCTTACCTGGGACGACCTGGCCGCCGAACCCTGGGTCTGGTTCACCGACGGCTGCTCCTACACGCGCCTGCACGCCGACCGCCTGGCCGCCTTCTCCCGCTCCATCCGCAAGGTGGCCATGACCGACTACGAGGAAACCCTGCGCACCCTCGTCTCCAGCGGCGCGGGGCTCTCCCTCATGCGCCAGGACGAGGCCGAACGCTGCCGCGACGCGGGCCAGGTCTGCGTCTGGGGCGGCTCGGGCCTGCTGCTCGAGGTCTACTTCCTGTACCGCCGCGACAGCGAGCCCGACCCGGCCATCCGCGCCGTGCTGGCCGCCCTGCGCCAAACCTGGGGCCTCACCGCGGGCGGCTGCGCTTAGGAGGAAAGTTCCGGGGGGCGGCTCCGCCTCCCCCCGGCCCCCCTCCGCCGGGGGCGCCTATCGTATCGGAGGGGCCCCCGGACCCCGCGAACAGGGGGCGCAAAGCAAAGGGCGGTTCCAGCGTATACGCTGGAACCGCCCTTTGCTTTGCGCCCCGGTCGGCCCGCTTTTGGCCTCACCCAGTCACCCCCAATTCACCGCCCTCTCACCGCACACTCCATCCAGCCGCGCACGCCGTTGACGAGCCAAACGCGGGCGGCGCGGGCCAGGTCGGCGGGAGTCAGTACCTGTTCGCGGACGCGTCCGCGTGCCAACAGCATGGCCCGGAAGGTGCCGGGCAGCAGGCCGGAGGAAAGAGGCGGCGTCACCAGGCGGCCGTCGAGGAGAAGCACGAGGTTGGCGCGGGTGGACTCGGTGACCTCGCCGCGCTCGTTGACCAAAAGCGCGTCGTCGCAGCCGGGCCAGACGCTTCGGGCGGCGGCCAGGGCCGCGTCGTAGAGCGCCCGGCGGGTGGTCTTGTGCCGCAGGAGCAGGTCGGAACTGTGGACCGGGGTGTCGGCCCAGCCCACGTCGAGGGGCGTCCGAGACCTGGCAATGGGCGCGGCCTCGGCGCGCACCGAGCCGTCCGGGGCAAGCAGCAGCCGGGCCTTGTGGCGACCCTCTGGGTGGCGCAGGGCCAGGCCCCGCAGGGCGTCGCGCACGGTGCCGAGGTTGAGGGCCAGGCCGAAGAAGGCGGCGGAGCGCGAAAGCCGGGCCAGGTGCCACTTGAGCAGCGGGTAGCGTCCGTCCTTCAGCAGCAGGGATTCCAAGAGCTCGAAGTCCGCCCCGGAACCGGAGAGGAAGCGCATCTTGGCCAGGCACTCGGCCCACTCGCCCCCGGCGGTGGAGTCCCAGGTGACGCCGCCGCCCACGCCGAAGCGCGCGCGCCCGGTGGCGGGGTCCAGGGCCAGGGTGCGGATGGGCACGCTGAAGGTCATGGCCGCCGCGCCGGAGGGTCCGCCGGGTTCCAGCAGCCCGATGGCCCCGCAGTAAATTCCGCGTGGATGGGGCTCAAGCTCGCGCAAAAGCCGCATGGTGCGGATCTTGGGTGCGCCGGTGACGGACCCGCAGGGGAACAGGGCGGCCATGATCTCGCGCAGGCCGACCTCCGGGCGCAGGCGGGCCCGCACGTCGGAAGTCATCTGGAACACCGTGGGGTAGGCCTCCACGCGGAACAATTCCGTGGCCTCCACTCCGCCGGGCACGGCCACGCGGCCCAGATCGTTGCGCAGCAGGTCCACGATCATGACATTCTCGGCGCGGTTCTTGGGGCTCAGTCCCAACTCGCGGCGCAGGGCCGCGTCCTCCTCCGGGCCGGCCCCGCGCGGGGCGGTGCCCTTCATGGGCCGGGCAAGGGCCAGGCGCCGCCCGTCCTTTTCGCGGACGGAGAAGAACAGCTCCGGCGAGAGCGAGAGGATGCGCGCGGCCCCAAGGTCCAGCCAGGCGCAGAAGCCCGCCTGCTGGGCCCGGGCCAGGTCCGCGAACCAGGCCAGGTCGTCCCCGGCGAAGGCGCTCTCAAAGGGCAGGGTGTAGTTGGCCTGGTAGGTCTCGCCCTCGGCGATCCACCCGCGCAGGCGCTCCAGGGCCGCGTCGTAGGCCGGGCGGTCCACCAGGGGGGACCACGGGCCGACGGCATATTGGGCGAGGGGTTGCGGCACCTCCGGCAGGGGCGCGTCGTGGCTGGCGGCCCAAGCATAGGGGATTCCGGGGGGCAGACCGCGACCGGGCAGGGCGGCGTCGAAGGCCGGGGCGGCCTCGTAGGCCAGGGCCAGGACGACCCAGCGTCCGCTTTGGACCTGGGCCTCGGCCCAGTCCAGCAGGCCGGGCACGGCATCCGGAGACTCGGCCCGGCGCAGGGCCAAGGGTTCGCCGAAGGCCAGGGGGCGCCCCCAGCCGCCGTCCGGCAGGCTCTTGTCCGCCCGCGCGTCGAGGAAGATCGCCGTCGCCACCGCCACGGGGGCTACTGCTCCTGAAGGATGCGCACCACCCGGGCGGCGGCGGCCTGCACCAGGGGCAGGCACACGGCCTGCTTCACGCCGTCCTCGCGGAAGCGCGCCTGGCCCTCGGGGGTGAGGAAGTCGCAGCCCGTGAGCTCCCGGCAGCTGGTGGAGGGCCGGGACTCCTCGAACCAGGCCACCAGTTCCTGCACGGCCGCGTACACCGGGTCCAGGGAGTCGCGCCCCCGGTCGCGCCCCAGGGCCAGGCCCAGGGCCAGGATGCCTCCGTTGAGCGCCCCGCAGACCCCGCCGGTGCGCGCCACCCCGCTGCACAGGCCCGAGGCGATGCGCGGGATGACCGCAGAGAAGGCGGGGCAGGCGCCCAGGGCCTCGGCCACGCCGCGCAGCACGGACTCCGCGCACAAGAGCGGCCCCCCGCTCTCGTCCCCGGCCTCGAAGAAGGAGCGCGCGCGCAGGCCCACGGCCTCCGGGTCGGCGTCCTCGATGTCCAGCCCGCACACGGGCCGGGTGGCGTGGGCGGCGAAGATGCTCACGCTGGCCGACTGGCTGCCGTCGCAGGAATCGGCGCAGCACTTCTGGCCCACGCAGTCCACCCGGGCGTCGGCGAGTCCGGCCGCCGCCAGCCAGGAGGCCACGTCGGCGCGGTCGAAGCCCGGCCAGCGGTCGTGGTGCTCGGTAAGCAGGAACTGGTGGCTGTGCCGGTCCAGGTCGGTGATGACGACCTTCCCGCCGGGGCGCACGACGCGCGCCATTTCGGCTATGGCCCGGGCCGGGTCGTCCACGTGGTGCAGGAACATGTTGGAGAGCACGCGGTCCACCGAGGCGTCGGGCAGGGGCAGGGCCTCTGCGGCGCCCACCAGGGTGGTGAGGCGGCCGGTGTGCGCGAACTTTTCCGAGAGCCGCGCCAGCATCTCCGGCGACTGGTCCACGGCGAAGACCTTGGCCCCGGCGGCCAGCAGGGCCTCGGTGACGAAGCCGGTGCCCGCGCCCAGGTCCGCGGCGGTGAGGTGCGCGTTCCCGCCGGGCTGGCCGGGGCGGATGTCCGCCAGTTCCAGGGCGGCATCGCGCAGTGCCTCGGAGAAGAACCCGGCGCGCATGGCGTCCCAGTCGCCCGCGACCTGGGCGAAGTAGTCCTTGGATCCACAACAGGAAGATTTCGTGTCCGACATGGCGGCCTCCTTGCGCGGGGGCGGATGCCCCCCTTTGCGCAGCCAGGGTAGACCTTGCCCCGATGGGGCGTCCAATGGCAAGAGCGGAACGGGCGGATCAGGAAACCGGATGACGGCCCGATGGCGCCGGGGCAGGGACAGGGCCGGCGGCGGAAACAGAAAAAGCCCCGGCAAGGCCGGGGCTCTTCAGGCAATCACGGTCGGCCCAGGAGAACTAGGCGGCGGCGACGGCGGCGGGCTTGCGCACCGCGGGCTTGACCACGGCGCCGCTGCGGATGCAGCGGGTGCAGGCGCGGACGTAGCGCACCTCGCCGGAGGGCAAGAGGGCCTTCACGCGCTGCAGGTTGGGCAGAAAACGGCGGCGGGTCTTGTTGTTGGCGTGGCTCACGTTGTTGCCGGAGCTGGGGTGCTTGCCGCATATATCGCACGTCTGGGACATGGGAAACCTCCTGAATCGTTCGTCTCGTAAGCCCTGTGGGACGCTGGCGAAACTGGCCAGCCACGAGGCTCCCCGTCATCGGGAAGAGGACTTGTAGCCCCGAGGCGGGAAAAACGCAAGAGCTTTTTTCTTGACACCCCTCACTCCCCCCTATAGAAGTCCCCCCTGCGAGGCAGCTTCAATGACGACGCTCTGGATTGCGCTCAACGACATCCCGGCCGAGGGCCGGGAGTTTCTTTTTTCGGACCAGTCCCTGTGGACCGGCCCGATGAAGGAACTCGGCGTTGCGGCCAAGATCGGCAAGCCCCTGGAGGCCAGCATGCACATCGTCCCCCAGGACGACGGCTGGCTGGTCACGGGTCGGCTGACCGGCTCGGTGCTGATCCCCTGCGACGTGTGCGTTGAGGAGTTCGAGCAGCCCATCGAGGCCGATTTCGACAGCTTCGAGGAGCCTTCCATGGCCGAGGGCGAATACGCCGACGAGTGCCGCGTTCGCGTGGAGAAGGGCGTGCCGCAGTTCGACGCCTCGGGCTTCCTCTGGGAGCAGTTCATGCTGGCCCTGCCCACCCGGCCCACGTGCAGGCCGGACTGCAAGGGCCTGTGCCCCGGCTGCGGGGTGAACCGCAACACCGGAACCTGCACCTGCGCCGAGGACGGGGGCGATCCGAGGCTTGCGGTCCTGCGCAAACTCAAGTTATCATAGCCGCGCCCCGGGAGGACCCGCTCCCCCGGCGCCGCCCAATCGCATCATATTCAAGGAGTCCGTCATGGCCTTACCCAAGAAAAAGACCTCCAAGTCCCGCAAGAACATGCGCCGCAGCCACGACCACGTGGCCACCCCCAACGTGGTCCTGTGCAAGTGCGGCGAGCCCATGCTCTCCCACCGCGCCTGCGCCGTTTGCGGCAACTACAAGGGCCGCCAGGTTCTGAACACTGAAAATGCCTGAAAAAGCCCCCCGCATAGCCATTGACGCCATGGGGGGCGACATCGGCCCCCGGATCAATGTGCCAGCGGCAGTGCAGGCCGCCAAGGAAGGCATCCACATCACCCTCGTGGGCGATGCGGATGCCTTGCGCTTGGAGCTTGAGCGCTGCCAGGCCCCCGAAGGCCTGCCCATCGACATCGTCCACGCCTCCCAGGTGGTGGACATGGACGAGAAGCCTTCCGACGCCCTGCGCCGCAAGAAGGACTCCTCCATCCAGGTGGCCTGCCAGCTGGTGAAGGAAGGCAAGGCCGACGGCGTGGTCAGCGCGGGCAACTCCGGGGCCTCCGTGGCCTGCGGCATGTTCGTGCTGGGGCGCATCAAGGGCGTGGAGCGCCCGGCCCTGGCCTCCATCATGCCCACGGAGAAGGAGCCCGTCGTGCTCATCGACGTGGGCGCCAACGTTGACTCCAAGCCCTTCCACCTGGCCCAGTTCGCGGTCATGGGCGACGTGCTCGCCCGCGACGTGCTGGGCGTGGACAGGCCCCGCGTCGGTCTTCTTTCCATCGGGGAGGAAGAGGGCAAGGGCAACGTGGTGGTCAAGGAGGCCTACGACCTCATCAAGCAGAGCTCGCTGAACTTCGTGGGCAACGTGGAGGGCCGGGACATCTTCACCGGCGACCTGGACGTGGCCGTGTGCGACGGGTTCGTGGGCAACATCTGCCTGAAGCTCTCCGAGGGCCTGGCCCGCAGCTTCGGCCGCGTGCTCAAGCGCGAGCTCAAGCGCCACATGCTCTCGCGCATGGGCGCGGCCCTGTCCATGCGCTCGCTCAAGAACTTCGCCCAGATGCTGGACTACGCCGCGTACGGTGGAGCCCCGCTGCTGGGCCTCAAGGGCATCCTCATCGTCTGCCACGGCGCCAGCAACCTGAAGGCCGTGACCAACGCCATCCGCATGGCCGCCACCTTTGTTGAGAAGCGCGCCCACGACCACATCGCCGAGGCGCTCTCCTCCAACACGGAGCTGGGCCAGTTCAGCAGGCACAAGGCCTAGGCGGGCGCGACCGCGCGCCCAGAGCCCGTGGACCACAAACCGCCGCCGGACCGACCACGGCCCGCAAGCCCCACACCGAGCACCCTATGAACACCACCTGCCACATCCTCGGCCTGGGCCACGCCGTTCCCGACACCGTCCTCACCAACGCCGACTTCGAGCGCATGGTGGAGACCAACGACGAGTGGATCGTCTCCCGCACCGGCATCCGCGAGCGGCGCATCGCCAAGAACGGCGAGACCTGCGTGAGCCTTTCGCACCTGGCGGCGGAGCGCGCCCTCAAGGCCGCGGGCATGGTCGCCGATGACCTGACCCACGTGCTGGTGGCCACCTTCTCGCCGGACTACTACATCCCCAGCGCCTCCTGCATGCTGGCCCACCGCCTGGGCATCAGCGGGCGCATGGCCATGGACGTGGCGGCGGCCTGCTCCGGCTTCCTCTACGCCGTGGAGACCGCCCGGGCCCTGGTGACCCTGCACCCCCAGGCCCGCGTGCTGGTGGCCGCCTGCGACATCGTCTCCAGCCGCGTGAACTACGCCGACCGGAGCACCTGCGTGCTCTTCGGCGACGGCGCGGGCGCGGCCATCGTCACCGGCGGGGCCAACCCCGGCGGGGCCACGGTGCTGGACGTGCTGGTCGCCAGCGACGGCAGCGTGGGCGACCTGCTGACCATCAAGGGCGGCGGCTCGGCCTGCGTGTACAGGGCCGGGGAAACCATCCGCGAGGACTTTTTCGTGCAGATGCAGGGCCGCGAGGTGTACAAGCACGCCGTGCGCTCCATGAGCGCCATCTGCGAGACCGTGCTGGAGAAGAACGCCATCTCCAAGGACCAGGTGGACGTGTTCATCCCCCACCAGGCCAACATGCGCATCATCGAGGCCGTGGGCAAGAAGATGGCCATGCCCGAGGAAAAGGTGTTCACCAACCTGCAGAAGTACGGCAACACCTCCGCCGCCAGCGTGCCCATCGCCCTTTCCGAGGCCCGCGAACAGGGCTTTATCAAAGACGGCAACCTGGTGCTGCTGGGCACCTTCGGCGGCGGCTTCACCTGGGGTTCGGCCCTGGTGCGCTTCTAGGGCCAGATTTGCAGTCCGCCCCCGTTTAGGGTACAGGGGGCGAGCAAACCCGGCGGGCCCAAGGCGAGGGCCAGCCCGCCCCAACGCCCCTTAGGGATGAGGATCAGACATGAGCGAGTTGCCCAAGGTTGCGCTGGTCACCGGCGGTTCGCGCGGCATCGGCCGCGCCTGCGCCGAGCGCCTGGCCCAGGACGGCTTCGAGGTCTTCCTGACCTATGTGAGCCGCCCCGAGGAGGCCGACAAGGTCGTGGCCGCCATCGCCGCCGCTGGCGGCAGGGCCCGCGCCTTCAAGCTGGATGCCAGCGACCGCCAGGCCGTGGCCGAGTTCTTCGCCGCCGAGATCAAGGACAAGGCGAGCCTGGAGGTGCTGGTGAACAACGCCGGCATCACCAAGGACGGTCTGCTCATCCGCATGAAGGACGAGGACTGGGACCGGGTCATCCAGGTCAACCTCACCGGCGCCTTCGCCTGCCTGCGCGAGGCCTCCAAGATCATGGCCAAGCAGCGCCGGGGCCGCATCGTCAACATCGCCAGCGTTGTCGGGCAGATGGGCAACGCGGGCCAGGCCAACTACGTGGCCGCCAAGGCGGGCTTGATCGGCCTGACCAAGAGCGCCGCGCGCGAGCTGGCGGGCAGAAACGTCACCGTGAACGCCGTGACCCCCGGTTTCATCCAGACGGACATGACCGCCGAACTTCCGGAGGCCATCGTCTCGAAAATGTTGGAGAACATCCCCCTTGGCCGCCTGGGCGAAGCCGGGGACATCGCCGCCGCCGTCTCGTTCCTTGCCGGACCGGGCGCGGGCTATGTCACCGGGCAGGTCCTGGCCGTCAATGGCGGCATGTACATGTAGAGTTTCCCAGAACGTCACGCCAAAAAAAACCTTTTGGAGGATACAATGTCCGTAGCCGAGAAAGTCAAAGCCATCATCGTGGAGCAGCTGGGCGTCAGCGCCGACGAAGTGAAGCCCGAGGCCTCCTTTGTGGAGGACCTGGGCGCCGACTCCCTGGACCTGACCGAGCTGATCATGGCCATGGAAGAGGAGTTCGACGTGGAGATCGACGACGAGGAAGCCCAGAAGATCCTCAAGGTCAAGGACGCCATCGAGTACGTCGAGAAGCGCAAGTAGTCCGACCGGGCTCTTGCCAAGCAGGGACCGATACGGAGCGCCCCTCGCGCCCTCGGGCGCCGGGCGCTCCTTCCATATTTCTCCCCCGCGGACGATCTCCGGGGGAATGAACCCGAACCACGGAATGACCGCATGAAAAGGGTTGTCGTCACGGCTGTGGCCGCCATCACCCCCCTGGGCAACGACGTCGCCGAGAGCTGGCAGAACCTTCTCGCGGGCAAGATCGGCATCGCGCCGGTCACCAGCTTCGACACCACCGGCCATGACACGAGCATCGCCGGTGAGGTGAAGGGCTTCGACCCGGCCAAGTACATCAACGCCAAGGCCGCCCGGCGCATGGAACGCTTCGCCCAGTTCGCCGTGTGCGCCTCCAACATGCTCATGGAGCAGGCCGCCTGGAAGGTGCCCGCCGAGGAGGCCCACCGCACGGGCGTCATCATCGGCGTCGGCCTGGGCGGGCTGGAGGGCATCGAGACCCAGCACAAGAAGCTGGTGGAATCCGGCCCTGGCCGCATCAGCCCCTTCTTCATCCCCACCATCATCGCCAACATGGCCGCGGGCCTGGTGTCCATCGAGCACGGCGCGCGCGGGGCCAACATTTGCACCACCACGGCCTGCGCCAGCGGCACCCACGCCATCGGCAGCGCCTACTCCGAGATCAAGCTGGGCCGCAACGATGTCATGATCTGCGGCGGCGCCGAGAGCACCATCACGCCCCTGGCCTTCGCCGGGTTCAACGCCATGAAGGCGCTCTCCACCCGCAACGACGACCCGGAACGCTCCTCCCGCCCCTTTGACAAGGACCGCGACGGCTTCGTCATGGGCGAGGGCTGCGGCCTCTTGCTGCTGGAGAGCCTGGAGCACGCCCGTAAGCGCGGCGCCACCATCCTGGCCGAGGTTGTGGGCGCGGGCGCCTCCGGCGACGCCTACCACATGGCCGCCCCGCCCGAGGACGGCTCCGGCGCGGTCATCGCCATGCGCAAGGCCATCGAGGAAGCGGGCATCGACCCGAGCGAGGTGGACCACATCAACGCCCACGCCACCTCCACCCACCTGGGCGACCTGGGCGAGACCCGGGCCATCAAGACGGTGTTCGGCGACCATGCGAAAAACATCGCCATCTGCGGCAACAAGGGCCAGATCGGCCACCTGCTGGGCGCCGCGGGCGGCGTCGAGGCCGTGTTCAGCGTCATGGCCCTGGCCGAGGGCGTGGTGCCCGGCACCGTGAACCAGATCACCCCGGACCCGGAGTGCGACCTGGACTACGGCGCGGGCGGCGCGCGCAAGAAGGACATCCGCTACGCGCTGTCCAACTCCTTCGGCTTCGGCGGCACCAACGGCTGCATGCTGTTCAAGAAATTCGCGGAATAATTCCGTTCCACCCCGACATACGAGGACCGCACCATGGAAGAGCTGTTCATTCAAGATCCTGAAATCGCGGAAGCCATCGCCAACGAGATCGACCGGCAGGTGGGCAAGCTCGAGCTCATCGCCTCGGAGAACTTCACCTCCTCGGCGGTGCGTCAGGCCATGGGCAGCGTCCTCACCCACAAGTACGCCGAGGGCTACCCCGGCAAGCGCTACTACGGCGGCTGCGAGTTCGTGGACGTGGCCGAGGACATCGCCCGCGACCGCGCCAAGGTGCTCTTCGGCGCAGGCTACGCCAACGTGCAGCCGCACTCCGGCTCCCAGGCCAACATGGCCGTGTACTTCGCGGCCTGCAAGCCCGGCGACACGGTGATGGGCATGAACCTCTCCCACGGCGGGCACCTGACCCACGGCAGCCCGGTGAACTTCTCCGGCAAGCTGTACAACATCGTGCCCTACGGCGTGAACCCGGACACCCAGACCATCGACTACGAGGAACTGGAGCGCATCGCCAAGGAGTGCAAGCCCAAGATGATCATCGCGGGCGCCAGCGCCTACCCGCGCGTCATCGACTTCGCCCGCTTCCGCAAGGTGGCCGACGAGGTGGGCGCGGTGCTCATGGTGGACATGGCGCACATCGCGGGCCTCATCGCCGCCGAGCTGCACCCCAGCTGCATCGAGCACGCGCACTTCACCACCACCACCACGCACAAGACCCTGCGCGGGCCGCGCGGCGGCATGATCCTGGCCGCCGAGGACCAGACCAAGGTCCTCAACTCCAACATCTTCCCCGGCATCCAGGGCGGCCCGCTCATGCACGTCATCGCGGCCAAGGCCGTGGCCTTCGGCGAGGCCCTGCAGCCTGGGTTCAAGCAGTACCAGGAGCAGGTGGTCAAAAACGCCGGCGCCCTGGCCCAGAACCTCAAGGACGCGGGCTTCGACCTGGTCTCCGGCGGCACGGACAACCACCTCATGCTGGTGGACCTGCGCAGCAAGAAGATCACCGGCAAGGACGCCGAGATCGCCCTGGACAAGGCGGGCATCACCGTGAACAAGAACGGCATCCCGTTCGACACCACGCCGCCCACCGTCACCTCGGGCATCCGCATCGGCACCCCGGCGCTCACCACCCGCGGCATGATCGAAGAGGACATGCAGGCCGTGGCCGAGGGCATCGTGGCCGCGCTGGAGAACATGGGCAACGACACCGTGCTCGACGAGATCCGCCAGGAAGTGGAGGACTTCGCCCGCGAGTTCCCGCTGTACGCCTGGTAGCACGCACAGAAGCCGGGCCGAGTCCGGCGAAGGGGCATCCATGAGCGACCGCGTCCCCTGGCCCGTGTACTTCATGCGCATCGCGCACCTTGTGGCGGAGCGCTCCACCTGCCTCCGCCGCAGGGTGGGCGCCATAGCCGTGCGCGACAAGCGCATGATCGCCACCGGCTACAACGGCACGCCCTCGAACGTGCCGCACTGCCGCGAGGTGGGCTGCATCCGCGAGCGCCTGGGCGTGCCCTCGGGCCAGCGCCACGAGTTGTGCCGTGGCCTGCACGCGGAGCAGAACGTCATCATCCAGTGCGCGCTGCACGGCCTCTCCCTGGCCGGGGCGGAGATCTACTGCACCACGGAGCCCTGCCTGATCTGCACCAAGATGCTCATCAACTGCCAGGTCCGGGCCATCTACTTCGCCGAGCAGTATCCGGACGAGCTGGCCAGCGCCATGCTCAAAGAAGCGGGGGTGGAACATGCCTATTTGCCTGGAGACTATCGGAACTGACGAGCGCCACATGCGCCACGCCGCCGCCCTGGCCCTGAAGGGACGGGAGGGCGCGGCCCCCAACCCCTGCGTGGGCGCGGTGCTGGTGCGCCACGGCCAGGTGGTGGCCGAGGGCTACCACCAGCGCTACGGCGGCCCCCACGCCGAGGTGAACTGCCTGGAGGACGCCAAGGCAAAGGGCGTGAACCCGGCGGAGTGCACCCTCTACGTCACCCTGGAGCCCTGCAACCACCAGGGCAAGACCCCGCCCTGCTCCCAGGCCGTGCTCGCCGCGGGGATCAAGCGCGTGGTCGTCGGCTGCGCCGACCCCAACCCGGACGTGGCCGGGGGCGGGGCCGAGACGCTGCGCGCCGCCGGGGTCGAGGTGGTCATGGGCGTCGAGGAAGGCCTCTGCCTGGACCTCATCGACGAGTTCGTGCTCTGGAAGAGCCAGAACCGGCCCTACTCCATCCTCAAGATGGCCAGCACCATCGACGGCAAGATCGCCGCGCGCGGCGGCCGGGCCCAGGCCGTCAGCGGCCCGGAGTCCATGCAGGACGTGCACACCCTGCGCGCCCAGGTGGGCGCGGTCATCGTGGGCGGCAACACCTTCTACGGAGACAACCCGCAGCTCACCTGCCGCCTGGACCCCGAGGGGCGGCTCAAGGGCTTCTGCCAGCCCCTGGCCGTGGTCATCACCAGCAAGCTGCCCAAGGCCTATTCCACCTTCACCCTGCTGCGCAACAGGCCGGAGCAGGTGGTGTTCTGGACCAGCGAATACTCCGCCGGAACCCCGCTGGCCGACGAGCTCAGGGAGCGCGGCACGCGCATCTGGGCCCTGCCGGAACTGCCGGGGGGAAGCGGCGACGGCCTGGCCTTCGCCGGGGCCTTCACCCGGCTGCGCGAGGAGTTCGGCTGCCTGCGCACCCTGTGCGAGGGCGGCGGCCAGTTGGCCCTCTCGCTGGCCAGGCAGGGCCTGGTGGACGAGTTCGTGCTCTACCTGGCCCCGCGCGTGCTGGGCGACGCCGAGGGCAAGAGCCTGTTCGCGGGGGAGGCCGTGCAGAGCATGGACCAGACCCTGGGCTTCCGCCTCTCGCGCACCAAGAGCTGCGGCGAGGACCTGAAACTCATCTACAAGCCCCGGAGGCCGTAAATGTTCACCGGACTGGTCCAGGGCATGGGCCGCGTGGAGGCCGTGGAGGCCAAGGGCGCGGAGACCCGCCTGAAGATCCGCGCCCTGTTCGAGCTGCCCGCCATCGTGCTGGGCGAGTCCATCGCCGTCAACGGCGCCTGCCTCACGGTGGAGACCTTCGGGCCGAACTGGTTCACGGTGTACGCCAGCGCCGAGACCCTGGCCCACACCAGCCTGGGGAGCCTGAAGACCGGGAGCAAGGTGAACCTGGAGCGCGCCCTGGCCCTGGGCGACCGCCTGGGCGGCCACTTGGTGAGCGGCCACGTGGACTGCCTGGCCACCGTTGCGGACATCAAGCCCGCGGGTGAAAGCCGCGTGTACACCCTTTCCTTCCCCGCCGAGCACGGCTCCCTGGTGGTGCCCAAGGGCTCCGTGGCCCTGGACGGCATCAGCCTCACCGTGAACCAGTGCGGGCCGGATTTCCTGTCCGTGAACATCATCCCGGCCACCCAGCGGGAGACCACCATCTCCGGCTGGAGCCCAGGCACGCGCGTGAACATGGAGACCGACCTCATCGGCAAGTACGTGCGCAACATGCTCGGCCCCTGGCTGGCCGCGCAGCCAGGCGGGGGGGGCAAGGCCGCCTCCGCGCTCAGCATGGACTTCCTCAGGGAGCACGGCTTCTAGTCCCCTTTCCGCCCCAGGAGGCAGCATGGCCAGCACCGTCCGCAGCGTCCTCGCCCTTGTGCTTCTCCCCGTGCTGCTGGCCGCCTGCGCCGGCGTGGGCGACCTGCGCCCCGGCCCCGGCGGGCCGCCCCCGGGCCTGGCCATGCTCTACTCCCAGCCGCCGGACAAGGTCCACGAGGCCGCCCTGCGCGCCCTGCCCCTGGTGGGCCTGATCCTGGTGGAAGCCCCTCCGGACAAGAGCTACATCCTGGCCGAGCGCGGGGTGAACGCTTGGTCCTACGGCGAGAACGTGGGCGTCTACTTCACGCCCCACGGCTCCGGCACCAGGGTCACCGTGGCCAGCCGCCGAAAGATGGCCACCAACGTGGCGGCCAAGGACTTCGCCCAGCCCCTGCACATGCAGATGGGCTCCATCCTGGGCGCAATGCCCAAATAATCTCCGCCAGCGCCGCCTCGAATTCCTGAAAAATCAGAGCGATACAAATTCGTCTCTTGACTTGTTCCACTTTTCACAATATTTTTCAGCATAGGGAGAGCCCCGGCCCTCTTGGCCGGTGGCCGACTGCCCGCCACACACGCCAGAAGGAGGTTCCGCATATGAAGATTCTCGCCGCCATCGATCCGTCGCTGTCCGCCCTCAAGGCCGCCGAGAAGGCCGTCGAACTGGCCAAGAAGGAGGGCGCGGAGCTCACCTTCATGGCCGTGGCCGAGGCCTTCGAGGACATGGAGAGCATCTTTGGCGCCCAGGCCACCGACAAGCTGCGCGAAGAGGCCGGCAAGGCCCTGGACAAGGCCAAGGAGCTTGCGGCCAAGGCCGGGGTGAAGGCCAAGGTCGTTCTGCAGAACGGCGTGGCCCCCGAGGATCTCCTTGTGGCCAAGGCCGAGAAGGGCGGCTTCGACCTCATCGTCATGGGCACGCGCGGCAAGAAGGGCTCCAAGCGCCTGACCATCGGCAGCGTGGCCAGCGGCGTCGTCGCCCTGGCGCCCTGCTCCGTGCTCGTGGTGCGCTAGTGGCCGATCGCCAAATCGCGCCTTTTGCCACCTGAGCTTCGTCAAGAAACGATCTGGGGCCGGGGCTGTACCCTAGGAGTACTATCCCCGGCCCCAGACCGCCCCTTTCCTCGCCGGGCGGCACAATTCATCGTTTTGGCGATCGCCCCATCTTTGTGACACAGTAACTCCAGGCCCGGCTCCTGAACAAAACAGGGGCCGGGCCGCCATTTTTCACGCCCGCGCCCCGGCCCCGGCCACGCCCTGCGGCTTGCGGAGTGACCACCTGCTCTGCTACTGTGCACACACACGAAAGAAAACACGACAGTTCCTCGCGCCCTGCCACGCAGGACCGGGCTGCCACCCAAGGAGTGTTCGCAATGGAAGCGCCGCAAAGAAATCTGGCCCTGGACCTGGTGCGCGTCACCGAGGCCGCCGCCCTCTCCAGCGCACGCTGGCTGGGCAAGGGCGACAAGGACGCGGGCGACCGCGCCGCCGTGGAGGCCATGCGCCTGTCCTTCAAGACCCTGGCCATCAGCGGCACGGTCATCATCGGCGAGGGCGAGAAGGACAACGCGCCCATGCTGCACAACGGCGAGAAGGTCGGCGCGGGCGGGCCCCAGGCCGTGGACGTGGCCGTGGACCCCGTGGAGGGCACCAATTTGCTGGCCACCGGCCGCCCCAACGCCATCAGCGTGGTGGGCGTGGCCCCGGCCGGAACCATGTACGACCCGGGCCCCAGCTTCTACATGCAGAAGCTCGTTGTGCCCGCCGCGGCCAAGAACGTGGTGGACATAGAGGCCCCTGTGCCCGCGAATCTCAAGCGCATCGCCAAGGCCCTGGGCAAGGACGTGGACGACCTGGTGGTCTTCGTGCTCGACAAGCCCCGCCACAAGAAGCTCATCGCGGACATCCGCGAGGCCGGGGCGCGCATCCAGCTGCACACCGACGGCGACGTGGCCGGGGCGCTCATGGCCATCGACCCCAGGAACGAGGTGGACGTGATGATGGGCACCGGCGGCACCCCCGAGGGCGTGCTGGCCGCCTGCGCCATCCGCATCATGGGCGGCGAGATGTTCTGCAAGCTCGACCCCCAGAAGCAGGACGAGAAGAACGCCCTGGCCCAGGCCGGGGTGGACATCCGCCGCGTGCTCACCGTGGGCGACCTGGTGAAGAGCGACGACGTGTTCTTCGCCGCCACGGGCATCAGCGGCGGCACCTTCCTCAAGGGCGTGCGCTACCTGGGCTACGGCGCGGAGACCAGTTCGCTGGTCATGCGCGGCAAGACCGGCACCATCCGCTACATCGAGGCCATCCACTCCTGGGATCACCTCATGAAGTTCAGCGCGCTCAAGTACGACTAGAACACGCCAAAGGCCGGGAGGGGCGAACCCTTCCCGGCCTTTTTCCTTGGTTCCGCCCCACGGGCGCTAAAGCTCTGGATTGGTGAGCTTGGCGGTGATGATGCCGGAGTCCTCCGGCCGGGCGGCCACCGCTAGGCTCTTGGACTCCCCGTGGCAGGCGAACACCGCCCCGGACAGGCTGACGTAGCCCGCCGAGAGCACCTTGGTGTAGGGGATCTGCTCGCGCAGCTTGGTGAAGTCGATGCGCTTGGGGAAGATGATGGGCACCGGAGCGCCGGAGAAATCCTCGAACATGATGTACTTCATGGCACCCTCCAGGGCAGCCGCGCCGGCGGTCCGCCCAATCTCTCCGGGCCTTGTAGCGCACCCCCAGGCCAAGGGCAAGACGCAATGGGCAGCGGGGCCGCTCCATGGCTGATTTCCGGCGCATCGGCATCTGGCAGACGGCCTTTCTGGGCGACGCCGTGCTCACCCTGCCGCTCATCCAGGCGGTGGCGGCGCGCTTCCCCGCCGCCGAGGTCCACCTCTTCGTGCGCGCGGGGGTGGAGGGACTCTTCGCCGCCCAGCGCGAGCTGACCAGCGTACGGCCCTTTGCCAAGCGCGGGGCGCAGAAGAGCCTCCTGGCCGCCGGGCGCCTGGGCAAGGAACTCGCCCTGGAGGGCTTCGACCTCTGGATCAGCCCGCACAAGAGCCTCAGGAGCGCCCTGGTGGCCCGCGC
>CAZCYB010000035.1:0-1573 GCA_964502805.1 uncultured Desulfocurvus sp.
CTCCCACCCCCTCAAAAGCTTGTGTTGGGGTAATTGGAGCTGGCGTGCTTGGTCAGCCGCTCTCCCACATTCTCTTCACTCCCAAAACGGGCCAACCGCGCGCAGGGCTTTTCGAGGGGGGTTCCTCCCCCGCGAAAAACCTGCGCGCTCGTTTGCCGGGCCACTCCGTAACGCCGGGCCAAGGCTGCCCCTTCCCAGGCCACACGCGGGGCCCCATATCGCGGGGACGGGGGGCGCGGAGCCCCCGGCGGAGGGGGGCCCGGGGGGAGGCGGAGCCTCCTCCCGGCTGCGCTCCGGCCGGTTGCGCTCCGGCCCCGCTTGGCCTATATCCCGTCCTGGTCGGCAGTTCACCCAGGCGTCGCCGCCCCCTTGCGGGGGAGCTAAACCTGCCACGATCCCCTTCCCTCGACACCTCAAGCGCGTGCCGAGCCGGAAGTCGGCGGCCACCGGCGCTCCTTTCGCGAGAAAGGCACGCCCGAGAGGGTTCACCCATGTCCAGAACACCCCTTCCTCTGCACGCGGAGGACATCTCCGCCTTTGCCCGCACCCTCGGCTCGCAGCTCGCGGCCCGCGAGGGCGCGCCCAGCCACCTGGAACTCCTGAACATGCTGGCCAGGTCCGGGGGCTTCCGCAACTTCCAGCACCTGCGCGCCCAGAACGAGGGCCTGCGGCGGCTGGCTGAACCCGCCCCCGCGCCCGAACCCGTGGACCTGGGCCGCCTGCGCCGCCTGGCCCGGCTGTTCGACGCCGGGGGCCGCCTGCTGCGCTGGCCCTCGCGCCGGGGGCTGGAGGCCGCCTGCCTGTGGGCCGTGTGGGCGCGCATCCCAGCGCGGCAGGACCTCTCCGAGCCCGAACTGCGCGAGGTCCTGGCCGGGGCGCACACCTTCGGCGACCACGCCCTGTTGCGCCGGGGCCTGTGCGACTGCGGGCTCATGACGCGCACCCCGGACGGCCGCGTGTACCGCAGGGTGGAGGCCCGGCCCTCTGCGGAGGGTGCCGCGCTCCTGGAGTTGCTGCGCCAGCGGCGGGGCGAGTAGTCGCCAACGGCTAAAAAAACAAAGGGCCGGGGAGAAATCCCCGGCCCTTTCCTTGTGCCTGCCTGCTTCCTCTGGCGCCCGAAAAGCCTACCCTATCCTGCCGCCCAGGCTGGACAGGATGGCGATGATCAAGAGCACGATGACGATGCCCAGCAGCACCTTGACGGAGAGCCAGTCGGTCTTGGGCCGGGGCGGGGTGGCGGGGATGACCCGCGTGGGCGCGTTGCGCTCCATGCGCTCCAGGGTCTTGCGGCGTCCCCAGCGGTAGCCCAGGAACACCAGCGCCAGGGCGAGGAGCAATCCGGCTTTGGTGAGCATGGCGTTCCTCCCTTTGGGGAAACAGGGGGGCGCTCCGGGGTGTCGGAGCGCTTCCGACCGGCTGCCTGGTGCGCCAGGGGCTGTTTCCAAAAAGACGAATTTTGTTCCGTGGCAAGAAGAGAGCCGATTGGGGGCCAGGGATAGTACTTTCAAGGTACAGCCCTGGCCCCCAATCGGCTCACGACGAAGTCCAGGGGGCAAAAGGCGCTTTTTGGAGC
>CAZCYB010000035.1:1583-31661 GCA_964502805.1 uncultured Desulfocurvus sp.
TAGATGACCTTGTTCAGCGGATACTCAATGATGCCCTCGGCCCCGAGTTCCTTGAGGTTGGGGATGAGGTCGCGGACGATGGCCTCTTCCACCACGATCTCCACGGACAGCCAGGCCGGGTCGGACAGGCTGCTCACCGTGGGGGAGGTGAGGCTCGGCAGCACCTTGGAGGCCTCGTCCATCTTGGACTTGGGCATGTTCATCTTCAGGCCCACCATGCGCTCGGCCTTGAGCGCGCCCTGCAGCAGCAGGTTCATCTTCTCGATCTTGGCGCGCTTGAAGGGGTCTTCCCAGGCCTTCTTGTTGGCGATGAGCCGGGTGTTGGTGAACAGCAGGTCCTCGATGATCTTCAGCCCGTGGGCGCGGATGGTGGTGCCGGTCTCGGTGACTTCCACGATGGCGTCGCACAGGCCTTCCACCACCTTGGCCTCGGTGGCGCCCCAGGAGAAGGACACCTCCACCGGGATGCCCCGCTCGGCGAAGTAGCTCTTGGTGAAGTTCACCAGCTCCGTGGCGATCTTCTTGCCCGCCAGGTCCTCGGGGCGCTTGTAGGGGGAATCTCCGGCCACGGCCAGCACCCAGCGCGCGGGCCGGTTGCTCACCTTGGAGTACACCAGGTCGGAGACGACAACCACGTCGGAGTTGTTCTCCAGGATCCAGTCCTTGCCGGTGAGCCCGCAGTCCAGCACGCCCTGTTCCACGTAGATGGCCATTTCCTGGGCGCGGCACATGCTGCAGGTGATCTCGTCGTCGTCGATCTCGGGGAAGTAGTTGCGGGAGTGCAGGCGGATCTTCCAGCCGCTCTTCTCAAACAGCTTCAGGGTCGCGTCCTGCAGGGAGCCCTTGGGGATGCCGAGCTTCAGTTTGTTGGTGGCGCTCATTTTCCGTAAACCTCCTTGGGATCGAACACTATGGGAGAGCAATCGCGCTCGGCGTTGCCAGACATTTCGCGGTAGAAACAGCTTCTGTGGCCGGTATGGCAGGCCGCGCCGCCCACCTGCTCCACCAGCACCAGCACGGTGTCGGCGTCGCAGTCCAGGCGGATGGTATGGACCTTCTGCACATGGCCGCTGGTGCCGCCCTTGTGCCATAGGGTCTTTCTGCTGCGGCTGAAGTAGTGCACTTCGCCGGTGGCCAGGGTTTTCTCCCAGGCCTCCTCGTTCATGTAGGCGAGCATGAGCACCTCGCCCGTGGCGGCGTCCTGGGCGATGACCGGCACCAGGCCCGCGCACTTCGCGAAATCGGGTCGAAACATGCGTAACCTCGCGTTATGATTCCGCGCGGGGTGGGTGTTCTCCCGCGCGCCGAAGTGGGGGTATACGCAATCAGGGCGCGGTTGTCCAATTGTGTGAAACCGGCGGGCCGGGAACGAGGGGCCCGGCGCCGGGAGGGGCGGGAGTGGCGGAGGCGGTCGCTACAGCGGCTTCTTGGAGCGCATGACCACCTGGTTGACGCCGATGCCCTTGAGCTTTTCCTTCAGGCCGCGCGTTTCCACGGGCGTGCCCTGGAAGGGGCAGACCACGCGGTACCAGGTCTTGCCGCCCACGGTGCCGCTCTCCAGCTCGGCCTTCAGGCCCGTGGAGCGCACCTTCTTCAAAAAGGCCTTGGCCTGGTCCTGGTCCGGGAAGCTCCCGGCCTGGTACACGTAGGCATAGCGCTTGTTGTCGTTGTCGGTCTTGGCGTCGGCCTTGGCCTCGGGCTTCTTTTCGCCCTTCTGGTCGGCCTTCTGGTCGGCCAGCTTTTCCGCGGCCTTGTGCTCGGCGGTCTTGTCGCCGGGCTTGTGCTCGGCCTTCTTGTCTTCCTTCTTCTCGGGGGCCTTGGGCTTGTGCTCCACCTTGTCGATGGGCTTGGCCGGGGCGGCCTCGGTGCCCTTGGCGTCCAGGTGCTCGCGGAACTGCAACTCCTCGGCCTTGAGGATCTCGTCCCCGCCCTTCTGCACCGGGGGCTCCGTGGGCATGATGCGCGCCACCGGGGGCAGGGCGGCCTCGGGCCTGTGGCCCCGGCCCACCAGCACGCCCAGCACGAAGAACAGGGTGAGCGCCAGGGCCATGGAGGCCACCAGGGTGGCCAGCCCGCCGAAGGTGAAGCTGTACGTGTAGGTGCGGCCCTGGCTGCCGGGGTCCTTCAACTTGATGGGCGTGCTCATGTCCTTCGCTCGGCTCCTTGCTCTGGCTTCAACCAAACGGGGGCTATTCGGCCTCGGCCACGGGGTCGGCCACCTGGTCCATGCGCTCCGGCGCGCTCACGCCCAGCAGGTCCAGCCCGGCGGCCAGCACCAGCGCCACGCAGGACAAGAGCAGCAGGCGCGCGCCCGCCACCTCCGCCCCGGCGGAGAGCACATGGTGCTGTGTGTAGTACTTGTGCAGGGCCGCGGCAAGCTCGCCCAGGTAGTGGCTGATGTGGTGCGGCGACAGGGACTGCGCGGCCACGGCCACCACGTCGGGGAAGCGCTCCATGAGGCGGCAGAGCTCCAGGTCCTCTGCGGTGTCCAGGCGGGCGTAGGCGTCGCCGCCGGGCCGGGCCGGGGCGATGCCCTGCTCCTGTGCCTTGCGCAGCATGGAATGCACCCGCGCGTGGGCGTACTGCACGTAGTACACGGGGTTGTCCATGCTCTTCCTGCGCACCAGCTCCAGGTCGAACTCCAGCTGCGAGTCGGACTTGCGGGAGAGGAAGATGTAGCGCGCGGCGTCGGCGCCCACGTAGGCCACCACGTCGGCCAGGGTCTCGAACTGCCCGGCGCGCGTGCTCATGGCCACGGCCTCGCCATCGCGCAGCAGGCTCACCAGCTGCACCAGGATCACGGTGAGGTCGCCCCCCCGGCCCAGGGCCTCCACCGCGCCCTGCATGCGCGGCACGTAGCCGTGGTGGTCCGCGCCCCAGATGTCGATGAGCCGGTCGAAGCCGCGCTCGAACTTGTCATGGTGGTAGGCGATGTCCGAGGCGAAGTAGGTCAGCTCGCCGCTGGACTTCTTGAGCACCCGGTCCTTGTCGTCGCCGAAGGCGGTGCTGCGGAACCACACCGCGTCGTCGGCCTCGTAGGCCAGGTCCCGAGCCTTCAGGTCGGCGAAGGTGCGGTCCACCGCGCCGCCCAGCACCAGGCTCTTCTCGGAAAACCACACGTCGTGGCCCACGCGGAAGTCCGCCAGGTCCTTCTTGATGCCCGAGAGGATGTCGTCCACGGCGTGCTGGAAGCACAGGTCGATGGCCTGGTCCTCGGGCAGCTCCAGGATGCCGGGGTGCAGCTGGTGGACCTCGGCGGCGATGGCCTTGATGTAGTCGCCCCGGTAGAAGTCCTCGGGGTCGGGGATGTCCTGGCCCGCCATCTGGCGCAGGCGCAGCCACACGCTGTCGCCCAGGATGCGCATCTGGCGGCCCGCGTCGTTGACGTAGTATTCGCAGGACACCTCGTGCCCGGTCTTCTTCAGGATGCGCGCCAGGCTGTCGCCCAGGGCCGCGCCCCGGCCGTGGCCGATGTGCAGCGGGCCGGTGGGGTTGGCGGAGACGTACTCCACCTGGACCTTCTGGCCCCGGCCCACGTCGACCGAGCCCACGTCCGGGCCCTGGGCGGCCACGTCGGCGATGATGGAATGCCAGAAGCGCGGGGCGAAGGTCAGGTTGAGGAAGCCCGGCCCGGCCACCTCCACGCGCTCGATCTCGCTGGCGGAGGCCTTCAGGTCTGCGGCCAGGGCCTCGGCCAGGTCGCGGGGCTTCATTTTGGCGGGCCCGGCGAGCAGCATGGCCACGTTGGCGGAAAAGTCCCCGAACTTGCGGTCGCGCGGGGGCTCGATGACGGCCTTCTCCGGCCAGGGCAGGCCGCGCGCCTCAAGCGCCCGGCGCAGGTTGTCCTCAACGTACTGCTTGGCTTTCATGAATGCTCCAAAGGATGTGCTGCGCATCCCCTAGCACAGCTTGGCCCGCAACAAAAGCCCCGCAAAACCCCTCATCCCAGACGCCGCCAGTTCCGCAGACCTGGACAGCCGGGGGGGGCGAAGGATACGTAGAGAGCGGCAGCTCACCCATTTCCCCGCTTTGCAAAGCGAAGGAGAGAAACAATGGCACAGTTCTTCAAACTCCTGTTCAGCTTCGCTCCCTGGCTCTCCTTCATGTTCATCGCCCAGGGCTCCCTGCTCCGGCTCAAGGTCGGGCTGGTCGTGGCGCTGGGCCTCTCGGTGGTCATGGGCGTGCTCGGCCTGCACCGGGGCGTCATCCTTTGGGCCGGACTGGCCTTCTTCGGCTACGCCACAGTGGCCGTTCTGGGTTTCGAGCACATGTGGACCGTCATGCACATGGGCATCCTGGCCCACGGAACGCTGGCGCTCTCCACTTGGTACACCCTGGCCATCGGCAAGCCCTTCACCCTGGACTACGCAAAGGAGCACACCCCGAAAGAAATGTGGACCCACCCGGCCTTCATCGCCACCAACCGCCTGCTCACCGGCGTGTGGGGCATGGTGTTCACCCTGGGCGCGCTCATCGCCTGGCTCAAGATGACCGTGAAGGTGGACCCCGAGTGGCTGTACGAGGTCGCCAACTACTCGCTCATGGTGGGCTGCATGGGCTTTACCACCTGGTACCCGGCCCACCTGAAGAGCCGCCGCGCCGCCCGGGAGGCCGTCCAGGAGGTTCGGGCGGACTAGTCCCGGCTTGACCGCCGCGCCTTGCCGGGCCTATCAGGGACCAGGCTCGGCGCCCTTTTCGCCCCTTCCATACCCGCCGGGCCGGGGGGGTCTCATGTCCGTTTCCGAACACTCCGCACCCGGCCATAGCGCAGTAGGCCAGCCCCAGCTCCAGGCCAAGCCCGCCTCGGCCTCGGCGGTGACGCTCTCGCACCTGGTGCTGCCCGACGACGCCAACCCTGCCGGCAACGTGCATGGCGGCGTCATCCTGAAGCTCATCGACACCGCCGCCGGAGTGGTGGCCATGCGCCACGTGCGCGGCTTCGCCGTCACCGCCAGCATAGACCGCATGGACTTTTTGAAGCCCGTGTTCGTGGGCGAGCTGGTGATCCTGAAGGCCAGCCTGAACATGGTGGGCCGCACCAGCATGGAGGTGGGCGTGCGCGTGGAGGCCGAGAACCTGCAGACCGGCGTGGTGCGCCACACCAACTCCGCCTACCTGACCTTCGTGGCCTTGGACGCCGAGGGGCACCCCCGCCAGGCCCCGCCGCTGCTCGTCGAGGGCGAGGTGGCCGAGCGCAGGCTGCGCCAGGCCCTGCGCAGGCGCGAGCTGCGCCGCCAGGCGATATCCGAGGAGAAGGGCGAGGAGAAGGGCGAGGAGAAGGGCAAGCCCGGCGCCGGGGGTCACCGGTGAGCGCGGAGGCCTGCCCCGCGCAGGCCCCCTGGCTCTCGATCCTGCTGCCCACGCGCGGCCGCCCGGACTTCGCCAACCGCCTGCTGGAGAGCATCGCCGACACGGCGGAACGCCCCGGCGAGCTGGAGGTGCTCTTCTACATCGACGCCGACGACCCCGAGAGCCTGGCGCGCATCGGCCGCCCGGGCCTGGCTGTGAAAAAGCTCTGCGGCCCCCCGGGCTGCGGCATCGGGGTCATGACCAACGTGCTTTACCGGGAGAGCCGGGGAGCCTTCGTGCTGCTCTGCGGCGACGACAACGTCTTCCGCACCCCCGGCTGGGACGTTCGTGTGCGTGCGGAGTTCGCGCGTTTCCCCGACGGGGTGGCGCTGGTCTACCCCAACGACCTGTACCAGGGCGAGCAGATCTGCACCGCGCCGTTCATCAGCCGCGAGGTCTGCGAGCTCATGGGCGGCCCCTGCCCGCCGGTGTACGTCAGCTCGTACATCGACACGCACCTGCTGAACATCTTCGTGCACCTGGAGCACATGGGCCACAAGCGGCGCATCTACCTGCCGGACGTGGTGCTGGAGCACCTGCACCACCTGGCGGGCAAGGCCCAGTTCGACGAGACCTACGCCAGGCGCATGCCCGCCGAGCAGAGCCATGCCATCTACATGCGCCTGGAGCCCCAGCGCCAGAAGGTCATCGCCGCCCTGGCCCGGCGCATCCGCGACTGGGGCAAGGGGGCCGGAGGGAAGGAAGCCTAGCCTACCAGGGCTGCCAGCCGCCTGTTCTGCCTTTGGGGGCCGCCAGCACGTCTTCCGCGCGGATGGCGTCCTCCACATGCTCGGCGCGCAGCGCCCCGGCCTCCTCCCACACGGCCACCAGGTCGAAGCGGCAGGGCCGCTCCCAAAGGTTCTTTTCCGACAGGTACTGCCGGGCCGCGCGCAGCAGGCGTTCGCATTTCTGGCGGGTCAGGCCGTCCGCCGGGCCGCCCAGGGAGCCGCCCCCCCGCGCCTTCACCTCCACGAACACCAGGGTCTTGCCCTTGTCCGGGGCCTCGCACACCAGGTCCAGTTCCAGCCGCCCCAGGCAGACGTTGCGCTCCAGCACGCGGTAGCCCCTGGAGCGCAGCAGCTCCTCCGCCGCGTCCTCGCCGCGAACGCCTAGGACGAGATGCCGGGCAGGCACGGCTGGCGCTCCTTGGGCTTGTGCCCGGATCTGGGGTCGGGCCGCAGGGCCTCCAGCAGGGCCAGGCGCTGGTCCTCGGGCAGCACGCCCCGGAAGGTGAGCCGGTGCTGCGGGCAGGGGCCCAGTTGGCGGATGGCCTCGAAGTGCGTGGCCGCCCCGTAGCCCTTGTGGCCGGAAAACCCGTAGCCGGGGTGCCGCCGGTCTAGGGCGCACAGCAGCCGGTCGCGAAAGGTCTTGGCCAGGATGCTGGCCGCCGAGATGGCCGGAACCAGCGCGTCGCCGTCCACGATGGCCCGCTGGGGCAGGGGAGCGGGGCAGGTCTTGTTGCCGTCGATGAGCAGGAGCGCGGGCCGCACCTTGAGCCGCGCGGCGGCGCGGGCCATGGCCGCAAGCGTGGCGGCCAGGATGTTCACGCGGTCGATCTCGCGCGGCCAGGCCAGGCCCAGGCTCCAGGCCAGGGCCGCCTGGCGGATCTTCGGGGCCAGCGCCTCGCGCCGGGCGGGGGAGAGGGCCTTGGAATCGCCCAGGCCGGGCAGGAGCGCGGGGTCGAACCCCTCGGGCAGGATGACGGCGGCGGCCACCACGGGCCCGGCCAGGCAGCCGCGCCCGGCCTCGTCTATGCCCGCGATGGGGCCGGCGATGGGGCCTGCGCTGGGCCCGGCGCCGGGACCGGCGCCGGGACCGGAAAGGGAGTTGTCGAACAGGCGTGTCTGGCGGGGCGGGGTCATGGGCTGCTCATCCCACGAAAGGGGGCCGCCGGGCAAGCCCGCGAAAGGCGGAAAGAACTGTCCGCAAGCGCCAAATCCCCGGAAAGGCTCGAAACCGAGCCCTTCCGGGGACCATGCGTGTGGTGTTGGCAGGGGGCCGGGGGCCCCGCGCGCCTACTCCCAGGTCTGGCGGGACTTGAGGCGGGCGGCCTTGCCGGCCAGCTTGCGCAGGAAGTAGATGCGGCTGCGGCGGACCTTGCCCTGGAGCACCACTTCCACGCGGTCGATGGAGGGGGTGTGCAGGGGGAAGATGCGCTCAACGCCGACGCCGTCGGACACCTTGCGCACGGTGAAGGTGGCGTCGGTGGTGCCGCGGTGGATGCGCAGGACCACGCCCTGGAAGACCTGGATGCGCTCCTTGTCGCCTTCGATGATGCGGGTGTGGACCTTCACGGTGTCGCCCGCGCGGAACTCGGGCAGGTCCATGCGCAGGTGTTCGTTTTCGATCTGGCGGATGATGTTCATATCAAGACTCCTTTTTGCGGAAAAAACTTCGTTTCAGCCTGCCCCTACAGCGCGTCGCCCAGCAGCCTGTCGACCATCAGGGCGGCGGCGGCGCGCACCGGCAGGTGGTTGTACGCCGCATAGGGCCGAAGCGGCGGCAGCACCGCGTCGGCCTTCTTGAAAACCTCCGGGGCCAGGCCGTGGCCTGTTCCCAGCACCAGCAGCACCGGGCCCTGCTCCAGCCAGCCGCGCGCCCCGCTCCAGGCCATGAAGGCCAGGGGCCGGGGCTTTCTGCCCCGTGGCGGCCGCTGGTGCGTGCGGGCGCTGGTGGCCAGCACGCGGGGGGCCTCTCCGGCCAGCTGTGCAACGCGCAGCACGGCCTCGTCCAGGCCCTCCACCATGCGCCCAAGGCGCAGGGCCTCGGCCCGGTCCGGGTTCACGCGGCCTCCGGCCCCTTCGGTCCAGTGGCCCAGCAGGCGCTCCCCCAGCTCCCGCTGGTCGTCCAGGGGGGTGGCGAAAAACACCCCTCCCAGTTCATACGTGCGGGAAACGCGGCACATATCGTGTATGTCGAGGTTTGTCAAAGAAACTGTGCAGGGTTTTCCCGCCTTGTCCAGCACCGGGTGGTGCAGCAGGCACAGAAACAGGCTCCTGCCAAGGCTTGCCGGGCGCGTGCCCGCCGGGCGGGCCTGGCGTAAGAATTCGATGTCGTCTCCGTCCAGGTCGGCCTGGGCCAAAAGCTCGGGCCTGCGCGCCAGGGTGCGCGCCAGGGAGGCCTGCCGTCGCCACCGGGCCACGGGCCCGTGCGCGCCGGAGCGCAGCACCTCCGGCACCTCCCGGCCCTTGTACGACTCCGGCCGGGTGTAGTGCGGGTATTCCAGGAGCCCCGCCGAAAAACTCTCGTCCTCGCCGGACTCCTCCTTGCCCATGAAGCCGGGCAACAGCCGGGCCACGGCCTCCAGCAGGCACAGGGCCGCGGCCTCGCCGCCGTTCAAGACCGCCTCGCCCACGCTCACGGGGATGAGCCCCTCGTCCTCGATGAGCCGCTCGTCGATGCCCTCGTAGCGCCCGCAGACGAGCGTCAGCGGCTCGCCGCCGCGCACCCGCCCGGCCAGCTCCCGCGCATAGGCCTGGGTGAGCGGGCGGCCCGAGGGGGCCAGCACCAGGCGCAGGCCCTTCTGGCCGTTCTCCGCCTCCGCCTGGGCCAGCGCGGCGGCCAGGGGCTCCGGCTGCATGACCATGCCCGGGCCCCCGCCGTAGGGCCGGTCGTCCACGTGGCGGTGGCGCGCGGTGGAGAAGTCGCGCGGGTTCACCAGCGCCACGCGCACCAGCCCGGCGTCCACGGCCCGCTGCATCTGCGCGCAGGAGAGCGGCCCGGAGAAGAACTCCGGGAACAGCGTGAGGATGGTGAAGCGGGCGGGCGCGTGCATGGGGATATGGAGCCTAGGGGATGGGCCGGTTTCCGTCAAGCTGCCCCCTTCGGGGGTTTCAGGAGAGAAGTGAGGACAGGGCCTTGGCGTAGTCGGCGGCCATGCGCGCGGCGGCAAAGCGCCTAGCCCCGTGGTCGTAGGCCGCCTGGCCCAGGCGCCGGGCCGCCAGGGGCGCGTCCAGCAGCTCGGCGGCGGCGGCCACCAGGGCCCGGCGGTCCCCTTCGGGCACCAGCAGCCCGGTGGCGCCGTGGTTCACGATCTCCGGCACGCCCCCCACGGCGTAGGAAACCACGGGCAGCTCCTGGGCGGCGGCCTCCAGCAGCACCAGCGGGTGGTTGTCCGCCAGGGTTGGGTACACCAGCACGTCGGCGGCGCGCATGGCCAGGGCCAGCTTGGCCCGGTCCACGTAGGGCCACAGGGTCAGGCCGTCGGGGGTGGTCCCGGCCTGGTCGCCCCCGGCGGCCAGCCCGCGCAGGGCGTCCGGCCTGGAGGACAACTCGGGCGCTTTCTGGAGGAGTCGGGCACGGATCTCGGCCCAGTACTCCGGCCACTGGGAGCCGGACTTGTACGCCGCGCGCGCGCCGCCGTGGGCCGCGAACAGCGCCACCCGCGCCCCCGGGGGCAGGCCCAGCAGGGCCCGTGCCCGGGCCCGGGGCGCAAGCTCCCCGGCCCGGGGCCAGGGCACGCCGTTGGGGATGATCTTGAGGGCCACGCCCCCCAGCACCGCCTGGGCCTGCTCCGCCAGCCAGCGCGAGGGGCTGGCCAGCGCAAGCCCCGTGGCCTCGGCCAGGGCGGCGAAGAGCCCCAGGAGTTCGGCCTGGTTCGCGGCCACGTCCGGGAAGTCGCGCGGGCAGGGGTCCACGCAGCCGTAGGGGAAATAGGGGCAGTCCAGGGGGTAGGCGCAGCCGCCGGTGAGGGGCCGGGCGTCGTGCAGGGTGACGAGGAGCCTGGGCCGGGCCGCGCTCTGCGAGCATTCCCAGAGCACGGAGGACAGCAGCGCCGCCCAGTCCGTGGTGCCGTGCAGGTGCAGCACGCAGCGCGCCGGGTCGGCCCCGTGGGCGGCGGCCAGCTCCATGAGCCGGGCCCCGGCGTCTCCCGGTTCACAGGCGGAAGCCCCGGCGCCCTCTCCGGCCAGTTCGGCGAACTCCGGCTCGCCCACCTCGAAGCTCTGGAAGGCCGGGATTCCCGCGGCGCGCTGGGCGGCCAGCAGCAGCCGGGCCACGCCCACGGCCCCGCCCCGGTGCTCCAGGGCGGCGTGGTGCAGCACCAGTTCCGGTCGGGCGCTCATTCCTCCCCGTCCGGCGCGTGTTGCAGCAGGTCGTGCTTCAGCGCCCAGAGGATGTGCGCCCCCGCCGCCTCCAGGTCCAGCCCGGCGCCCGCGCCGCCGGCCTCGCCGCCCTCGTCATAGCCTTGGTTGCTCTCCAGCCAGCGCCCGGCCAGCTCCCCGGCGGTTGTGCCCTTGCGCGCCAAAAACACCAGGGAGCGCAGGGTGTGCGGGCGGATGACGCAGTCCAGCCCGGCGTAGATCAGCGGGTGCTCCTGCCCGGCCAGCAGGGCCTGCCCGGCGCGGCCCGGCTCCAGGCGGGTGCCCGGCTCCAGGACGCGGGAGGGGTAGGCGGAAAAGATGCGCGCGTAGGGCAGGTGCAGCGGGTGCGGAATGGCCCGGAGCGACTCGATGTCTGGGGCGGGCAGGGCCTTGAGTTCGTCCCACAGTTCCAGGTGCCGGGCCACCACCTGCGGCCACAAAAAGCCCGCGCGCACGCGCTGGCGCCCGGCCTCGCCCATGCGGCGGCGCAGTGCGGGGTCGGCCAGCAGGGGGCCCAGGGCCCGGGCCAGCTCCGGGGTGTCCACGGCCACGCGCTGGGCCTGGAGCAGGTGGTACTGGTTGTCGAAAAGCAGCGGCGACAGCCGGTCCGCCAGGCCGTCGTCCGGGAAGAAGCCGGGCCCCTGGTCGTCGTCCTGGCCGCCCTGCTCCAGCGGCGGGGCGGCGGGGCCGGTGCAGGGCACCAGCGCCCCCGTGACCCCGTGCTCCACCAGGTCGCGGTAGCCGCTGTAGTCCGAGGCCACCACCGGCAGCCCGGCGGCCTGGGCCTCCAGCAGGGTCAGGCCGAAGGTCTCCTGGGGGTTGTCGGCGATGGACACGAAGAGGTCGCAGGCCGCCAGCAGCCCGGCCTTGCGCCGCTCGCCGGGGCGCTTGTCCAGCAGCACCTGGAGGCCCAGGCGCGCGCCCAGCTCCACCAGGGTCTGGGGGAAGGGGTCCACATCCTCGGTCCAGCCCGCCAGCACCAGGGCCACGGAGGCCGGGTCCAGCCCCTGGCCTCCCGCGTGGCCGCCTGTCTGCCCGGCGCCCTTTCCGGCGCAGAGGCGCGAGAGCGCGCGCAGAAGCGGCAGCACGTCCATCTTGCTGGCGTGGCTGATGCGCCCCAGCACCAGGATGAGCACGCGCTCCGCCGGGAGGCCGAGGGCGGCCTTGAGCGCCGCGCGTTCGCTGTCTGTCGGCAGGGGCGGGCTGGCCAGGTCCGGGTCCACGCCCAGGGGCAGGATGCGCAGGCTGGGCCCGCGTGACTTTTTGAGCCCCAGGCCCCGGCGCAGGTGGGCGAAGAACTCCTCCACGGCGGCCTTGCCCGCGCGGGAGGTGGCGACGATGCAGTCGCGCGCGGTGGCCCCGGCCCACAGGTGGTGCAGCAGGGCCGCCGGATAGTCCGGGTAGCTGAGCGAATGGATGGGCCCGGTGACCGGGAACAGGGCGCGGGCGTGGGCGTTGCGCAGGCGGGAGACGTGGACCTGGTGGCGGATGCAGTCGGACTGGTGGAAGCAGGCGTAGTCCGTGGCGGCCAGGCGGGCGGGCAGCTCGCGGCGGTCCAGCACCTGGATGCGTCCGGCGGCGTGGATCTCCGGCGCCAGGGCGGCCAGGGCCTCGGCCAGGCCGTCGCGCGCGGGCTTGTCCGCCAGGAAGAAGTGGTAGGCCTCGAAGGGGTCGGCGGCCAGCAGGTGCTTCAGCATGCCCGCGTTGGCCACGCGGCGGCCCAAAACCGGGCCGGTCTCCAGGAAGGGGTCCAGGGTGCCGAAGACGCCGCGCTTGCTCATGACTGCCAGCAAAGCCACAGAAGCCGCCCGTGGTCAAGGGCCGGACGGATTTTCCGCTGCATGGGCGACTTGCACGCAGGCCGCCGGGCCTGGCTCCCAAAAGACGCGATTTGGGAACGGGGCCACGGGGCTGTCTCTAGAATGGCGAATTTTGTTCCCTGGCAAGGAAGGGTTCGGGCCGCGCCGGGCCTGGTTCCCAAAAGATGGATTGCGTTCCCTGGCGAGAAGGGAGGCGGCTTGGGGCCGGGGATAGTACTGTTGCGGTACAGCCCCGGCCCCAAGCCGCCTCGCGACGAAGTCCAGGGGGCCCAAGACGCTTTTGGGGGACAGGCCCCCCTAGTCCGCCCAGGCCTCGCGTATGGCCCGGATCTCCTCGGCGTTCTGGAAGAAGGCCTCGATGATGCGCGCGTCGAACTGGGTGCCCGCGCCCTCGCGCAGGATGCGCGCGCAGGTCTCCTCGTCGAAGGCCTTCTTGTAGGGCCGGTCGCTGCGCAGCGCGTCGTACACGTCCACCACGGCCACGATGCGCGCCTCGATGGGGATGTCCTCCCCGGCCAGGCCCAGGGGGTAGCCCTTGCCGTCCCAGCGCTCGTGGTGGCACAGGGCCATGACCCGGGCCAGGGCCAGGAGCTCGTTGTCCTCGGCGGCGGCGGCGGTCAGGGCGTCCAGGCAGATCTCGTGGGCCTGGTCGTGGCTGGACAGCGGGCCCAGGATCTCGCAGCCGAAGACGCAGTGCCCGCGCATGATCTCCCACTCGGCGGGGTCGAGCTTGCCGGGCTTGAGCAGCACCGCGTCGGGGATGCCGATCTTGCCCACGTCGTGCAGGGGGGCGCAGGCGCGCACCATGTCGCAGCGCTCCTCGGCCATGCCCAGGGCCCGGGCCAGCACGCGGCTGATCTCGCCCACGCGGATGACGTGGCGGCCGGTCTCGTTGTCCTTGTACTCCGCCGCGCGGGAGAGCCGCTGCATGACCTGCAGCCGGGTCTGCTCCAGCTCGGTGGTGCGCTTCTTGACCAGCTCCTCCAGGTTCTCCTGGTAGGCCCTGTTCTCGCGGATGAGCCGGGCGCGTTCCAGCACCTTGCTTAAGGTGTAGTCCAGGATGTCCAGGTTGTGCAGGGGCTTGGTGATGAAGTCCCAGGCGCCCAGGCGCATGGCGCGCAGGGCGTCGTCCACCACGCCCACGCCGGAGAGCACCACGATGGGCACCTCCGGGGTCTGGGCCACGGCGTGCTGGATGAAGGAGTAGCCGTCCATCACCGGCATGTTCAGGTCCACGATGACGGCCTGGATGTCTGCCCGGCGCGCCATGAGCGCATCCAGGCCCTCCTGGCCGTTGGCGCCCTGGAGCACCTCGTGGTCCATGTCCTCCAGGTATGCGGTGAGCGAACGCCTGAGCCCCGCCTCGTCGTCGATGACCAGGATAGCCACGCCCTTTCCTCCGTTAGCGGTTCAAAAGCTCGCGGATGCGCGCCAGGATGACGTCCGTGCCGATGGGCTTCTGCATCACGTCCGCCGGGGTCATGCCCAGGGCGACGAGCGCCGGGGACAGGGCCAGGTCGATGGAGCCGGAGTGCAGGATGAAGCGCTGGCAGAGGCCGCGCCGGTGGGCCTCCCTGATGAACGCCTCGCCGTCCATGCCGGGCAGGCGCAGGTCCACCACGGCCACGTCGGCGGGCTCGGCCTCCAGCATCACCAGGGCCTCCTCGGCGCTGGCTGCCCCGGCTGCGCGCAGGTCGTCCTGGTCCTCCAGGGCGCCCACCAGCAGGCGGCGGATGCGTTCCTCGTCGTCGATGACCAGGACCAGGGGCAGGGCGCTCATGGGGCCTCCGGGGCATTCGGCCCGTCCTGTTCGTTCGGCCCGCCCGATCCGTTGACCGGCAGCTCGATGAGGATGCGCGTGCCCTCGCCCGGGGAGCTGTCCACGGTCATGTAGCCGCCGTGGCCCTTGGTGATGATGAAGTAGGACACGGACAGGCCCAGCCCGGTGCCCACGCCCGGGGCCTTGGTGGTGTAGAAGGGCTCGAAGATGCGGCGGCGCACCTCCGGGGGCATGCCCGGCCCGTTGTCCGCCACTTCCACGCGCACGGCGCCCGGCACCGACGAGGTGCGGATGGTTATGCGCGGCCGGGCCACCGGCGGGTCGGCCATGGCCATGGCCTGGGCCGAGTTGCGCAGCAGGTTCAGCAGCACCTGCTCGATCTCCGTCTCCGTGCAGCTCACGCGCGGCAGGTCCTGCTCGTCCTGGCGCACGATCTCGATCTTCTTGAAGTCGTAGCTCCTCTTCAGGTCGTAGTCGCTCATGGCCAGGCTCACGGCCTTGTCGATGACGGAGCGGATGTCGCAGGGGCTGCGGTGCGACTCGCTCTTGCGGCTGAAGTCGAGCATGTGCCGGATGATGGCCGAGGCGCGCATGGCCGCGGACTGGATGTCCTCGATGAACTGGGGCAGCTGGCGGCGCTTGGCGTACTGGTCCAGCAGGGCCAGGTCCAGGCCCAGCTCGGCGGCCACCTCGGCGTTCTTGCGCAGCTCCGGGTTCAGGCGCTGGGCAAGGGTCTGCGCGCCCTGCAGCACTATGCCCAGGGGGTTGTTGATCTCGTGGGCTATGCCTGCGGCGATGCCGCCCATGGAGATCATCTTCTCGGTCTGCACCATCATCTCCTGCATGCGCTTGACCCCGGTGATGTCGCGCACGATGGACAGGCGGTAGCGCTTCTCGTCGATGTCGATGAGCTGGCAGGAGAGCAGGCACACGGTGATCCTGCCGTGGCGGTCCTTGTGCTCGAATTCGTAGTTGTCCACCCGGCCGTTGCGCTCCATGAGCTCGAGGAAGGCCAGCCGGCTCGTGTCGTCGGCATAGAGCCCCAGCTCGGCGGCCGTGCGGCCCAGGGCTTCTTCGCGGCTGTACCCGGTGTGCCGCACGAAGGTGTCGTTCACGTCCACGATGCGGCCGGTTTCGGCCTCGGCCAGGGTCACGCTGTCCGGCGAGAGGCGGAACAGCCGGGAGAACTTCTCCTCGCTCTGGCGGATGCGCTCCTCGGCGGCCTTGCGCAGGGTGATGTCCTGGGCGCTGACCAGGACGCGCTCGTGCGCGCCCAGCAGGGCCTTGCTGGTGGAGATCTCGGTCCAGAACAGGCGGCCGTCCCTGGCCCTGGAGCGCCACTCGAAGGGCTTGGTCTGGCCCTCCATGGCCTGGCGGATGCGCTCCCGCGCGCCCTCCTGCGTGTAGGGCGCAATGCCGGAGCTCAGGTCGCCCACGGTGAGCCCGCGCATCTCCTCGCGGCTGTAGCCGAAGGTGGCGCAGGCCCGCGCGTTCACGTCCAGGATGCTCCCGTCCGCCGGGTCGTGGATGAAGATGCAGTCGCTCACCGAGTCGAAGATGGCGCGGAAGCGGCCCTCGCTCTCGCGCAGCTCGCGCAGGGAGGCGGCCAACTCGGCGGTCTTCTTGCGCACCTGGCGGCGCAGCGCCAGGTTGAAGGCCCCCAGGACAAGCACCAGCCCGGCTATGCCCAGGCCGGTGAAGAGCAACAGGCGCATGTGCTGGCGGTCCACCAGGGGGGTGCCCAGCCACTTGTCCTGGATGGCCTTGCGCCGGGCGGCGGGGATGGCCTGAAAGCCGTCCTCCAGCTGGCGCAGCAGGTCGACTCGGCCCTTGCGCACGGCGCGGTGGAACTCGCCGGTGTAGAGCACGAAGGAGGAGCGGAATTCCTCCTCCATGCCGAACTTGTACAGGTAGTAGTAGGCCGGGGGCTTGTCGATGGAGAACAGCCGGATGTCGTGGCGCCGGGCGGCCTGGATGATGTCCAGGTAGCTGTCGTACTCCTTGATGCTGTGGATGCCGTAGCCCTTGAGCACGTCGATGACCGCGTCGCCGCGCTTCACGCCGATGGTGAAGCCGCGCAGGGAGGCCGGGTCCGCCATGCCGCCCAGGTCGCGGTGCACGAACACGGGCACCTCCAGCCGGGCGTAGGGCTTGCTGAAGTCCAGGGTCTTGGCCCGCTCCTCGTTGAAGAAGATGGTGTCGATGATGTCGGCCCCGCCGTGGCGCATCAGGTCCTGGGCCTGGCCCCAGTCCATGGCCTTGAGGGTCACGCTGATGCCCGTGGCCTCCTCCCAGGCGTGCCACTCGTCCACCAGCAGGCCCTGGATCCGCCCGTCCTCGCCCCGGAAGACGTAGGGGGGGTAGTTGTCGTCGCAGACCACGATGAGGGAGCGTTGCGGGTCCGTCACCGGGAGGTGGTCGGCCCGGGCCGGGGCGGGGCCAGCCGCCATGGCCAGCGCCAGGGCCAGCAGCCCCAGGAGGAATCTGATGGGGGCGGCGCTCATGGCTTGCTCCGGGTGGACTCGTCCGCAGGCAGGTCGATGCGGAAGCAGGTGCCGTGGCCGGGCTCGCTGTCCACGGCCATGGCCCCGCCGTGGCCCTTGGTGACGATGAAGTAGGACACGGACAGGCCCAGCCCGGTGCCCACGCCGGGCGCCTTGGTGGTGAAGAAGGGCTCGAAGATGCGGCGGCGCACGTCCGGGGTCATGCCCGGGCCGTTGTCCTCCACCTCTATGCGCGCGCCCAGCGGCCCGGGAGAGAGCCGCAGGGTGATGCGCGGCGCCTCCGGCGGCGGGCTGGCCGTGGCCATGGCCTGGGCGGCGTTGCGCAGAAGGTTCAGAAGCACCTGTTCGATCTCCGTCTCCGTGCAGCTGATGGCGGGCACGTCCGCCTCGTACTGGCGCACGATCTGGATCTTCTTGAAGTCGTAGTTCTTCTTCAGGTCGTAGTCGCTGCTGGCCAGGTTCACGGCCTTGTCCAGGATGGCCGCCACGTCGCAGACGCTGCGGCGCGACTCGCTCTTGCGGCTGAAGTCGAGCATGTGCCGGATGATGGCCGAGGCGCGCATGGCCGCGGACTGGATGTCCTCGATGAAGGTGTCGATTTTGCGGGCCTTCAGGTAGCTTTCCATGAGGCCCAGGTCAAGGCCGAGCTCCCCGGCCACCTCCTGGTTCTTGCGGAACTCCGGGTTCACGCGCTGGGCCAGGGTCTGGGCGCCCTGGAGCACGATGCCCAGGGGGTTGTTGATCTCGTGGGCGATGCCCGCCGCTATGCCGCCCACCGAGATCATCTTCTCGGTCTGGACCATGACCTCCTGCATGCGCTTGATGTCCGTGACGTCGCGGGCGATGCACAGGACGTAGTCCCGGCCGTCTATCTCCACCACCTGCAGCGACAGCGACATGGTGGCCGCGCCGCCGTCCATCCCCCGGGAGGGCACCTCCACGTTGCTCACCAGGCCCTCGGCCGCCAGCCGCCGCTCGATTTCGGCCTCCACCGCCGGGTCCACCAGCAGGCCGATCTCCTCGCGGGTCTTGCCGATGACCGCCTCGCGGGGGAGGCCCAGGTGCTCCAGGAAGGCCTCGTTGGCGTCCACGATCCTTCCGGTGGCGCGGTCGATGAGGTTGATGCTGTCCGGGGAGAGGCGGAAGAGCTGGGAGAACTTGTGTTCGCTCTGGCGCAGGCGCTCCTCGGCCCGCCTGCGCTCGGTGATGTCCTCCAGGGTGCCGTCCAGGAAGGCCGGGCGGCCCTCTTCGTCCATCTGCAGCGTGGCGTTGATGATGGCGTGGAAGGGCGAGCCGTCGCGGCGCTTGAACTCGATCTCCATGCTCACCCCGCCGGGCTCGCGGGCCAGGGCATCCAGCAGGCGCTGGCGCTCCGCCGGGCTGGGGTAGATGTCCCGGGCCAGGTCGGTGACGCCCTCAAGCAGCGCCTCCCGGCTTTCGTAGCCCAGCATGCGCGCCATGGTCGGGTTGGCCTCCAGGAAGCGCCCCTCCACGCTGCTGCGGAAGATGCCCACCGGGCTGTTGTTGAAGATGTCGCGGTACTTCTCCTCGCTGGCGCGCACGCGCTCCTCCGCGGCCTGGCGCTCGCTGATGTCGAAGCCCACCCCGAGCATCATGGGGCCTTCCGGGGTGTCCAGGCGCACGCCGGTGAACAGGTAGGGCACCCGGCTGCCGTCCTTGTGCAGCAGTTCGGATTCGATCTGCCCGTGGCGCGCGTGGTAGAGCACGCGGCGCGTGGCCTCCACGGCCAGGGCGCGGCCCTCTTCCGTGGCGTGCCAGTCGCCGATGTGCCTGCCCAGCAGCTCCTCTGCGCTGAAGCCGGTGAGCAACTCGTGGTTTTTGTTCCAGCGCACCAGGCGCATGTCCTTGTCGTAGAGGTAGAAGATGCCCGGCAGGCCGTCCAGCAGGGCCTCGGTGAAGCGCTTCTCGTCCAGCAGCGCGGTCAGGGTGCGCCTGCGCTCGGTCACGTCCTCCAGGGTGACGACCACGCCCTCCCCGGCCAGGGGCGCGGCGCTCACGGAGAGGGCGCGCCTCTCGCCCCCGGGCAGGGTGTGCCAGGCCAGCTGGCCGGAGACGCTGGCCCCCTCGGCCATGGCCCGCAGCACCGGGTTCTCTCCGGGGGGCAGGGGCTGGCCCTGCTCGTTGTCCAGCAGCAGGCGGGCGGGCAGGCTGTCCTCCGGCTCCAGGCCCAGCACCAGCCGGGCCTGGTCGTTGGCGTAGGTCGGCACGCCGCCCCGGTCGCAGGTCAGGATGCCCACGGGGCTCACCTCGGTGAGCGTGCGGGAGCGCTCCTCGCTCTTTTGCAGGCTGCCCATGGTGCGGCGCAGCACGCCCAGGGCCAGGGCCACCAGCGAGAGGGTGAGGAAGGAGATGACGCCGCCGATGGTGGCCTGCTGCCGGGCGGGGCGCAGCACCTCGTCCTCGTCGGCCTCGATGACCAGGGTCCAGCCCGTGGCGTGGTTGTTGCGCGAGAGGGCCAGGCGCGTGGAGCCGCCGCGCTCGTAGCGCACGGGCCGCCTTTCCTCCGCGGCGGCCAGGATGTCCGCGATGACGGCCTCCGGCGGGAAGTGCTCGGGCTTGACCCAGCTGGGCGCGGCCAGGATGGCGCCCTTGGCGTCCAGCACGTAGCCGTCGCCGCTCTGGCCGATGCGCGAGTCCTCCAGCAGCCCGCCCACGAAGCGGCCGATGTCCACCACGGCCACCAGTACGCCCTCCACTGTGCTGTCCGGCCCGGCCATCGGCGCGGAGGCCACCAGCACGGGCAGGCCGCTGTAGCGCCCGCTGCGCAGGGTCTCCATGGCCTGCTGCCCCGCCAGGGAACGCTGGAAGTAGGCGCGGTCGGTGACCTTGAAGGCCCCCACCATGTCCGGGACGGAGGCCACGGCCACATCGCCTGCCCTGTTGGCCAGGAAGAGCCGGTCATAGGCCTTGTGGGCGTTCAGGGTGGCCAGCTTGCGCTGGGCCGAGGCCCGGGCGGAGATGCCCAGGTAGGAGTCCTCCAGGGCCAGGCGGTACACCTCCTCCCTGGCCCAGATGCCCACGTCGAAAGAGATCTCCTGGATGCGCGAGGCGATCTCGCGGTCCAGGAAGCTCGCGGTCTGCACGGCCTGGCTGCGGGCCAGCTCCTCCACGGTGCGCTTGGAGTAGAAATAGGCCGCCACGGTGCTGAGCAGCACGCCCAGGAACACGGCGGTGAGCACCGGGGCCACGTGGCGGTCCAGGGCGCGCCTGGGGCGCAGGAAGGCGGGCAGGCGCTCCAGCAGCGCGCGCAGGCTCATTGCACCACCACCCCGGCGCTCTCGATGAGGGTGAAGGGCAGCATGAGGCCCAGGCTCTTGGCGGTTTTCAGGTTCAGCAGCACCACTCCCCGGGTGTTGATGCGCAAGGCCTGGCGACCGACGGGAGCGCCGGAGATAAGCGCCTCGCGGGCCATGGTCCCGGCCAGGAAGCCCTGCTCGTGCCCGCTCTCCAGCACGCCGCAGAGCAGGCCGTGGTCCTTGGCCGCGTCGGAGAAGCCCAGGCTGGGCACCGGGCTGGCCTTGGCCGTCCAGGCCATGACCTGCTCCGGCGGCACCACCCTGCCCGTGGTCTCGTCCCTGAGCGAGTGGTACAGGCCCATGGCCAGGGCGTCGGTCCGGCCCTTCCAGGCCAGCACGCGCCGCTGCCATTGCTGGTAGGTGGCCACGGTCTCCACGGCGGCCACGCGCACGGCCATGGGGCCCTTCCTCAGCTCCGCGCGCAGGTCGTCGGCCACGTAGCGGCCGGACTCGGAGTCGTCCACCAGGAACACCGCGCTCCTCACAGCCGGGGCGGCCTGCTTGAGCAGCCCGAAGCCGTCGCGGAAGTGCCAGCGCTCGCGCACGCCGGAGACGTTCTCCGCCGGGTAGCCGTACTTGGAAAGGGGCGCGTTGACCCCGCAGAAGATCACCTGCGGGGCGGCCCGGCCCTTCAGGTGCGGGGCGGCCAGGTATTCCTGGGCCGCGTCGTCCACGGCCACGACCAGCCTGGGGCGCGTGGCCTCCACCAGGGCCAGGGCCTCCAGGCCGGACCGGCGCAGGCGCTCGGGGTCGGGCCCGCGCTTGGCGTCCATGTAGAAGAACTCCAGCTCCACCTCCAGCCCGCGCAGGGCCTCGCGCAGGCCCTGGTTGATCTGCTGGGCCCAGACGTATTCCGGGTTGTAGCTGTGCACCACGAGCACCGTGTCGTGGGCGCTGGCCAGCCCCCGGCAAAGGACGGGCGAAAGCAGGAGGAGCGCGGCGCAGAGCAGCAGTGCGCGCAGGGGCATGGACGGCACCTCGGTTGCCCGCGCCGCTGGGCTGGCGCAGGGGAAATGGGACTCTGCCAGTCTAGTATTTCAGAAGCGGGCCCATGTCCAGGGGGTCCGGACGCGGGGCCGGGTCCACCTGCTCGGACGCTAGCGCACCAGCACCCCGGCGCTCTCGATGAGGTGGTAGGGCACGGCGATCTTGAGCCGCTGGGCGGTCTTGAGGTTGAGCAGCACCACCCCGCGCCGGTTGACGCGCACGGGCAGGCTGCCCGCGCTCACGCCCTTGGCCAGCACCTCGCGGGCCATGGTTCCGGCCAGCCAGCCCTGCTCCTGCCCGCTCTCCAGCACGCCGCACAGCTGCCCGTGCTCCTTGGCGTAGTCCAGCAGGCCAAGGGTGGGCAGCCTGTTCACGGAGTTGGTCCAGGCCATGACCTTGTCCGGCGGGACGACCTGGCCCGTGGCCTCGTCCACCAGGGAGTGGTAGAGCGGCAGCACCAGGGCCTGGACCTGGGCCTGGGAGCGGCGCACAAGCGACTGCCACTGCTGGAAGGTGCGCACCAGCTCCACCCTGGCCAGGCGCACGGCGTAGGGCCCGCCCTGGCGTTCCTCCTCGCGCAGGTCCGCCACGGCGCTCCTGCCCGTCTCCGTGTCCTCGATGAGCAGGGCAGCGCTGCGCACGCGCGGCTCCAGCTCCCGCAGCAGCGCCAGGCCGTCGCGGAAGTGCCAGCGCTCGCGCACGCCGGAGACGTTGGACGCCGGATAGCCATAGCGCGCGGGCGGGGCGTTGACCCCGCAGAACAGCACCTGCGGCCCCGGCCGGTCCTTCAGGTACGGCACCACCAGATACTCCTGGGCCACGTCGTCCACGGCGATGACCACCTGGGGGCGCTGGGCCTGGATGCGCTCATGGATCTCGGCCGCGCTGCGCCGCAGGCGCTCCGGGTCGGGCCTGCGCTTGGCGTCCATGTAGGCCACGTCCGTGGCCACCTCCAGGCCCTTCAGGGCCTCGGCCACGCCCTGGTTCACCAGCCGGGTCCAGACGAACTCCGGGTCGTAGCTGTGCACGATGAGCACGCGCAGAGGGCTCGCGGCCCGGGCCGGGGCGGCCCAAAGCAGCAGGGCCAGGCAGGCCAGGCAGGCCAGGAGCGTGCGGGCGCTCGGGCGCGTGGGCATGGGCCAAGGACCTCCGGGGTGAAAAACTACGTAGGTCGTGCATAGGGCAATCGCTCCGGCCTGTCCAGGGGGGGGGCGGGCCGGGCATTTTTTTCCTGGGAGCGGTTCTTGCAAACCTCCCAGCGGGGCGCCGGAGCGCCCGCAAGGAGAGAGGCGCCATGCACAGCACCATCGAGCCGGAAATCATGTGGGGACTGGGACTTGGGCCAGAGGCCGCCGCAGAGCTGGAGAAGGCCGCCGGGCCGGGGTTCCTGCTGCGGAACATTCCGCCCGAGGCCACGGGCTGGCTGCAGGGGGACGAGGAAAACCCCCGCGCCGTCTGGATTCCCTGGCGCGTGTGGCAATCCCTGCCCAAGGCCCGCAAGCACGAGTGCCGTCAGAATTCCGGCTTGCGCCGCGTTCTGCTGCTGGAGCAGGGCGACCCGGAGCTGGAGGTGGAGCAGGTGCTGGCCATGGGCTTCACCACGGCCCTGCGCGCCCCGGTGGGCCGCTTCTCCGTGCGCGAGACCCTGCTGCGCCTGCGCGAGCAGGGCGCCATCGCCGCCGATCTTCGCCGCAAGACCGACGAGGTGGCCCTGGAGCGCGAACTCATCGTGCGCAAGACCAACCATCTGGGCCTGCTGAACCGCATCCTCTCGCGGGCCACGGCCAGCCTGGACACGGCCACCATCCTGTCCAAGGCGCGCACCGACCTGGCCTCGCTTCTGCCCATCACCACGCTCTCCGCCGTGTTCTGGACCCGCGAGCCCGACTCCGCGGGCCTCACCGCCGAGCTGTACACGCACTGCAACGCCGCCCCGCCCGCGAACGAGGCCTGGGTGGAGACCCTGCTGGACGCCGCCCGCACCCTGGGCGGGGTGCCCGTGGCGGAGTTCCGCCAGCACTGCATCGCGCCCACGCGCCACCTGCGCAACACCCCGCCGCCCAGCGCCGGGCGGCTGCTCATGCTGCCGCTTTCCGCCGGGGGCGAGAGCTTCGGCTGCCTGGCCCTCTCCACCGCCGAGAGCCTGCGCCTGGCCAAGGACCAGGTGCAGACCTTGAACGCCGCGGTGAACCACCTGGCCCTGGCCCTGCGCAACGCCCTGTTGTTCCGGCAGGTGAAGAGCCTGGCCGACCGCGACGCCCTGACCCGCGTGGCCAACCGCCGCAGCTTCGACGAGCGGCTGGAGGGCGAGCGCGCCCGGCACCAGCGCTACGGGCACCCCCTGGCGCTGCTCCTGTTCGACGTGGACCACTTCAAGCGCGTGAACGACACCTGCGGCCACCAGGCCGGGGACGGCGTGCTGCGCGAGATGGCCGCGCTGCTGGTGGAGAGCCTGCGCACCACGGACTTTCCCGCGCGCTACGGCGGCGAGGAGTTCGCCGTGATCCTGCCGCATACCAGCCGCGAGCAGGCCGCCCTGCTGGCCGAGCGCATCCGCGAGCAGGTGGCGGCGCGCACCTTCCTGGCCGGGCAGGTGCTGCCCCTGCACGGGGCGGGAACCTGCGGCGGCGCGGTTCCGGACGGGCTGAAGCTCACCGTGAGCGCGGGGGTCTCGGCCCTGGCGCCGGGGCTGTCCTCCTCGGACCTCGTGGCCCTGGCGGACCAGGCCCTGTACCTGGCCAAGGACGGCGGTCGCAACCGCGTCATGGTGGCGGGCTCCGGCCTGGGCCTGGGCATGGATTCCGGGGCGGAGCGCATGGAGCGGGAGCGTTCCGACGAAGCGGGCCGGGCCCTCATGGAGCCGGAGGCCGGGGCCGAGCTTGCCGACGCCGTGGCCGCCCTTGCCGCACGGGAGAAACCCGGGCTGCGCAGCGCGGCGGGGTAGGGTTTTAGCGCGCGTCCTCGCGGCGCTCGTAGATCTTCCAGGTCCCGTCCTCGGGCAGCAGCACGAACAGCGCGTCCTCGTCCACGGATTCGAAGGCCGAGCCCACGGCCACGTGGTACTTTCCCGCCACCTTCCAACGCGCCAGGTCCGGGTCGCCGGTGACGCGCGTGAAGGTCAGCTCATCCAGGTACACCCGCGCGGCGGCGAAGGCGCCCAGGGTGCCCCGGCGCCGCTGCATGTGGCGCATGGTCGCCAGGGCCACGGCCTCCTGTTCGCGCACGCGGCGCGAGTAGAGTTCCGGCAGGCGCTCGTCCAGGGTCATCATGTACTGGTAATAGGTGCGCAGCACGCCCTCCTGCGCGGAGCTGTCCGGGTCGGGCCGCTGCTGCGCGGCGGGCGCGGCGGGCTCCGCCTTGGGCGCGGTGGCGTTCTGCCCGGTGGTCGTCGGGGCCTCCCAGGGCAGGGCCCCGGCGCACAGCGCGGGCCGCGCGCCGCCGAGCAGGGCCAGCGTCAAGAAACCCGTGGCGAGGAAAAGGGCGGGAAAGGGGGCGGAGGATTTCGGGCGCGCTGGCGGGCCGGGCATCACAGCTCGTCGAGGAGGTTCTTCAGGGCGGCGAAGTCCACGGGCTTGCCCAGGAAGGCCCTGGGACTCGCGGCCTTGGCCCGTTTCTGGGTGCCCTGGTCGGTGTAGGCGGTGCAGAAGATGATGGTCATCTCCGGCAGGGTCTGGCGGATCTGCTCGGCGGCCTCAATGCCGTCCATGCCGCCCTCGAGCATGATGTCCATGAGCACCACGTCCGGGCGCTTCTCCTCGGCCTTGGCGATGGCCTCGGCCCCGGAGGGCACGGTGGCCACAACCTCGCAGCCCATGCGCCGCAGGTTGATGCTGGTGGACATGGCGATGATGCGTTCGTCCTCGACGATGAGCACACGCGGCGGCCAGGGCAGGGCGGGACAGGCGCAGAGCATTGGCGAACTCCCTTGGCGCGTTTCGGGACGGTACTATTCCTACTGTTCACGAATTCTTGCCGCCATCCCTGGGGGTTGTCAATGCGTATACTCGGCTTTCGTATGGCGTTGCGCAAAAAAACTTCGCGATTCGGAAAAAACTTCTAGACATTTCTTAAAGGATCACTATAAGAAATTGCCGTGACCGAGGCGGGCCTTTGCTTGCCGCCGGGGACGGCCTCCGCGCCCCCTTGCCAGCCACCTTCGTCTCAGGGTAGGGAGTCAGGCAGCCTATGAAACACCATCGCGACAGCCTACGCACCAAGACCAGGGTGTTCGTCCTCACCTCGCTCATGGTCATGTTCCTGGCCAGCCCGGTGCACGCCCTGCAGCACCTGAACGCCAAGGCGGCCATCGCCATGGACCTGGCCACCGGACGCATCCTCTACGAACAGAACGCCGACGAGGCCATCCCGCCCGCGTCGCTCACCAAGGTGCTCACCCTGTACTTGGCCTACGAGGCCATGCAGGAGAACCGCCTGAGCTACACCGACACCGTGCTCGTCTCCCGCGAGGCCGTGCAGGCCGGGGGCTCGCGCATGAGCCTGAAGCCGGGCGAGCGCGTCATCGTGCGCGAGCTCATGAAGGGCATCGCCGTGGCCAGCGGCAACGACGCCTGCGTGGCCCTGGCCCAGCACATGAGCGGCGGCGACACCGTGCAGCCCTTTGTGGACGCCATGAACAAGAAGGCCCACGAGCTGGGCATGACCGGCAGCACCTTCAAGAACCCCAACGGCATGCCCGCCGACGGCCAGTACACCACCGCCCGCGACATGCTGAAGCTCTCGGCCAGCTACCTGCGCCGTTTCCCGCAGTCGCTGACCTTCCATTCCATGACCAGCTACGTGCACAACAACCACAACCACCACAACGCCAACCGGCTGCTCAACTCCTACGACGGGGTGGACGGCCTGAAAACCGGCTTCATCCGCGCCTCGGGCTACAACAACGTGGTCACGGCCAAGCGCGGCGAGCAGCGCATCGTGGCCGTGGTGCTGGGCGCGCGCAGCCCCGGCAGCCGCGCCGTGGTCTCCTCGCAGCTCTTGAACATGGCCTTCGCCCGGATGGGCGACCCCGGCGCGCAGCATCTGGCCGTGCTGGAGGAAAGAAAGGGCAAGGGCATCCTGCCCGCCACCCTGGCGGCGCGCTCCCCTGTGCAGGCGGACGAGGCCCCGGCCAAGGCCGCCAAGCCCGTCCAGGTGGCCCAGGCCGCTCCCCAGTCCGCCCCCCAGTCCGCAGACCTCAAGGCCGCCCAGCGCCTGGCCGACGCCAAATTTTCCCAGCTGGCCGACACCGACGCCGACAAGCCCCAGGCCACGCTGGTGGCGCGCAAGGTCTCCCCGGGGGCCTACGCCATCCAGGAGAGCTCCTTCCAGTCGCGCCAGAAGGCCGAGAAGCGCGCCCAGCACCTGGAGAAGAAGGGCCTGCCCGTGAAGGTGGTGGCCGCCAAGCTGGGCAAGGACAAGTACTACCGCGTGCTGGTGGGCCCCTACGCCAGCGCCGACGCCGCCCGCAAGACCCGCGACCGCCTGCTGGGCCAGGGCGCGGTGACGGTGGAATAGCCCCGCTCCGATGCAGGGCCGAAGGCCCCGGCTGGAGACGTTCCGGCCGGGGCTTTTCGTTTGCTAGGCCAGGGTTTCCCGCCCCGCCCGGCGCAGGGCCGCGCCCAGGTCGTCCAGCAGGCGCGAGGGCACGCTCCAGCAGTGCCAGAAAAGCGGCACGGGCAGGGGGGATTCCGGGGCCAGATCCGCCAGCCGCCCGGCGGCCAGGTGCTCCCCGGCCTGCAGGCGCGGGACGAGCCCGTACCCGGCCCCGGCCAGCACGAAGTCCACGAAGCGCCAGGAGTCCGGCACGTGGTGCCTGGGCGCGCCCTCCGGGCTTTGGCCCAGGGCCAGGGCCAGGAACTGGTCGTGCACGGCGTCGTCGCGGTTGAACACCACCGCCGGGGCCCGGCGCGCGCCCTCCAGGTCCAGCCCGCGCGGAAAGAAGCGCGAGGCGAACCCCGGGGCCGCGCAGCAGTGGTAGCGCATCACCCCCAGGGGCTCCACGCGGCAGCCCTGCATGGGCTCGGGCCTGGTGCTCACGCAGCCCGCCACCTCGCCCCGGCGCAGCAGGCCGTGGGTGCGCTCCTGGTCGTCCACGCGCAGGTCCAGGGCCAGCCGCCGGGCCAGGCCGCCCTGGGTGAGCACCGGCAGCACCGCGGCGGCGAACCAGGTGGCCAGGGTGTCGGCGTTCACCGCCAGGGCCAGGGTGCGCCAGGGGCCCTCAGCCCGCTCCGCCCCCAGCTTCTCGGCCAGCTCGGCCTCCAGCAGCCCCAGGCGGCGCGCGTGGCGCAGCAGGGCCTGGCCCGGCGGCGTGGGCCGGGGCGGCTGGGTGCGCGCCAGCACGGGCTGGCCCAGGGCCTCCTCCAGCTGGCGGATGCGCTGGGACACGGCGGACTGGGTGAGGTTCAGGCGGCGCGCGGCGCGCTCGAAGCCGCCCTCCTCGGCCACGGCCACCAGGGCCTGCAGGCATTTGGGGTCGAACATGGCCTGACATTAGCAGCTCTAATGAACATTGAAAAGAATGAATTGTACTTTTGATTCCGGCCCGGCTACCCAGGGGCATAGGCGACAGGGAGGACGGCATGGGGGAACTGGAGATCAGCGCGGGCATCATGGGCCAGGGGTTCGCCCTGGGGGCGGGGCTCATCGTGGCCATCGGGGCGCAGAACGTCTTCGTGCTCACCCAGGGGGCGCGGCGGCACCGCCCCTGGCTGGTGGCCGGGGTCTGCGCCGGGTGCGACGCGCTGCTCATCGCCCTGGGCGTGGGCGGCGTGGGCGGGCTGGCCGCGCGCACGCCCTGGCTCGTCACGGTCCTGACCCTGTGCGGCGCGGCCTTCCTGCTGGCCTATGGCCTGCGCGCGCTGAAAAGCGCGGTCCGGGGCGAGAGCCTGGGCCTGGACGAGGCCAGCCCGCCGCCCCCGGTGCGAGCCATCCTGCTCACGGCCCTGGGGGTCAGCCTGCTCAACCCCCATGCCCTGCTGGACACCGTGGTGCTCATCGGCGGGCTCTCCAGCAGGCTCGACGCGGGCGGGCGGCTGAGCTTCGGCCTGGGCGCGGGGCTGGCCTCGCTGTGCTGGTTCTACTCCTTGAGCCTGGGCGGCCGGGCCCTGGCCCCGGTGCTGCGCAGGCCCGGGGCTTGGCGCGTGCTCGACGGCCTGGTCTGCCTGGTGATGTGGGGCCTGGCCGCGGGCCTGCTCTGGGACCTGGGCGGCCCCGCTACGTAGGCTGGCCGCCGCTGGCCCCCGAAAAAGCGCCGTTCACCGATTGGCCTCTGGTGAGCAGCCGCTCACCGATTGGCGCGGCCCAAACTTGGCGAATCGGGGTAGAAGCCCGGCAGCCCGCCACCGGTCCAGGATGCTTGAGGGGACACCAAGGGCAAGGGGGCCTGTTGGCCGGTGGCGGGCAATCATTTTCTTGGGGGGCTCAGTGACTGCGAGGCATTTTGACGGGAGGGGTGGGCACGCACCCGACAGCGGCGGAAACTCCGGAGGCAGCTCCACCGATGACCGGGGCGCGGCGCCAGACGCCGCCTCCGCACCTGCAAAAACCTCGCGCGGCTGGGCCGTGGCCTTCTGCGGCCTGGGGCTCAACCTGGCCCTGGGCGTGCTCTACGCCTGGAGCGTTTTCGCCAAGCAGATGACCGAGCCGCTGGAGGCCGGCGGCCTGGGCCTGACCAAGACCGAGGCCAGCCTGCCCTACATGCTGGCCATCGCCGTGTTCGCCCTGGTCATGGTGCCCGCCGGGCGCCTGCAGGACAGGCTGGGCCCGCGCGTGGTGGCCATGAGCGGCGCCGTGCTCACGGGCCTGGGGCTCATCGCCTCCAGCTTCGTGCAGCCCGGTTCCATCGGCCCGGTGCTGGTGGGCTTCGGCCTGCTGGCGGGCGCGGGCTTCGGCCTGGGCTACGCCGCCGCCACCCCCGCGGCCATCAAGTGGTTCCCGCCCGAGAAGAAGGGCCTCATCACCGGCATCGTGGTCAGCGGCTTCGGCCTGGCCCCGGTGTACATCGCGCCCCTGTCGCGCTACCTGCTGGGCGAGTTCGGGGTCAGCGGGGCCTTCCGCATCCTGGGCGTGGCCTTCACCCTGGTCACCCTGGCCCTGGCCAGCCGCATCACCAACCCGCCGGTGGGCGCGGCGAAGACCGCCGCCTCCGCCGCCGCAGCCAGCGGCGCGGACTGGCGCGAGATGGTGCGCACCCGCGCCTTCTACCTGCTCTACGCCGAGTACACCTTCGCCGCCCTGGCCGGACTCATGATAATCGGGCATTTGGCCAAGATCATCGCCGTGCAGACCGGCGGAGCCGTGCAGACGGGCTTCCTGTTCGTGGCTTCCATGGCCATCTTCAACGCCCTGGGCCGGCTCATGGCCGGCATGCTCTCCGACAAGCTGGGCCGCATGCGCACCCTGCTCATGGTCTGCCTCTCCCAGGCGGCGGTGATGCTCGCGTTTCCGGCCCTGGACGGGCTCACCGGCTTCTTCCTGGGCAGCGCGGTGGTGGGCTTCAGCTACGGGGCCTGCCTGGCCCTGTTCCCGGCCACCGTGGGTGATTTCTGGGGCGCGAAGAACTTCGGCGTGAACTACGGCCTGCTCTTCACCGCCTGGGGCCTGGGCGGGGTGTTCGGGCCGCTTCTGGCCGGGCGCATCGCCGATGCCACGGGCAGCTACGAGCTGGCCTACCGCATCGCCGCCGGGCTCATGCTGGCCGCAGCGGGCCTGACCTTCCTGACCAAGAGGCCCGCGGCGAAGTAGCCGCGCAAGCGTAAAAGCAAAAGGCCGGAACCGGGGGATGCCCCGGCTCCGGCCTTTTCATTTGCCGCTTGGCGGGGGGCGCTAGCCCTGGTTGCCCTCGGCCCTGAGCTCCTCGATGAGCTTGGACAGGGTCTGGGCCTGGCGGGCCATCTCCTCCACGGCCTGGGCCGAGCGGCCCATGGCGCTGGCGGTGTCGCCGGAGATGCGCGCGATGTCCTCCACGCTCCTGTTGATCTCCTCGCTGGTGGCGGACTGCTCCTCCGCCGCGGTGGCGATGGAGCGCACCTGGTCGGAGGAGGCGTCCACCTGGCCCACGATCTCGTTCAGGGCCTGGCCGGACTGCTCCGCCAGGGCCGTGGCGCGCTGGATGGTCTCCACGGAGCGGTCCACCCCGGCGATGCCCTTCCTGGTGCCCTCCTGGATGCCCCGGATGGCCTGCTCCACCTCGCTGGTGGCGGTCATGGTCTTCTCGGCCAGCTTGCGCACCTCGTCGGCCAC
>CAZCYB010000036.1:0-12230 GCA_964502805.1 uncultured Desulfocurvus sp.
GCCGCGGGGGCGGAGGGGGCACGGCGGGGGGAGGGGCGGAGCCGCCCCCCGCGGGCCTACTTGGGCGCTGCGGCCTGGCGGGGCTGGCGGAGCTGGTCCACCTCGTCCTGCGCGCGCAGGTAGGTGGGCGGCAGGGCGAAGAGGTCGGCGGCGTGGCGGGCAATGGCGTCGGGCTGGAAGTTGTCCAGCACGCGGTAGGGGTCGCCCTGCTGGAGCAGGGGGGAGAGGTAGCGCACGGCCTGGGCCAGGTTCTGGGCATCGGCCTGGCGCTGGGCCTGGGCGATGGGCGAGGAGTAGTCGATGCGCACCGCGCCCTGGGGCAGCTCGCGCGGCCAGGGCGGCAGCTCGCCCGCGCGCAGCAGGATGTTGAACACGCGCTCGATGAGCGGGGCCAGGAACTCGGTCTGCAGGCGGCCCAGCACCGGGCCCAGGATGCGCAGCTTCTCGTGCTGGCGGATGAGCGCCTCGGTGGCGGTGGTGTTGGCCGCCTCGGGGGCCAGCATGTCGGTAAGGAAGATGCGCCGCACGGACTGGCGGCGGCGCTCGGTCATGGCCTCGATGGCCGCGAGGTCCACGCGCACGGGCAGGGCCTCGATGCGGTCCTGGCTGCCCGCGCGGTAGTAGGAGAGCCCGCCCGGGCCGGAGTGCACCGGGCCCAGGAACCCGTCGTCGGGCACCATGAGCGGCGGGTCGGACATCTTTTCCGCGGCCATGAGCGCGGTGCGGCTCATGGCGTTCAGCACGCGCACGTCCGACAGGGCGGTGAGGCCCGGCCCGCGCCCGTAGGCCTCGCCGGGGGCCTTGGCCCAGCGCGGGCACATGTAGGGCATCTCGTGGTAGCCGGAGACCTCCAGCACGTGGCGGGTTGCGGCCTCCAGGGTCACGCTGGCGTAGGCGAAGTCCGTGGCCAGGGGGCTGGCCGGGTCGCGCCACTGGCGCGGGTACACCGCACTCACCAGCTCCACCGGGGTGTCGGGCGCGTTTTCCAGCAGCTGCCGGGCCTCCTGGGAGCAGGCCGGGCCCCACTCCTGCCAGAGCTGGCGGGCGGTGAGGCTGTGGCGCCGCAGCACGGTGTCCACCACGCCGCGCGCGTCCTCGGCCAGGCAGACCTCGGCCAGGGGCCGGGCGCTGAAGCGCACCACGGTGTCAGGGTCGGCCTCCACGTGCAGCACGGCGGTGCCGAACAGGCAGAGGTCCAGGTAGAGCTCGTGCACGCAGGCCTGGAAGCCCGTGGCCTCGGTGTTGAAGGCCTGGAGCATGCGCTGGCGGCACTCGGCCAGGAAGCCGCGCACGGCCTCGGAGTCCGCGCCCGTTTCAGGGGAGGGCGCCATCAGGCAGAGGTCGAACCACGCGCTGGCGGGGTTGGTGAGCAGCCCGCCCAGGGCCGAGGCCAACAGCTCCAGGCTGTGGGTGGGGGTGGAGTCGAAGATGGCCTCGTCGCCCGCGCGGGCCTGGGCGGCGCGGCCCTCGGCCAGGGGGCCGTCCAGGCCGGGGTGCTTGCGGGGCATGATCTGCCCGGACAGCTCGCGCCAGAGGGCCAGCCAGGGGCCCCGGGCGTCCTCCAGGGCGGAGAGCCGGGCCAGCAGGCCCTCGACCTCGGCCAGGGGCAGCGCGGGGAGCAGGAGGGGTTCCTCGGTGGGGGTGTGCTGGGTGTTCATTGTCCGAGCTTCTCCTTGAGCTGGGGCTGGGTGGCCACGGCGGCGTGCATGCTCCGTCCGGCCAGGGAGCCGCCCTCACCCAGGGTGGCGCCCAGGCTGGTGGCCAGACCGGAACTGGCGACCTGCCGGCTCTGGCCCAGCTGCTGCTTGCGGGCCTGGGCCTTCAGCGCGGCCTCCTCGGCGCGGCGATCCGCCGCCCGGCGGGCCTGGGCCTCGCGCTCCTCGGCCTGGCGCTCGGCCTCGGCCTGGGCGTCGGCCCTCGGGGCGGCCTCGCCGCCAGCCTCGCCGCCCATGCCTTGGGTCATGGCGCTGATGGCCGCGGAGAACACGATGTCGGTGATGAGCGAGACGGGGTCGAAGCCCTTGGGGCTGCCCATGGACGCCTCCTTGTTCCGGGGGGAACGGCTGGGGGTTGCGGCCGGGCGGACGCCCGGCAGTGCCGGGAGTATACCCCCGCAAATGGGGCCGGGGCGTTTTGGGACTGTTTTTGGCCGGGAAAAGGACAAAAATACCCTGTTGACAGGGTTCGGCGCGCCGGGGCGCGGAAATGGAAAAAGGGCCGTGGGTGGCGGCCCTTTTTCGGGAGGAGGAGGGAGGGAGATGGGTGCCGTGCGCGGCCTGGGCCCCGGGGTGCAAGGGGTGTCTTGGCGGGCATGGGGGTGTGGGGTGTTCGTCTCAGGGACCCTGGCCTCGCGCGCACTTGACCCTGTATGAGCACCCTCCGTGCCAAGTCTATTTTGGCGATGATATACAGCGTGTTACGGAAATATTCGCTGGCTGGGCAGCCCCTGCCCGGGCCGGGAAGTGCAGCGTGCTGCACAAACGTGCAAGGCCATGTGCAAGGGCTTGTGCAGGGGGTGGGCCTAGGCCCCGCCCCCGGCGGCCTCCAGGGCGTGGCCGGGGTGGCGCTTGGCCCGGTACATGGCCTCGTCAGCCTGGCGCAGCAGGGTCTCCGGGTCCTGGGGCTGCTCCAGGTTCAGGCCCGCCAGGCCCACGCTCATGGTCACGGTGTGCGCGCCGCGCAGGGCGTCGAAGGCCGCGAACAGTCTGCGCACCACCTCCTGCGCCGCCTGGGCGTCCGAGCCGGGCAGGATGGCCGCGAACTCGTCCCCGCCCATGCGCACCGCCAGGTCCGAGGCGCGCAGCACCTGGCCCAGGGCCATGGTCACCAGCCCCAGCACCCGGTCGCCCTCGTCGTGGCCGTGGGTGTCGTTCACGGCCTTGAAGCCGTCCAGGTCCAGCACCAGCACGGTGAGCGGCCTGTCCTGGCGGATGGCCCCGGCCAGCTCGCGCCGCAGGGCCTCGAACATGGCCCGGCGGTTGGCCAGGCCGGTGAGCGGATCGGTGAGGGCCAGCTCCGAGAGCTGGCGCGTGCGCCGGGCCACCTCCTCCTCCAGGCCCTGGGCGTAGGTGGCCAGCTCCAGCCTGCCGCGCTCCACCTGGCCCACCAGGGCATGGATGTAGGTGTCCATGACCAGGGAGAGGTCGAGGGCCAAAAGCTTCTCCAGGGCGGAGAGGAAGGGCTGGCACAGGGAGCAGTCGCCCTCCAGGGCCTGCCCGGCCAGCTGCCTGCGCAAGATGCCCATGAGGGTGCGCACCGAGGAGATGTACAGCTTGGGCGGCACGCCGATGCGGTTGTGCACCATGCCCACGCGCAGGCGCGAGAGCACGTAGAGCTCGTCGTACACCCCGCTGAACAGCGCCCGCAGGTAGCCCGCCATATGGTGCTTGAGCCGGTCCAGGGTCTCGGCGTCGCCGATGAGCTGCTCGATCTCCGGGGTGGCCACCTGGTTCTTGTAGAACTCCTCCACGATCTGCGGCAGGTGCGCGGCCAGGCGCGCCTTCTGCTGGCTCAGGGCCAGCTCGTCCGCGGCGGTGATGCCGAAGAGCTCCTTGCGCCGGGCGATCTCCTTGGAGGTGATGCGCAGCTGCTCGCCCAGGCTCTGCTCCGTAAGCTTCATGGGGCCTCCGGGGTTTTGTGTGGCGGCGGGGCCGGTGTCAGGGCCGGGGCCAAGACGGCGGGCAGCAGCGCCAGGGGCAGCGCCCGGGCCCGCTCGGCAAGCCAGGCCAGCACCTCCCGGCGGGCGGAGGGCGCGAAGCGCAGCACCAGGACCATGCGCCCGCCCGAGGCCGGGTGCTCCTGCCCCAGGCTGGAGAACAGGGCCAGGTTGTCCTGGGCCTCCAGAAAGAAGCGGAACAGGGCCACGTCGGCCCTGGGCAGGCGCAGGTACAGCCTGTCGGACAGCGCCGGGCCGGAGGGGCGGACGGGGCTCACGGCGCGCCCTCGGGGTCGGGCGGCAGCTCCTCGGCCAGCCCCTCGGGCCGGGGCGCGCGGAGCATCTGGCCGATCTCGCGCAGGATCTTCTCGCGGTGCAGGCGCACCTGCTCGGGGATGCGCATGATCATGTCCAGCTGGCGGGTGTGGATGATGAGGTAGCCCAGCACCTTGAGCCGGTCCATGAACTCGGCGGTGGACAGGGCCTCCACCCGTGCCACCAGGGAGTCCTCGCGCACGGTGATGGCGAAGCCGAACTCCTTCAGGATTCCGGAGACGAACTGGATGCGCCGGGCCCTGCGGGTGACCTCCGCCGCGCCGCCCCGGAACTGGAAGCTGACGTAGTTCTCGCGATTGCGCTCGCCCACCAGGGCCTCGATGGTGACGAAGTGGTAGCCGAAGCGCGAGGACAGGGACACGTACGCCCGCGAGAGCAGGATGTGGTTCCAGGCCCCGAAGTCGAAGCTGCCCAGCACGCCGATTTCCGGGTTGGTGGTGCTCTCGTACATGATGGACAGGAAGCCGCGCGCGTCCACCGGCGGCGGCCCGGCCCAGGGAAAGGCGCTGATGCCCGCCCACACGGCCTGGAAGGGCTGGCTGGCGATGTTCTCCAGGCGGATGAACTTGCCCTCGGGCGGGCTTTGGAAGGCGTCGCCCAGGTTGATGATCCACCACTGCATGGCCGCGCCCCCGGCCCAGAGCTGCTTGGCCTGGCTCTCGGCGAAGTCCTGCTGCCCCCGGCCGAACTCCACCATGGCCTCCACGGCGCGCTGGTGGGCCACGCGCGCCACGTCGCGCACGGTCTGGCAGTTGGCGGCGCGGAAGCCCGGGTCCTCCGGCGCGGGCAGGGTCAGGGGCGAGAGCAGGCCCAGAAGCTCGCCCAGGCGCTGGTGCACCGGGCTGCCCGCCATGTGCGAGCGCAGCGCCCGGGGCTCACGGGGGTCCCGCTGGCCGTCCTCCTCCTCGTCCCCCTCCTCACCTGGGGGCGGCAGGGGGCCGCAGCGCAGCACCTGGATGCCGCCGCCCGCGCCCGGTTCCTTGACCCACTCGAACAGGGCCGGGGCGCCCAGGCCTTCCTCCAGCCGCCGGGAAAGCCCGGCCAGAAGCTCGGCGTCCTCCGCCCCCAGGCCGGCGGCACGGGCGGACTCGCGGCAGGAGCCGGTGCGGCAGGTGCCGCGCAGGCACTCGCCCTCGGCCCCGCGCAGGCCCCCCTCGGCGCCCTCGGGCAGCCAGTCCTCCACATCGCCGGGCAGGGCCAGCACGCCCACGCACATGGCCACGTCGATGTCCGGGATGCCCATCACGAGCCTGCGGCGCATGGCCTGCACCGAATACTTGCCCGCCAGGGCCCGGCGGTAGGCGCCCAGCACGTCCGCGCAGGGCACGCCGAACTGCGCCGGGTACACCCCGGTGAAGCCCTGGCCCTCGCCCAGGCTGTTGGGCAGCACGCACAGCCGCGTGCAGCCGCTGGCGCGCGCAAGCCTCTCGCAGGCCTCGGCGATGGCCCGCTCCAGGGCCTGTGGCAGGGGCGCGGAGGCCACCAGGGCCTGGATCTCCCGGCTCATGGCCGCCAGGGTGGCGGAATCCGGGCCGTAGATGGTCGGCGGGGCGTCCTCTCCGGCGCCCCCTCCGGCGTCCCTGGGGCCGCCGGCGGAATCGTACATGGCCTGGATGCGCCGGGCGATCTCCTCGCGCAGGCCCGGCTGGGAGGCGAAGGCCTCGTACGCGCAGGCGCCGACGACAAAGCCCTCGGGCACGGGCAGGCCCAGGCGGTTCTTGATGTCGCCCAGCTCGGCCAGGCGCGCGCCCACCAGGTCGGCCTGGCGGGCGTCCACCCGGGCCAGGTCGTACACCAGGTCGCCGCAGGCCGGGGGGGTGCGCCTGCCCAGCACCTCCTCCACCCCGGCCAGGAGGCCCTGGTAGCGGTCGGAGAGGCGCTGCGCCGCCGCAGGGTCCAGGGCCTTCAGGTGGGTGAGCATGCGGAAGGCGTTGACGGCCACGCTGGTGGTGCCCGCGCGCAAAAAGGTCATGCCGAAGACGCGGCCGTCGGTCAGCGCGCGCTCCATGTCAGCCAGGGTGCTGTCCAGCCGCTTGCCGGAGGTGAGGAGCAGCCGGAAATTGGTGTGCTTCCCGCGGAAGAGCTCGCCGATGCGCGCGGCGTCGGCGCCGTTCTCCTCCCCGCCTTGCGGCGGGGCGCCGCCGAGCAGGGCGCGGAGTTTGGCAAGCATCCCGGTCATGAATCCTCCCAGTATCCGGCATCCATAGCGGGGGCGGGCGCAAAACGCAAACGCCCCCGGAGGCGCGTGTCCTCCGGGGGCGTGCCCAACGAGTAGGCGGGATGCCTACGCTTCCTTCTTGATCTTGGGCTTGCTCATGCCCATGCCGATGCCGCCGAACAGGTCGAAGATGGCGTAGCCCCACCACATGGTGTAGAGCACGTAGAACACCAGCAGGCCCACCAGGGGCAGCACGTTGTCCAGCACCTTCTCGCCGGCGATGCCGTAGAAGTTGTAGCCGGGCTCAAGGCCGCGCTTGTTCACGTTGCCGACGACCTTGGCCTCCTGGATGAGCTTCTGCTTCTGCAGCTCCTTGATGGAGGGGTCGAGCACGCTCCACCAGGCCTTGGTCACGAGCTTCTCGGAGTCCTTGTCGGCCAGGCCGTAGCGCTCCTGCACGGCCTTGCCGTTGTTCTTGAACATGTCGTCGGCGTCCACCAGGGCGGCGCCCAGGATCTTGCCCAGGTCGCCGGAGTAGGTGACGGCGCCGTCCTTGAACTCGGCGGTGGCGCCCGCCTTCACCAGGTTCTCCACGCCGCGCTGGGCGAGCTTGGCGTCCTTGACCTTGGCGGTGACGGTGACGGTCTTGCCCTCAAGCTTCAGGGCCTGCTCCTTCACCCCGGGGATGAAGTAGCTGGAGCCCTTGGAGAGGCGGTTGAACATGTCGTCCGCGGCGTCCAGGCCGTTCTTGCCGCCGCCCCAGATGGGCAGGAAGAGCGAGATGAACACGCACACGAAGGACGCGAAGAGCAGAAGGCCCTTGTTGAACAGCGCTTTGTTGGTGATGATCATGATTAGGCCTCCTGACGCAGCTTGCCGATGTTGCCGAAGAACTTGCTGAAGATCCAGAAGCCGAAGAAGGCGACAACGATCCAGAAGATGATGTTGCCCACGAACTCGATCTGGGTCACCAGGCCCATGTCCATGTTGATCATCTCCAGCTCCACCAGCTTCTTGGGCAGAACCGAGATGCGGTTGATGAAGCCGGCGATGATGCTGATGGCGTAGAAGCCGCGGATGTGGATGCCCTTGACCACCTTGGTGGTGAGCGCGCCCACCTGGATGCCCAAGAGCGAGCCGATGAGCATGCCCATGGCCAGGGTGTAGAACACGTAGCCGTAGATGGCGTACTGGCCCACGGCCGCGAAGCCCGCGGTGAAGATGATCTGGAGGATGTCGGTGCCCACCGTGGTCATGGAGGACACGCCGAAGATGTACACGAACATGGGGAAGGTGATGAAGCCGCCGCCCACGCCCATGATGGCGGCCAGGATGCCGACCACCACGCCGCCCGCGGCCACGATCCAGCCGGAGATCTGCTTGCCGCCGGGGACGAAGTCCTCGTCGAAGGTGATCATGGGGGCGAGCTTGATCTTCTGGATGGTGGTGGCCAGGCCGGTGGTGCCGGAGGAGCCGCCGTGGGCGTCATGGCCGCTGCCGGTCTCGCCCTTCTTGCTGGCGGAGAGGAAGTCGAACAGGGCGTAGAAGCCCAGGAACCCGAGCAGAACGGCGTAGATGCCGGAGATGAACATCTCGGAGAGCAGGGGGTCGGTGTCGTACAGGGTCTTGTTCACCCAGCCGCCCACGATGGTGCCGCCGCCGGAGCCCACCAGGAAGGCGATGGCCAGCTTGGTGGAGACGTTGCCCAGCTTCTTGTGCACCGCGGTGCCCATGATGGCCTTGGCGAAGATGTGGAACAGGTCGGTGCCCACCGCCAGGATGCCCTTGACGCCCGCGGCCATGAGCGCCGGGGTGATGATGAAGCCGCCGCCGGCGCCGATGCAGCCGGTGATGAGGCCCGCGGCCAGGCCCACGAAGATGGACACGATGAAGATGGTGTTGGTGTAGAAGGCCGGGGCGTAGGCCGTCTTGCCGCCGATCATGTCCGCCGCGAAGGCGAAGTTGATGAGCAGGATGGGCAGCACCATGAGCGCCAGGATGGCGACCTTCTTCTTGCTGCGTACAATGGACAGGGACGTTTCAATGTCCCATTTGGCGTGCGCGGCGCTCGCCTGCTTGAGGAATTCGAAGACATCTCTTCCGAAACCCATCAGTGCATCCTCCGTATTCTAAGTGTTGTTTCCCCGGAACCGGCCCGTATCCCGGCCCCGGTTCAATGCCTCTGTACCCAGTCAACGGGCAACGGCGCGCTACGCCTTGCCCCCAAGAGCCTTGTGCTCGCAGGCATCCTGGAGCTTGAACACCAGCTCCTCGATGTCCACGGGCTTCATCAGATAGTCGAAGGCGCCCAGCTCCAGCCCCTTCATGGCCGTCTCCACGTGGGCGTGGCCCGAGAGCATGAGCACCGCCACCCCGGGGTGGGCCGCGGCGATGTGCTTGAGCGCCTCGATGCCGTCCATGCCGGGCATCTTCACATCCAGCACCACGGCGTCCACGTCCTGGTTGGCCTTCAGCCAGGCCAGGGCCTCGGCCGCGCTGCCCGCCGTGGCCGCCTCCATGCCCCTGCGGGCCAGGCGCTTGGCCAGGGTCTCGCGAAAATCCTGCTCGTCGTCGACCAGAAGCACCCTCATGAATCACACCCCCGCGCCGCGCGCGCCCTCGTTGCCCGGAACATCCGCCCCCGCCCCGGGAGCGGCCCCCCGGCTCAGGCTTTCCGCCAGGGCCAAAAGCGGCCCCAGGTGCGCCTGCTTCTCCACCACCAGGGCCCCGGGCAGTTCCACCAGGGCCGGGGCGTCTCCGTACACGTGCAGCACCAGCGCCACCCGCCCGGGCAGCCGCCGCGCCGCCAGGGCGATCTCGGCAAGCCTGCCCTCGGCGGCCTCGGGGTCCACCACCAGCACCTGCGGCGGCAGCGGCCCGGAGAGCAGGCCCGTGGCCTCGGCGGCGCTGCGCACCGGCTTCGCCCTGTGGCCCCTGGCCGAAAGCTCGCGGCAGATGAGCTCGCGAACGTGCGGATTGCGGTCCATGATGGCGAAGGAAAGCGATGCAGCCACGCGCCGGGCCCCTCCTGCGGCAACACGGCAATGGCAAGAGCCGTGCCAGGAGGGGCGTTCACTCAATGGCCTGGAATGGATGGGTTTTGTTTCTCTCTCGGCGGGGGTGTCGCCAGGGGCGACAGGGGTGGGTGTCAGCTTGCTTTACAGTCCGTAAAGGGGCCGATGCCCCCTTGACAGGACTGGACCGACCGGTCTAGTAGGCCGATATGCGCAACACGGCAAGGAAGGACGACACCCGGACCCGGCTCATCACCGCAGGCGCGGAGCTCATGCACCGCCAGGGATACGCCGCCACGGGCATCCAGGAGGTGCTGGAGGCCTGCGACGTGCCCAAGGGGTCGTTCTACCACTTCTTCAAGAGCAAGGAGGACTTCGCCCTCCAGGTCATCGAGCACCAGTCTCAGCGCATAACCACCGCGCTGCGGCGGCTGTTCGCCGACTCCTCGCACACCCCCCTGTGGCGCCTGCGCCGCTTCTTCGACTTTTTCCTGTCCCGCTACGGCGACCCGGCCAACCAGCTCAGCGTCTGCGGCTGCCCAATCGGAAACATGGTGCAGGAGCTGGCCCCGGTGAGCCAGTCCTTCCGCCTACGCCTGGAAAAGGTCATCCGCGACATGGAGGGAGCCCTGGAGGGACTGCTCAGGGAAGCCCAGGAGTCGGGAGAAATGCCCAGCCACCTGGACCCCGCCGAGACGGCCAAGTTCATCGCCGCAAGCTGGCAGGGAGCCATCCTGCGCATGAAGGCCGCGGGCGATCCCGCCCCGCTGGTCCGGGCCAGGGACTTCCTCATGGAGATGGTCACCGCGCGTTGAGCGCGCGCTTTTTTCGCGCCCCTAACGAACAGACCGGTCTAGTCGTATCCCGAGGGACCGGTTCCAGGAGGAGCCCATGTTCCGCATCGCCACCCAGCATCCAAAGGCAGGCCCCGGCCATGCCTCGGAGCTGTACGCACGGTTCCCGGCCCAGCTCGGCGTTCCCGCGGCGCTGGTGCTGCTCTCGGCCAGTCCGCGCCTGCTTGAGGCGCACGCCTCGCTGCTGCGTTACTATGGCGGACACCCGAGCCTGGGCTACGAACTGCTGGCGGCAATCCGCCTGGTGGCCGCGCGCGAACTGGACGCCCCGGACTGCCAGGACCACGCCCGGCGCACGCTGCTGGCCTGCGGCCTCGGCGAGACGGAGGTGGACGCCCTGCCCGAGGCCGGCGGGAGCTTCTTCGACGCCGAGGTAGCGCTGCTGGCCTTTGTGCGGCAGGCCCTGGCCAGCCCCGGCAGCGTGGAGGACGGAGACCTGGCCCGGCTGCGCCTGTGCGGCTGGGACGACGCCACCATCCTGGACGCCCTGGCCCACGCCGCCGCCGTGCAGGCCCCGGCGCTGCTCATGAAGGCCCTGAGGCGCAACACATAGCCCCCGGCGCGGCGCCCTCGGCCGCTCAACCCACTCCGCTTCCGGAAAGGAGACACCATGTACCTGCTGAAGACCACCGACCCCAGCCAGCTCACCGGCAAGGCCGCCGAACTCTTCGCCATGTTCCCGCCGCAGATCAGCCCGCCGGAACCGCTGAAGCTCATGACCGCCAGCCCCGGCATGGTGGGCGTGCAGGCCGAGGCCGTCGCCTACTTCCGGGCCCACCCGGACCTGGACTTCCCCATGCTGGCGGCCATCCGGCTGCTGGCGGCCCGGCACCTGAAGGCCCAGGCCTGCATCGACTTCAACGGGGGGCTGCTGCGAGCCGCTGGACTCACCGAGGAAGAACTGGCCGCCCTGCCCCAGGCCGGGGGCGGCTTCAGCCCGGAGCAGCGGGCCCTGATCGCCTTCGCGCTGAAGGTTCTGCGCGAGCCCAAGAGCGTGACGGCCGCGGACGTGGACGCCCTGCGCGCCCAGGGCTGGTCCGACCCCACCATCTACGACGCCGCGGCCCACGCGGCCAGCATGCAGGTGCCCGCCACCATGATGGCGGCCTTCTCGCGCTAGGCAAACACGGCCAGGGCCGCGCCCGGGCGGGGAGCTACCTCTCCTCCCCGTCCGGGCCATCGGCCTCCTCGGCCTGGCCGGGGTCGAACTCCTTGGGATCGGACTGCCTGCGGAAATTCTCGTTCTTGACCGGCAGCAGGTTGCGCACGTAGTCCACGTGCTCGCGCAGGTCCGCCGAGACCCCGGCCCACAGCGGGTCCAGGCACACGGTGAGCCCCTCCTTGCGCGCCAGCTTCACCGCGGGCACGAAGTCCGCGTCGTTGGTGACCAGCACCAGCCGCTCGGCCTGGCGCTTGAGGGCGATGGTGGCGATGTCCAGGCCGATGCGCATGTCCACGGCCTTCTGGCGGAAGTCCGGGCGGATGTCCTCGGCCCCCAGGTCGGACACGGCGATGCGGCCGGAGAGCAGCTCCGGCAGCCGGTGCGTGGCGATGTTCCAGGCGTTGTACTGCCAGGCCAGGCGGCCCAGGCGCAGGGCGACCTGCGGGGTGGAGGCCAGGCCCCGGAAGAAGTCCTCGGCCATGCGGTGCTGCTCCGTGCGCGAGAAGTCGATGGTCTCGCCGGTCTTGGGGTGCACCCCCTGCCCGCCGAAGGGGGCCGCCGCGTAGTACAGGATGCGCAGCAGTTCCTCGCCGGGCAGCACGTGGCGCAGGCAGTGCTGGCGGATGGTCTGGCCGGAATAGTAGAAGGACTGCGACTCGATGACGCGGCGACGCATGAAGTCGCCGTCGATGATGCAGATGAGCTTGCCCATTGGCGCTCCTGGCTGGCTGTGTGTGACCGGGGGGCCAAGCCAGGAGAGTGCGCCCGCGCGCGCCGTGCTGTCAATACGGCATTTTGGGCCCTGGCTATGCCTGCCGGGCCTGCGACCGAACACCATGGCGCGGGAACGGCGGCGACGCTGATTTCCACGGCTGCTGCGTGGATGCTCCGGTGAACAGGCGAGGGGGGGCGGCTGGACCATCCGGCCCGCAGCCCTCTTCCCCAACACAAGTTTTTGAGGGGGGAGCGGGGGGTTCGGGGGGCGAGGGGGGAACTTGTTTCCACAAGTTCCCCCCTCGCCCCCCGACACCATTCCTCCAACACGTCCAGC
>CAZCYB010000036.1:12240-31600 GCA_964502805.1 uncultured Desulfocurvus sp.
TGTCTATTTTTTTGGCCTGTTGCTCATTTATTGCCAGCTGATGGCGGTTCCCTTCCTACAGCACGTCCAGCTCCACGAACCTGAGGTACAGCTCGCGGCTGATCCAGGCGTCGGTGGCGGCGTAGATGATCTGCTTGGTGGACAGGCTCTCGCGGGCCCAGTTGGAGCACTGCGCGCCCTTGGAGATGCGCTTGCCCAGCAGGTTGGCCGTGAGGTTGCGCAGGCCGTGGGTGCGCATGTTCATCTTCTTGGCCACGTCGCCCAGGTCCACGAAGCCGTGCTCCGTGAACTCGAAGTGCTCCTTCAGGCCCTTCAAGTCGTCGCGCACGGAGACGCCGCTCTTGAGGATGGTGCGCGAGGCCAGGATCTCGGTGAGCAGGTGCTTGTCCGCCAGCTTGGGCAGCTGGAAGATGTACACGTCCTTGTCCGTGGCCAGCTGCAGCAGCGCCGGGGGCGGAATCTTGCCCTTCTTGAAGATGGGCCGGGTCTCGGTGTCGAAGCCGAGCAGGGTCTGGGAATGCAGCACCTTCATGGCCTGGTGCAGCTGGCGGTCGCTCTCCACCAGGATGATCTTGCCCACGAACTGGATGAGCGGCAGCTCCATGATCTCTTCGGTGGTGAAGGCGCGCTGGTACTCCTCGCCCAGCTCCGCGCCCTCGCGCACGGGGGCCAGGGGCACCACCACGGGCTTGGGGGCCTTGGGCTGGCGGGCGCGGCGGCCTCCCCGCGCGGGCCGGGCCGCCTGGCCAGTGTGCTCGGCCTGGTCGGCCAGGTAGTCGGCGTCGGGCCGCAGGGCCTCGCAGCCCTCGTCGTCATTCAGGGGCAGGGCGGCCTGGGACTCGCCGCCAGCGGTGGAGGCGCCGGGCTTGCGCGAGCGCCGCGAGCGGCGGCGGCGCGGCTTTTTTGGGGCCCCGGCATCGCCGGGGGTGTCGCCGCCGGAATCGCCATGGAAACCGCCGTGGTGGGGATCGTCGTGGCCGGAATCAGACGAGGAGGCCGGGGCTTCCGCCACGGGGCCAAGGCCGAAGATGGAGTCGGAGTTATTCATGTTCGCGGGTGGTGTTGAAGGAGACCTCGGGCCATTTTTCCTGGGTGTCTTCCAGCCGCCACTGGCTGGGGGCCAAATAGGCCAGGTTGTCCTCGGCGTCCCTGGCCAGGCTCCCGTGCATGGCCCGCTCGAAGTCCGCCAGCCTGCGCTTGTCCTCGCAGGAGACGAAGCGGGCGCAGTTGTACTGCGCGGGCTCGTAGAGCGCCTCCACGCCGTATTCGTCCTTCAGGCGGGCCATAATGACGTCGAACTGGAGCACGCCCACCGCGCCCAGGATGTAGTCGTTGCCCATGAGCGGGCGGAACACCTGCACCGCGCCCTCCTCGGCCAGCTGGGCCAGGCCCTTCTGCAGCTGCTTGGCCTTGAGCGGGCTTTTCAGGATCACGCGGCGGAAGTGCTCCGGCGCAAAGCTGGGGATGCCGGTGAACTTGAGCGGCTCCTTCTCGGTGAAGGTGTCGCCGATCTTGATGGTGCCGTGGTTGTGCAGGCCGATGATGTCGCCGGGCCAGGCCTCGTCCACGTTGCTGCGGTCCTGGGCCATGAAGATGGTGGCGTTGGCGATGGTCACGTCCTTGCCGATGCGGTGGTGGCGCAATTTCATCCCGCGCGTGAAGCGCCCGGAGCAGATGCGCAAGAACGCGATGCGGTCGCGGTGGGCCGGGTCCATGTTCGCCTGGATCTTGAACACCACGCCGGAGAACTCCGGCTCCGTGGGCTGCACCGCGCGCGTCTCGGGTGGGCTGCCCTCCGGGGCCTTGGTGATGGCCACGCGCGGGCGCGGGCTGGGCGCCAAGTCCACGAAGGCGTTCAGCATCTCCTGCACGCCGAAGTTGTTGATGCCGCTGCCGAAGAACACCGGAGTCTGCTTGCCCGCCAGGTAGCGCTCGCGGTCAAAGGGATAGCCCGCGCCCTCCACCAGCTCCATGTCCCGGCGCAGGTCGGCGGCCTGGCCGCCCAGAAGCTCGTCCAGCCGGGGGTCGCCCAGGCCCTTGATGACGATGCCCTCCTGGATCTTGCCGCCGTGCGTGGCGCTGAACAGGTGCAGCTCCTGCTTCAGGATGTTCCAGGTGCCCTTGAAGCTCTTGCCCATGCCGATGGGCCAGGTCATGGCCGCGCACTCGATGCCCAGGCTCTCCTCGATGTCCGAGAGCAGGTCCAGGGGCTCGCGGCCCTCGCGGTCCATCTTGTTGATGAAGGTCATGATGGGCGTGTCGCGCAGGCGGCACACGTCCATGAGCTTGCGGGTCTGGGTCTCCACGCCCTTGGCGCTGTCGATGACCATGACCGCGGAGTCCACCGCGGTGAGCACGCGGTAGGTGTCCTCGGAGAAGTCCTGGTGGCCGGGGGTGTCCAGCAGGTTGATGGCGTAGCCCTGGTACTCGAACTGCATCACCGAGCTGGTGACGGAGATGCCGCGCTCGCGCTCCATGGCCATCCAGTCGCTGGTGGCGTAGCGCGCGGCCTTTCTGGCCTTCACGGTGCCGGCCATCTGGATGGCGCCGCCGTAGAGCAGCAGTTTTTCGGTGAGGGTGGTCTTGCCGGCGTCGGGGTGGCTGATGATGCCGAAGGTGCGGCGGCGCGCCACCTCGCGGGCAAGGTCTTTCTCAAGTTGCGGGTCTGTCACGGAACACTCCAGGGAAGATGCGGGCCTCGCGCCTAGGCAGGGCGGGCTGCGGGGCCGCGCGGGAAATCGCGGGCACTCTCCCCCAGATGCGGGCAAAGGTCAAGCATGGTCGGCGGCAGGCAGGGCCGGGGACCGGCGGAGGACCGGTCCCCGGCGGGAGGGGGGGCGGCCCCTACTTAGGCGCCGCCGGAACAGCGATGGGATCGATGGTCACCTTGCTCATGTGCGGGATTTCTTCCTTGATCAAGGCAACGGCGTCCTTCCGGAATTCGACAAGCTCGCGGAGGTACTCCTGCTTCTCCAGCACGCCGTTGATGTACATGTTGCACAGGGCGAAGGCCCCGTCGCGATAGAGTTGGAGACCCTGAGAGCGCCTGAATAGCTGCTTCATGGCCACGGCCATGCCCAGGGTGGCGTTGGCGTCCAGGGTGGCTCCGGCCTTGGACCCCTGGAGCCCGGCTGTAAATGAGGAGGCGAACTGCGCCCCGGCGTCCGCTGGGGCCTCCGCGCAGACCCGCACCCTCTCGCGCGCATCCGTCGGGTCGGTCTTCACGACGTACGAGATCCTGTAGTCCGGGGCCGAGGCCACCGTTCGAACGGAATCGCCGACCTTGTCCTCGATGATCGGGGCCCTGGGCGAAAGCACCGAACCGCACCCCGCCAGCGCAACAATCAGCGCCAGCAACACGACATGACGCATGCGACACCTCCCATTCGCCCTTGCCGGGGCGCACGGATGCGCGGACGCGCCGCGCCTGGGACGTCCCTGTGGACTTGGCCTGGGGGGTGGGCCGGTTTAGAATGGCGGATATCAGCCCGGCGCATGCGCGGCAAGATACTGTACGTATCTGTCCGGCTCCATCCCCGCCTCCGCTTCCCATTAGACACCGGGCCGGGGTGATGGTATCGGGCTTGATCATGGCCCGCACCGGGCCACGGCGGCCCCAGCAAGCCAAGCGAGCGCGACCATGAAGCATGCCCACGCCCGAGACGAGGCTCCGGCCCTGGCCCAGTGCCAGGGGCAGGATCAGGTGCGCATCACCGATGCGCCCACCGAGGACGACGAGGCCGTCTTCCTGGCCATCACCAACACCACCCTGACCGAGGAGCAGCGCCGGTTCCTGGCCACCCCGGCGGAGGTGCTGCACCGGCAGGAGCGCGTGCTGGCCGTGCACTGGCACCCCGAGTTCGTGCCCATGGACATCATCCGCCAGCGCATCGAGGCCAGCTTCCCCAACCGCGCCCAGGAGCTGGTCATCCCCACCCAGCACAACGAGATCCTCACCTACGGCGACTACGCCGGGGTGGAGGTGGACTGCTACTCCAAGGGCTTCAACCAGAAGGTGCAGCTTTTGGTCCACTTCCGGGCGGACCGCCTGGACCGCGCCGGGGTGCTCCAGAGCATGCTGGCCCACACCTTCCGCTACCGCCAGAGCCAGCTCTTCGACTTCCTGGAGGTGCTCACCGGCAGGGACGAGCACCGGCTGAACGCCGTGGCCACCGAGACCGGCGCCGAGGAGGAGACCGTGCTCTTCGCCAGGGCCCACGCCCGCAAGCTCGCCGCGCTCATCGAGAAGCACGGGGCCGACGTGGGGCAGGAGGCGCTGAAGAACAAGCTGGTGCGCGGCTTCCTCGACGCCCTGCGGCCCAGGTACGGCGACAGGCTCATCAACCGCGTGCAGGCCTTTGCCCAGGCGGTGAAGGTGAAGGTCAAGGCCTCGTTCTCGCTGCAGTATTTCTACCGCGCCTCCGAGGTCATCGAGGAGGCCCGGGGCTTCGGCGCCGGGATAGTCATCCCCCACCCGGAGCAGTTCTGGCCCATCCTCATGGCCGACTACGACGTGGACGGCTACGAGGTGTGGAACCCGCAGAGCCAGCGCTACACGGAATTCCTCATCGACACCCTGGCGCGCAAGAACCGCAAGGGCTGGATCGACCGCCGCCAGCTGGTGTTCATGGGCGACGACACGCACATGAGCGAGAAGCTCCGCAACAAGGACAAGGGCTCGGGCAAGGTGCGCCGCGAGATCGGCGTGCAGCCCGCCTGGGACGATTTGAACATCCGCAAGCGGCTGTTGGCCTCGGGCATGGACCGGGCCTGCGTGATCCGCGAGTATGTGGCCCGGCTGTCAGCGTAAGAGGCCTGTTCCCAAAGTGTCTTTTGCCCCCTGGACTTCGTCATGAGGCGACTGTGGTCCAGGGCTGTACCAGAAAAGTACTATCCCTGGCCCCCCAGCCGCCTCCTTCCTCGCCAGGGAACAAAACCCATCTTTGGGAAACAGGCCCCGTCTTTAAAAACAGGTGGCCAGCCAGCATCGGGGAGAATAACCATGTCGCACGACGGCGTGTTCGAGTTCGAGAGCATGGAGGACGGAAAGAGCATCCAGGCCTTCCTCACCGCCCTGGCCGATGGCTTCGGCAAGGGCCGGGTGGCGCTGGACAGCGGCGGCGGGCGCATCGAGCTCTCGCCCCAGGCCATGCTCACCTTCTCGGTGAAGGCCCGCCGCAAGGACGGCGAGAGCCGCCTGGCCATCCGCGTCTCCTGGCGGGACAAGGACGGGCAGGACCAGGCCGCGCGGGCGCTGAACGTGGAGTCCTAGGGGGCTTGCGGCGTGATCACCTTCGAAGGCCTTGAGGAGAACTTCACCTTCATGGTGGCCGAGGTGGAGCGCCAGGCGCGCGCCACCCTGGGCTTCCTGGATGCGCCCAGCCACGAGCTCTACGACCGCATCGTGGGCCGCGACGACTACATCGACAACCTGAAGACCGTCATCGAGAACAAGTGCTACGGCCACTTCCACGGGGCGGAGACCGGGCGGCTGGACAAGGCCGCGGCCAATCGCGTGCGCGCCATCCAGGTCATGTGCGTGAACCTGGAGCGCGTGGCCGACTTCTTCGTCAACATCCTGGAGCAGACCAACTACCTCACCGACCACGCCTTCCTGCACAGCTACCCCTACCGCGAGATGTTCGCGGAGATCGAGGCCTGCCTGGGGCGCATCCTGCCCGCCCTGCGCCAGGCGGACATCTCCCGCGCGCTTTCCGTGTGCCGGGCGGAGTACGACCTGGACCGCATGTACAAGGTGGGCTTCGACCGCATCATGCGCGAGCTCAGGAAGGGCAAGAACGTCCAGAACCTCATCACGGTGCTGTTCATCTTCCGGTACCTGGAGAGGATCGGCGACGCGCTCCTGAACATCGGCGAGGCGCTCATCTTCTCCATCCTGGGCGAGAGGATCAAGATCGAGCAGTTCGAGGCCCTGCAGCAGACGCTCTCCAAGACCGGCTACTCCGGCGGCATCTCCGGGGTGGACTTCAAGGCCATCTGGGGCACGCGCAGCGGCTGCCGCATCGGCCACGTGGGCCAAAAGGCGGAGGCCGAGGCCGCACCGGGCGCGCTCTCCGGCCCGCAGCAGGGCGTGGACCCCCTGGGCAGCATCTACAAGGAGGGCTCGCTCGCAAAGATCCGCAACGAGAAGGCCGCCCTGGAGCTGTGGAAGCGCACCTTCCCCGGCCTGGTGGCCGAGGTGTACGGCTTCCACGAGGAGGGCGACAAGGGCTCGCTGCTGGTGGAGTTTTTGCCCGGCTGCACCCTGGACGAGGTCATCCTCACCTCCGGCGAGGACATCTTCCAGAACGCCCTGTTCGTGCTCACGGGCACGGTGCAGTCCATCTGGGAGGCCACCAAGAGCCCGGCGCCCGCCACCGGCCCAGCCAGTTCGGGCGGCTTCATGGCCCAGCTGGCCGAGCGGCTGGACGCCGTGCTGCAGATCCACCCCGGCTTCGACCGCCCGGACAAGCGCATCGGCGAGCTGGCCGTGCCCTCCACCCGCGCCTTGATAGACGCCTGCCGCCAGGCCGAGGAGGAGCTGGCCGCGCCCTTCTCCGTGCTCATCCACGGCGACTTCAACGTGAACAACCTGGTGTACAACCACGTGAGCCAGCGCCTGCACTACCTGGACGTGCACCGCACCCGGCCCGGCGACTACGTGCAGGACGCCAGCGTGTTCCTGGTCTCCAACCACCGCATGCCCGTGTTCGAGCCGCACCTGCGCCAGCGCATCCGCCGGGCCATGTCCGAGTTCCTGGCCTTTGTGCGCGCCTTCGCCCTCCAGAACGGCGACGCGACCTTCGAGGCCCGCATGGCCCTGGCCCTGGCGCGCTCGCTCATGACCTCCACGCGCTTCGAGCTCAACCCGTCCTTCTCCCGGTCCATGAGCCTGCGCGCCCACTACCTCATGGAGCGCGTGGCCGCGCACCGGGGCAGGCCCTGGCAGGACTTCCGCCTGCCGGACCAGGCCCTGTTCTCCTAGGAGCCGCCGCCATGCCCGCACCGCTAGCCAAAAACAGCTCCCTGGCCGTGATCGGCGTGCCCGGCGGCTGGTCCTCCGAGCTTTTGGCCGACCGCGCCGCCGAGGCAAGCGGGGCTCCGCGCCTGCTCATCGACCTGGGCCGCGCCCGCCTGGACACGGCCACCGGCCGGCTCATGCACGCCGGGGTCGACCTCTGCTCCCTGGGCGCCGTCCTGGTCAAGAAGCTCGGGTCGGAGTACTCCCCGGACCTGCTGGACCGCCTGGAGCTCCTGCGCTACCTGGAGGCCCGGGGCGTGCGCGTGTTCTCGCGCCCGGCGGCCATGGCCCGGCTCATCAGCCGCCTGGCCTGCACGGCCACCCTGGCCCTGGGCGCCATCCCCATGCCGCCCACCACCATCACCGAGGACCCGGAGCAGGCCCGCGCCGCCGTGGAGGCCTACGGCCGCGCCGTGCTCAAGCCCCTGTTCTCCTCCAAGGCCCGGGGCATGGCCCTGGCCGCGCCCGGCCCGGAGCTGCCCGGCCTGCTGGCCGAATACGCCCGCCACAACCGCACCTTCTACGTGCAGAAGGCCGTGGACCTGGGCCAGCAGGACCTGGGCATCGCCTTTCTGGGCGGGGACTACCTGACCACCTACGCCCGCCGCCGCCAGGACGGCGCCTGGAACACCACCACGGCCTCCGGCGGCAAGTACGCCCCCTTCGACCCGCCCCAGCACGTCATCGACCTGGCCTGGCAGGCCCAGAACCTCTTCGGCCTGGACTTCACCTGCGTGGACGTGGCCCTGACCCCCGACGGGCCCGTGGTCTTCGAGGTCTCGGCCTTCGGCGGGTTCCGGGGCATCCTGCACGCGCGCGGCATCGACGCCGCCAGGCTCTACGCCGAGTACGCCGTGGGCCGCATGGGCTGAGAGAGAACGGGGGGAACTTGTTGCAACAAGTTCCCCCCTCACCCCCCGGTTCCCTCCCCTGCCGCGCCCCCTGTCAACAGGGAATTCTCGTCCTTTTCCCGGCCAGAAGCGGGGCATTTTTGTCCGCGCGCGAAAGCATGTGCTATACTCCGTTGCAAATTCTTCGGAGGTTCCCTATGCTTCGCAACAGTCGTGGAAAACAGCTTTGGATCGTTGAGGAAACCGGCGCGCGAACACCGGTGCGGACGCCGGGGGACATTTCCCGCAGGCCGCGCGGGCGGGGCAAGCCCGACTGGTGGGTGGAGGAGCGCGAGCCGGGCTGGACCCCGGAGCAGCCCGTGTCGCTTATGCGCCTGGGCATGACCCAGAACGACGAAGCGGCTCGGCGGAGCTCACCCCGCTGGCTCGAGGGCGGGTTCGAGGGCAGCTTCGAGAGTGGCGGGACGGATTTCGGCCCCGACACGAAGATCGGGGGCGGCCCCGGCGCGGGCATGAAGATCGGCGCGGGCCACAAGCCCCAGGCCTACGATGCCCGGGGCCGCTACACAGGTCCGGGCGGCGGGTCCATCTCCATGCGCGACGGCTCCATCAGCCTGTTTGCAGCGGCGGACGGCGGCGGAGAGGAAGGCGGACAGGACGAGAGCCAGGGCGGCGAGCCCGGCGCCGGGGCCGAGGCCCCGGAAGAACTGGCCGAGCAGCTGGCCGAGCAGCTGGAAAACGTCGCCCAGGCCCAGGAGGCCTACGAGCCGCTTCCCGGAGTGCTCCTCGCCGACAGCGGCAGGATAGGAAGCGACGCCGGGGGCGGCTGGAGCAACGAGGCCCGGCGGCTGGAGGAGAAGACATACAGCCCGGAGCGGCTGGCGCAGAACGCCAAGGCCGATCTGGGCAGCGACAAGTGGAAACCCAAGGAAGTGAACGGGGAGATGAAGAACCAGTGCAATGTCTTCGTCGCCTCCAAGCTTCGCGAGTCGGGTGCGCATGTGCCCAACGTGGGCGGCAAGGCGGGAACCTTTGGCGAGGAGACAAGCGATTATCTGGCTGAGAAGACGGGCGGAGCCATCGGCGGTCAGATTCCTTCTGCCAACGACTGGCACAAGGGTGTGCCAGGCTACGAGCGCGTGAAGACCGAGAATGGCGAGAGGCCCATGCCGGGCGATGTGGCCTCCAATGGAACTCATGTCGGCATCGTGAGCGGCGACAGAAAGACAATTTCTGTCACTTCGCGCGGCGACAGGGCCGGTCACGTTGTTGAAAACGACTGGGGATTTAGGGAGGGCCAAAATGATGTCACATTTTGGCGCCATGCAGGCAGCCGCACAACGCACACCAGGACGGGATCATGATCGCTCAAACCGCAGTATTCTGGCGCAGGCTGTCTTATGTATTGATCTTTGCACTCACCATTTCGTGCTGGAATCTGTATATCCGCACAGGATACCCATCAAAGTGGGATATCGTAGGTTACGGGATGGGGGGGGGGGGGAGGTATGGGCGCTCTGCGGCGAACCGGATGTAGGCGGTTCCACGAGCATGAAGCATGATGCCTGGGTCAAGAATGCTTTCCTCGGACACTGGGAACTGCGAGTCATCTGTGGAGATGTTGCGGCTGGAGAACCAACAGCAGTGACGCACATTGAACTTTTTTTCGAATCCTTGTGGGGAGGAGAGACATGGATCAAGGGCTACTCGCCCTTTACGCGCATTGTTGACCACAAGGCATACCAAAGAGCTTTTGGGTTCCGGCTGGAGAACAACAGCACCGACCACGAGTGATTTGTTCAAGCCTCACATGAACCCGTCCCCTACACCCGCAGCACGTCCAGGATCTCGATGTGCGCGGCCTGGCGCGCGGGGTAGGCCCCGGCGGCCAGGCCCAGCAGCACGCTGCCGCCCAGGGTGGCCAGGCTGAAGGAAACGGAGAGCACGTACGGGAACCCGGCGATGGCGCAGACGATCTGCACCAGGCCCAGGCTGGCGGCCACGCCCAGCGCCCCGCCCGCCCCGGCCATGATGCCCGCCTCCAGCAGGAACTGCCGGGTGATGTGCCCCCGGCTGCCGCCCACGGCGCGCCGCACGCCGATCTCCATGCGCCGGGCCTGCACCATGAGCACCATGATGGACAGGATGCCCATGCCGCCCACGGCGAAGCTGATGGTGGCGGTGATGGCGCCCAGGGTCTGCACCAGGTCCAGGGCCTCCTTGCGCAGTTGCATGCTGTCCGCCGGGGTCAGCAGGCTGAAGTCGTCCTTCTTGCCCTCCAGGTGGTGCCGCTGGCGCAGTATGGCCGCCGTGGCCTGGCGCACCTGCTCGATGTCCGCCCGCTCGTCCAGTCGCAGGTACACCCCGGAGATCCAGGTCTGGTTGGCGGCGCGGCGCGTGTAGGTGGAAAGCGGCAGGAAGGTCTGCTCGTCCTGGTCCGCGCCGGTCAGGTCGCGGCCCTTGGCCTCCATGACGCCCACCACGGTGAACCGCGCGCGGAAGATCATGACCTCCCGGCCCATGGCCGCCTCGGGCGAGCCGAACAGCCTCTCCGCAATCTTGCGGCCCAGCACCACCACCTTGTCCATGTCCATGAGGTCGGCGTCGTTGACGAAGCGCCCGAACTCCGGGTGGAAGCTGCGGATGTCCGGGTAGCTGGGATACGTGGCCAGGATCTGCGTGTTCACCGTGGTGTTGCCGCTGCGGATGGGCATGGTCTGGCTGACGTACGGCGCAAAGGCCAGCACCGAGGGCACCCCGCTGGCCACGGCCTGGGCGTCGGCCACGGTGAAGGTGCGCACCTGCCCGGAGAATCGGGCCGAGCCGCCATCGCGCGTGAAGCGCACCTGCCCGGCCATGGCCGCGAAGAGATTGGGCCCCAGCTTGGCGGCCTCGGCCTCGGCGTTCTTGTACATGGCCTCGGCCACGTGCTCCACGCCGTTGAACGACAGCGCGCCCAGGAACACGCCCAGCATGGCCAGCACGGCGCGCAGCTTGTGGGCGGCCAGGGAGGCCAGGGCTATCTTGAGGTCCAGGAGCATGGGCCGCAGTGTAGCCCCGGCCCCGGCCCCTGGCAAGCCGTGCCCGGCCAGGCGGGCCAGGCGCGGCGGGCGGGATGCATCCGCGCCGACGCCCCCTTGCCAGCCAGCCCGGCGGAGCGTACTTGGCCCCCATGCACTCCCTGGCGCGCGGAATTCTGAAACAGACGCAACCATTGTGGTTCGCGTTGTGGTTGGTTGCGGTCGGTTGCGGATTGGCCCGGGCCGCCGACTCCCCGGCCCCCTCCGGCTTATCCCTCTGGACGCAGCAGGAGCTGGCCGAGCCCCGCGACCCCGCCCGCGCCAGGGCCGAGCGCCTGGTGCGCCCCCTGGCCCGGCCCGACCTCTCGCCCCCCGCCGGGGCCGAGGCGGAACAGCCCGCCCCGCCGCCCCTGCCGGACTCCTGGCGCGGCATCATCCGCCGGGTCAAGCTGCCCGAGGGCGACCGCCGCGTGGCCCTGACCTTCGACCTCTGCGAGCGGGCCGTGCACGTCACCGGCTACGACGCCGCCCTGGTGGACGCCCTGCGCGGCTTCAACAATCGCTTTAACAACGGCCAGGGGGCGCGGGCCACCTTCTTCGTGGGTGGCAAGTGGCTGCGCTCCCACCCGGAGCGGGCCCTGCAGCTTATGTCCGATCCGCGCTTCGAGCTGGCGCACCACGGCTGGACCCACGCCAACATGCACGTGGCCCCGCCCCGGGAGCGCGAGGCCCAGGTGCGCTGGACCAGCGCCCAGCTGGCCGCCCTGCGCGCGGAGCTTTCCCGCCGCCTGGCCGCGCGGGGCCTGCCCGCGCCCGATGCCGCCCCCCCGCGCCTGTTCCGCCTGCCCTATGGCCGAGGCGATGCCGAAACCGCCGCCTGGCTCAACGCCCGGAACCTGGCCGTCATCCAGTGGGACGTGGTGGGCGAGGGCTTCGGCGGCACGGCCGGGCAGCGCGCCAGGGCCATCGCCGCAGCCGCGCGCCCGGGGTCCATCATCCTGCTGCACGGCAACTGCGTGCCCAGGGACACCGCCCAGGTGGTGCGCCTGCTGCTGCCGCAACTGGCGGCGCGCGGCCTCTCCCCGGCCACGGTCGGCGACCTGCTGGCCGCCGGAACGCCGGAGACCGCCCCCGAGGGCTACTTCAGCACCCCGGGCGACAACGCCGCCTACGACACGCTCTTCGGCGGACACGGAACGCTGGGCAGGGCGGACGGCAAAATGGGCGGCAGGGCGGGCAGGGCCGGGCGGCGCTAGCCCTTCTTCTTCGCCGGGCTCTTCTTCACGGACTTGGGCGGCGCGGGCTTCTGGCCCTCGCCCTGCCCCTTTTCCGGCCCCTTCTCTGAAAGCGACGGCGCGCCCAGGCTGTGGCGCGAGAGGAACTCCCAGACCAGGGCCGAGGCATCGGGCTCGCGGGTGGGCATGTCGCAGTAGCGGAACACCTCGCGCGCGCCGCCGGGCCAGGCATGGCCCCCGCCGCGCACCACCACGTAGCGCACCTCGCCCCTGCCCTTCTTTCCGGTCTGGCTGGTCCCCCCCTCGTAGATCTCCATGCGCGAGCGGCTCCTGGTGTGCTCCAGCACCCTGGGCTTGGCCGAAAGGCCCATGCCGCGCACCCAGTAGTCCACCTGCGCCCGCGCCGGGTAGTCCTCGCAAGCCCGGCCCGTGGCCGGGTGCGCCTGGGTGGGCCCGTAGCGCGCCATGCGGTCCTGGTCGCCGTGGATCACCAGCACCGGCAGCGGACGCTGCGGCGCCTCCAAATCGCAGGGCAGGGTGCCGCTCACCACCGCGATGGCCGCCGCCACCCCCGGGCGCTCCAGCGCGAACCGGCTGGCCAGCATGGCCCCGTTGGAAAAACCCGCCAGGTAGATGCGCCGCGAATCCAAAAGCGGCCCGCTCAGCGGGTCCGTCTTCAGCCGCTCAAGGAGCGCCTCCAGGTAGCCCACGTCGTCGACCTTGTTGTCGCGCGCGTAGCCGCAGCAGGTCCAGGAGTTCCAGGTCTGGCCGCCCTCCGGCCCCAGGCCCTCCGGAAACACCGCCACGAACCCCGCGCGGTCCGCCAGGCCGGTCAGGTTCGTCTGGCGCATGCCCGCCGCCGCGCTGGCCCCGGCCCCGTGCAGAAACACCACCAGGGGCAGCCGCCGGGCCTGCTGGCCCTTGCCCGCCCCTGCTCCCGCCACTCCCCCAGATGACGCCTGCGGCGGCAAATGCACCAGCGCCGTGCGCTTCACACCCTCGTGCGTCAGCGTGAACGTCAGGTTGCGGGCCGCGGCCCTGGCCTTGCCGATCTGCTGCTGGCTTTTCTGCTGGGGCTGCTGGCCCTGCTGTCTCTCGCGCACCACCTCGCGCAGGGGCTTCTCCGCGCCCGCCTCCGGTCCGGCCTGCGGACCCAGCGGCCTCACCACCGGGGCCACCGGGGCCACGGGACCGGACTGGCCCGCCTTGGGCTGCCGGGCGGCGTCCTTGGCCTTGTCCTGGGGCGACTGGGTCAGGGAGTCGAACAGCGCCCCGGCTCGGCCCTCGGCAGCCCGGGCGGGCAGGGGAAGCAGCAGGAGCAGGGCCAGGAACAGGGGCAAGGCGAGCGGGGGGAGGCTCCGCCTCGCCCCCGCGCCCCCCTGCGCCGGGGGGGCGACGGCCCCCCCGGACCCCGCGCACGGGCGCGGACGAGGGGCGCATCCGGCGGACGCTGGCAGGCAGGGCTGGAAAACGTGCGCGCGGGGCGTTCCGGCGCAGACGCCGGAACGCCCCGCGCGCGGTTGCCCGGTTGAAGGCCATTGCCCGGTCGAAGAAGCATGGGTCATGAAGAACGCTCCTGCAGCCCCGTCAGCACCAGCCCGGACCATGAAACGGCGAAGCCGGACCCTGGCCGCCGGAGGCATACACACGCCCCTAAATGGCCACCAGCTCATACTCCCTGGTGCCCAGGCCCAGCTTCTCGGCGTAGTCCAGGCCCATGTGCTCGGGCAGGTGCGGCCGCATGGCGCGGAACTTGTCGTCCCCGGGCTTGAGGCCCTTTGGCAGGTGGCTGGGGTAGCGCGGCTCGGCCTTGTTCACCAGGTCCACCCCGGCCTGGTCGATGGCCACCGGGTCCAGGCTGGCCAAGACGCCGATGTCCCCGCAGATGGGCGCGTCGGAGAAGCCCATGCAGTCGCAGTCCGGGGTCACGTTGGTCACGAAGGTGATGTGCAGGCTGGGCTTGGCGCGCGGCTGCAGCACGGCGGCGGCGTATTCCACCATGCGCTCCAGGAAGGCCGTCACGTCGGTCTTCCAGTCGATCTCCAGGCCGCCGGTCTTGCAGGCCAGGAAGCAGGCCCCGCAGCCCACGCAGCGCTCCAGGTCCAGGGTGATGCGCTGCGCGCCCTCCTTGCCGGCGGGAACCGGGGGAAAGAGGCTGGCGGCGTCGGCCAGGGCCAGGGCGTGGCTGGCGCACACGCCCACGCAGGCCCCGCAGCCCTTGCAGTTTGCCAGGTTCACCGCCGGGCCGGTGGTCACGTGCTGGAGCATCTTGCCCTGCTTGCTGGCGCTGCCCATGCCGATGTTCTTGAGCGCGCCGCCGAAGCCCGCCAGCTCGTGGCCCTTCAGGTGGTTCACGGAGACGAGCAGGTCCGCGCTGGCGATGCCCTCGGCGATGAACGCGGCCTGCATGTGCGTGCCGCCGCTCACCGGCAGGCTCACCTGGGCCGCGCCCTTGAGCCCGTCGGCGATGATCACCGGCGCGCCCAAAAGCAGCGGGTCGTAGCCGTGCAGGGCGGCCTGCATGGCGTGGGAGACCGCCTCGCCGCGCTGGCCCACGTAGAGGGTGCTGGCGTCGGTGAGGAAGGGCCTGGCCCCGGCGGCGCTGAGCCACTCCACGATGGGCCGCACCATGAGCGGCTGCACGTGGCTGGTCACCCCGCGTTCGCCGAAGTGGATCTTCATGGCCGCCAGCTCCCCGCCGGAGACATGCCCGGCGAACCCGGTGCGCTCCAGCAGGCGGCGCATCTTCTCGGCGTAGGGGGCCTTCAGCGACGAGCGCATGTTCCAGAAATAGACTTGGGCGGGCATGGGGGCCTCCTTGGCGGGGGTGGTTCGAAAAAAACGCGGGGCTTACTCGCAGAAGGCCTCGTTGAACTCCTGCTGCGTGGCCCGGATGAGCGTGGTGGTGGCGTCCTCGCAGCCCGTGGAGCACACCAGCTCCACCAGGGCCTGGGCCTGGCCGGGCTTTTTCTTCTTGGCCCCGGCGTTCAGCCGCACGGCCGCGCGCTCCATGGCGCCGAAGCTCACGGAAAGGCAGGTGAGCGAGCTGTCCGCCCCAAGGCCCGTGTCGTAGCAGGTCTGGTACAGGTCGTAGAGGGTCTTGCACTCCGGCGTGGCGGCCGCCGGGGCGGGGGCGGGAACGGCCAGGAGAACGGCGGAGAGAAGAACGGCGAAGACGGCCAGGAGGCGGAGGGCGGGCTTGAAGGCGAGGGCTGCGCGCATGGGACCGGCCTTGGGTGTTGGTGTTGGCGCATTTTGCCCCCGCGCCCCGGCGCTTGCAAGGGAAATGTGGGCCCCGCAGCCGCGCGCCCTTCCGGCCCGCCGGGGCCGAAAAAAAAATGTCGCGGCGCGGCGCGCGGTTGGCCGCCCGCCTGGCTTGCGGCCCTTTACAATTCCGCTGGCGGTGCTATCTTTACATCGTAGAGCCTCCCCGGACGCACCGCGGGGGGCCGAAGGCCGAACCGCCAACGGAGGGTAAGCGCGAATAGACCCGCAGCACTTCCTGACAATATGGCGGATTGAGCCGCCCCGCTCACAGAAAGAGCAACGTGCGCCGCAACAGTGACCCCAGGACCCCGGAGCAGAAAGGGCCCAGGCCACCCGGAAGGAAACCGGAAAGCGGCGCACACCTTTTCCCTGCACCGCCACGGCCCGCCTTTCCTGCACCGCCACCTTGCCAGCCATATCGCCCCACGCATTTTGGAACAGCCCGGCCCTTGACTGCCGCGCGCCGCGGTTTATTTTCAGCACACAACAGGAAATCTTGCGCGGCCAACGCCGCCGTGCGGCAAAACTGCAATGAGGAGGAATGCATATGGTGCTCGACTTCAACACGCTGTACACATTCCCGGGGCGTTTTGAGCGCGTCTTCGAGGACTTCTTCAAGCCCCAGATGGCGGAAGGCCGCAGGCTGGCCCACCCGCCGCTGAACTTGAGCGAGGACGAGGCCAACTACTACGTGCGCTCCGAGCTGCCCGGCCTGCCCATGGAGGCCATCGAGCTCACCCTCACCGACAAGAGCCTGGTCATCAAGGGCGAGCGCCCGGTGGAGCAGGGCAAGTACTACCGCCAGGAGCGCCCGGCCGGGTTCTTCCAGCGCGTGGTGGCCCTGAACGTGCCGGTGGACCGCGAGAAGGTCTCCGCGCGGCTGGTGGACGGGGTGCTCACCGTGGTGCTGCCCAAGGCCGCGTCCAGCGTCCCCAGGAAGATCTCCATCGACGTGGGCTAAGAGAGCAAGGAGGCAAGCCATGACCGAGAACAAGGACATCCGCAAGGAAGAGAAGGCCCTTCCCCGCGTCAGCCCCGCCACGGACATCGTTGAGCGCGAGGACGGCTTCCATGTGTTCATGGACATCCCCGGCGTGCGCCGCGAGGACCTGAAGCTGGACATCCACGAGAACGAGCTCACCGTCACCGGGCGGGCCCTGGCCCACGGCGGCGAGAAGGAAGCCTTCCTGGAGGTGCAGTTCGGACCGGGCGAATACGTCCGCACCGTCAGCCTCTCCGACATGGTGGACCGCGAGCGCATCGCCGCGGTGCTCAAGGACGGCGTGCTGGCCATCCACCTGCCCAAGCTGGAGAAGCTGGCCCCGCGCCGCATCCCCATCCAGACCGCCTAGGCGCCCGGCTCTCCCCCGGCGCACCACACACCAAGGGCTCCCCGGACCACCGTCCCGGGAGCCCTTGCCGTTGCCGGGCCAGGAGCCGGAGGGCGCTAGCCCTGGGCCGCCTCGGCCTCCGGCTCGCCCACGCGCCGCTCCCGCTCCGCGCGATATTCCGGCCCATGCTCCGCCCCGTACCCTTGCCGGTCCTCCGCCGCCAGGGCCAGCGCGCCCTCCGGCTCCCGGCCCAGCGCCGAGGACAGCACGAACCCCGCCCGGCGCAGCTCCTCCGCGCTTGGCAGCCTGCCGTCGCGGCCTGGAAACAGTATCATGCACTGCATCTCATCCCTCCCTTCTCTTTCGCGCGGGCCAGATTGGCCCTTATGATTTGCGGTGCTATATCTAGGAAATGTTGCAGGTGCTGTCCAGCAATAACTTCCACCAGTACGGTATAGAATTGCCTGTTTGCGTTCCGAAAGCTTGCTTTGTAACATTTTTAGTTTTGTCATTATAGCATCACTGCAACGGCACACCTACGCGCTTACGCACCCGGGCAACGCTTCTGCAATGGCGAAGCCCCTCCGGGCGGGCGGCCTGCGCTGTGGACTTCCTGGCCCGACGGGCCTACAATGCCCACGGCCCGGCCACCGCGCCGCACGGCGCGCATCCCCCCGGCCCGGCCAGGAGGTCGCCCCCGACATGTTCCCATCCGCACGCCCCCGCGCCCTGGCCCTGGGCCTTGCCCTGGGCCTGAGCCTGCTGCCCTGCCTGCCCGGCGCCCCGGGCGGCCACGCCCATGCCCGCGCCGCCAACCCGGCCCAGCCCTCTGTGCTCACCCCCGACGAGGACACCCCCACCAGCCCGCGCTACCGCGAGCTTTTGGCCAAGGCCCAGGCCGGAGACGCCCACGCCCAGAACGAGCTGGGCGCCATGCTGGCCGCCGGGCGCGGCGTGGCCAAGGCCCCGGCCGAGGCCGTGCGCTGGTGGAGCCTGGCCGCCGCCTCGGGCCAGCCCGATGCCCAGTTCAACCTCGCCCTGGCCTACGACCAGGGCCACGGCGTGGCCCAGAACGCCACCCAGGCCGCCCAGTGGTACGAAAAGGCCGTGGCCGCGGGCAACCCCGCCGCCATGTACAACCTGGGCGGGCTCTACTCCTCGGCCCATTCCGGCCTGGACATGAACCTGGAAAAGGCCGCCAAGCTCTTCGAGGCCGCGGCGCAGAAGGGCCACGTCAAGGCCATGTACAACACCGGCCTGGCCTACGCCCGGGGCGGCGGGGTGCCGCAGGACGACGCCAAGGCCGCCCACTGGATGCAGAAGGCCGCCCAGCATGCCCACTCCCGCGCGCAGTACGCCCTGGCCCAGATGTACGCCCACGGCATCGGCGTGCCCAAGGACACGGCCAAGAGCGCCCACTGGCTGGAGCAGGCCGCTAAGAACGGCCACGCCCGCGCCCAGTACTCCTACGCCCTGCACTGCCAGCAGGGCCAGGGCACCCCGCAGAACCCCTCCGCAGCCGTGCGCTGGTACCGCGAGGCCGCCGCCAAGAGCCACACCGGGGCCATGTGCAACCTGGCGCTCATCCTGCTGGAGGGCAAGGACGCCCCCCGCGACGCCGCCGAGGCCGAACGCCTGCTCACCGCCGCCGCGGAGATGGGCGACCACAAGGCCCAGTACAACCTTGGCCTGCTGCTCCTGGGCGGCCAGGACCTGCCTCAAAACACCGAGCAGGCCTACTTCTGGCTCACCCTGGCCGAGCGCGCCGGGGTGGCCGACGCCCACGTGTACCGCAAACAGGCCGCCAGCGAGCTCTCCAAGCCCCGCAAGGAGTCCCTGGACGCCCGGGTCCACGCCTTCCGGGCCAAGCCAGCGCCAAAGTAAACCGGCCCCCGGCTGCCCGCCACCGCGCCCAAAAAACAAGGGCCGGACCCGGAGACACCCCCGGATCCGGCCCTCGGCCTTTTCATTTTCGCGCGCTACTCTTCCACGGTGATGCACGGGCCGTTGAAGGAGATGGACAGCACCTCGTACTCCACGCGGCCGCGCGGCACCATGATGACCACCTCGTCGCCCACGGTCTTGCCCAGGATGGCCTGGCCCACCGGAGAGAGCACGGACACGCTGCCCTTGCAGAAGCCGGTCTCGTCCGGGCCCAGCAGGGTGTAGCGCTTGGTCTCGCCGCTCTCGCCGTCCTCCAGCTCCACCGTGGCGCCAAAGCTGACCTTCTCGCCGCCCAGGGCCTTCATGTCGATGACGTTGTAGTTCGCCATGCGCGACTCGATGAAGCTGATGCGCGCCTCCATCATGCCCTGGCGCTCGCGCGCGGCATGGTAGCCGCCGTTCTCGCGCAGGTCGCCCTCCTCGCGGGCCAGGCGGATGGCCTCCGAGACCTCGGGGCGCTGCTTCTTCAGGCTCTCCAGCTCCCGCTTCATCATGCGGTAGCCTTCCTGGGAAATGGGTATGCTCGACATGTCCAAACCCTCGTCAAAAAAGCAAAAACAAAAGGAAGCCTGCGCGACACCCGCGCAGGCCACCACGTCGTTCCAGTCGCCAACCTAGCCCATCGCCCGGCCAGGCTCAAGGCCAGGGGGAGAGGGGGGAGGAGGGAGGAGGGAGGAATCGGGGGAGGGCG
>CAZCYB010000037.1:0-30891 GCA_964502805.1 uncultured Desulfocurvus sp.
CTTGGCCACCTCCAGCACGGTGGCGTTCATCTCCTCCATGGCCGTGGCCGTCTCGGTGATGCGCTCCTTCTGGGTGATGGTGGCCGCGTCGATGTGCTGGGCCTGGCCGGAGATCTGCTCCGAGGCCGAGGACAGGCGCTCCACCACGGCCTCCAGGCGCTGGGCCGCGGCCAGCAGGCCCTCGCTGCGCGCCCGGATGGCCTGGGCCTTGGCTTCCTCCGCCGCCCGGCTGGCCTCCTCGGCGGCGCGGGCCTTGTCCTCGGCCTCGCGGGTCTTGGCGCCGATCTGGTCCATGTTGGTGCGCAGGGTGGCCACCATGGTGTTCAGGGCCTCCTCAAGGTGCGAGGTCTCGTCCTTGCCCGCCACCTTCAGGCTCACGTTCAGGTCGCCCCCGGCCACGTCCCCGGCGGCCTTGGTGGCCGCCGCCAGCGGGCGGATGATGCTGCGGAAGATCATGATCGACAGGGGCAGCACCAAAAGCAGGAACAGGCCCGCCACCACGCCGCCGATGGTCAGGGTGGCCCGCTTGACCATGCCGCCGATGGAGGCGTCGATCTCGCCCTTCTTGTCGTCGATGTTGTCGATGTAGACCCCGGTGCCGATCCAGTAGTTGGTGCCCGGGATCATCTCCGAGTAGGCCAGCTTGGGCACCAGGCCCTTGCCGGGCTTGTCGAAGACGTAGTTGACGAAGGCTCCGCCGTCCTTGGCCGCCTTGGCCAGCTCCTGCACGTAGGGCACGCCGTTCTTGTCCTTGGCCCCGGCCAGGTCCTTGCCTGTCAGCTCCGGCTTGATGGGCACGGTGATGACGGTGGTGCCCTCGTACACGAAGAAGTAGCCGCTCTTGTCGGCCTCGAACACGATGGGCTTGACCTGGGCGCGGATGGCCTCGGCCCAGACGGCCTTGTCCGGGGGCATGGCCTTCACGGCCTCGCCCAGGGAAAGGGCCATGGAATGCACGCTGACCTTGAGCTTTTCCTTCTGGCCTTCGAGCATGGCGCCCTGGGTCTCGGTGATGGCCACGGCCTTGAGCCCCAGCAGCTGCTGCAGGAAGGCCCCGCCCACCAGGGCGGAGAAGAGCACCGAGATGCAGATGAGCAGGATGATGCGGGCGCGAATGGTGATGTTGCGCATGGTTCCTCCGGTCTGTTCCTTGCCGTGGCCCGTGGGGGGGACGGGGAAAGGGAAGGATATGCACTCGTATCGCCCATTTCGGGCAGGAGGAAAAGGGGGCGGCGCGAAAAAAACGGGCTTCGCCCGTTTCAGGGGCATCGGGCCGGGGCCTGATGCTGGAAACGACGCGGGGGGTTCCGGCGCATGCGCCGGAACCCCCCGCGGGATCTTTGTGCCTGGCCTGACAGGGCCTACGCGCTGCCCTCGCGCTTCAAGTCGGCCACCAGGTTGCGCAGCTGCTCGGCCTGCTCGGCCAGCTCGCGGATGGCGATGGTGGTCTCCTGCATGCTGTGGGCGTTCTCCGTGGCGATGGCGTTGATCTGCTCCACGGCCTGGTTGATCTCCTCGCTGGCGGCGGACTGCTCCTCCGCCGCGGTGGCGATGCTGGACACCTGCAGGGCCGTGGCCTCGCTCATGCGCACGATCTCGTCCAGGGCTTGGCCGGACTGGCGCACCAGGTCCGTGCTCTCGGCGATGGCCCGGCCCGCCTCGTCCATGCCCTGGATGTTCTGCTGCGACACGTCCTGGATGCCCCGGATGGTCTCGCCCACCTCCTTGGTGGCGGTCATGGTCTTTTCGGCCAGCTTGCGCACCTCGTCGGCCACAACCGCGAAGCCCCGGCCCGCATCGCCCGCTCGTGCGGCCTCGATGGCGGCATTGAGCGCCAGCAAATTGGTCTGGTCGGCGATGTCGTTGATGACGTTCATGACCTGGCTGATGTCCTGGGCGCGCTTGCCCAGGGCGTCCATGTTCTCCTTGAGGCGGTTGGCCAGAAGCAGCAGCTCGTCCATAGACTTGATGGAGCGGCCCACCACCTGGTTGCCGGTGGTGGCGCGGCTCTTTGCCGTGTCCGCGCCCTCGGCGGCCTGGGTGGCGTTCTTGGCCACCTCCAGCACGGTGGCGTTCATCTCCTCCATGGCCGTGGCCGTCTCGGTGATGCGCTCCTTCTGGGTGATGGTGGCGCGGTCGATGTTCTGGGCCTGGCCGGAGATCTCCTCCGAGGCCGAGGAAAGGCGCTCCACCACGGTCTCCAGCTTCTGGGCGGCGGCCAGCAGGCCCTCGCTGCGGGCGCGCAGGGCCTGGGCCCTGGCGTCCTCCGCCGCGCGGGTGGCCTCCTCCGCGGCGCGGGCCTTGTCCTCGGCCTCGCGGGTCTTGGCGCCGATCTGCTCCATGTTGGTGCGCAGGGTGGCCACCATGGTGTTCAGGGCCTTTTCCAGGTGCGAGGTCTCGTCCCTGCCCGTTACGGCCAGGGTCACGTTCAGGTCGCCCCCGGCCACGTCGTCGGCGGCCTTGGCGGCGGCGTTCAGCGGCTGGATGATGCTCTTGAAGATCATCACCGACAGGGGCAGCACCAGCAGCAGGAACAGGCCCGCCACCACGCCGCCGATGATGAGGCTGGCCCGCTTGACCATGTTGCCGATCTCGGCGCTGATGGCGGCCTTCTTCTCGTCGATGTTGTCGATGTAGACCCCGGTGCCGATCCAGTAGCTGGTGCCGGGAATCATCTCGGAGTAGGAGAGCTTGGGCTGGTCGCCCTTGCCGGGCTTGGGGAACACGTAGTTGACGAACCCGCCGCCCTTCTTGGCCGCGGCCTCAAGCTCGCGGATGAGGAACACGCCGTTCTTGTCCTTCAGCTCGCCCAGGTCCTTGCCCTGGCTCTCCGGCTTCACGGGGAAGGCCACGTTCACCGTGCCCTCGTAGACAAAGAAATAGCCGCTCTTGTCGGCCTCGTAGATGGTGTCCTTGACCTGGCCGCGCACGTAGTCGGCCCAGATGGCCTTGTCCTTGGGCAGGCCCTTGATGCCCTCGCCCAGGGCCAGGGCCAGGGCGTGCACCGAGAGCTGGAGCCGCTCCTTCTGCCCGGCGAGCATCTCGTCCTGGGTCTGCTCGATGGCGAAGGCCTTGATCTGCAGCATCTGGTACAGGAAGGCTCCGCCCACCAACGAGGAAAAGACGATGGAAATGGCTATGAGCAGAATGATGCGCGCGCGGATGGTGATGTTGCGCATGGGCCCTCCCAAATGTCGGTGCCTGGCATTCATCCAGTGGCGGGGGGTCCCGCTGGAAAGGGTCTTCCGATTCTTTGATAATCATTCCCGTGCGCCGGAACAAGGGTTTTGGATGCAGATTCGGCGGGCGGTGGATACGTCTCGGTGAGCGGCAAGACCCCGCGCACAGCGGAGCCGTTCTGGCGGAAAAGGCATGCGATGCAGTGGGCGCGGGCAGGCTAGTCGTGGTGGTCGATGTCCGCGCAGAGGATGCAGGAGCGGCCGTCGCGGTCCTTGTAGGCCGCCGAGATGGTGATGCAGCGGTTGCCGCTGGCCAGGGAGATGTACGGCGGTGTGGTGAACTTGGACAGGCCCGCGCGCAGGGGCAGGTAGTATTCCTTCAGGGAGTGGTCCGCGCCCACCCGGGCGGGCTCGTAGATGAAGCGCTTGCGCTTGCGGAGCTTGGCCGGATTGCACACCGTGTCCGACACCTGCACGCCCTTGGCGTTGAGCATGTACAGGCACTCGATGTGCCCGTGCTCGTCGATGAACTGCGTGAGCATCCTGTCCAGCCCGGTGGAGCCCAGCTCGGCCAGGCGCGCGCACAGGTCCAGCACCAGGGCGTCGTGCCGGGCGTACAGGGCCTTCTGCGCGGCGAAGCGCTCCGTGGCGTGGGCCTTGAACTTGTGGGCCAGGTAGTTGATGCGCTCGGCCACCAGCTCGGGCTCGGGCATGCGCGGGCCGGGCCGCCCGAAGTAGTAGCCCTGGAACACGTCCACGCCGATCTCCAGCAGGCACAGGATGTCCTCCTGGCGCTCCACGCCCTCGGCCAGGGCCAGGGAGCCCAGGCGCGAGGCCATCTGCACGAAGCTCTTGACCACCTCCAGCCGGGTGGAGCGCTCGGCCACGCCGGAGATGAGCGAGCGGTCGAGCTTGAGCACGTCGGGGCGTAGCAGCGGGATGCGGTCCAGGTTGGAGTGGCCCGCGCCCAGGTCGTCCAGGGCGATGAGGAAGCCGTTCTTGCGGTAGGAGTTGACGAACTCGGCCAGGGCCTCGGTGTCCTTGGCCTTGGACTCCACGATCTCGATGAGCACGTTGTTGGGGCTGATGCCCAGGCTCTTGACCAGGCCGATGAGCTGGCCGGAGCCCACCACCTCGGCGTCGATGGCGTGGCCGTCCACGTTGATGGACAGGATGATGCCCTTGTTCCGGGCGTGGATGGGCGCGAAGGCCTCCAGGGCCCGCCTGCGGCACAGGCGGTCCAGTTCCAGCAGGCACCCGGCCTCGTGGGCCATGCGGAACAGCTCCAGCGGCGGGATGTCCTCGCCGGGGGCGGCGCAGCGCGCCAACGCCTCCACGCCCAGAAGCGAGCGGCGCTTGATGGAGATAAGGGACTGGAAGGAGGTGCTGATCCAGCCGTTCTCCAGGATCTCGTCGATGGTCACGGCTTCGGCGTTCTCGTTCATCTTCGGGCACCTTGCGCTCGCCGGGTGTGGCGTGCGGGGCACGCGGCGATGGTGGACCAAAGCAAGTATCGGTCCAGGCACATAACATGGCGCCAGGACGGTGTATTTTTACGATCGGGCCGGTGGGGTATGCACAAAGGCCATGGGAAGTTGCCATTTTTCGGCATTCCACAAATACGCAGTTTGACACTATTGTAAATCGACGTTCATTTTTGCAGGGGCGGGAAAAAGGTGTTGACATCCCTCGGGGGGGCGGGTAGATGCTCACCCCATGAACCTCTCCCTAGCCAACAATACCGCCCTTTCCTTTAGCCAGTACTGGTATTATTGGTTTAGCCGCGTCTGCGGCCTGGGAGAGGTGTGTTGACAGCGACAGGGTGTTAACCAAGCCTCTTCAGGAAGGGCCGCAGGCGAAAGCCGGCGGCCCTTTTTTTCTTCACACCGCCGGAGAGCCCAGAGTCCAGACCATCGAGGCCAAACCGCACGCGACCAGGAGGTCCGACATGCATCTCGGGAAAGCCATCAGACTGGAACGCATCTTCAACCGCAACACCAAACGCACCATCATCGTGCCCATGGACCACGGCACCACGGTGGGGCCCATCGCCGGCATAGTGGACATGCGCGAGGCCGTGGGCGCGGTGGTGGAAGGCGGGGCCAACGCCGTGCTCATGCACAAGGGCCTGGTGCGCTGCGGCCACCGCACCCAGGGCAAGGACATCGGCCTCATCGTCCACCTCTCCGCCAGCACCACCCTCTCCCCCTTCCCCAACGCCAAGACCCTCGTGGGCACTGTTGAAGACGCCATCCGCCTCGGCGCGGACGCCGTGAGCGTGCACGTGAACCTGGGCGACGAGAGCGAGGCCAAGATGCTCACCGACTTCGGCCAGGTGACCAGCACCGCCCAGAGCTGGGGCATTCCCGTGCTGGCCATGGTGTACGCGCGCGGCCCCAAGGTGCGCAGCGAGTTCGACGCCGACATCGTGGCCCACTGCGCGCGGGTTGGCGTGGAGCTGGGCGCGGACGTGGTGAAGGTGCCCTACACCGGCGACGTGGACAGCTTCGGCCATGTGGTGGACGCCTGCTGCGTGCCCGTGGTCATCGCCGGCGGGCCCAAGCTGGACAGCACCCAGGCCTTTTTGCAGATGGTCCACGACTCCATCCAGGCGGGCGGCGCGGGCCTTTCGGTGGGCCGCAACATCTTCCAGCACAAGAACCCCGCCGTGCTCTGCCAGGCCCTGTCCAAGGTGGTGCACGAGGACGTGGACGTGGAAGAAGCCATGCTGATGCTGGCGGGCAAGGAGTAGGCCGGGCCATGAAGAAGCTCATCTTCAAGGCCGTGCCCTTCCAGAAGAAGCTGGTGACCCTGGCCCTGGAATCCGGCGTGGACGCCATCCTGACCGAGGCCGCCAAGGCCGACGCCGTGCGCGCCCTGGCCCGGGTGGAGGTGCTCACCGAGGACGACCTGCCCACCCTGCCCTTGAACTCCAAGGCCGACGAGGAGGCCGCCGTGGCCCTGCTTCGGTCCGGCAAGCCCGTCTCCCTGGCCAAGGGCTGGGAGATCATCCCGGTGGAGAACATCCTGGCCCAGGCCGAGAACCTGGCCCTGGAGTGCGAGAGCCTGGACCGCGCCGTGCTGGCCGCGGGCATCCTGGAGCGCGGGGCCGACGCCATCGTGGTGCTGCCCGAGGCCGCCGGGGACCTGAAGGCCATCGCCAAGGAGCTGAAGCTCTCCCAGGGGCGGCTGGACCTGCAGAGGGCCGTGGTGACGGAGATCGCCCCCGCTGGCCTGGGCCACCGCGTCTGCGTGGACACCATCTCCATGCTGCGCCGGGGCCAGGGCATGCTCATCGGCAACTCCAGCGCCTTCACCTTCCTGGTCCACGCCGAGACCGAGTCCAACCCCTACGTGGCCGCCCGGCCCTTCCGGGTCAACGCGGGCGCGGTGCACGCCTACGCCGTGCTGCCCGGCGACAAGACCTGCTACCTGGAGGAGCTCTCCGCCGGGCGCGAGGTGCTCATCGTTGGGGCGGACGGAAGCACCAGCCTGGCCACCGTGGGCCGGGTGAAGGTGGAGGTGCGGCCCATGCTCAAGATCACCGCCAAGGTGCGCACCCCTGATGGAGGCGAAGCCTCCGGCCAGGTGTTTTTGCAGAACGCCGAGACCATCCGCGTCACCGGCGCCGACGGCGCGCCCATCAGCGTGGTGACCCTGAAGCCCGGCGACGAGATCCTCTGCCGCACGGATGTGGCGGGCCGCCACTTCGGCATGCGCATCCGCGAAGACATCAAGGAGGGCTAGGTGAGCGACGACAGCGCCAACAAGCCCGCCCCCAAGTCCGGCGGCGATCCCGCCGTCCCCGTGGACCTGGCCGCCCTGCGCCAGGAGATAGACGCCCTGGACGAGGGCATCGTGGAGCTTTTGAACCGCCGCGCGGCCATCAGCATCCAGGTGGGCCGCACCAAGAAGGACTCGCCCGAGACCGTGTTCAAGCCCCAGCGCGAGAAGGAGGTTCTGGAGCGGCTGGCGGGGCTCAACCCCGGCATCCTGCCGGAGAGCCACCTGCACGCCATCTACCGGGAGATCATGTCCAGCTCGCGCAGGCTGCAAAGGCCGGAGCGGGTGGTCTACCTGGGGCCGGAGGGCACCTTCAGCTACTTCGCGGGGCTGGAGTACATGGGCCGCAGCGCCGAGCTGACGCCCAAGGCCACCTTCGACGAGATCTTCCGCGCCGTGGCCGACGGCGAGGCCGAGCTGGGCGTCATTCCCCTGGAGAACTCGCTCCAGGGCACCGTGGGCCAGGTGGTGGACCTGTTCATGCTCTTCCCGGTGTTCATCCACGCCGAGCTTTACTGCCGCATCACCCACTGCCTCATGGGCAAGGCCGACTTCCCGGCGGACGTGAAGGAGATCCACTCCCACCCGCAGCCCCTGGACCAGTGCTCCGGGTGGCTCAAGGCCAACATGCCCGGCCGCACCCTGGTGCCGGCCAGCAGCACCGCCGCCGCCGCCGAGATCGCGGCCCTGCGCGGGCCCGAGGTGGCCACCGTGGGCCACATCCGCCTGGCCGACCGCTACGGCCTGAACGTGCTGGCCGCGCACATCGAGGACCTGCCGGACAACTGGACGCGCTTCCTCATCATCGGCCCCCGGCCGGGCACCGAGGGCGCGCGCGACAAGACCTCCATCCTGTTCACCGTGCCGGACAAGCCCGGCGCACTGGCCGAGGTGCTGGAAAGCTTCGCGGGCCGGGCCATCAACCTGACCAAGCTCGAATCGCGCCCCCTGCGCGGCGAGAAGTGGAAGTACGTGTTCTTCGCCGACCTGGAGTGCGACCTTTCGCGCCAGGAGTACGAAAGCTTCCTGGCCAGCTTGCGGGAGCGCTGCCACACCCTGCGCATCCTGGGCTCGTACCCCACGGGCCCGCACCTGGACGCGGGCGGGAGGCAGTAGTGGCCGCCACAGCCATTCCCGTGCAGGCCCCGGCCTCCAAGTCCGGCTCGCACCGCGCCTGCATCGGCGCGGCCCTGGCGCGGGGCGAGAGCCGCCTCTCCGGCGTGCTGGAAAGCCAGGACCTGACGCGCACCATGGCCTGCCTGACCAACTGCGGCGCGCGTTTTGCCCGTGTCGGCGAGGGCGAGTACCTGGTCCAGGGCATGCAAAACGGCCCTGAGAGCGGCGCTGGCGTGGCTGATCTCAATGTGGGCGAATCCGGCACCACCTGCCGCCTGCTGGCGGGCGTGGTGGCCGCCGGGCGCGGGAAATTCCGCATCCACGGCGAGGGCCGCATGCACGACCGGCCCCTGGGCGAGCCCGCGCGCGCGCTTGAGCGCCAGGGCGTTGTCTTCCGCTTCGAGGACAAGCCCGGCTACCCGCCCGTAGTGATTGAAACCACCGGCCTGCCCGGCGGCGACATCGACGTGCGCCTGGAGGAGAGCAGCCAGTACCTCTCGGGCATCCTGCTGGCCGCGCCCCTGGCCAAATCTCCCATGACCATCGCCATTTCCGGGTCCAAGGCCGTGAGCTGGCCCTATGTCTCGCTGACGCTCCAGGCCATGCGCGACTTCGGCGTGCCCGCCGTGGTGGAGGCCCTGGGCGCGGACGGCGTGTTCCGCCCGGTGGACTACGCCTCCGTCACCAGCGCCCAGCCGGGCGCGCTGCGCTTCCGGGTCGCGCCGGGGGCGTACCGGCCCCGCGCCCTGCGCGTGGAGGGCGACTGGAGCAACGCGTCGTATTTTCTCGCCGCCGGGGCCGTGGGCAAACGCCCGGTGGCCGTGCGCGGGCTTTCCCGCGATTCGCTCCAGGGCGACCGGGCCATCCTGGACATCCTGGCGGCCATGGGCGCGCAGGTTTCGTGGAACGAGGCGGGCGACGAGGTGACGGTGACGCCCAGGCCTTTGTGCGGCATCGATGTGGACATGGGCGCCTGCCCGGACCTGGTGCCCACGGTGGCCGTGGCCGCCTGCTTCGCCACCGGCCCCAGCACCATCCGCAACGTGGCGCACCTGCGCATCAAGGAATGCGACCGCCTGGAGACCCTGGCCACGGAGATTTCCAAGACCGGCTGCGGCGCGGCCATGACCGACGACACCCTGACCATCAGCCCGGCCCCGTTGCCGTCTGGAAAGGAAATTTCCTTCGCCACGCGCGGCGACCACCGCATGGTCATGGGCCCGGCGCTGTTCGCCCTGGCGGGCATCCGCACGGCGTTCGACAACCCCGGCTGCGTGGCCAAGAGCTTCCCCGGCTTCTGGGGGGGCTTCGCCCCTATCATGGAAGGGCAGGGGGGCTAGCGGTGGGGTTCGCGGTGAACAGCATCTGCATCGTGGGCGCGCGCGGCCAGATGGGCGCGCTCTTCGCCCGCACCCTGCACAAGGCCGGGTACCGGGTGACGACCCTGGACCGCCCGTACACGGAGGAGGCCATGGCCGCCGCCCTGCCCGGGGCGGACCTGGTGCTGCTCTCCGTGCCCGTGGACGCCATGCGCGCCGTGGCCGGGCAGCTGGCCCCCAGGCTGGGGGCCGGGGCCATCCTGGCGGACGTGTGCTCCGTGAAGGTGAACCCGCTGCGCGACATGCTGGAGACCTACGCCGGGCCGGTGGTGGGCACGCATCCGCTGTTCGGGCCGGTGATTCCCGAGGGCTTCGAGCCGCGCGTGGCCGTGGCGCCGGGGCGTGGGGACGGGGCTGCCGCCGCCGTCTCCGAGGTCTTCGCCCGCGCGGGCTACGTCCCCTTCGACACCACCGCCGAGGAGCACGACCGGGCCATGGCCTGCATGCAGGGCTTGAATTTCATCACCACAGTGGCCTACCTGGCCACCGCGCGCCAGATTCCGGGCATCGAGAAGTTCCGGGTGCCGTCCTTCGAGCGCAGGCTTGAGGCGGCCCGGAAGATGCTCACCCAGGACCGGGAGCTGTTCCAGCTCATAGCCGAGGACAACCCGTTCATCCAGGAGACCGTGCGCCAGTTCGCGTCCTTCGTGGACATAGCGGCCGGGGGCGACCTCGACCTGCTCTCCGCGCGCGCATCCTGGTGGTGGCGCGAAACGGCATAGGGACGCGGAAACCCGCCGGAAGCGGCGGTACTTGCACAGGTGCAGGCCGCGTCCCGAAGGGGGGCGCGGCCTTTTTTCACGAGAGACGGAGGAAACATGGACATTCGCTTGCGGCACTACGGAAAATGGCTCCCGGCCGACGTGCAGACCCCCATCAGCCTGTACCTCGGGCTGGTGGGCGATGCGCCGGGCATCCTGCTTGAGAGCGCGGAGGTGGACGGACGCCTGGGGCGCTTCAGCCTCATCGCCTGGGACTTCCGGCTCATCGCGGGGCAGGAGGGCGGCAAGCTCAAGCTGGACATCCGCGACGAGCGCCTGGAGCCCCTGCGCGAGCTGGAGGGCCTGGACTACATGGAGGGCGTGCGCAGGCTGCTCAAGTGCGTGGACATCGACCAGCCCGGCCTGAAGGAGCCCCTGCCCGCGCTGACCCGCGCCCTGCTGGGCTACCTGGGCTACAGCGTGGGCGGCATGCTGGAGCCCAAGCTCTCCGCCTGCATGCCCCCGGAGAAGGCCGAGGCCAAGCTGGTGCTGCCCGCCCAGGTGGTGCTCTACGACCACCTGCGCGCCCGCTGCTGCTACCTTTCCCTGGACGACACGGGCGGCGCGGGCCCCAAGCCCGCCAAGCTGGGCAACGCGGGCAGCTTCGAGCTGCACACCCAGGAGCCCAGCGCCACCCCGGGCCAGGAAGAGTACGAGGACATGGTGCGCGAGGCCAAGCGGCTCATCACCGAGGGCGAGGGCATCCAGCTGGTCCTGTCCGTGCGCTTCGCCACGCCGTTCGGCGGGGAGCCTTTCGGGGTCTACCGCAGGCTGCGGCAGGCCAACCCCTCGCCGTTCATGTTCTTCATGCGCTTCGAGGACGAGACCCTGCTGGGCAGCTCGCCGGAGATGATGGTCAAGTGCGACCAGGGCAGGCTGGAGGTGCGGCCCATCGCGGGCACGCGGCCGCGCGGCGGCACCGAGGCCCAGGACATGGCCTTTGAGCAGGAGCTCTTGGCCGACCCCAAGGAGCGCGCCGAGCACGTGATGCTGGTGGACCTGGGCCGCAACGACCTGGGGCGCATCGCCACCCCGGGCAGCGTGGAGGTGGCCAAGTTCATGCGCGTGGAGCGCTTCAGCCACGTCATGCACCTGACCAGCTACGTGGAGGCCGACCTGAAGGACGGGCTGGACGCCATCGACGTGCTGCAGGCCACCTTCCCGGCGGGCACCGTGGCCGGGGCGCCCAAGATCTGGGCCATGGAGACCATCGCCCGCATGGAGAAGGGCCCGCGCGGGCCGTACGCCGGGGCCATGGGCTGGCTGGGCCTGGGCAAGGGCCCGGTGTGCGTGGGCACGGGCATCACCATCCGCAGCATGTGGATGCGCGACGGCGTCATGAACTGGCAGGCCGGGGCCGGGCTGGTCTACGACTCCGACCCGACCAAGGAATGGCAGGAGTGCAACAACAAGGCCCGCATCATCCGTGAAATCCTGTCCTCCAAGGGGGTTGGCGATGTTTTTGCTGATCGATAACTTCGACTCCTTCACCTTCAACCTGGTGCAGGCCTTCCAGCAGCTGGGGGCCGACCCGCTGGTGCTGCGCAACGACCGCGCCGAGCTCCTGGACCCGGCCTTTGTGGCGGGGCTCACCCGGGTGGTGCTCTCCCCGGGCCCCAGCAGGCCGGAGAACGCGGGCAACTGCCTGAAGTTCCTGGACGTGCTGGAGAAGCACGACAAGATGGTGCCGGTGCTGGGCGTGTGCCTGGGCCACCAGACCCTGGGCCACTTCGCCGGGGCCTCGGTTGTCCGGGCCGAGCGCATCATGCACGGCAAGACGAGCATGGTGGAGCACCGGGGCGAGGACATCTTCGAGGGCCTGCCCCAGCCCTTCGAGGTCTGCCGCTACCACTCCCTGCTGGTGCTGGCCCACGAGGCCCCGCACAAGCTGCACGTGACGGCCAGGACCGCCGAGGGCGAGGTCATGGGCATGTGCTACACCGACCGCCCCTGGAGCGGCGTGCAGTTCCACCCGGAGTCCATCCTGACCCCGGAAGGGCCCAAGCTGCTGGCCAACTTCCTGAAAAAGACCAAGTAGACCCACGCTAGGCGATTGGGAGGGAGAACTGACCATGGCAGAGAACATGCGCGACATCCTGGAGGCCCTGGCGGCCGGAACGGACCTGGCTCCGGAGCAGGCGGCGTACGCCTTCCGCGAGCTTTTCGAGGGGCTGCTCACCCCGGCGCAGGCCGGGGCCCTGCTCATGGGCCTGCGCATCAAGGGCGAGACGCCCCTTGAGCTGGCCAGCGCCGCCCGCGCGGGGCTGGAGCGCGCCAGGCCCGTCACCGGCCTGCCCGACGGCGCGCCCATGGTGGACATCGTGGGCACCGGCGGCGACCGCACGCACAGCTTCAACTGCTCCACGGCGGTGTCGCTGTACCTGGCGGCCCTGGGCCACCGGGTGGTGAAGCACGGCAACAGGGCCGTGTCCTCCTCCAGCGGCAGCGCCGACGCCCTGGAGGGCCTGGGCCTGCCCATCACCACCGGGCCGGACGAGGTGCTGGCGGAACTGAAGCGCTCCGGCGGGTTCGTGTTCCTCTTCGCCCCGCACTACCACCCGGCCTTTGCGCACATCGCGCCCGTGCGGCGCGAGATGGGCATCCGCACCCTGTTCAACCTCATGGGCCCGCTACTGAATCCCGCGCGGCCCACCCACCAGCTGCTGGGCGTGGGCCTGGCCGGGGCCACGGGGCTCATGGCCGAGACCCTGGCCCTCACCGCGCCCGGCGTCACGGCCTTCGTGGTGCATGGGACCATCGACGGAGAGGCGGGCGGCTTCGACGAGCTCACCCCCTTCGGCGTGGCCAACGGCTTCGCGGTGGAGGCGGGCAAGGTCAGCCCCCTGCGCATCGACCCGGCGGAGTACGGCCTGGCCGGGCACAGGCCCGAGGACGTGCGCGTGGAGGACAAGGCCGAAGCGCTCTCGGCGCTCAAGGCCGTGCTCTCCGGCGCGGGCAACCCGGCCATGCAGGCCATGACCGCGCTGAACCTGGGTGCGGCCCTGCACCTGGTCACCGGGCGGGCCATGGCCCAGTGCATGGCCGAGGCCAAGGCCGCCGTGGCCGACGGCGCGGCGAGGAGATTCGCAAATGGGTAACGCCATGCTGGAGCGCTTCCGCGAGGCCCAGCTGCCGGGCATTGCGCGGCTGCGCGGGCTGGAGGCCAAGAACGCCCTGCCTGCGCCCTTCGCCTTTCCCGGCGGGGAACGGCCGGGCTTCGTGCGCGCCCTGCGCGCCGCCGGGGCCCCGGCGGTCATCGCCGAGTACAAGCGCGCCTCGCCCTCGCGCGGGGTCATCAACCTGGACCTGACCCCGGCGGACGTGGCCCGCATCTACGCCGAGGCCGGGGCGGCCTGCCTCTCGGTGCTGACGGAAGAGGCGCACTTCCAGGGCAGCCTGCGGTACCTCTCGGACATGGCCTTCGCGGGCCTGCCCATGCTGCGCAAGGACTTCCTCATCGACCCCCTGCAGGTGGCGGAGACCGCCGCCACCCCGGCCTCGGCGCTTCTGCTCATCATGCGCATGTTCCCCGGCGCAAGCGAGGTGAAGGACATGCTGGGCCAGTGCCGCTACTACGGCCTGGAGGCCGTGTGCGAGGTCTTCGACGAGGCCGACCTGGACCTGGCCCGCTGGGCCGGGGCGCAGATCATCCAGGTGAACAACCGCGACCTGGACCGCCTGGTGACGGACCTGGGCATCTCGCGCCGGCTGGCGCCTCTCAAGGAACAGGGCAAGGAAAAGGACGAGGTCTGGATCAGCGCCAGCGGGCTGGACAGCCCGGAGCAGCTGACGGAGATGGCGGAGCTGGGGTACGACGCCGTGCTCGTGGGCACCTCGCTCATGGCCGCGCCCGACCCCGGCGCGACCCTGGCCGGATTGACCGCCGTGGCGCGGGACAGGAGGCAGGCCCGGTGAACCGCACGCTGGTGAAGGTCTGCGGCATGACCCGGCCCGAGGACGCGCGCCTGTGCGCCGCCCTGGGCGCGGACATGCTGGGCTTCATCTTCCACCCGAAGAGCCCGCGCAACGTGGGGCCGGAGCTTCCGGCAGCCTTAAGCCACCACGCGGACCTGCTGGGCGCGCGCAAGGTGGGGCTGTTCGTGGACCAGACCGCTGACCAGGCGTGCGCCCTCATGGAGGCTGGCGTGCTGGACCTGGCCCAGCTGCACGGCGGGCAGGACGAGGCCTACTGCCGGGCCCTGGGGTCGGAGCGCGTGCTCAAGGTGCTCTGGCCCGAGAGGGCCGCCAGCCTGGACGAATTCCAGGCCGAGGTCGACCGCTTCGCGCCCTGGTGCCGCCTGTTCGTGGTGGATGCGGGCAGCGCGGGCGGCGGGCACGGCCGGGCCATCGAGGGCGCTGGCGCGTCCATCCTGGCCCAGGCCCGGTTCCCCATTCCCTGGCTCCTGGCCGGGGGCCTGGGCCCGGACAACATCCGCCAGCTGTTTTCCCGGTTCGGCCCCTCGGGGCTGGACCTCAACTCGGGCGTGGAGAGCGCGCCCGGGATCAAGGACGCAACCAAGCTGCGCGCGGCGTTCGCAGCCATCCGCGACTGCCGCGCCTCCCAAAACAAAGGGGTGAACCCGTGAAGAAAGGCTATTTCGGAGACTTCGGCGGGCAGTTCGTGCCCGAGCTGCTCATGCCCCCGCTGCTCGAGCTTGAAGAGGCGGTGGAGAAGATCCTGCCCAGCAAGGAGTTCCAGGACGAGCTGGGCCACCTGCTGCGCGAGTTCGTGGGCCGGCCCACGCCGCTGACCCTGTGCGGCAACCTGTCCGAGGAACTGGGCATCACCCTGTGGCTCAAGCGCGAGGACATGGCCCACGGCGGCGCGCACAAGGTCAACAACACCATCGGCCAGGCGCTGCTGTGCAAAAAGCTGGGCAAGAAGCGCATGCTGGCCGAGACCGGGGCCGGGCAGCACGGCGTGGCCAGCGCCCTGGCCGCCGCGCGCCTGGGCCTGGAGTGCACCATCTACATGGGCGCCACGGACGTGGAGCGCCAGAGCCTCAACGTGCGCCGCATGAAGCTCTTCGGGGCCGAGGTGGTGAGCGTGGACTCCGGCACCAAGACCCTCAAGGACGCCATCAACGTGGCCCTGCGCGCCTGGATCGCCGAGCAGGAGACCACCCACTACTGCTTCGGCACCGCCGCCGGGCCGCACCCCTTCCCGCTTCTGGTGCGCGAGCTGCAGGCCTGCATCAGCCGCGAGGCCCGGGCCCAGATGCTGGCCCAGGCGGGCAAGCTGCCCGACTACGTGGTGGCCTGCGTGGGCGGCGGCAGCAATGCCATCGGCGCGTTCCACGAGTTCGTGCCCGACATGGGCGTGAAGCTGGTGGGCGTGGAGGCCGCCGGTTCCGGCAAGCCCGGCGACTGGCACTCCGCCCCGCTTTCCAAGCAGGGCTGCCCCGGCGTGCTGCACGGCATGCACACCCAGCTCATCCAGACCGACGAGGGCCAGATCCTGCCCTCGCACAGCATCGCGCCGGGCCTGGACTACCCCGGCGTGGGCCCGGAGCACGCCGCCTACCAGGCCAGCGGGAGGGCGCAGTACGACTGCGTCACCGACGACGTGGCCCTGGACGCCTTTGTGCGCCTGTGCCGCAAGGAGGGCATCATGCCCGCGCTGGAAAGCTCCCACGCCCTGGGCTGGGTGCTCCAGAACGCGCACACCCTGCCCAGGGGCGCCCACGTGGTGGTCTGCCTCTCCGGCCGGGGCGACAAGGACCTGGACATCGTCAACGACTACCTCGCCAAGAAGGGCTAGCACATGAGCACCTCCATCCTCACCAAACGCATCGCCGAGGCCCGCGCCGCAGGGCGCGTGGCGCTGATCCCCTTCCTGCCCGCGGGCTACCCGGACAAGACCCGGTTCTGGGACCACATCGACCAGCTGGACGAGGCCGGGGCCGACGTCATCGAGATCGGCATGCCGTTCTCCGACCCCGTGGCCGACGGGCCCGTGGTGGAGCACGCCAGCCTGAAGTGCCTGGAACTGGGCGTGAACCTGAAGTGGCTTTTGAACGAGCTGGGCCTGCGCAAGGGGCGCTACAAGGCCGGGCTGGTGCTCATGGGCTACCTGAACCCCGTGCTGCAGTACGGCCTGGACAAGTTCGCCGTGGACGCCGCCTCCGCCGGTGTCTCGGGCGTCATCCTGGCCGACGTGCCCTTCGAGGAATCCGGGCCCATCCGCGCCGCCTTCGCCCCGCGCGGGCTCGATCTCATCCCCCTGGTGGGGCTGAACACCACCCCGGAGCGCATGGCCCTGTACGCCAGGGAGGGCCGGGGCTTCGCCTACTTCGTCTCCGTGCTGGGCACCACGGGCGTGCGCTCGTCCTTCGATTCCGGCCTGCCGCCGCAGGTGCGCGCCGGGCTGGCCCGGGCCAAGGCCGCGTTCTCCATCCCCGTGGCCCTGGGCTTCGGCCTAAAGCACCCGGACCAGCTGAAGGAGCTGGACGGCCTGGTGGACGCGGCGGTGTTCGGCAGCGCGCTCATCAAGCACATCGACCAGGGCGGCGACGCCGCAGGGTTCATGAAGGTGTGGAAGTAGAAAGAACCGGGGGGAGGCGGAGCCTCCCCCCAGACCCCCCGCCTGGGTCGCGCTGGCCTCGGTCGTGCCACCCTGTGAATAGTCTTTGAGGTGGGGAGGGGGTGCGGGGGAGGGGCGGAATTTTTCCCTAAAAAGTTCCGCCCCTCCCCCGCGTCACCCACAGAATCGCCCCGCCGCCCAGGGCCATGACCCCGGCGATGAACAGGAAGCCCAGGCTGTGGCTGCCCGTGGCGTCGCGCACGTAGCCCACCAGCGTGGGCCCCACGAACCCGCCCACGTTGCCCACGGAGTTGATGAGCGCAATTCCTCCCGCGGCGGTGGCCCCGGAGAGCAGGCCCGTGGGGATGGTCCAGAACGGCCCCAGCATGCCCCACAGCCCGATGGTGGAGACGGTGAAGCAGGCCAGGCTCCACCAGGGGCCGAACACGGCGGCCGGGGCGGGCCAGAGCGCGAGGAGGAAGCCGCAGGCGCTGACGAAGAGCGGCCCGGCGGTGTGCCAGCGCCGTTCCTGGGTGGCATCGGAGCGCCGCCCGATGAGCACCATGCCCAGCGCCCCGCCCAGGTAGGGGATGGCCGACAAGAGGCCCACCTTCTCCGGCCCGGCGCCGGGGCCGAGGATCTCGCCGATGAGCGTGGGCATCCACATGACCAGCCCGTACATGCCCACGCACAGCGCGAAGTAGCCCAGGCAGAGCAGCCACACGCGGCCATCGCGCGCCAGGGCCCAGAGCACCCGCGCCAGCCCGGTGCTGTGGCCAGTGCCGTGGGCATCGGCGGTGGGGGATCCGGCCAACCCGTCAGCTTGCCCGCCCGCCAGCCCTCCCGCGAGGTCACCGGCCAGTTCACTGGCCAGCAGCGAGCGCTCGCCGGGAGAGAGCCAGGGCGCGTCCGCCGGGCCGTCGGGCAAGAGCCGCAGCACGGAGAAGCCCAGCAGCACGGCGGGCAGGCCCTCCAGCAGGAACATCCAGCGCCAGCCGGAGAGGCCCAGGGCCCCGTGCATCTCCAGCAGCACGCCGGAGAGCGGCCCGCCCACGATGCCCGCCACGGGGGTCGCGGCCATGAACAGGGCCACGGCGCGGGCGCGGCGCGCGGGCGGGTACCACAGGGTCAGGTAGTAGATGATGCCGGGCAAAAACCCGGCCTCGGCCACGCCCAAGAGGAAGCGCAGGACGTGGAAGCTCCAGTCCGCGTGCACGGCGGCCATGGCGCAGGCGAAGAGCCCCCAGGTGACCATGATCCGGGCGATCCACAGCCGCGCGCCCACGCGCCGCAGGATGAGGTTGCTCGGCACCTCGCAGAGCACGTACCCGGCAAAGAACATGCCCGCGCCCAGGCCGAACACGCCGCTGGAGAAGCCCAGCTCGCGGCTTAGGCTCGGCGCGGCGAAGCTCACGTTGACGCGGTCCAGGTAGGCCACCACGTAGAGCAGGAACAGGTAGGGCAACAGGCGCAGGTCGACCTTGCGGCGCAGGGCGGAGAGGGCGGGTGTCATGCGGGTTTGTGTAGCGCAGCGCGGGGGCAAAGAAAAGCGGGGCCGGAAGAATGCTCTCCCGGCCCCGCTGGCTATTGCAGGCTGGTCTGGAATTACACCTTGCAGGCCGTCTTGAGGTCGGCGGCGGCGTCGGTCTTCTCCCAGGTGAACTCGGGCAGCTCGCGGCCGAAGTGGCCGTAGTTGGTGGTGAGCTTGTAGATGGGGCGGCGCAGGTCCAGGCGCTTCAGGATGAAGTACGGACGCAGGTCGAACACCTCGCGCACGGCCTTGGTCAGCACGTCGTCGGCCACCTTGCCGGTGCCGTGGGTGGTGCACACCACGCTGACGGGCTCGGCCACGCCGATGGCGTAGGCGATCTGGACCTCGGCCACGTCGCCCAGGCCGGCGGCCACGATGTTCTTGGCCACGTAGCGCGCCATGTACGCGCCGGAGCGGTCCACCTTGGAGGGGTCCTTGCCGGAGAACGCGCCGCCGCCGTGGGCGCCCATGCCGCCGTAAGTGTCCTGGATGATCTTGCGGCCGGTGAGGCCGCAGTCGCCCACGGGGCCGCCGATGACGAACCGGCCGGTGGGGTTCACGTAGATCTTCAGCTTGTCGTCGATGAGGTTCTCGGGGAGGGTCTTGAAGATGACCTCCTTCTTGATGGCCTCAACGAGGTCGCCGTGGCTGATGCTCTCGTCGTGCTGGGCGGAGACGACCACGTTGTCGATGCGCACGGGCTTCTTGTTCTCGTATTCCACGGCCACCTGGGTCTTGCCGTCGGGGCGCAGGAACTTCAGCACGCCCTCCTTGCGGACCTTGGTGAGGCGCTGGGAGAGCTGGTGGGCGTAGTAGATGGGCGCGGGCATGAGCGTGGGGGTCTGGTTGCAGGCGAAGCCGAACATCATGCCCTGGTCGCCGGCGCCCTGGTCCTCGGGCTTCACGCGGTCAACGCCCTGGGCGATGTCGGCGCTCTGCTTGTCGATGGAGGACATGACCGCGCAGGTGGCGTAGTCGTACCCCATTTCGGAGCTGTTGTAGCCGATTTCCTTCACGGTCTCGCGCACGATGGCGGGCAGGTCCGCGTAGGCCTTGGTGGTGATCTCGCCGGCGATGAAGGCCATGCCGGTGGTGACCAGGGTCTCGCAGGCCACGCGCGAGGCGGGGTCCGGGCCGATGAGGGCGTCGAGCACGGCGTCGGAGATGGCGTCGGCCACCTTGTCCGGGTGTCCCTCGGTGACGGACTCGGACGTGAACATGTAACGGCTGTTCGGTGAAATCATGCAGTCCTCCAGGTGTATATATCAGGTATGAAACGTACCGTGGGCCGCCTCGGGCCTGTTGGCGGCATCCACACGAATGACCCTGGGCTTGTGCGCGGCGATCTCGCCGGGCTCAAGCTCCAGGTATGTCGCTAATATGACCTTCTGCCCGGCCTTGCCCTTGTGCGCGGCGGCCCCGTTCAGGCAGATCTCTCCGGGGGCTCCGGGAATGGCGTAGGTGGTCAGCCTTTCCCCGTTGGCCATGTTGTAAACGTCGATGCGCTCATAGGGCAGGATCCCCACCAGCTCCAGCAGTGCGGAGTCGACGGAGATGCTGCCCTCGTAGTCCAGGTTCACGCTGGTCAGCGTGGCCCCGTGGATTTTTGCGCTTAAAAAAGAACGTCTGGGCAAGCGGTATTACACCTCCAGAAGCATGTTGTCTATAAGCCGCACTTTTCCGAGGAACACGGCCACGGCCAGGAGCGTGGGCCCGGCGAGCGCGGCCACCGGGGCCAGGGTCTCGGGGTGCGCCAGCTCGGCGTAATCCACTCGTGCCTCGGGCAGCTTATCGGCCAGGTGCCGGCGGAAGGATAGGGCCAGCCGCGCGGCGTCGCGCTCGCCCGCGTTCACGGCGGCCTGGGCCAGCTTGAGCCCCTGGTGGATGGCCGGGGCGGCCTTGCGTTCCTCGGCCGTGAGGTTGACGTTGCGCGAGCTCATGGCCAGGCCGTCCTCCTCGCGGTGGATGGGCATGCCCACGATGTCCACGCCCATGTCCAGGTCGCGCGCCATGCGCCGGATGATGGCCAGCTGCTGCCAGTCCTTCTGGCCGAACACGGCCACCTCGGGCCGCACCAGGTTGAAAAGCTTGGACACCACCGTGCACACGCCCCGGAAGTGGCCCGGGCGCGAGGCGCCGCACAGCACGCCGGAGAGCTCCGGCACCTCCACCCAGGTGGCGTGGTCCGGGTGGTACATGGCCGCCGGATCGGGCGCGAAGACGAGGTCCACCCCGTGCTCGCGGGCCAGGTCACAGTCGCGCTCCAGGCTGCGGGGGTAGCGGTCCAGGTCCTCGTTGGGGCCGAACTGCGTGGGATTGACGAACACCGAGACCACCAGGCGGTCGGCCAGGGTGCGGGCCCGCGCGATGAGGGAGAGGTGTCCGGCGTGGAGAAAGCCCATGGTGGGCACCAGGGCTGTGGTGAGGCCCTTGGCGCGCCACTCTTGGCAGCGCTGGCGCAGGGCCGCGGAATCTTTCAGAACGTCCATCAAGGTCTTCTTCCCCCCGTATTCCCGGGTTCCAGGGCTTTGGGGAAGGCCCTCATGGCACGATTCCCGGGCGTTGTAAATCCATTTGTGGCCCCTTTCCCCGGCCCTTTTCCCGCACCGGGGCCCAAGACCCTTGTGCAAGACGCCCGGGCGCGGTAGGAAGACGCCCATGCGCCCACCAGCCACACTCTTTGCCGACAGCTCCGTGAGCCTGACCCGCCAGGACCTCATCGACCTGGAGCACGTGCTCAAGGACGCGGTGCACGCGTTCCTGCCCTTCGCCTCCTACAGCCTGTTCTTCCCGCGCGCCGGGCAGGCCGTGCCGGAGCTCCGGTACGACCACGCCCGCAGGGAGCTGACCCTGCCCCTGTGCCTGCCCGCCGCCCTGGGCGGGGAGTGCCTGGGCGTGTTCGTGGCGCGCGGGGTGCGCATCGGCGCCCCCAAGACCGCTCCGGCCTACCTGCTGGCGCTCACCACCGGCGTGCTGGAGAAGCTTCTGCTCTACAAGCGCGCGGTGACCGACGGACTGACGGGCCTGGCCAACCGCGAGCACTTCCTGTCCACGCTGACCCGCGAGATCGAGCTCATCCAGCACTGCCTGACGGCCACCAGCGGCGGCAGGAGCGACCCGGACCTGCAGTGCTACAGCGCCTGCCTGGGCGTCGTCCTGCTCGACCTGGACCGCTTCCAGCGCATCAACGAGCGCTACGGCTACCAGATGGGCGACCGCATCGTGGCCGAGGTGGGCCGCGCCATGGCCGAGGCCTGCCCCCGCCACGTCACCGCCGCGCGCATCCACAACGACACCTTCGGCCTTCTGGTGCCCGACGCCAGCCCCAAGTCCTGCCAGGAGCTGGCCGAGCAGGTGCGCCAGGCCATCGGCGCGCTCGCCTTCACCGACGAGGTCACCGGGGACCGCATCCACCTTTCCGCCAGCCTGGGCTACGTGAACTACCCCCAGGGCCTGCGCGGCCAGCAGTTCCAGCGCACCCCGCGCGAGCAGGCGCGCATCCTCATGCGCGGCGCGGCCAAGGCCGTGGGCACGGCCAAGGACCACGGGCGCAACCGGGTCTTCGCCTACCAGGACATTTTGAAGAACGGCGGGCGCATCCTGGAGATGCTGCCCATGCAGCGGCTCTCCGTGAGCCTGGGCCGCAGCGTGGGCGCCCAGGAGGGCCAGCGCCTGCTCATCTGGTCGCCCAGCTTCCAGCAGCGCTCCATCGAGGCCCGGCTCTCGGGCGACGAGCGCATCGCCGGGGCCCCGCCCACCCTGTACAAGGGCGAGATCGTGCTCTCCGAGGTGCAGGAGGAGATCTCCTTCGGCGAGATCCTGCACGCGGGCGACCCGGCCTGGGCCCCGGAGCCCGGCGACCGGCTCACGCTCATCCAGGAGCGCGACAGCCTCTTCGACGCCGAGGGCGGCCAGGGCAAGAGCCAGCCCAGGCGCGACATGCTGAGCGGCCTGTACGCCTACCGCGATTTCCTGTCCTTCTTCTCCCGCGCGCGGCAGAAGAACGACCGCTTCTGCGTGGTGCTCACCCGCGTGCTGGACAGGCCCGGCGAGGACGAGCCCGAGGGCGCTGAGGCCGAGGCCCACGGCTCCGCCGCCAGGCCCAGGGCCATCCAGCAGCGCCTGGAGGGCGGGGTGCTGCGCGTGGCCGAGCTGGCCGGAGGCGTGCTGGGCGCGGCCCTGGGCGCGGCGGGCGGCTCGCCGGAGGCCGTGGTGGGCGGGCGCTTCGGCCTGGGCGGGCTGGTGCATTTTCTGCCCGGCGTGGACACCGCCAGCATGGAGGCCGCCTGCACGGAACTGGCCCGGCGGGCCGGGGCGGAGCACGGCCTGGAGCTGGCCGTGGGCATAGCCGGGCACCCCTTCCTGCACTTCGGCAAGGCCGAGATGCTGGAGTGCGCGCGCAAGGCCCTGGAGCACGCCCTGCTCCTGCCCGCGCCGCGCGTGGCCGTGTTCGGCAGCGTGTCGCTCAACGTGGCGGCGGACCGCCTGTTCATGGAGGGCGACCTGTACGCCGCGGTGGAGGAATTCAAGCTTTCGCTCCTGGCCGATCCGGGCAACATGCTGGCGCGCAACTCCCTGGGCATCTGCTACGCCCAGCTGGGCAAGGCCGACCTGGCCCGGCGGGAGTTCGAGCAGGTGGTGGAGGCCACGCCCTCGGACGTGATGGCCTGGTACAACCTGGGCTGGGCCTGCCAGCGCCTGGGCGAGGACGCCCGGGCCAGGGACGCCTACGAGCGCTGCCTGGAGCTGGACCCGCGCCACGGCTTCAGCCTGGTGCGCCTGGGCGGCCTGGCCGAGGCCGCCAGCGAGTTGGACCGGGCCGAGGAGCTGTACCGCCGCACCCTGGAGCTGCCCGGGGGCGAGGCCACGGCCCTGCGGCCCCTGGCCCGCGTGGCCCTGGCCGCCGGAAGGGCGGAGCAGGCTCGCGAGCTTTTGCACCAGGCCCTGACCGTGAACCACAACGACGCCTACGCCCTGCACATGCTGGCCGGGCTGTACCTGGAGAGCGGGGAGGACCCGCAGATCGCCGAGGTGCTGGCCCGGCAGGCCGCCGCGCTCATGTCCGAGCGCCAGGATTTCTGGGACGTGCTGGTGCGCGCCCTGGCCGCCCAGGGCAAGGACGAGGAGGCGGCGCGCGCCGCCGCGCGCATGCGCTAGGGGGCGTCCCGGCAAGTGTCTTTTGCCCCCTGGACTTCGTCACGAGGCGTCTGTTGAGATGGCCGGGGTCCAGGGCTGTACCGTGATGTTCTCCCGGCCCCACGCCGCCTCCGCCATCGCCGGGGCCTCGCCAGGGAACAGATGCATTTTTTGGGAAACAGCCCCGAGGAAAACCGATGATTCTTGACCCCGAAAGCCTGCCCCGCGCCGGGCAGATACTGGCCCTGGCCGTGGGCCTGCAGGTGTTCTTCCTCGTCGCCCTGTTCTGGCGGGGCATCGTGGGCAAGTCCCGGCAGGGCGGCATGCGCCCGCGCTGGCTGTATGTCCCGCTCATCGCGGGCACGGCCCTGGGCCTGCTCTACGGGGCCCTGCAGCGCGACCTGGTCTTCGCCCTGGCCCAGTGCCTGGCGCTGTTCCTGGGCGTGTGCGCCCTGCGCAGCCCCCGCCTAGCGCCCGAGGCCGCCTCCGGCGATGCCCCCGGCGGGCCCTCGGGCAAGGCACCCGGCCGTTCTTCCGGCCGTTCTGGCCATTCCTCCGGTGGCCATTCGTCCGGTCGCTCCGGCGGCGGCAAGGGGCGCAAATGACCCGCACCCCGGCGGGCAGCCCCAGGCCCGTGCTCAAGGGCCTGGCCTTCCTGGCCATCCTGGGCGGCATCATCGCCCTGGCGCGGCTGACGGGCCTGGAGGAGCACCTGGCCGACCGCGCCTGGCTCATGGACCATGTGCAGGGCCGGGGGCTGGCGGGCTACGCCTTCTTCGTGGGCCTCACCGCCCTGGCCACGGGCATGGGCCTGCCCCGGCAGATCACGGCCTTCCTGGGCGGGCTGGCCTTCGGCGCGCTGTGGGGCACGCTCCTGGCCACCCTGGGCACGGCCCTGGGCTGCGCGGCGGACTTCACCCTGGCCCGCACCCTGGGCCGGGAGTTCGTGCTGCACCGCTTCGGCGGGCGCGTGGCCAAGCTGGACGCCTTCCTCAGCACCGGCCCCTTCCGCACCTCCCTGGCCATCCGGCTCCTGCCCGTGGGCCACAACCTGCTCACCAGCGTGGCCGCGGGCGTCACCAGCATTCCCATGCTGCCGTTCCTGGCGGGCTCCGCCGTGGGCTACCTGCCGCAGAACCTGGTGTTCGCGCTGTTCGGCGCGGGCCTGGGGGCGGACTCCGGCACGGGCCGGGCCCTTTCCGTGGGCATGAGCGTGGTGCTGCTGCTGGGCTCGGCCTGGCTGGGCATGAGCGTGTACCGGGCCTACAAGCGCCAGGGCGTGGACATGAGCGCCGTGGAGGACGAGGAGGAGTAGCGGCCTAGGGCTCCGCGCGCGGGGGCTCGGTTTCCGGCTCCATGTGGATGGTCACGCGGGAGAGCTCGGGCAGGCTGGCGCGCAGGGCGTTCTCCAGGGCCACGGTGAGGTCGTGGGCGCGGCTCACCGGGGTGTCCTGGGGCATGCGGCAGTGGAAGGACGCGCTGACGCGGCCCGCGGAGCGGTGCAGGGTGAGCCGGTGCAGGCCGCACTCCCCGGCGGTGGCGCGCACCACGCGGCGCACGGCCTCGGAGAGCCCGGCGTCGCCGTCCTCCATGGGGGAGACGGGGTGCGGGGCCTCGTGGTGGGCCTCGTCCTCGGGCTCCATGTGCGTCACCACGCTGGTCAGCCCCTCCACCTCGGCCAGCAGGGCCTCCTCCAGCTCGGTGACGCGCTCGTGGGCCAGGCCCAGGGGCAGGTCGGCGGGCAGCTCGGCGTGCAGGTCCAGGTGCAGGCCGGGGCGCGCCTCCGGCGCCAGGGCCGGGTGGGGCGAGAGCGCCCCCGGGGCCTGCCGCAGCTCGATGTCGTGCACGGCCACGCCCGCGCGCGCCGAGACGCGGCGCACCTGCTCCAGCACGCTGCGCGCCGTGTCCTCCAGGGGCGAGATCTCCACCAGCACGTCGGCCCGGGGCAGCAGTGCGCGCACGGCCTCCTTCACCCGGCCGCTCACGGCGTGGGTCTCCACCGGGTCCAGCCCGGCGGGCACGTGCAGGCGCAGGTCCACGAAGCTCTCCGGCCCGCTCTTGCGCAGGCGCACCCGGCGCACCCCGGCCACGCCCGGCAGGGCGGCCACGGCGGCCTCCAGGGACTCGGCCAGCTCCTCGGCCCCGCCGTCGAGCAGCACGTGCACGGCCTGGCGTCCCAGCCGCCAGCTCACGTGCACCACGATGCCGGACACGGCCAGGGCGGCCAGGGAGTCCGCCCGCAGGAGCCAGGGCTTGAGCGGCGAGGCCGGGTGCAGGGTCTCGGCCAGGGCCAGGGCGCCCAGGCCCGCCAGCACCACCAGGGAGGACCAGATGTCCGTGGAGAAGTGCAGGGCGTCGGCCTCCAGGGCCTGGCTGTCGTGCTTCCTGGCCGCGGCCAGGAGCATGCGCGAGCGGGTGTAGTCCACGGCGATGGACACGAGCATGACCCCGGCGCCCCAGAGGGAGGCCTCCACGGGCTGGGGGTGGAAGAAGAGCCGGTCCACGGCCTCGTAGACGATCCAGACGCAGGTGAGGAGCAGGAGCAGGGTCTCGATGAGGGCGGAGAGGTTCTCCACCTTGCCGTGGCCGTAGGGGTGGCGGGCATCGGCGGGCATGGCCGAGAGCTTCACGGCGTAGAAGGTCACGCCCGCGGCAACCAGGTCCAGGCCGCTGTGCGCGGCCTCGGAGAGGATGCCCAGGCTGTTGGTCATCAGGCCCACCACCAGCTTGAGCCCCGTGAGCAGCACGGCGGCCAGCACCGAGGACAGTGCGGCCTCGTGCTTCTCCTTGTTGGCCTGTTGCGCCTGGAGGCTGGCCTCCGGGTTGTGCTGCTGCGCGTGCATGGGTGCTCCGGCTTGTCTGGCGGGGTGCGGGCAGACTACCCAGCCCGCCCGCCCCAGTCAATGCGCCCCGGTCAATGTGCCCTGTAGGCCCGTCCGCCTAGCCCAGGGGAAAGCGCAGGGTGAACACCGCGCCGCCGTCGTTGTGGGCCATGACGTCGCCCCGGAGCTGCTCGGTCAAGCTCCAGATGAGCTGCATGCCCAGGGTGGCGCTGCCGCCGGGCCGGAAGTCGTCGGGCAGGCGCCGGCCGTCGTCCTGAACGGTGAGCACCCCCACCCCCTCCTCGGTGCGCAGGCGCACCCGCACCAGGCCGGACTGCCTGTCCGTGAAGGCGTGCTTCACGGCGTTGGTGAGCATCTCGTTGGTGGCCAGGCCCAGGGGGATGGCCTTGTCGATGGGCAGGGCCATTTCGCCCAGCTCCAGCTGGAACTCCACCCCGGCGGCGCCCGGCACGGCCCCGGCGATGCGGTCCACCAGGCGGCCCAGGTAGCGGCGGAAGTCAACCCGGGTGAAGTTGTCGGACTGGTACAGGTCCTCGTGCACCAGGGCCATGGACAGGATGCGCGAGCGGCTCTCGGCCAGCAGGTCCAGGGTGGCGGCGTCGGCGGTGTTGCGGGCCTGCAGGCTCAAAAGGCTGGAGATGATCTGCAGGTTGTTCTTCACCCGGTGGTGGATCTCGCGCAGCATGATCTCCTTCTCGCGCAGGCTCGCCAGCACCGCCCGCTCGCCGGCCAGGCGCTCCATCTCCGCGCTGGCGCGCAGGGCGAAGAGCCGCAGCGTGTCCGGCAGGGTCAGGTCCGGCGGCAGGGGCTTCACGTCCAGGATGCCCAGCAGGCCCATGGCGTGCCCGGCGGCGTCGGCCAGCTCCACGCTCAGGCAGCTCCGGATGCCCTTGCCCTCCAGCTCCGGCAGGACCGGGAAGCGCTGGCCCGTGTCGCCCGCGCAGTGGCAGATGCCCCCGGATTCCGGCCCGGCGCAGGGGGGCGGGCCCACGGGGCAGTCCCTGGGGGGCAGGCTCTGGCCGTCCAGGTGCAGGGCGTGCAGGCGCACCAGGCCCGCATCATGCGGCAGGTACTCGCAGACAAAGGCCGCGTGCACGCCCAGCAGCCGCACCATCTGCGTGGCCAGGGCCTCGAAGAAGGCCGCCCCGGTGACGGCCCCCGTGCCCTCTACCAGGGAACGCAGCAGGGCCTCGTAGCGCTTGCGGCCGGAGATGTCGTGGGCCGCGCCGCAGACCAGGGGCACCCCGTCCACCTCCATGAGGCTCACGGAGAGCTCCTTGGGCGTCACGCGGCCGTCCTTGGCCCGGTGGGCGGTCTCGAACACGCTGGGCCCGCTGGTGGCCAGCAGGTGCAGTACCGTGGCCCATTCCTCGCGCGGCATGTGGGGGTCCACGTCGAACACGGTCATGCCCAGCAGCTCCTCCCGGGTGTAGCCCAGGTTCTTGCAGGCCCGCTCGTTGACGTAGAGCAGCCGTCCGTTCTCGTCGGCCCAGTAGATCTCCTCCCCGGCGTGGTCCACGGCGAACTGCGTGCGCGAAAGGCGGGCCAGGGTCTCGGCGCGCTCGGCCTCGCGGGCGGAGAGCTCCTCGCCGATCTGGTCGATGGCCTGGGCCAGGCGGCCCAACTCGTCGCCGGAGGCGGGCAGCCCGGTGCGCGCGGAAAGATCGCCCGAGGCGAACCGGACGGAGACCTCCGCCAGGCGGCGGATGCGCCGCACGAAGGCCCTGTCGCCCAGGGCCCAGGCCCCGGCGGAGGCCAGAAGCGCCGCCACGCCCAGCAGCAGCAGCGTGCGGTTGCGGGCGGCCCGCGCCGCGCCGCTCACCTCGCGCTCCAGCACGCTCACCCCGATGTGGATGTAGGGCGGGTCCTCCGGGGAGAGGGTCAGGGCGCGCACCGTGTACAGCCTGGGCTGGCCGTCGGCCCCCATGTCCTGGAAGCTCTGGCCCTGGGGCTCGGTGACGATGCGCCGCCAGACGTTGCCCCGGATGGGCTGGCCCGGCGGGTACACGTCCGGCCTGGGATCCGGGAAGTGCCGGTTGAACAGCCGGGTGCCGTCGGCGTCGGCCATGAACACCGTGGAGCCCGGCGGCAGGTCCAGGCGCTCCACCACCTTGTCGAAGTGGTCCATGCGCACCCCGGCGGTGAGCACGCCCACCACGCGGCCCTCGGCCCCGCGCACCGGGTAGCCCGAGGGCAGCACCACCAGGCCGGTGGTCCGGCTGGTCAGGTAGCGGCCCTGGGCGAAGGAGCGCGTCTGCAGGGCGGAAACGATGTGCGGCAGCTCGCCCAGGCGCATGCCGTCGGGCGTTTGCTGGGCGCTGGCCAGCACCCCGCCGTGCACGTCCGTGACCAGGATGTTGCTGTAGATGGGGTTGGCGGCCAGGAGCTGGCGGAACAGGTCGGAGCTCTCCTCGGCCCGGAGCTGGCGCACAGCCGGCACGTGGGAGAGGGTGACCAGGAACTGCCGCGTGCTGGCGGTGATCTGCTCCTGCCGGGCGGCCAGGTCCAGCACGATCTGCCCGATGCGCGCCTCGGCCTCGGACATTGCCCGGCGCTCGGCCTGCAGGCCGGAGTACAGCACCGCGCCCAGCGCCGGGAGCACGGCGCAGACCACCAGGGCCAGCAGTTTGGTGCGGATGGACACGGCGCGAAGCCAGGCAACCATGGGCGCTCCCTTACGAAAAGCCAAGAAGAAGCACTACGTATACACTCTTTTGCGAAATTGGCAAGCCGCCCAGTAAAGAGTTGTGCATCCAGGGCCGATCAGATATGAGAATGTTGTGCAGTAAGAGCGTAATTGCTGAAATTCGATAAGCAATTTCACTTATGGCCGCCGGGCCACAAGGAGTGTTCATGCCTGTCCAAGCCTCGTCCAGCATCCGCGCGCGCCTCGTCGGCTCCTCCGCCGTCCTGCTCATCGCCTTCGTAGCCTGCTTCCTGGTGGGCGTCCTGGGCGATTCCGGCCACTGGCTGCACTACGCGCTGTTCGCCGTGGCCCTGCTGGGGGCCGCCAGCCTGCTGTGGACCGTGCAAGCGCGGATGATGACCCCGCTGGTGCGCATGCAGGGCTATGCCCTGGAGATCGCCTCCGGCAAGGCGGCCACCTGCCCCGGCGAATCCATGCCCAGGGAGTACGACGACCTGCGCGACGCCCTGTGCCGCATGGTTCAGCACCTGGAGGCCGCCACGGCCCAGGCCCGCGAGAAAGAGGCCGAGGCCGGGCGCGAGGCCGCCAAGGTCCTGCACGCCCTGGCCGAGAGCCGGGGCAAGGAGACCGCCATGCAGGATCTGCTGGAGGGCATGCGCGCCGCCTCGGCCAAGGCCAAGGACAGCGCCGAGCGCATCTTCTCCGCCGTGCGCGAGCTCAACGGCAACATGGAGCGCGTGGGCCAGGACGTGCTGGTGCAGCGCGAGCGCGTCACCGCCACCACCACGGCCATGGAGCAGATGAACGAGGCCATCCTGGACATCGCCCGCAATACCGGCAGCGCCGCCCAAAGCGCCGAGCGCGCCAAGGGCAACGCCCAGGCCGGGGCGCGCGGCGTGCGCGAGGCCGTGGCCAGCATCGACCGCGTCAAGTCGCGCATCCTGGAGCTCAAGGAGACCATGACCCAGCTGGGCAACCAGGCCGAGGGCATCGGCCAGGTGCTGGGCGTCATCAGCGACATCGCCGACCAGACCAACCTGCTGGCGCTCAATGCCGCCATCGAGGCTGCCCGCGCGGGCGACGCCGGGCGCGGCTTCGCCGTTGTGGCCGACGAGGTGCGCAAGCTGGCCGAAAAGACCATGCAGGCCACCAAGCAGGTGGGCGACTCGCTGAGCAGCATCCAGCAGCGCGCCCGCGAGAACGTGCAGGCCGTGGACGCCGCCGCCGGGGACATCGTGGAGAGCGCCCGCGTGGCCGAGGAATCCGGCAAGGCCATGGACGAGATCGTGGACATCGTGCAGAGCACGGCGCTGGAGGTCGCCTCCATAGCCACCGCCAGCGAGGAGCAGTCCGCCACCAGCGAGGAGATCAACCGCAGCGTGGCCGAGGTCAACGAGGTGACCCGCCAGACCGCGGACAGCGTGGAGAACTCCAGCCGCGTGGTGGTGGAGATCTCCGGCCTGACCGAGGAACTGGACTCCATCATCCAGGGCATGCACAGCGGCAACCTGGCCTCGGTGAGCTCCGAAAAGCTCATGGAATGGAGCGACCAGCTCTCCGTGGGCATCCGGCTCGTCGACGACCAGCACCGCGTGCTGGTGGACCTGGTGAACGAGCTGCACGCCGCCATGCGCGCCCGCAAGTCCGACGCCGTGCTCGTGGGCGTGCTGGAACGGCTCAAGGAGTACACGGTCAAGCACTTCGCCCAGGAGGAGGAATACTTCGACCGCTACGGCTACCCGGAAACCTCCGCCCACAAGGAGGCGCACCGCAAGCTGGTGCAGCAGGTGCTGGACTTCGAGGCCGCGCTCAAGAGCGGCAAGGCCAAGGTCACCATGGATATCATGCGCTTCCTCAAGGACTGGCTGGTGAACCACATCATGGGCACCGACAAGCGCTACGCCCCGTTCCTGAACGAAAAGGGCGTGCGGTAGAGGAGAGAAGGGAGAGGGGAGAGGAGTATTGGGGGCGGGAGGGGGAACTTCTTTCAAGA
>CAZCYB010000038.1:0-29754 GCA_964502805.1 uncultured Desulfocurvus sp.
AGTGCAACCTTGCCAAGGTTGAAGTCGCGGGTTCAAATCCCGTTTCCCGCTCCAACAAGACGCACAGGGCCGGACCTTCTCTGACAAGAGCTGGGACCGGCCCTTTTCCATTCCGTTCCCCCGCTTCCCCTCACTGTCCACCACGCAGGAAGCGCCGACATCCGGCAGCCCGCCCCACGCCCGAAGGCCTGCCAACGCAAGCGTTGGCAGGCCTTCGGGCGCGATGCGCGGGGGCTCCGGGGGGCGCGGAGCCCCCCGGCTGTGGGTCCGGGAGGCAGCGCCTCCCGGTTATTCTCTCTCTAGAAGGTGCGCTCGTCCACCAAACGCTTGGCGTCGGCGGCGATGCCATCGGCGGCAAGGGCGTGCAGTTCGGGCCGCAGCTTCAGCTTGGCCTGGAAGGCCGCCAGGTAGGCCGCCTCGTCCAGGGGCGCGCTGAGGGCCAGGCGCACGGCGATGCGGTCCTTGCCGCCGGGGTTGGTGACCACGATCTGCCAGGCGGCGATCTGCGGGAACTGGGCGGCCACCTCGGCGGCCTGGGCGGGGTAGATGAACTGGCCCTTGACCTTGGCGGTGTCGTCCGCGCGGCCCAGGATGCCCGACAGGCGCAGGGAGGTGCGCCCGCAGGGGCAGGGCTCGGGCAGCAGGCTGGAGAGGTCGCCCGTGGCCAGCCGGATGAGCGGGTACTGCTTGCCGAAGGGGGTGACCACCACCTCGCCCACGTCGCCCACGGGCAGGGGCCGTCCGGTGGCCGGGTCGCAGATTTCCACCCAGGCCCGGCTGGAGAGGTGCATGCCCACGGCCTTCTCGCACTCGTAGGCGATGCAGCCCACGTCGGCGGTGCCGTAGCCCTGGCGCACGGTGCAGCCGAACATGGCCTCCACCTCGCCGCGCAGGGCCGGGGTCAGGCGCTCGGCGGCCACGAAGGCCTTGCGCAGCTTCAGGCCGCGTTTGGGGTCGATGCCCAGGGCGCGCATCTTCTCGCCGATGACCTTGAGGTAGCTGGCCATGCCCACGAAGCCGGTGACCGGCAGCCTGCGCATGAGCTCGGCCTGGACCTCGGTGTTGCCCGGCCCGGCGGGGATCACCGCGCACTTGAGCTCGCGCAGGGGCTCCTCGAGCATGAGCCCGGCGGGGGTGAGGTGGTAGCTGAAGGTCATCTGCACCAGGTCGCCCTTGGTGAAGCCCGCGGCGTGGAAGGCCTCGGTCCAGCCCCAGTAGTCGCGGTCCGTGCCCTCGGGGTCGAAGATGGGCCCCGGGGACTGGTAGATGCGCCGGAGCGTCCCGGCGGGGCAGGTGAGCAGAAAGTCGAGGCCGTTTTCGGCCTGCAGGCCGATGAGCTCCTTCTTGCGCAGGGGCGGCAGCGCGGCGAAGCCCTCGGCGGTCTCCAGGTCGCGGCGGTCCAGCCCCGCTGCGGCCAAGCGGGCCCGGAACTCCCCGGAGCGGCTGGCGGCCTTCTTCATGAGCTTCTGCAGGATGCGCCACTGGCGCTCGCGGCGCTTCTCCGGGGCCTGGGACTCCATCTCGTTGTGGAACATGGCCGGGACTCCTGTGTTGGGGGCTAGCCGAGCCAGCGCTTGCGGCGGCGGTAGTGCTTCACGTCGCGGTAGCTGCGCTTGTCGCCGCCGTGGCCCATGCCCAGGTAGAACTCCTGCACGTCCGGGTTGGTGAGCAGGCTTGCGGCCTCCCCCTCCATGACGATGCGGCCGTTCTCCATGATGTAGCCCTGGCTGCTGACGGACAGCGCGGCGCGGGCGTTCTGCTCCACGAGCAGCACGGTGACGCCCTCGTTCGCGTTGATGCGCGTGACGATCTCGAAGATCTCCTCCACCAGGAGAGGCGCCAGGCCCAGGCTGGGCTCGTCGAGCAGCAGGAGCCTTGGCCGGGCCATGACGGCGCGGCCGATGGCCAGCATCTGCTGCTCGCCGCCGGACATGTACCCGGCCAGCTGCCTGCGGCGCTCCTTCAGGCGGGGAAAGTACGTGTAGACCTTGTCCAGGCTCTCGGAGAACTCGCCGCGGGGCCTGGTGTGGGCCCCGCAGCGCAGGTTCTCCTCAACGGTGATGTCCACGAAGATGCGCCGGCCCTCCATGACCTGGAACACGCCCTGGCGCACGATGCGTTCCGGCGGCTGGCCGTGGATGGGCGCACCCGCGAGCAGGACCGAGCCCGCCGTGACCTCGCCGTTCTCCGAGCCCAGCAGCCCGGAGATGGCCTTGAGCGTGGTGGACTTGCCCGCGCCGTTGGCGCCGAGCAGGGCCGTGATGCCGCCCTGGCGCACAGAGAGCGAGAGCCCCTTGAGCACCAGGACGACGTCGTTGTACACGACCTCCAGGTTTTCCACCCGGAGCAGGTCTTGCGTGGACTGCTCTTGCGTCATGCTACTTCCCGAGCCACTCCGCCTTGCGCTCCAGGCTCTCCTGGGCCACGAAGGTGAGCTTGCCCCCGCTGATCTTGTACAGGAACACGGCCATGCTGGGCCTGTGGTCCGTGGGCAGGAAGCTGATCTTGGGGGCCAGGCCCATGGGATCGTAGTCCTTCATGCCTTCCAGGGCGGCCTTGATGGCCGGGCCGGTGAGGGGGCCCTTGGCCGCGGCCTGGCGCAGGCCCTCGCCCATGGCCAGCATGGAGACGAAGCCGCGCACGTAGTGGGTCATCTGCGGCTGGTTCTTGGCGGCCTCCATGACGGCCTTCATGCCCGGCACGTCCTGGCCGTAGACCGCGGCGGCCTGCAGGCTGTAGGCGCCCTCGCAGGCGTCGCCCGCCAGCTTGATGAGGTTCTCGTCGGAGCCCCAGATGTTGGTGAGGAAGGTGGCCTTGAGCCCGATCTTCTTGGCGTCCTTCAGGATGACGGCGGTGGAGGGGGTGGTGCCGCCGATCCAGATGAAGTCCGGCTTCTTGTCCTTGAGGGGCAGAAGCTGGGTGGTGGCGTCGATGGCCTTGAGGTCCACCGTGGCCTCGCCCACCAGCTCGAAGCCGATCTCGGCGGCGTATTCCTTGGCCGCCGGGATGGGCGCCAGGCCGTACGGGTGGTCGGGGTAGAGCAGGGCCAGCTTGGGCTTGGCCGCGCCCTTCCAGTTGTCCTTGAAGTACTTGAGGCCCGCGCGTACCTGGGTGGAGTAGTCCGCCGAGGTGAAGAAGTTGTAGGGCGCGGTCTTGGGGTCGGTGAGGTGCGCGGAGTAGGAGGCCGAGAAGTAGGGGATCTCGTCCTTGGCCGCGGTGCGCGTCAGCGCCTCGGTGACGGCGGTGCCGTAGCCCTGGATGGCGGCCACCTTCTCCTGGGCGAACTTCTTGTAGATGGAGAGGCCCTGCTGCACGTTGTAGGCGTCGTCCTGCACGTCAAGCACGATCTTGGCCCCGTTTATGCCTCCGTTGGCGTTGAGGTAGGCCGCGCCCGCCTTCACGCCCTCGGCGTAGGGCACGCCCACGGACGAGGTGGGGCCGGAGAGGTCGATGATGCCGCCGATGCGGATGTCCGCCCCGGCCTGGGCCCCGGCCTTGTCGTCCTTCTTCTCGCCGACGCAGGCGGCCAGCGCCACGGCCAGCGCCACGGCCAGCATGGTCCTCAGAAACGTCCCTTTCATTGTGTCCCCCCTTGAGTTGAGCGCCAAATGGCTTCCCCGCGCCCTAGTGGGCGAAGGGATAAAGCTTCCAGTACGCCTTGATGAGCCGCCAGCGGTTGGCCAGCCCCTCGGGCTCGAAGATGAGGAAGAGCATGAGCGTGAGGCCGAACACGCCCTCGCGCAGGGCCACCAGCTGGCTGCCGATGTCCGGCAGCACCCCGGTGAGCGAGCGCGTTCCCGCGGTGAGCACCTCGGGCAGGAGCGTCATGAACACCGCGCCCATGACCGAGCCGGACACGCTGCCCAGCCCCCCGATGATGATCATGGCCAGGTAGGTGATGGACAGGCCGATGCCGAACTGCTCGGCGGAGAGGAACATGGTGTAGTGCGCCCACAGGCCGCCCGCCACGCCCGCCAAAAACGACGACAGGCCGAAGGCCGCCAGCTTGTAGGCGAAGAGGTTCACGCCCGCGATCTCGGCGGAGAGGTAGAAGTCGCGGATGGACACGAAGGCCCGGCCGTGGCGCGTGCGCATGACGTTCTTGACCACCATCAGCGCGCAGGCGGCGATGGCGAACAGCAGGTAGAACATCCTGCGCTCGCCCTCGAAGGCGAAGCCCAGGATCTTCGGCGGTTCGAGCATGAGCCCGCGCGAGCCGCCGGTGACGGATTCCCAGTGCAGGAACACGTACTCCAGGATGAGCTGGGCGGCCAGGGTGGCGATTGCCAGGTAGATGCCCTTCAGGCGCAGCGAGGGCACCCCGAAGAACATGCCCACCACGGCTGCTGCGGCCCCGCCCAGGAGCAGGGCGGCCAGGAAGGGCACCCCGGCCAGGGTGGCCTGGGCCGCGGCGTAGGCCCCCACGCCGATGAACGCCCCGTGGCCCAGCGAGATCTGCCCGCACACGCCGGTGAGCAGGTTCAGGGACACCGCGCCGATGACCGCGATGCACATGAGGTTCAGCACCGAGACGAGGTAGGTGTCCAGCACCAGGGGGCAGGCCAAGAGCGCCGCCACGAACAGGCCCAGGCAGGTCCGCTGGAACCCGGTCTGGAACACCGCGGCCTCGGCCCGGTAGCTCTCGAAGAAAAGTCCGCACTTGCCCTGCATGGCCTACACCCGCTCGATCTCTTCGGTGCCGAAGAGCCCGTATGGCTTGATCATGAGGATGACCACCAGCACCACGAAGGCCGCAACGTCGCGGAAGCCGCCCAGGCCCAGCAGGTCCTTGGCCAGGCCGTCGCACACGTTCTCCAGCACGCCGATGATGAGCCCGCCCAGGGCCGCGCCCAGCAGGCTGTCCAGCCCGCCCAGGATCACCGCCGGGAAGACCTTGAGCCCCAGCACGCCCAGGTGCGAGTTGATGCCGTTGATGTTTCCGAGAATGACGCCGCCCACGGTGGACACCACGCAGGCGATGCACCAGGACAGGGCGAAGATGCCCCGGATTCCGATGCCCATGCTCTGCGCGGCCTGCTGGTCGTGGGCCGTGGCCCGCATGGCTATGCCCATGCGCGAGTACTTGAAGAACAGGGTGAACAGGCCGAAGAGCACCCCGGAGAGCGCGAAGGCCGCGATGTACACCGGGGCCACGGGCAGCCCGGCGATCATGATGGGCGTGGCGGGCAGCACCTCCGGGTACACGCGGATCTGCGTGCCCCAGATGAGCTGCACGATGCTTTTCAGCACCGAGGACATGCCGATGGTCACCATGATGACGCAGATGTGCGCCTCGCCGATGAGCGGCCGGAGGGCCAGGCGCTCTATGGCCAGGCCCAGCAGCACTGAGAAGGCCAGGGTCATGAGGAAGGCCCAGACGAAGGGGATGGCCAGCTGCACCGTGAGCCCGAAGCAGACGTAGGCGCCCACCATGACCATCTCGCCCTGGGCGAAGTTGACCACCTTGGTGGCCTTGTAGATGACCACGAAGCCCAGGGCCACGAGGCTGTAGATGCCGCCGACCACCAGGCCGTTGATGAAGAGCTGGAGATAGTATTCCACGGTGCCTAGGCCCCCACGGTTTCGATGCGGATGTCGCCGCACATGCGGCGGGTGCGGCCGTCCTGGTACTGGATCTCGGTCTCCAGGCTCAGGGCGCAGGCGTCGGTGTACAGGGCCTCGATGAGCGCGCCGTAGCGCTCGCCGATGGTGCCCCGGCGCACCTTGCGGGTGCGGGTGAGCTCGCCGTCGTCGGCGTCCAGCTCCTTGTACAGCAGGGCGAAGCGGCGGATGCGCGTGGCCTGGGGCAGGCCCTGGTTGATGCGCTCGATCTCGCCCTTCACCAGCGCGTACACCTGGTCCTTGGCCGCCAGGTCCTGGTAGGTGGTGAAGGTGATCATGCGCCCCTCGGCCCAGTGGCCCACGATGTTCTGGTCGATGCAGACGATGGCGGCGGTAAAGTTCCGCCCCTGGCCCAGCACCACGGCCTCGCGCATGTAGGGCGAGAACTTGAGCTTGTTCTCCAAAAACTGCGGGGAGAAGCGCGTGCCGTCCTTCAGGTGCATCACGTCCTTCAGGCGGTCGATGACCACCAGCCGCCCGGTGTCGTCGAAGTACCCGGCGTCGCCGGAGAGGAGCCAGCCGTCCCGGATGGTCTCGGCGGTGGCCTTCTCGTTCTTGTAGTAGCCCAGGAACACCGCCGGGCTCTTGGACAGGATCTCGCCCTCCTCGCTGATGCGCACCTCGGTCTCGGGTATGGGCAGGCCCACGGAGTCGAAGTCGATGCCGCCGTCGCGGTGGATGCAGGAGATGCCCGCGATCTCGGTCTGGCCGTAGATCTGCTTCAAGTTCACGCCCAGGGCGTGGAAGAAGCGGATGGTGTCCGGCCCCAGGGCCGCGCCGCCGGTTGAGGCGCTGCGGATGCGCGAGAAGCCCAGGCGGTCGCGCAGGGCGCGGAACAGGCAGGCGTCGGCCAGCTTGTGGCCCAGGGTGGTGGCAAGGCCCGGAGTGCGGCCCGCGAACTTCTCGTCCACGTACTTGAGCCCCAGGGGCAGCAGCCGGTGGTACAGCCAGCGCTTGAGCGGCGTTGTCTCCAGGATGTCGCCCCGGACCTTGGCCGAGAGGCCCTCCCACACGCGCGGCGGCGAGAAGATCAGGTGCGGGCCGATCTCGCGGATGTTGGCCTGCACGGTGTCCGGTTCCTCAGGGAAGTTCACGCAGAAGCCGAAGAGCAGGCTGGAGGCCACGGCCATCATCTGCTCGCCCATCCAGGCCAGGGGCAGGAAGGACACGAACTCGTCGGTCTGGCGCTTGGGGTCCACCTGGCCCAGGTTGGCGGCCATGGAGAGCAGGTTGCGGTGCGAGAGCACGGCCAGCTTGGGCCGGCCCGTGGTGCCGGAGGTGGTGGCCACCAGGGCGGCGTCGCCGGGTTTGACCCCCGCCACCATGGCCGTGAACTCGGCCACGGAGTCGGTCACCGACTTGCGGCCCAGCTCGCACACGGCCTCGAAGCTCGTCAGGTCGGCTTCCTTGAGGCCCTTCAGCCCCTTGTCGTCGTGGTAGACGATGTGCTTGAGGTGGGAAAGCTCCGGGCGCAGGGTGAGCATCTTGTCCACCTGCTCCTGGTCCTCGGCCACCACCAGCCGCGCCTCGGAAAGCTCGAAGATGTGGCGCACCTCGTCTGCCGGGGAGTCCTGGTACAGCCCCAGGGCCATGCCGCCCAGGGCCTGGATGGCCAGCTCGGCGAAGAGCCACTCGGGCCGGTTGTCGCCGATGATGATGACCATGTCGCCCTTGCCCAGGCCCAGCTGGCGCAGGCCGCAGGCGAACTCGGCGGTGAGCCCAAGGTAGTCGCGCCAGGAGAAGGACTGCCACACGCCCCACTGCTTCTCGCGCAGGGCGGTCTTGCGTGGGCGCTCACTTGCCTGCTTGAGGAGCAGGGCGGGCAGGGTGGTGTCGTAGGCTTTGGCCAAGTCGTGTTCCTTTGGGGGCTTAGCGTCCGATGAAGGTGGCGTCCTCGGTGCCCAGGTAGGCGGCGATGACGTCGGCGTTGGCGCTGATCTCGTCCGGGCGGCCCTGGGCCAGCACGGAGCCGAAGTCCAGCACCACGATCTTGTCGGAGATGTCCATGACCACGCCCATGTCGTGCTCGATCAAGAGCACCGTGGCGCCCCACTCCTCGCAGATGTCGAGGATGTAGCGGGCCATGTCCTCGGTCTCCTCCAGGTTCATGCCGGCCATGGGCTCGTCCAGCAGGATGAGCTTGGGCTCCGCGGCCAGGGCACGGCCCAGCTCCACGCGCTTCTGCACGCCGTAGGGCAGGTGCCCGGCGGCCTGGTGGCGGTAGGGCGAGAGGCCCAGAAAATCGATGACGTCCTCGACCCGGCGGCGATGGGCGGTCTCGTCGGCCACGGCCCGGCCGAAGTACAGCACGGAGGACAGCAGCCCGTAGTTGATGAGGTGGTGGCGGCCCACCATGAGGTTGTCCAGCACGGACAGGCCCTTGAACAGCGCGATGTTCTGGAACGTGCGGGAGAGGCCCAGGCCCGTGCGCTTGTGCGCGGGCAGCCTGAGCATGTCCTTGCCGTCCAGGTAGATCTCGCCGGTATCGGGCGTGTAGCGGCCGCTGATGCAGTTCAGGATGCTGGTCTTGCCCGCGCCGTTGGGCCCGATGAGCGAGACGATGCGGCCCTTCTCCACGGTGAAGGAGACGTCGGTGAGCGCGGCGATGCCCTTGAAGGTCAGGGTCACGCCCCGGACGTCGAGAAGCGGTGTGGTCTGCATCACTGCCACTCGTGCATGAAGTCCATGGGGCCCATGACCTTGTAGCCGCGCTCCTGCAGGGCGGCGGCGATGGCCGAGGCGTCGCGCGTGTCCACGCGGACCACCACGATGCGCTTGCCGTCGTGGAAGAAGGTGCCCGTGGAGATGATGGACAGGCCCATGCCCGCGATGATTCCGGCCACCTCGTGGAGCACGCCGGGGCGGTCCTGGGCCTCGAAGGTGATGCGCGAGCCGCCCTCGCGGTGGCCCATCTCCTCCACCAGCACGTCGAGCATGACGCTTCTGTTGATGTAGCCGATGAGCGCGCCCTGGTGGTCCACCACGGCCAGCCCGGCCAGGTTCTGCTCGAACATCAGGTCCGCCGCGGCCTCGATCTCGGTCTCCGGCGCGATGGTCTTGATGTCCTTGCGGATGATGCGCTCCACCGTTAGCTTGGTCATGAGGTACTTGATCTCGTGCTTGTCCAGGCTGGTCATGATGCTGGGCAGGGCGGCGGAGAGGTCCTCGGGCCGCACGTAGCCCAGGAGCCTGCCGCCATCCACCACAAGGAGCATGCCCAGCCTGCTCTGTTCCAGCAGCTTCTGGGCCTCAAGCACCGGGGTCTTGGGCGTCACGGTGACGAAGTTGCGCAGCATCTTCAGGCCGACGTACATCTGCCCTCCTGGGGTTCCTGTTCGCTCCGGAATGTGTGGCGGAGGTCCAAAAAACCTGTTTCACCCTGCCGAGTCAAGGGAAAAGTGAGCGCTCATTTGCTCTTGCGGGCCAGGATATACGCAAGAGGCCAGGGAGCGCAATGCCCGCCGGGCGGCACTGCGTTCGCCTGGCCCCGGGCAGGGGCCGAACAAGGTTCGGCGGCTAGAAGCTGTTCTGGTGCACCCGTTCCGGCTTGAAGCGGTCGTCCCGCCCTTTGTGCTCCGCCGGGTGGCCGATGGGAATGTACGAGTGCGGGACCACCCCGGCCGGGCAGGCGAAGAGCCTGGCAAAGGCCTCCTCGCGGTCGCGCATGGGGTGGATGCCCGTCCACACCGCGCCCAGGCCCAGGTCGTGGGCGGCCAGGAGCAGGTTCTGCACCGCGGCGGAGCAGTCCACCACCCAGTAGCCGGGGTACTTTTCCACCCGCGTGTCGCCGCAGACCAGGATGCCCAGGGGCGCTTTGGCGGCCATGGCGATGTACGGGTGCAGGGCGGCCACTTGGGCCAGCAGGGCCGGATCGGTGGCCACCACGAACTGCCAGGGCTGGGCATTGCCCGCGCTGGGGGCGGCCATGGCCGCGCGCAGCAGGGTCTCCACCTGCTCCGGGCTCACGGGCGCGTCTGTGTATTTGCGGATGCTGCGGCGGGTGTGGATGGCGTCCAGGGTCTGCATGGGGTCCTCCTCGTGCTGTCTAGGGGGCCGGGGCCACGCGGTGCAGGCGGCCCTTTTCGTCCAGCCAGGCCAGCAGGCGGCCCGCGCTGTCCTCCACGGCGGTGAGCTCGGCGAACACGGGCTTGTGCCCGAACAGGGCTGAAAGCACCGGCCCGGTGTTCAGGAACGCGGCGTCCACGTAGCGCACCGAGCGCCCGCCGAGTTCCTTGCCTTCCGTCTGGTCTCCCGCCTGCGGCGGCGGCGGGGCCTCGGGGTAGCTGGCCGGGTGCCCGGCGAACCAGGCGAAGGTGCCGAAGATGCTGGCCTCGCGCCCCAGGCGGTCCAGTTCCTCCCGGGGCACGCGGCGCAGGGTGGTGGCGGGGTAGGGCCGGGCCACGTCCCAGGGGTTGGCCGTGGTGATGGTCAGCTCCGGGCCGGAGGCCACCAGCACCTTCCAGTACCAGGGGGCCAGGGCGTCCGGGGTCACGCTGACCTGCTCGTAGGCCTGTTCCCGGGCCTGGAGCAGGGCCTCGTAGCGGTGTTGCACGTTCAGGCGCAGGGCGTTGCCCAAAAGCGGGTAGCCCACCAGCAGGGCCAGCCCGGCCAGGGCGAAGGCGCGCCTGCCCGCCCCCAGGAAGGAGGGGCTCTGCCTGCCCAGCAGGATGCAGGCGAACAGGGCCATGGTGAAGGCCGGGTCCACCACGAACACGCCCTCGAAGCTCAGGCGGTAGTCGGAAAAGGGAGCGAAGACCTGGGTGCCGAAGGCCGTGACCACGTCCAGGAAGATGTGCGTGGCCAGGCCCAGGGCGGCGGCCAGCCAGGCCCTGGGCAGCGAAAGATCCGCGCCGAGCCTGCGCGCCGCCCAGGCCAGCAGCAGGGCGATCAGCGGCAGCGCCAGCACCGAGTGCGTGAGCCCCCGGTGGTGGCGCAGGTAGGGCTCCAACCCGATGAGGCTGGTGGCGATGTCGAAGTCCGGGATGGTGGCGGCCACGGCGCAGATGATGGTGAGCCCCCGGCGTCTGGTGGGCTCCGGCTCCAGGGCCTGGGCCGTGAGCAGCCCGGCGGCGAGGTGGGTGATTGGTTCCATGGAGGCAATCTAACGCAGCGCGCGCCGAAAGCAAGGCTTGGGCCCGGCCTTCTCCCCGCTCCTGTTGACCTTCGGCGCGATGGCGGGTAGGTTCCGCTCGTCCCGCCCCCCGCGCCGCGCGCCTGTGCCGCGCGCCAGGGCAGAATGAGGGCGGGCAGCGAATCCCAACTGTGAGGCAGCATGCGCAAACCGTCCATTGGCCTGAGCCTTGAGGGCCTGCCGAGCATCGGCCTGGTCGCCTTCGCCACCCTGGTCTTCGCGGCCATGGGCTGGTGGCTCCTGGCGCTGATCCTGCTCGTCGTCACCGGCTTTGTGGTGAATTTCTTCCGCGACCCCGAGCGCGTGGCCCCCGAGGACCTGGACGCCGTGGTCTCCCCGGCGGACGGCCGCATCGTGAAGGTGGACTTCGCCCCGGACCCGGTGACCGGCCAGATCCGCCAGGTGGTCTGCATCTTCATGAACGTCTTCGACGTGCACGTGAACCGCGCCCCGGTTGAGGGCAGCGTGGAGATGATCCGCTACATCCCGGGCAAGTTCTTCAACGCCAGCCTGGACAAGGCCAGCACGGACAACGAGCGCAACATCGTGGTCATGGGCCGCGGGGCCGACCGCTTCACCATGGTCCAGATCGCGGGGCTCATCGCCCGGCGCATCGTGTGCTGGGCCGAGGCCGGGGACATCCTGCGCCGGGGCGAGCGCTTCGGCCTGATCAAGTTCGGGTCCAGGGTTGACCTCTATCTGCCCGATGGCTATGCTGTGAAGGTCTACGTGGGCGAAACGGTCCGCGCGGGCGAGACGGCCATCGCCGTCCGCAAGTAGCCCGGCGGAGTCAGGGAGCCCGGAGAAGCCATGGCCAAGGACAAACCGTTGCCGCGCCACAAGGGCGTGTACATCCTGCCCAACCTGTTCACCACCGCGAGCCTGTTCCTGGGCTTCATGGGGATGATCTGGGCCATCGAGGGGCAGTACGAGTACACGGCGCTGTGCATCCTGGGCTCGTGCCTGTTCGACGGCCTGGACGGCAAGGTGGCCCGGCTGACCAACACCACCAGCGAGTTCGGCGTGCAGTTCGACTCCCTGGCCGACCTGGTGGCCTTCGGCGCCACCCCGGCGCTGACCATGTACCTCTGGCAGCTGCACAGCTACGGCACCCTGGGCCTCATGGCCTCGTTCCTGCTCGTGGCCTGCGGCGCGCTCAGGCTCGCCCGGTTCAACGTGCAGTCCGCCGTGACCAGCAAGAAGTTCTTCGTGGGCCTGCCCATCCCGGCCCAGGCCAGCACCCTGGCCACGCTCATCCTGTTTGCCCCGCACCTGCCGCAGGGCTGGATCATGGACGTGCTGCCCCCGGCCACCCTGGTGCTGGTGTACGTGCTGTCCTTCCTCATGGTCAGCACCATGCGCTACGCCTCGTTCAAGGAGTACGGGTTCATCAAGGCCCACCCCTTCAGCTCCATGGTCACGGTGATCCTGCTCTTCGTCCTTGTGGCCTCGCGCCCCAAGATGCTGGGCTTCGTCTTCTTCCTGGGCTACATCCTCTCCGGCCCGCTCTACACACTGTTCGTGCTTTCCCCGCGCGGGTCCAAGCTCCTACGCGAGTCCCAGCAGGAACCCTCGTAGGCCGCGCCTTTCCACAGCCTCTTCTCGCATAGCACGGCCTCCGGGAGCATCCTCCTGGGACGTTTACCATGCGCGGGCACTCGCCCGCACGTGGCTTTTCGCGCTTTCTTGCCACCGCAACACGAACCGGATACGTTTACATAAGCGACCTGAGGAGGAATCCATGTCAGACCGCGTCTACATCTTCGACACCACCCTGCGCGACGGGGAGCAGTCCCCCGGCGCCACCATGAACCTCGAGGAAAAGGTCAGCCTGGCCAGGCAGCTCGAGTCCCTGGGCGTGGACATCATCGAGGCCGGGTTCCCGGCCGCCAGCCAGGGCGACTTCGAGGCCGTGCAGGCCATAGCCCGGGGCGTGAAGAACGTCCGCGTGGCCGCCCTGTGCCGGGCCCTGCCCAAGGACATCGACCGGGGCTGGGAGGCCATCAAGGACGCCGCCCACCCGCGCATCCACACCTTCCTGGCCACCAGCGAAATTCACATGACCCACAAGCTGCGCAAGCTGCCCGGCCAGGTGCTGGAGATGGCCGAGGCCGCCGTGCGCCACGCCGTGAGCCTGTGCCCGGACGTGGAGTTCAGTGCCGAGGACGCCTCGCGCTCGGACTGGGAGTTCCTGGCCAAGGTCTGCGAGACGGTCATCGCCGCCGGGGCCAAGACCGTGAACATCCCGGACACCGTGGGCTACGCCCAGCCGTTCGAGTTCGGCGAGCTCATCGCCTACCTCTTGAAGACCGTGCCCAACGCCAAGGACGCCGTGTTCAGCGTGCACTGCCACAACGACCTGGGCCTGGCCGTGGCCAACAGCCTCTCCGCCATCCGCGCCGGGGCGCGCCAGGCCGAGGTCACGCTCTGCGGCATCGGCGAGCGGGCGGGCAACGCCTCGCTCGAGGAGCTGGTCATGGCGCTCCACACCCGGCGCGAGCTGTACAAGATCGACTGCGGCGTGAAGACGAAGCAGCTCTATCCCTCCTGCCGCAGGCTCTCGCAGATCATTGGCCAGCCCATTCCGCCGTACAAGGCCATCGTGGGCCCCAACGCCTTTGCCCACGAGTCCGGCATCCACCAGGACGGCGTGCTGAAGAACCCGCTGACCTACGAGATCATGACCCCCGAGAGCGTGGGCCGCTCCGGCACGGACATGGTCATCGGCAAGCACTCCGGCAGCCACGCCATCAAGTCCAAGCTGGCCGAGCTGGGCTACACCCTGGACGACCAGCAGCTGGCCGTGGTCTTCGCCGCGGTGAAGGAGCTGGCGGACAAGAAGGAGCGCATCTTCGACGAGGACGTGGAGGCGTTGGTGCTGGAGATGGTCTACCGCCGCCACGACAAATACCGCCTGAAGGACATGAGCGTGTTCTCCGGCACGGGTGGGGTGCCGCCCCACGCGGCCCTGGTGCTGGACGTCATGGACGGCGAGACCGTGGCCGAGGAGCGCCGCCATTCCTCCTTCGGCGAGGGGCCCGTGGACGCCCTGTTCAAGTGCATCGGCGCCATCGTGGGCTACCAGCCCGCCCTGGACCGCTTCCAGATCAACGCAGTCACCGGCGGCACGGACGCCCAGGCCACGGTGATGGTGCGCATCGCGCACGACGGCAAGAAAAGCGTGGGCCGCGGCACCAACGAGGACATCCTCGTGGCCAGCGCCATGGCCTTCATCAATGCGCTCAACCGCTTGGAGAAAATGAGAGAGGAGAAGGTAGAATGTCCCACACTGTAGCCGAGAAGATCCTGCAGGCCCACACCGACGAGGAGATCACCCGGGCCGGGCAGATCGTGAACTGCCGCGTTTCCCTGGTGCTGGCCAACGACATCACCGCGCCCCTGGCCATCAAGTCCTTCAAGGGCATGGGCGCCACCAGGGTGTTCCACAAGGACAAGGTGGCCCTGGTCTGCGACCACTTCACGCCCAACAAGGACATCGACAGCGCCGAGCAGGTCAAGGTGGTGCGCGAGTTCGCCCGCGAGATGGGCATCACCCACTACTACGAGGGCGGGGACTGCGGCGTGGAGCACGCCCTGCTGCCCGAGCTGGGCCTTGTGGGCCCCGGCGACATCGTGGTGGGCGCGGACAGCCACACCTGCACCTACGGCGGCCTGGGCGCCTTCGCCACGGGCATGGGCTCGACGGACATCGCCGGGGCCATGGCCCTGGGCGAGACCTGGTTCAAGGTGCCGCCCACCATCCGCGTGGAGTTCACCGGCGAGTTGGGCCCCCACGTGGGCGCCAAGGACCTCATCCTGCACCTCATCGGGCGCATCGGCGTGTCTGGCGCACTCTACCGCGCCCTGGAGTTCTGCGGCCCGGTCATCGACGCGCTGTCCATCGAGGGCCGCATGACCATGGCCAACATGGCCATCGAGGCCGGCGGCAAGGTCGGACTGTTCCCGGCGGACGAGAAGACCCTGGCCTACTGCAAGGCCCATGGCCGCACCGGCGACAAGCCGCTGAAGGCCGACCCCGGCGCCGTGTACGAGCAGGACCTGTCGCTCTCCGTCACCGGCATGCAGCCCCAGGTGGCCTGCCCGCACCTGCCCGACAACGTGAAGGGCGTGGACGAGGTTGTGGGCGTGCGCGTGGACCAGGCTGTCATCGGCTCGTGCACCAACGGCCGCATCGAGGACCTGCGCGAGGCCGCGGGCATCCTGAAGGGCCGCAAGGCGCACAAGAACGTGCGGCTCATCGTGCTGCCCGCCACCCCGAAGATCTGGCGCCAGGCCATGGACGAGGGCCTGTTCAGCATCTTCATGGACGCCGGTGCCGTGGTGGGCCCGCCCACCTGCGGACCCTGCCTGGGCGGGCACATGGGCATCCTGGCCGGGGGCGAAAAGTGCATCGCCACCACCAATCGCAACTTCCGGGGCCGCATGGGCAGCCTGGAGAGCGAAGTCTACCTCGCCAGCCCCGCCGTGGCCGCCGCCAGCGCCATCGCCGGCGAGATCATCAATCCCGCCAAGCTGTAAGCCGGCCGGCCAAGCTGTAGCCGCACGGAACAAGGAGGACACGAATATGCTGGTCAACGGCAAAGCGCACAAGGTCGGGGCGCACATCGACACCGACGCCATCATCCCGGCCCGGTTCCTGGTCACCACGGATTCCGAGGTCCTGGGGAGCAACTGCATGGAAGGCCTGGAGCCCGGCTGGGTGAAGCGGGTCAAGAAGAACGATATCCTGGTGGCCGACGAGAACTTCGGCTGCGGCTCCAGCCGCGAGCACGCCCCCATCGCCATCCTGGGCGCGGGCATGCCCGTGGTGGTGGCCAAGAGCTTCGCGCGCATCTTCTACCGCAACGGGTTCAACATGGGCCTGGTGCTGCTTGAGGTCGGCGACGACGCGGACAAGATCCACGACGGCGACGAGCTGGAGGTGGACACCGAGGCCGGGCGCATCAAGAACAAGACCACCGGCGCGGAGATCGTCTGCGCCAAGGTGCCGCCCTCCATGCAGGAGCTTGTGGACGCCGGGGGCCTGGTGCCCTACGTCAAGAAGCGCCTGGCGGACAGGGCCTAGGGGGGGCGGACATGAAAATCTGCGTCATGCCCGGAGACGGCATCGGCAAGGAGATCGTGGCCCAGGCCCTGCGGGTGCTGGACAAGGTCGGCAACACGTTCGGCAAGAGCTTCGACATCGTGGAGGCGCTCATCGGCGGTGCGGCCATAGACGCCAAGGGCGTGCCCCTGCCTGACGAGACCGTGGCCCTGTGCAAGGCCTCCGACGCCGTGCTGCTGGGCGCTGTGGGCGGCCCGAAGTGGGATGCCATAGATCCGGCCATCCGCCCGGAGCGCGGGCTGCTGGGCATCCGCAAGGAGCTGGGGCTCTTCGCCAACCTGCGCCCCGCCAGCCTGTTCCCGGAGCTCAAGCACGCCTGCTACCTGCGCGCGGACATCGTGGACAAGGGCATCGACCTGCTGGTGGTGCGCGAGCTCACCGGCGGGGCCTACTTCGGCACGCCCAAGGGCATCGAGACTCGCGATGGCGAGCGCGTGGGCTTCAACAACATGATCTACGCCGAGCACGAGGTGCGCCGCATCGCCAAGGTGGGCTTCGAGGCCGCGCGCAAGCGGCGCAAGAAGGTGTGCAGCGTGGACAAGGCCAACGTGCTCGACGTCTCCCGCCTGTGGCGCGACGTGGTCATCGAGGTCTCCAAGGACTACCCGGACGTGGAGCTCAGCCACATGTACGTGGACAACGCGGCCATGCAGCTGGTGCGCGATCCCTCGCAGTTCGACGTCATCGTCACCGAGAACCTGTTCGGCGACATCCTCTCCGACGAGGCCAGCGTCATCACCGGGTCCATCGGCATGCTGCCCTCGGCCAGCCTGGGCGCGGGCAACCCCGGCCTGTTCGAGCCCATCCACGGCTCCGCCCCGGACATCGCGGGCCAGGACAAGGCCAACCCGCTGGCGACGATCCTCTCCGTGGCCATGCTGCTGCGCTACACGGACGACGCCATGACGCCCCTGGCCGACGCCATCGAGGGCGCGGTGCAGAAGACCCTGGCCCAGGGCTACCGCACCGGCGACATCCGCGAGGAGGGCTGCAAGCTGGTGGGCTGCGTGGCCATGGCCGACGCCGTGCTGGCGAACATCTAGCCAACGTTGCGCTCAACGCACCCACGCGGGGGGCCGGGATGCCGGCTCCCCGTTTTTTTGCGCCCGCCGCCCTTGACGGGCGGGCCGCGAAGGCGCATTTCCGGTGCAGTCCGTCATCTCAGGGAGAGTTTGCCATGCGCAAGATATTCGTGTTGACCGTTCTGCTGCTGGGCCTGGCCCAGGCCGCCCTGGCCGCGCCCATGCAGGTCGCTGTCGGCGTGGCCCCGGTGCAGTATTTCGCCAAGAAGATCGGCGGGGAGCTCATCCAGACCACGGTGCTGGTGCCCGCCGGGGCCGATGCCCACACGTACGAGCCCAAGCCCTCGCAGATGCGCGCGCTCTCCGCCGCCGCCGTGTATCTCTCCGCCGGGCTGGAGTTCGAGGAGGCCTGGGAGCAGCGCCTCAAGGCCGCCAACCCCAGGCTGGCGTTCGTGCGCACGGACCAGGGCCTGCGCAGGCTGCCCATGCCCCAGGGCCACGCCCACGAGGGCAAGGGGCGGGGCCACAAGCCCGGACACAAGGACGAGCACGACGAGGCCGACCCGCACGTCTGGGTGGCCCCCAGCTCGGCCAGGGCCATGGCCGCCACCATCGCCGCCGCCCTGGCCAAGGCCGACCCGGCCCACGCCAAGGCCTACGAGGCCAACCTGGCGGCCTTCCTGCGCGAGGTGGACGCCCTGGACGCCCAGCTGCGCGGCCTGTTCGCGGCCATTCCGGCGGAGAAGCGCGGCTTTCTGGTGTTCCACCCGGCCTGGGGCTACCTGGCGCGGGACTACGGGCTGACCCAGCATGCCATCGAGTTCGAGGGCAAGGAGCCCTCGCCCCGCAGGCTGGCGGCCATCATCTCCGAGGCCAAGGCCAAGGGGTACAAGGCCGTGTTCGTCCAGCCGCAGATGAGCCGCCGCACGGCGGAGACCATCGCCCAGGCCATCGGGGCCAAACTGGTGGTGGCCGACCCCCTGGCCGAGGACTGGGCCGCCAATCTGCGCGCCGTGGCCACGAGCTTCCGCGACGCGCTGAAGTAGCGCACCCGCGCAGCCAAACAAAAGGCCCGGCCTGGAGCATGTCTCCGGGCCGGGCCTTTGCCGTTGTCGCGTGGCGGCGCTACACCTTCACCTGGTACCCCAGGTCCAGCAGGTCGGCGCGCTGGCCGCCGCGGATGCCGAAGTTTTCGCGCGGCTGCTCGACCAGGCGGATGAACACGTCCGCCCTGGGCACGCCCACGCCCTCCAGGGCCTCCACGATGGCCTGGTACAGAGCGCCCTTGGTCTCCGCCTCGCGCCCCTCGAACAGCGCGATCTCCACCAGGGTGAAGGCCGCGCTCTTGCCCTCGGGCAGCAGCCACTCGTCCGGGCCGTGCTCGGCCAGGCGGATGTAGCGGTCCAGTGGGGGCAGCTTCAGCGTGGCGCTGATGGCCCCCTGCACGGCTTCGAGCAGGGCGGTCTTTTGCGCGCTGTCGCGGCCCTTGACCACGCTGACCAGGGTGACGGGCATGGCGGTTCTCCTCCAGGTATACCGGCTACAGGTTCGGCAGGCCCGTGGGCGGCACGGCCTTTTCCAGCACGTGCGCGGCCTGGAGCATGAGGCCCTCGCCGAAGGCCCGCCCAGTGAGCTGCAGGCCCACGGGCATGCCGCTCTCCCGGCCAAGGCCCACGGGCAGGCTCATGCCCGGCAGCCCGGCCAGGTTGGTGCTGATGGTGAAGATGTCCATGAGGTACATCTGCAGCGGGTCAGAGGTCATGGCGCCCACCTTGAAGGCCGTGGTGGGGCACACCGGCCCGGCGATGAGGTCGCACTGGGTGAGCGCGGCCTCGAAGTCCTGGCGGATGAGGCGGCGCACCTGCGCGGCCTTGCGGTAGTAGGCGTCGTAGTAGCCGGAGCTGAGCACGTAGGTGCCCAGGATGATGCGCCGCTGCACCTCGTCGCCAAAGCCCTGGGTGCGGCTTTTCACGTACATGTCCATGAGGCTGTCCGCGCTCTTGTCGCGGTGGCCGTAGCGCACGCCGTCGAAGCGCGCCAGGTTGGAGCTCGCCTCGGCCACGGCGATGATGTAGTACGTGGCGATGGCGTACTGCGAGAGCTTCAGGCGCACGGGCACGGTCCTGGCGCCCAGCGCCTCGGCCTGCTTCACGGCGGCCTGGCAGGCCTCGGCCACCTCGGGCGAGAGGCCCTCCTGCCAATACTCCTCGGGCAGGCCGATGGTCAGGCCCTTGAGGTCCGTGCGCTCGGCCAGGGCGCCCACGTAGTCCGGCACCGGGGCGTTCACGCTGGTGGAGTCGCGCTCGTCGTGCCCGGCGATGACCTGGAGCACGCGGGCGGTGTCCTCCACCGTGCGCGCCATGGGGCCTATCTGGTCCAGGGAGGAGCCGTAGGCCACCATGCCGAAGCGCGACACGCGGCCGTAGGTGGGCTTCAAGCCCACTATGCCGCAGAAGCTGGCGGGCAGGCGGATGGAGCCGCCGGTGTCCGTGCCGAGGGAGGCGTAGCACTGCCGCGCGGCCACCGTGGCGCCGGAGCCGCCGGAGGATCCGCCGGGCACGCGGGCGGTGTCCCAGGGGTTCCGGGTGGGGTGGTAGGCCGAGTTCTCCGTGGTGGAGCCCATGGCGAACTCGTCCATGTTGGCCTTGCCGATGAGCACGGCCCCGGCGTCCTTCAGGCGCGCCACGGCGGTGGCGTCGTACACCGGGCGGAAGTTCTCCAGCATCCGGGAGCCGCAGGTGGTGGGCACGCCCTTGGTGGCCAGCACGTCCTTCATCACCAGGGGCACGCCCCACAGCGGCTTGGACGGGTCGGGCCCGGCGGCGTCCAGGGCCTTGGCCTGGGCCAGCGCCTCCTCGGCCTGCACGGAGAGCAGGGCCTTGATCCTGGGCTCGGTGGCGGCGACGCGGTCCAGGGCGGCCCGGGTCACCTCGCTGGCGGAGAGGGACTTGTCCGCGAGCTTGGCGCGGACCTCGGAGAGGGTCAAAAGGGTCAGGTCGGACATGTGGGGTTCCGTCTCGTTGTTCTGTGATTGCGGTGGCCTAGACGATGCGCGGCCTAAACAATGCGGGGCACGATGAAGAAGGCCCCGTCGGTCTCGGGGGCGTTCTTCAGGATGTCCTCGCGGGGGACGAGCTTCTTCACCTCGTCCTCGCGCAGCACGGTGGTGTGGTCCACGGGGGTGTACATGGGCTCCACGCTGGCGGTGTCCAGTTCGGCGAGCTTGTCCATGTAGCCCAGGATGTCGTCCAGCTGGGCGGAATACTGCGCGATCTTCTCGTCGGTGAGCTCAAGGCGGGCCAGCTTGGCCACCTTGGCCACCTCCTGGGGGCTGATCTTCATGCGTGGGGCTCCTTGAGGACGCGGTGGTCCGCGCCCGTGTATGCTACTGCTTGGCCGCTTCCTTGGCCTTGCGGACTTCCTTGGAGGTGACGATGCGCCGCTCCCGGCGCTCCTTGGCCTTGGTGAAGGAGGAGCGCAGTTCGGCGGCGTCCACCAGGGCCTTGCCCTCCTTGCGGGGGGCGAACAGGTACAGCGTCTGGCTGGCGCGGCCCTCGGCGTCCCAGGCCATGGGCGCCAGGCTCAGGGGCAGGTCCCCCCGGCGGGAGAGCTCGGCCAGCTGCGCGTTGACCTGGGCGGGATCCAGCTGGCCGGGGGCTTCGGCCAGGTTCAGGCGCGCGGCCAGCTGCACGAAGTCGTGCCCCAGGCCCACCCAGAAGTCCGCCGGGCCGGTGAGCTGCTGCGAGGCCGCCGAGCCGGGCACGGACTGCGCGGGCAGCCTGTCCAGGGCGGCCTGCAGGGCCTTGGCCCCGGCCGATTCCGGCCACCAGGCGCCGGGGCACACGGCCTGCTGGAAATAGGTGTCGTCCACCTCGTGGGCGTTGTCCAGGGCCACGCTCCACAGCTCCGGCCCCAGGAAGAGCAGGTGCTCGCCCTCGTAGAAGTGGAAGTTGGACACGAGCATCTCGGCGTTGGCCCAGTCCTCGGGCACGAACACCGCGCCGAAGTCCGGCATGGGCAGGGGGATGTTCTTGTTGCCCCGGAAGCCCTCGGGCACCTTGAGCAGGGCGGCCACGCTCTGCTTCCAGCGCGGGTGGTCGTCCGGCGGGTAGGTGCCGCTGGAGGCGACGCGCAGGCCCTTGGCCTTGGCCTCGGCGGTGAAGATCTCGGCCATGCGCTGGCCGTAGCGGTTCCTGGGGGCCAGCACGGCCACCGAACGTATGCCCACCTTGTCCACGGTGATGTCGATGAGCGCGCGCACCTGGTCGCGGGGGCTGGTGAAGAAGCGCCAGGCGGTCTTCCCTTCCTGCTGGCCGGCGCTCAGTCCAGCGACCTGGCCGCCGCCGAGATCGGGCACGAAGGCGAACACGGCGCGCTGCGCGGTGACGCCCGCGGCCTCCAGGGCCTTGAAGTTTTCCACCTGCAGGGGCCCGCCCAGGATGCGGAAGTCCGGGGGCAGGGCGGAGAGCTGGTCGCGCCAGTCCGCCGCCTCGGTGTTCACGGTTTTGATCTCCACCTTGCGGCCCTGGGCCTCCAGCCGGGCCTGGGCAGCGGCGGCGCCGCGCAGCACCTTCCAGCCCGTGGGCGCGAAGCGGCCCGAAAGGGGCAGGGCCAGGGCCAGGCGCACCGGGGCATTGGGATTGGCCGCCGGGAGCAGGCCCGGCTGGTCGGAGCGGGTGGCCTTGGCCTGGGCCTGGGCCAGCAGGGAACCGGAAAAGGCAGCTGCGTTCGCGACCTCGACCGGGGCCAGCTCCGGGCGGGGGGCCCCGGGGCGCAGGTCGGAGCGCAGGGCCGGGCCCTGGCGCCGGGCGGCCTCGCGCCGGATGAGCGTGTGCGGGAACGCGCCCTCGCCCGCGCTGCCGATGAGCCGCGCCAGGCCCAGTATCTGCTGCTCGGGCAGCTCGCGCAGGGCCTGGGCGTACTCGGCCTCGAAGGCGGCCTTGGCCGCGCGGTCCGGGGCCTGCTTGTGGGTCCGGGCCAGTACGTTCACCGCGCGCACGAAGTCCCCGCCGCGCCCGTAGATCTCGGAGAAGGCCATGGCCCCCCGCGCACGCACGGGGTAGGGCAGCTCGGTGTGCGCCGCCAGCCAGGCCTGGTGGTTGTCCACAAGGTCGGGCCGGTCCAGGGCGCCCAGGGTCTTGATGTAGATCTCGTGCCAGGGCCACAGGGCCAGCACGCCGTTGTCCAGGCTGGCCTGCCGGTCCAGCGCCTGCTTGGCCTGGTAGTAGTGGCGGTTGGCAAAGGCCGTCTGGGCGATGCGGTCCAGGGCCATGAGCTTTCCGGCGCGGTCCAGGTCCTCGCGCTCCAGCAGGCGGGAGTAGAGCAGCTCGGCCAGGGGCATGTTGCGCGCGCTGAAGGCCTGGTCGGCCTCGGCGGCCAGCTCCGGGGTGGGCTGGATGAGCGGCTTCTCCGGCTCGGCGGGGGTGGGTTCGGGCAGGGGCAGGGCCAGGTCGGCGCAGCCCAGCAGCAGGAAGGCGGCGCAGCCGCAGGCGGCCAGGGCGGCCCAGCGGAGCAGGGCCGGGGTCCGACGCGTGCGGGGCGTGGTCTGGGTGCCATTGGGGCAAATGCGCTGGTGCCTGCGCTGCATGGTGTGCCTCCCGGCCTGGGGCCGAAAAAAATCCCGGCCCACGGAGATTCCGCAGGCCGGGACAAGTTTACAGGCTCTTGCCCCGCAAGGCAAGCGCAGCGGTTTCGAGCGGCTATTTGACCTCGGTGTAGTCGGCGTCCACCACGTTGTCGTCGTGGGGCTTGGCTCCGCCCTGCCCGGGCTGGCCGCCGCCCTGGCCACCGCAGGGTCCGCCCGCGCCGCAGCCGCCGCCAGCGGCGCCCTCAGCCTGCTGCTTCTGGGCGTAGAGCTGCTCGGCCAGCTTGTGCGAGGCCTGGGCCAGCTCGTCCGAGGCGGCCTTGATGGCCTCGGCGTCGTCGCCCTCCAGGGCCTTCTTGGTGGCCTCGATCTTGGTCTCGATGTCGCCCTTGACCACGGGGTCGACCTTGTCGCCGATCTCGCGCAGGCTCTTCTCGGTGGAGTAGACCAGCCCGTCGGCCTGGTTGCGGGCCTCGATCAAGGCCTGCTTCTTCTTGTCCTCCTCGGCGTGGGCCTCGGCGTCCTTGACCATGCGGTCGATGTCCGTCTCGGACAGGCCGCTGGAGGCGGTGATGCGGATGGACTGCTCCTTGCCGGTGCCGGTGTCCTTGGCCGAGACGTTGACGATGCCGTTGGCGTCGATGTCGAAGGTGACCTCGATCTGCGGCACGCCGCGCGGCGAGGGCAGGATGCCCGTGAGTTCGAAGCGGCCCAGGGTCATGTTGTCGCTGGCCATGGGGCGCTCGCCCTGGAGCACGTGGATGGACACCGAGGGCTGGTTGTCCGCCGCGGTGGTGAACACCTGGCTCTTGCGGGTGGGAATGGTGGTGTTGCGCTCGATGAGCTTGGTGAACACGCTGCCCATGGTCTCGATGCCCAGGGAGAGCGGGGTCACGTCGAGCAGGAGCACGTCCTTCACGTCGCCCGCCAGGATGCCGCCCTGGATGGCCGCGCCCATGGACACGACCTCGTCGGGGTTCACGGAGCGGTTGGGCTCCTTGCCGAAGAACTCGCCCACCTTCTGCTGCACCAGGGGCATGCGGGTCATGCCGCCCACCAGCACCACCTCGTCGATGTCCTTGGCGGTGAGCCCGGCATCGGCCAGGGCCTTCTTGCAGGGGGCGATGGTACGCTCCACCAGGTCCATGACCAGCTGCTCCAGCTTGGCGCGGGAGAGCTTGATCATGAGGTGCTTGGGGCCGTTCTGGTCGGCGGTGATGAAGGGCAGGTTGATCTCGGTCTCCATGGTGGTGGAGAGCTCCTGCTTGGCCTTCTCGGCGGCTTCCTTCAGGCGCTGCAGGGCCATGCGGTCCTTGGCCAGGTCGATGCCGTTGTCGCGCTTGAACTCCTCCACCAGGAACTGGATGACCTTCTGGTCGAAGTCCTCGCCGCCCAGGAAGGTGTCGCCGTTGGTGGCGCGCACTTCCACGACGTTGTCGCCCACCTCGAGGATGGAGATGTCGAAGGTGCCGCCGCCCAGGTCGAACACGGCGATCTTCTCGTTCTTCTTGCGGTCCATGCCGTAGGCCAGGCTGGCCGCGGTGGGCTCGTTGATGATGCGCTTGACCTCAAGGCCCGCGATCTTGCCAGCGTCCTTGGTGGCCTGGCGCTGGGAGTCGTTGAAGTAGGCGGGCACGGTGATGACGGCCTCGGTGACGGGCTCGCCCAGGTAGGTCTCGGCGTCCTTCTTCAGCTTCTGCAGGATGAAGGCGGAGACTTCGGGCGGGCTGTACTTTTTGCCCGCGATCTCCACCCAGGCGTCGCCGTTCTTGCCGGCCACGATCTTGTAGGGGCAGTGCTCGCGCCACTTCTTGACCTCGGGGCTGTCGTACTGGCGGCCCATGAGGCGCTTGATGGCGAAGATGGTCTTCTCGGGGTTGGTCACGGACTGGCGCTTGGCGATCTCGCCGATGAGGCGCTCCTTGTCCGTGAAGGCCACGATGGACGGCGTGGTGCGCCCGCCCTCGGGGCTGGTGATGCATTTGGGGTCCTTGCCCTCCATGACGTACACGCAGGAGTTGGTGGTGCCCAGGTCGATGCCGATGATCTTGCCCATAAATGAAAACCTCCGGGTGAGGAATGATGTTCGTTGGTTGAGGCTTGAGTTAAGTCCGCTTTCGCCGTTGTAAAGGCCGACCGGTGCGATGTCGGCGGGATGGAGGCGCTAGGCCTCCGGCAGCTTGTTCACCAGCACCTTGGCCGGGCGGATGACCCTGCCCCTGAGCACGTAGCCGCTCTGGCTGACCTTGGCCACGCAGCCCTCGGTCTGGCCCTCTTCGCACACGGTGCCGATGGCCTCGTGCATGGCCGGGTCGAAGGCCTCGCCGCAGGAGCCCACGCACTCCAGGCCGTGCTTCTTCAGGGTGTCGAGGAAGATCTTGCGGGTCATGTCCACGCCCATGACCAGGTTCCTGCAGGCCGGGTCGCTCCCGGCGTGCTCGATGGCCAGGGCCAGGTTGTCCAGCACGGGCAAGAGGTCGGACAGCACGCTCTCTGTGGCGTACTTGCGCACTTCCTCGGTTTCGCGCTGGATGCGGCGCTTGAAGTTCTCGTTGTCCGCCAGGGCGCGCAGCTTGATGTCCTCGGCCTCGGCCATCACCGCGCACTTGGCGCACACGTGGGCCTTGCACAGGGCGGCCAGCTCCTCCTCGGAGAGGTCCACCTTGGGCGCCTGGACCTCGTCCGGCTGGGCCTGGTTCTGTTCTTTCTCAGGCATTCGGGTCACGTCCTTCGTCGTCTGGTCTTTTCGCGTCGGGCTTGCTCGCTCACACACCGACGCCGGACAGCTCTCGTGGAGGCGTCCGGCGTCGCGTTCAGTGAAATTGGTAAGCACGTCTGCGGCGCTGTCAACAGGCCGTGGCCGGGGTTTGGCGGGGAAAGAGTGAAAAAGTTTGCGCACCCTGTCGAGTGGGCCGTGCCGAATGGGTCGAACGGGAAGGGCCGGGCCGGATGGGCGGGGCCGGATGGGCGGGGGAGGGCGTCAAACCAGGAACAGGCCGTCCTCGTAGATGGCCCGGGCCATCCCGCCGGGCAGGGTGGCCGTGACGCGCTTGGGCCCGGTGTTCACCAGGTCCCAGTGCATGGCCGAGTTGTTGAAGCCCAGCTCGGCCTCGCGCTGGGGGGTGAGCTCCTGCGGCGGGCCGGAAAAGCTGGCGGCGGACGCCCCGCCCAGGGCGATGTGGCAGTTGCCGTACTCCCCGCCCAGGTTCTCGTCCAGCAGGGTGTGGGCCATGAAGCGCTCCACCTTGGAGAAGCGCCTGTCGGTCAGCGAGAACTCGCCCACGCGCCGGGCCCCGCCGTCGCTGTACAGCCGCCCGGCCAAAAACTGCCCGCCGCGCCCGGCGGTGGCGTCCACGGCGATGCCCTGGCGGAACTCCAGGCGCACGTCCATGACCAGCCTGCCCCAGTACAGGCTGGGCTGGTCCGCGCGGTACACGCCCTCCACGGTGCGCCAGTCCGGCGCCAGGTAGATCTCGTAGCCCGGGATGTTCCGGCCCGAGACGCCCACGAACCTGCGCTTGTCGCCGGGCGAGAGGGTCAGGTCCAGGTCCTCGCCCTCCACGCGGATGCGCGAGATCTTCATGCCGTCCAGCCACTTGCAGATTTCGGCGATTTCGGCGCGGGTGCGCTTCCACTCGGCCACGGGGTCGGGGGTGAACAGCAGGCAGGCCCGGGCCAGGCGCTCGGCGTACTCCGCAAGCGGCATGCCGCTGGCCCCTGCCAGGGCTTCGGTGGGGTACAGGCACACGGTGGAGCCGAGCAGCCCGGCGCGGCGGCGGCGGTCCAGCACGCCCATGGCCTGCATCTCCGCCAGCTCGCCCTGGGCGATGCTGCGGGGGTCGATGCGGGAGAGGTGGGTCAGGTCGTCCGGCGCCAGGATGGTGATGACACCGGCGGTGGCCTTGTGCAGCTCGTCCAGGCCCGGCTGGGCGAAGGTGAGCTGGCCGAAGCTGGAGTTGCCGAAGTGCTCGGCCTGCATGAAGGCCGTGGGCAGGGCCAGGGGCAGGGGGTGCAGGCGCGCGTCCATGAGCGCGGCGTACACCGCCTCGGCCAGGGGCACGGCGTCCACGTCGTAGCGCAGCAGCACCAGGTCGCCGTTCTTGAAGGGCACGGCGCGGCTGGTGCGCAGGGCCCAGAGCAGGACCTCGGCGTAGGATTCGAGGTTTTCAGGCGAGAGCATGACGGCCAAGGGGACTCCAGGTGGGGGCGGTGGAAAAGAGGGGACGCCGAGCGTCCCACTTCACGTCAGGTAATGCCTGGGATTGGGGGAGTCAATGCGGATCGGCGAAGGCCAACGCCTGCTCAGCTCAGCCCGCGTATGTCTGGATGCAGTTGCGACCCTTGTGCTTGGCCTGGTAGAGCGCCCGGTCGGCCTGGCGGACCAGTTCCCCAGCCGAGCTCTGCCTTGTGGGGACGGTGCTGGAGACGCCCAGGCTCACCGTGACGATGCCCGCGTCGGACTCGGCGTGGGGCAGCTCCAGCGCCCACACCTCTTTCTGGATGCGGCGGGCGGTGTCCATGGCTTCCACGTCGTCCACCCCGGGCAGCAGCACTACGAATTCCTCGCCGCCGTAGCGTGCCACCAGCCTGCCTGCACGCCGTTCTGCCTTCGTCAGGGCGCTGGCCAGGGCCCTGAGGCATTCGTCGCCCGCCTGGTGTCCGTAGCGGTCATTGAAATGCTTGAAGTGGTCCACGTCCAGCAGGATCAGCGACAGGGCGGAGCCCACGCGCTGCGCGCGGTTCCACTCCTGCGCCAGGGTCTTGTCGAAGCTGCGGCGGTTGGCGATTTCCGTCAGCGCATCGGTGTTGCTCATTGCCTCCAGCTTGGCGTTGGTTTCCTCCAGCGCGCGGGTGCGCTCCTCCACCAGTGCTTCCAGCTCCCGGTTGCGTTCCTGCAGGCCCTCCAGCGGGTACACTTCGCCGTCACGCACCAGATGGTAGGGGATGGAGATGGTGCTGCTCACGATCTTCCAGTCCTCGGCCCCAGGTGTCCCCTCGTTGCGGAAGATGAGCACCAGCCGCGCGGTCTCGCTGGACAGGATGTGGTCGGGGATGGGCAGGTGGATGTGGAAGAAGCCGGTGGTGACGACCACGTCCTCGCTCAAGTCCTGTAGGGAGAGGTCCAGCAGCTCGATGCGCAGGGGGTTGGGCACCTGGGCGAAGTCCTGCCGGGTGATATCGACCCACCAGGCCCGGTCCTTGACCAGAAAGTCGCCGCCGCCGGTGCAGCCGCTGAAGTTTTCGCTGAAGCGCCCGGTGAGTCTGTCGTCTCGCCCGGCGTACATGGTGATGTAGTCGTCGAACAGGGCGCGGATCATCTGTGTGCGGTCTGGGCGCATGTGCTCTCTGTCCTGCGGTTCAACGTTCCTGCGGTGAGGGTGCCGCACGGACTGCCGCCCGGCATAGGCGCTGTCCAGTGAAAGCGCGTTTGGCGTGCGGGGGGCATTTGACTATCATTTTATGTGCTTTTTTCACGCAGGGCCAGTGAAAGAGTGGTCGCTACGCCAGTTTCCCACAAAATTGTTGGGTCGTGGCCAGCAGAGGACCGCCCGCCTCGTTGCTCGGTACGGACTTCACCGAGCGCGGAACGAAAAAGAGGGGCCGAAGCCCCTCTCTTGTTCCTCTGGATTTTGGCGCTACTGCACCCTTCCGCCCCCGTCCACCTTCGCCACTTCCGTGACCTCGGCGTCGTAGGTGACGTTCCCGTCCTCGTCCGTGACGCCGAACACGATCTTCCCGTCCCGCACGTCCACCACCACATCCGCGCCCTCGGCAATGCGGCCGGAGATGATCTCCCGCGCCAGCCGGGTTTCCAGGTGCGTCTGCAGGTAGCGGCGCAGGGGCCGCGCGCCGTAGATGGGGTCGTAGGCCGCCTGGGCCATGAAGGCCTTGGCCGCGTCGGTGATGGTCAGGTCCATCTTGCGGTCCGCCAGGCGCTGCCGCAGGCTGCCCGCCAAGAGCTCGATGATGGCCATGAGCTGGGCTTGCTGCAGCGGCTTGAACAGCACGGTCTCGTCCACGCGGTTCAAAAACTCGGGCCGGAAGTGCCCGCGCAGGGCCTCCAGCACCTGGTCCTCCACCCCGGGGCCAAAGGTCCCGTCGGGCCGGATGCCCGCCAGCATGAACTGCGAGCCGATGTTCGAGGTCATGATGAGGATGGTGTTCTTGAAGTCCACGGTGCGCCCGTGGCTGTCCGTGAGCCGCCCGTCGTCCAGGATTTGCAGCAGGGCGTTGAACACGTCCGGGTGGGCCTTCTCCACCTCGTCGAACAGCACCACGGCGTAGGGCTTGCGGCGCACGGCCTCGGTGAGCTGGCCGCCCTCGTCGTAGCCGATGTAGCCCGGAGGCGCGCCGATGAGCCGCGCCACGGCGTGCTTCTCCATGTACTCGCTCATGTCCAGGCGCACCATGTTCTCCTCGGTGTCGAACAGCGCCTCGGCCAGGGTCTTGCACAATTCGGTCTTGCCCACGCCCGTGGGCCCCAGGAACAGGAAGCTGCCGATGGGCCTGCGGGGGTCCTTCAGGCCCGCGCGGGCGCGCAAAACCGCGTCGGCCACGGCCTGCACGCCCTCGTCCTGGCCCACCACGCGCTGGTGCAGCAGCTCCGGCAGGCGCAAAAGCTTCTCGCGCTCACCCTCCAGCAGGCGGGTGACGGGTATGCCCGTCCAGCGGGAGATGATGGCCGCCACGTCGTCCGGGCCCACCTCCTCCTTGAGCAGGCGCGGGCCGCCTTCGCCTTCCTCTGCTCCTTCGCCCGGCGCGCTATCGGCCAGCTGCTTCTCCAGGCCGTTCAGCTTGCCGTAGCGCAGCTCCGCGGCGCGGTTGTAGTCCAGCCTGCGCTCGGCCTCCTCGATGTCCAGGCGGGTCTGCTCGATGTCGGCCTTGATTCGCCGCACGCCCTCGATGGCGCCCTTCTCGCGCTCCCACTGGCCCAGAAGCCCGGCCTGCTTCTCCTTCAGCCCGCCCAGCTCCTCCTCCAGCTTCTCCAGCCGGTCGCGGCTGGCGGCGTCGGTCTCGCGCCGCAGCGCTTCGCGCTCGATTTCGAGCTGCAGCACGCGGCGGTTGGTCTCGTCCAGCTCCGTGGGCAGGCTGTCGATGTCCGTGCGGATCATGGCCGCGGCCTCGTCGATGAGGTCGATGGCCTTGTCCGGCAGGTGGCGGTCGGTGATGTAGCGCGCCGACAGCCGCGCCGCGGCGATCAGGGCAGCGTCCCGGATACGGATTCCATGGTGGACCTCGTACTTCTCCTTGAGACCCCGCAGGATGGCGG
>CAZCYB010000039.1:0-21322 GCA_964502805.1 uncultured Desulfocurvus sp.
AAGAGGGGAACATGGACTAACACAATAAGTGGTACAACTTTTGGGGGCAGGTCACATTGCTTTGTTGTCTGTACTATTTGTACTTAATTAACCAAGTACCAAGTGTTGGTCAGCGTGAGTTTGAGAAATTGATGGTTCTTATAGCTGATAATAGATTGCGTACCATTATGCATCGTTATCATGTTAAGGATGGCGATGACCTAGAAGTTAGAATTATTGCTGAATTCTTGAGAAGAAGTACACGTAAAAGTGATAAGCGACAGTATCAGGTGACATTCAATGAATTAAAGCGTATTCTGGCAAGGTTTTCAGTTTCACTTGAAAGTCCAAAGGGTAATTATATTGATGTTGTGAGAGTCGAAGAACAAAGATCATTTTTTGGGTTTAGGAGAAATACAATCACAACCAAGCTTGCTACAATTGGGTTTCCCGGTTGGACTAGGACAGTTTACCATAAAGATATTGAAATTGTCCGTAAAGCTGCTGGGTTGACTCCTGAAAGAGGGTATGACTCGAAGGTGTTTTTTCATGGTCTTGATCCACTAAAGTCACTTGTTAACGATTACAGCGGGCCACTTCGGCGATTGGCGAATAAGTGATGATGGATGGACGGCAGACGAAGCCCCCCGTACCTTCCGGCACGGGGGGCTTTGTTTCATCCAATCAATCCTAATCCTACCCACCCATGCTCTGCAGGTACGGCACCCCGATGAGCACCAGCGCGGCCAGGAAGATGGCCCCGAACAGGAAGCCCTGGAGCCAGAAGTCCTTCCGGCCCACGTAGCCGCTTCCGTAGTAGATGGGGCTGGGGCCCGTGGCGTACGGCGTGATGATGCCCATGAGGCCCAGGCTCAGGCACAGCAGCATGGCCAGCATGCGCATGTTCACCCCCGGGATGGCCGAGGCCGTGGTGAGGAACACGGGCAAGAGCGCCGTCACGTGCGCCGTCAGGCTGGCGAAGAGGTAGTGCACCACAAAGAACAGGATCAGCAGCAGCATGACGATCATGGTGGGCGAGTACCCGGCCATGGCCGCCGCGCTGGTGGTGGCGAACCACTTCAGGAAGCCCACCCGCGCCAGGCCGTCGGCCAGGGTGACGAGGGTGGCGAACCAGAACAGCACGTTCCAGGCCTGCTTGTGGCCTAGCAGGTCGTCCCAGCTGATGACCCCGGTGAGCACCATGAGCGTGAGGGCAATCAGCGCCACAAGGGTGGCGTTCAGGTAGTCCCCGGCGAAAATCCAGCCCAGAAGCGCCAGCACCGCCAGGCCCGCCATGGTCAGCTCGCGCCCGGTAATGGGCCCCAGCTTGGTCAGCTCCTCGGCGGCCCACTTGGGCGCGTCCTCGCTGACCTTCTGCGTGGGCGGGTAGAGCACGTAGGTGAGCCAGGGCACGGCCAGGAAGAGCAGAATGCCCACGGGAGCGAAGGAGGTGAACCACTCGCCCCAGGTGAACTTGATGTTGATGGTCTTTTCCACCAGCGAAAGCGCCAGCAGGTTCGGGGCCAACCCGGTGAGGAACATGGAGCTGGTGACGCAGGTGGTGGCCAGGGCCGTCCACATCAGGTAGCCGCCGATCTTGCGCGGCTCGTTCTCCGGCGTGGAGCCATACAGCGCCGGGATGTTCTTGATGATGGGGAAGATGGTGCCGCCGCTGCGCGCGGTGTTGGAGGGCATGAACGGGGCCAGGGCCAGGTCGGCCAGGGCCACGGCGTAGCCCAGGCCAAGGGTGCGCTTGCCCAGGGCCTTGATGAGCCCCAGCGAGATGCGCTTGCCCAGGCCGGTCTTCTCGTAGCCCAGGGCGAACATGAAGGCCACGAAGATCAGCCACACCGTGCCGTCGGAGAAGCCGGACAGCAGCCACTTGATCTCGTCGGCGGGCTTGGGCTTCTTGGGCGCGGGCTTGGCGTCCGCAGGCTTTGCGTCTGCCGGTTTGGCATCGGCGGAGGCAGCGGGCTTGGCGTCGGAGGGCTTGGCATCGGCAGGCGTTGCGGCAGGGGCGGCGGGCTTGGCCGCATCCTTCTTCTCTTCCTTCTTTTCGGGCGCAGGCGCGGCGGCCTTGGCGGGCTCGGGCTTGGCCGGGGGTGCGGGCTTAGCCGCATCTGTCTTGGGGGCCTCGGCCTTCACGCCGTCGGGCGGCTTGGGGGCATCCGCAGGCTTGGCCGCGTCGGCCTTGGGCGCGGGCGGCTTCGGCGGCTCCGGCGCGGGCACCAGCATCAGCGAGGCGCAGAGCACCACGCCCACCAGTCCCACCGCCGCGGCGGGGATGGGCTCCAGGATGAGGGCCACAACAACGCCCACGAAGATGGCGAAATACTGCCAGGCGTAGGGCTCCAGGCCCTGCGGCGTGGGCAGGAGCCACACGGCCAGGGCCGCCAGGACGGGAAGAAGGCCTTTCCAGGTTTTGCTCACGGTGTCCTCCGGGGCTGCTGAGGGATGGGTGTGCGCCGAGTTCCGCCTTTTTCACACATTTCCCACGCCCTATGCCTTGGCGCAAAGAAAGTCCAGGGGGCCGGGCGGAATCCGGGGCTACCCGCAGGATTTTCCGGCCAGCTCGGCGGCGTGGTAGCTGCTGCGCACCAGGGGCGCGCAGAACATCTTGGCCACGCCCAGGGAGCGCCCGAACTCCGCCAGGGCGTCGAACTGCTCCGGCGGCAGGTAGCGCTGCACGGGCGGGTGCTGGCGCGAGGGCCGCATGTACTGGCCCACGGTGATCATGGAGCACCCGGCCTCGGCCAGGTCGCGGATGGTCTGGCGCAGTTCCTCGTCCGTCTCGCCCAGGCCGGCCATGAGCCCGCTCTTGCCCGGGATCTTTGACGGATGCAAGGCCACGCGGCGCAAAAGCTCCAGGCTCTGGGCGTAGTCCGCCTGGGGGCGGATGGCCGGGTACAGGCGCGGGGCGGTCTCCACGTTGTGGTTGAGCACTTCGGGCCGGGCCTCCAGCACGGTCATGAGCGCCGCCTCGTCGCCCCGGAAGTCCGGGATGAGCACCTCCACGGTGCACTCCGGCAGGCGCGCCCGCACGGCCCGGATGCTGGCCGCGAAGTGCGCGGCGCCGCCGTCGGGCAGGTCGTCGCGCGTGACGCTGGTGATGACCACGTGCCTGAGGCCCAGGCGGGCGCTGGCCTCGGCCAGGCGCTCGGGCTCGCCGGGGTCCACGGCCTGCGGCGGGCCTGGGTTGATGTTGCAGAAGGCGCAGTTGCGCGTGCACTCCCGGCCCAGGATGAGAAAGGTGGCCACGGACTTGGAGAAGCATTCCCAGGTGTTGGGGCAGCGCGCGCTCTGGCACACGGTGTTGAGCTTCAAATCCTTGAGCAGGTGGCGGGTGCAGCCGAACCCCTTGTCCTGGGGCAGCTTGACCCTAAGCCACGGCGGGATGCGCAAAGCAGGCGCGGAACTCTCTGGCGAGGACATCCTTCACTTCCTTCATGTCGATTTCGCGCCCGGCCTCCAGGCTGAGCGAGGTGGGCAGTGCCCCGGCGATGCCGCACAGCGTGATGAGCCCGAACAGGCTCACGTCCGGCCCCACGTTGAGCGCCAGGCCGTGGTAGGTGATGCCCCGGCGCACGCCGATGCCCATGGAGCAGATTTTTTTGGTGCTGGTCCACACGCCGGGGAAGCCCTCGCGGCGCATGGTTCCCACGCCGAAGTGCGCGCAGGTGCGGATCACCGCCTCCTCCATGTCCGCGAAAAACATACGGATGCCGCCCTTGCGCTTCTCCACCCGGAAGATGGGGTAGGCCACCAGCTGGCCTGGAAAATGGCAGGTGATGTTGCCGCCGCGCGCGGTCTGGGCCAGCTCGATGCCCTGGCTGGCCAGGTGCTCCGCGCCCACGTGCAGGTTCTCGCCCCCGCCCTGGCGGCCCAGGGTGATGACCTTGGGGTGCTCCACGAGGTAGAGCGTCTCCTCGGCCCCGGCCAGCACCTCGGCCAGGGTGGCCACCTGGAGCGCCTCGGCCTGCGTGTACGGGGTCAGGCCGAGGTCAACGATCCGCACGGCCCGTGCCGTCCTTCTTGCGGGTGGCGTTCTTGCCGGGTTTCTTGGCCGCGGGCTTGCCGGGCTTGGCCGGGGCGGATTCGCCCTTGCGCTCGGCCCGGGACTTGCCCTTGCGCCCGGCGCCGGGCTTGCCGGACTTCTTGGCCTTGGGCTTGGGTCCGGTCTTGCCTCCTGGCATATGGCCGCCGGGCATGGGGCTCCCGGGCATGGAACCGTGGGGCCTTCTTTCCGCCTTCGAGGCTTCGCGCAGGGCCTCAAGCTCGCTCTCGAGCGTGGAAGCCTGCATGTCGGGGCCCGCGTCCGCCGGTTTGCCAGCGGGCTTGCCCGCCTGCTTGCTAGGCTGCTTGCCGGGCTGTTTGCCGGAAGACCTGCCCTCCGGCTTGCCCGCAGGCCTGTCGTCCGGCGCGCCCGCGGGCCGTGCGGGGGCGGGCTTCCTGGCGGCCCCGGCCTTGGGACGAGGCTTCTTCACGCGCTCCAGCGGCCGCTCCGAGGGCAGCCTCGGAGGCTTCGCCTCCTTCACGGGCTTGGGCTCCAGTTCCGGTTCGGGCTGGAACTCCGGGCCGTGGGGCGTGGGCCGGATCATGTCGCCCAGGGGCAGCACCATGGCCCCGCTCTTGGCGTCCTTGTCCGCCAGCTCCGGCCAGGCGGCCTCCAGCAGCGTGCCGGGCAGGGGCACCAGGTGCCTGCGCGGCAGGGAGAGCAGGGTCAGCCCGCGCTCGGAGCAGGCGTACTGCCCGTAGCGGCGGGAGCCATCGGGGTTGGGAAGCTCCAGCGGGCCGGACACCGCGCGCACAAGGCTCCTGCCGGGCGCGGCCTCCAGCTTGCGGCCCTTGCGGGAGAAGTGCAGGAAGCTCAGGCTCACGTTGTCCTTGGGCAGCTTGGCCAGCTCGGAGAGCTTCTTGAGCCACGCCGGGGCGGAGTCGGACTCGAAATTGAAGTGGCACCAGGCCGTGTAGCCGCGCCCGCTCATGGGGCAGGGGCCGGTGTGCGGGCAGGGGGCCAGGGGGTTCAGCCCCTGGTGCAGCAGCCCGCGCCGCAGCGCCGCCAGCAGGTGGGAGGAGGGCCGCACGCCGGGCTCCACCACCAGCAACTGGCCCGTGGGCGTGAGCATGGAGGACAGGTGCCCGGCCAGGGCCCCGGCGTCCTCCAGCAGGTCGCTGCCCTCGCCCCGGTGCAGCACCTCGTTCAGGGCGTTGGCCATGATGAGCAGGTCGGCCTTCTCGCGCAGGCGGGCGTCCAGGGGCGACTTCACCAGCGTGACCTTCCAGGGCGGCAGGCCCTGGCCCTTGGCCTCGGCCATAAGCTTCAGGGCGTCCAGGCCCAGGCGCATGGGCTTGGGCGCGCGGTCCACGCAGACGAAGTTGAGCGCGCGGCGGCGCAGGCGCGGACGGGCCATCCACAGGGCCAGGGGCGCGGTGAGCGGCCCCGTCCCCAGGTCGATGACCGTGGCCCCGGCCCCGGGGTCGTCCCCGCCGGGATCGAGCGCCAGGCCGGTGAACAGCACCCCCAGCCGATAGATGTTCCAGGGCAAAAAGTAGCGCATGTAGGCCGAGAGCGCCGCCGGGTCGGCCAGGTAGTCGCGGCGAAGGTCGCCGCGCTCGTCGGTCAGCAGGTGCGAGAGCTCGCGGATGTCGCGCGGCAGCTCGCGGCGGTGCTGCTGGCGCAGGGGCATGGCCGCGTCCAGGAATTTGGGCAGGGCGGCCAGCAGCGCCAGGAATTCGCTCCCGGGACGGGGGAAGAGCAGTTCAGGAGACATGGCGCAGCACCATCCTTTGCACGTAGAGGGACCCGAAGCCGGGATCGGCGGCGAGGTCCAGGGCCCGGCATTTCCCGGGCAGGCGGAGCACCCAGTCCCAGGCCGCCGGATCGGTCAGCAGCAGGCTTGCCCCGGCCAGGGAGGTGTTGCCCGCCCGGCGCACCCGCCCGGCCAGGATTCCTGGCAGAAAGCCCAGGTCGACAAGGTCCGCCGGGTCCGTGTGCTCGCCCATGGCCCCGGCAAGGCAAACGCTTGTGAGCGCCTCGGGCGCCAGCCCGGCCTCGGCCAGCAGCCGGGAGAGCGCCAGGTTGAAGGCCGCCTTGACCTTCACCAGCTCCTCCACGTCCGAGGCGGGCAGGGCGAACTGCCCCGCCGGGCCGCCCGGAAGCGCCAGGGTCGGTTCGCCGCCGGATTGCGACAGCCCGGAGGCGATCCTCCGCCCCAGGGGCGTGGCGGGTACCACGAAGCGGCCCGACTCGTCCAGCACCCCGGCGCGCAGCAGCGCGGCCACCAGCGAAAGGTAGCCCACGCCGGTGATGCCGGGGTCCTCGCCCGGCAGCGGAGGGCGCTCCACATGCTCCGGGGCCAGGCCGCCCGGGGTCAGGGCATAGGCGCGCACCGCGCCCGGCCCGGCCGTGCGGCCATGGCGCAGGCCCACGCCCTCCAGGGCCGGGCCCATGGGCACGCTGGCCAGCAGGTGCTCCGTGGGCGAAAGCGCCAGCACGAACTCTCCGTTGGTGCCCAGGTCCGCCAGCAGGTAGGGATGGGCGGGCGGGCCGCCGGGCGAAAAGTGCAGCGCCGCCAGCCCGGCGCTCAGGTCCGCCCCCACGAAGGGCGCGAGCAGGGGCGGGATGAGCGCGGGCGGAAGGTCCGGGGCGAGCGTGCGCTCCTCGCCCCCGGCGTAGTCCAGGCGGTAGGGCGCGCGGGCCAGGCCTTCCGCCGGGAGTTCCAGCAGCAGGCAGGTCATGGCGCTGTTGCCCGCCACGCACAGGCGTTCCACCGGGCGCCCGTGGGCCTGCTCGGCCTCGCGCACCAGCTGGCGCAGGCGGTCCAGGACCAGGCCGGAGAGCGTTTCCGTCCCGCCAGGGCGTTGGGCGTAGGCCAGGCGGGCCATGATCTCGCTGCCCAGGCCCATCTGCGGGTTCAGGCCCTGGCCGGTGGAGAGGACCTGCCCGCCGGAGAGGGCCGCCCAGTGGATGCTCGTGGTGCCCAGGTCCACGGCCAGAAGCAGCGGGCCCTGCGCCCGGGGGGCGCGCAGCACCGTGCCGCGCGGCGCGGCGGAGCGCCTGGGCGCGGGCAGCTCCACCTCGCAGGGGGCAGCCGGGTGCAGGCAGGAAAGCCGCCAGCCCAGGGCCAGGGCCTCGGGCCCGAGCCGCCGGGCCTCCTCCGCCGTCGGGGGCGGGGCAGGCGAGACGAAGCGCACCCGGCACAGGCCGCAGCGGCCCAGCCCGGCGCACAGGGGCACGCCGTCCCACAGCCCGGCCAGGAAGATGGCCTGGGCCAGGGTCTGGCCCGCGTCGGCGGCGAGCCGCAGTTCGCGGCCCTGGTGGGTGCGCAGGACGATCATGGCGCGGGCCTACTCCTGGGGCTTGAGCGGCAGGCGCACGGTGAAGGTGCTGCCCCTGCCCACCACGCTTTCCACGCAGATCTGTCCCTTCATGCCCTCCACTAGGTTGTGGCACAGCGAGAGGCCCAGGCCCGTGCCCTGGCCCGGCGGCTTGGTGGTGAAGAAGGGATTGAAGAGCTTTTCCATGTTCTCCGGCGGGATGCCGCAGCCGTTGTCGCTGATGAGGATCTCCAGCGTGTCGCCCTCGGCCCGGGCGGCGGCCTCGATGCGCCCGCCGGGCTCCACGGCCTGCAGGGCGTTGTTCAGGAGGTTCAGCACCACCTGGCGCAGCAGGGGCGGGTCCGTGCGCAGCTTGGGCAGGTCCGGCGGCAGGGTGCGTACAAGGGTCACGTTCTTGTATGATGCCTCCTTGTCCACCAGCCGGGCCATGTCGTCGACGAGCTTGGCCACGTCCACTTCCTGCAGCACGGGCGCGCGCTTGCGGGCGAAGTCCAGCAGCTTGTGCGTGATGTTCTTGCAGCGGTCCACCTGGGCGCGGATCTCGCGCAGGGAGTCGCGCACCTCGGTGAACTCCGCGCCGGGGCAGGCCTTCTCGGCCTCGCCCACCAGGTGTTGGGCCCATTCCGTCTCCTGGGCGATGATGGCGATGGGGTTGTTGATCTCGTGCGCGATGCCCGCGGAGAGCTCGCCCACGGCGGCCAGCTTCTGCGACTGGATGAGCTGGCCGGTGAGCGCGTTCTTGGCCGCCTCCGTGTCGCTTAGGCGGGTCATGAGCTCGCGGGCGGAGAAGGCGGCGATGGCCAGCACCGCCCCGGCCAGGATGCCCGCCAGGGCCGGGGTGGCGAAGGTGGCGGCCACCACCAGGGCGGCCAGCACCGGGGGAACGAGGAAATGCAGCCACAGCGACAGCCAGTTGTCGCGCCACAGGCGGGCGCCCGTGGCCATGCTGAGCAGGCCCCTGGCCGTGCCCGGCTGCGGGCTATCTGGCGGCCTTGGCATTGAGCTCCCTGCGCTCGTAGGCCTTGCGGACCTTGTCCAGGAGTTCGTCGAAGTCCGCGGGCTTGAGGATGTAGTCGTAGGCGCCCAGGTTCATGCCCTGCATGCCCGCCTCCAGCGAGGCGTGGCCGGTGAGCATGATGACCTCGGTGAGGGGGTACTTGGCGCGGATCTCGCGCAGCAGCTCCAGGCCGTCCATGCCGGGCATGCGCACGTCCAGCACCACCACGTCGAACTCCTGCTCGGCCATGATCTTGAGCGCCGCCGGGCCGCTGGTGGCCGAGGCCACGGGCATCTTGCGGATGGCGAAGCGCTTGGCCATGGTCTCGATGAAGTCCGTCTCGTCGTCCACGAGGAGGATGCGGATGCTCATGTGCTGGCTCCTTGCTTGGGCTGGTGTGCTTAGGCCTTGCGCTGGGGCAGGGCGATGATGAAGGTGGCGCCCCGGCCTTCCTCGCTCTCCACGCGGATGGCCCCGCCCAGCTTCTGGATGATGCTGAAGCTGATGGTGAGGCCCAGGCCCGTGCCCTCGCCCACCTTCTTGGTGGTGAAGAACGGGTCGAAGATCTTGGAGAGCTTGTCCCTGGGAATGCCCGGCCCGGTGTCGCTCACGGAGATGACCACCTCGTCGGGGTCGTGCACGGCGCGGGTGCGCACGGTGATGCTGCCGTCCTTGCCGATGGCGTCGATGGCGTTGTCGATGATGTTCAGGAACACCTGCTGGAGCTGGGCCGCGTCGCTGGCCACGAAGGGCAGGTCCTTCTGGAAGTCGGTGCGGATGTCGATGGCCCGGTACCGGGCCTCGTTCTCCAGGAAGGTGATGGTCTGGGAGAGCACCTCGTTGATGTCGATGTCCTCCTGGGTGGGGTCCATGCGCCGGGCAAAGCCCAGCAGGCGGTGGGTCACGTCCTTGGCGCGGGTCACGTGGAACTCGATCTTGGCGATGGCGTCCTCGAACTCCTTGAAGTTCGGGCTGGCCTTGATGTCCTCCTCGCCCAGCAGGTCGCGCATCCAGCCGGCCTTCTCCTTGATGATGGCCAGGGGGTTGTTCACCTCGTGGGCCACGCCCGCGGCCATCTTGCCCAGGGCGGCCAGCTTGCCGGACTGGGTGAGGCTGGCGTCCAGGGCGGCCTTTTCCTTCTCCGCGCGGATGAGCTGGCCCAGGATGGTGTTGCTGGTGAGGATGGTGCCGCCCGCGATGAGCAGAAAGCCCCCGGCCAGGATGAACCAGGCCATGTGCCGGGTGCGCGTCAGCGGGGTCAGCTCCTCGGCGGGGTCGTCGCGGATGGCCAAAAGCCAGTTCTTGTTGTCCAGCCAGGTCAGCCCGAAGAGATAGGGCTTGCCGTCCACGTCGATCATCTCCGAGCGCACCCCGGGGAAGCGCGAGAACGAGCCCAGGTCCATCTTGGCCAGCAGCCGCGGGCCGAAGCGCGGCTTGGACTGGAGGATGTTTTCCGTGTTGAGCAGGAAGGCGTCGCCGTTCTCGCCCAGCTGGTCGCTCTGCACCAGGGAGTCGAAGATGTCCGAGTCGATGGTGGCGCGCAGCACCCAGCTCTTGCTGCCCTCGCGGCGGCTCACGGCGATGATGAAGTGGGGGTAGTTGCGCAGGCCCAGGAACACGTCGCTGATGTAGACGCCCTTGGCCTGGACCTGGTGGAACCACTCCTGGTCCTTGTAGTTGGCGCCGCGTATGGCCTGGTAGGGGCCGGTGTAGATGACGTGGTCGCCTTCCTGGTTGATGATGCCCAGGTCGATGTAATACTTGGAGCGGGCCTGGAGCAGGGTGAACACGCGCTCGAAGGTGCCCTCCTCCAGGAAGTAGTCCAGCCTGTGGGTGTAGGCGATGGCCATGAGCTGCGAGAGGCGCTCGTTTAAGAACAGGTCCAGGGTGCGGCGCTTGTTCTCGGTGATGTGGCTCAGGTGCTGGTTGATCTTGTTGGTGTGGGCCGACTCGAACTGGCGGTAGATGGTGTAGCCCAGGATGAGCAGCGGGATGAGCGAGAACGCCAGCGTCGTCACGATCATCTTGACGCGGAGCCTTGTGTAGCCTGTCTTTTCGAGCATGCCCGCTGCCTTGTGCTTGAAGTGAGCGCCTGTGCTTCCCGCCCCGCCGGGTGATGCCCGGGGCCGGGGGAATGCCGCAATGTTTCACTATACCGCCGCGGGCCGCGATATGCAAGGTGCCCGGATTACAGAAAGAGGCCCCGGCCCGCCCGCGCCGCGCCAGGAACGGAAAACGGCGCAACAGGTTGTCACCTGTGGCGTTTTCTGCGATGGTCGGTTCATGGCACACCCCGGCGGGTTCTTCGGCAGGATCATGCAGGCGCTCAAGGGCGGCAAGGACGCCGCCGCGCCCAGCCAGGAGGACCTGCGCACCCTGTTCCAGGCGCGCTCCCAGGCCTTCACCCGCCTGCTGGAGGCCAACAACAAGGCCCTGGAGCTCATGAGCGAGATGGAGGAGGCCCTGCGCGGGCGCTCCATCTTCGGCATGAGCTTCGTGCGCGCAAGCTCCACGGCCATCGGCGTCAACGTGTTCAAGCTGGTGCGCGCGCTCACCGAGCTGGAGCCCGGGCGCTACGACGCCCTGTTCGGCAGGCTCTCGGCCATCCAGGCGGGCGTGGACGAGGCCCTCTCGCGCCGCCCGGCGCCCCACGACGTGCCCCTGGTGCTGCCCTTTTCCGCCATAGACCGCCACTCCTCGGACCACACCGGGGGCAAGATGGCCAATCTGGGCGACATGCGCACCCGCCTGGGCCTGCCCGTGCCCGACGGCTTCGTCGTCACCGCCGCCGGGTACGAGGCCTTCATGGCCCACGGCGACCTCCAGGCCGAGATCAACGCGAGGCTCCAGTCCCTGCCCGAGGAGAACGCCGCCGAAGGCGGGAGCCTGGACGCGCACTTCCGCCTGTCCTCGGAGATCCGGCAGCGCATCATGGACGCCGAGGTGCCGCCGGAACTGGCCCGGGCCATGGGCGAGGCCTACGAGACCCTGCGCCGGAGCGTCGCCGCCGCCGGCGGCGCGGCCCCGGACGGCTCCATCCGCGTGTCGCTGCGCAGCAGCGCCCTGGGCGAGGACGCGGCGGGCACCACCTTCGCCGGGCAGTTCAAGAGCCTGCTGGGCGTGCGGCCCGAGGGCCTGCTGGCGGCCTACAAGGAGATCGTGGCCAGCAAGTACACCCTGCACGCCATGACCTACCGCCTGAGCCGGGGCATCCGCGACGAGGACGTGGCCATGTGCGTGGGCTGCATGGAGCTGGTGGACGCCCGCTCCGGCGGGGTCATGTACTCGCGCAACCCCCTGGCCGTGCGCGACGCCTCGGTGTTCATCAATTCCGTGTGGGGCCTGCCCACGGCGGTGGTGGACGGCACCACGCCCACGGACCTTTTCGTGGTGGACCCGGCGGCGGGGCGGCTCAAGCAGTGCGTGGTCAAGCACAAGGACTCGCGCACCGTGCCCGACGAGGGCGAGGGCCTGCGCCGCGAGGCCGTGGAGGCCGACCGCGCCGGGCTGGCCTCCCTCTCCGACGCCGAGGCCTGCGAGCTGGCCCGCCTGGCGGGCGTGCTGGAGGAGGCCTACGGCGGCCCCCAGGACATCGAGTGGGCCCTGGACCGCCAGGGCCGGGTGTTTTTGCTCCAGTGCCGCCCCCTGCAGCAGGCCGTCGGGCCGGTTGGCGGACCGATTGGCGAGACAGCGGGCGCCGTGGCGGGCCAGCCGCATCCCGGGGCCACGGAGCTGTTCGCGGGCGGCGTCACGGCCAGCCCGGGCGTGGGGGCCGGGCCCGTCTTCGTGGCCCGCAAGGAGATCGACGCCCTGCGCTTCCCCGACGGTGCGGTGCTGGTGGCCCCCCTGGCCCTGCCGCGCTGGGCCGCGCTGCTGCCCCGGGCCTCGGCCCTGGTGACGGAGCAGGGCGGCATCACCGGGCATTTGGCCAATGTCGCGCGGGAGTTCGGCGTGCCAGCGCTCTTCGACGTGGCCCTGGCCGGGACGCGCTTCCCCGAGGGGACGGAGGTGACGGTGGACGCCGAAGGCAGGCGCATCTACCAGGGCCGGGTGGAGGAACTCCTCGCCCAGGCCGCGCCGCCCAAAAGCGTCATGGAGGGCAGCCCGGTGTTCGAGGCTCTGCGCGAGGTCTCCCGGCTCGTGCTGCCCCTGAACCTCACGGACCCCGAGGCCCCGGAGTTCCGCCCCGAGAACTGCGCCACGTACCACGACATCACCCGCTACGCCCACGAGATGAGCGTGCGCGACATGTTCGACTTCGGCACCCGCCACGGCCTGGCCAGCCAGTCCAGCAAGCAGCTGGTGTGCCGCGTGCCCATGCAGTGGTGGGTCATCAACCTGGACGACGGCTTCACCCGCGAGGTGCCGGAGCGCTTCGTGCGCCTGGAGGACATCGCCAGCGACCCCATGCTGGCGGTGTGGGCGGGCATTGTGGCCGTGCCCTGGGAGGGGCCCCCCGTGGCCAGCGCGGGCAGCATGATGAGCGTGTTCCTGCAGGCCACCATGAACCCGGAGCTGGGCGAGGGCGGGGGCGGGGCCTTCACCGAGAAGAACGTGTTCCTGGTCTCCCGGCGCTACGCCTGCCTCAATTCCCGCTTCGGCTTCCACTTCACCACCATCGAGAGCCTGCTCTCCGAGGGCGACTTCGACAGCCACGCGGGCTTCAAGTTCAGCGGCGGCGCGGCGGACGAGGCGCGGCGGACCCTGCGCGCCGAACTCATCGGCGAGGTGCTGGAGCATTTCGACTTCCACGTGAAGCTCCGGCAGGACAACCTCTTCGCCAAGTACGAGAGCCGCAGCCACGCCCTGGTGCTCGACCGGCTGCGCGTGCTGGGCTACCTGCTGGTGCACACCCGGCAGCTGGACATGGCCATGGCCGACCGGGGCGCGGCGGACCGCCTGCGCGCAAAGATGCTGGCCGAGCTTTCGGCCATGCTGGAGACGCCCTTCGACCCCCGGGCCGTGGCCTCGCAGTGGGCCTGCCCGAAGGAACAGGACGGCGCGGGGGGCGGGCGGTGAGCGCTGTCGCCTCCTCCGCGGGCTCCGGGCGCATCCGGGTGCTGCACTGCGTCAAGGGCCTGGGCCTGGGCGGCACGGAGAAGGTCATGCAGCTTTTGGCCGCGCACCTGGGCAAATTGGCGGACGGGGAGCACTTCGAGGTGGCGGTGCACAGCCCGGCGGACGGCCCGCGCGCCGCGCAGCTGCGGCAGCTGGGCCTGGCCACCTACGTGGGCATGCCCCTGGACCGGGCGCTGGCCGCCTTCCGGCCGGACATCGCGCACCTGCACCGCGCGGGCTGGCCCGAGCCGGAGCTGCTGCGCCCGCTCAAGGACTTTCCGCCCCGCCTGGTGGTGGAGACCAACGTCTTCGGTCGCCACGACCCCTCGCCCTCGTCCCGGCTCATCCACTGCACGCTGTTCGTCTCGAACTTCTGCGCCGAGCGCTTCACGCGGCTCACGGGCATCGCGGCGGACTGGCCACGCTACGGCGTGCTGTACAACCCCGTGGACACGGACCTCTTCGAGGCTCTTTTGCCGGAGGGGCCGCGCCCCGCTGGCCCGGTGCTGGGGCGCATCTCCCGGGCCGATCCCGGCAAGTGGTCCTCCCTGGCCCTGGACATCCTGCCGCTCCTGGCGGACATCCCCGGGCTGCGCCACCGGGTCATCGGCGGCATCCCCCTGGCCGAGACCTTCGTGAAAAGCCACGGGCTACAGGACCGGGTTGAGTTTTTGCCGCCGGTGCAGACCGACGCCGAACTGGCGGAGTTCTATGGCTCCCTCTCCGTGCTGGCCCACGCCAACGACACCGGCGAGAGCTTCGGCCTGGTCATCGCCGAGGCCATGGCCTGCGGCCTGCCCGTGGTGACCCACCCCTGCGTGGGCGACCGCGACAACGCCCAGCTGGAGCTGGTGGAGCACGGCGTCACCGGCCTGGTGGCCGCCACGGCGGAGGAGTACGCCGGGGCCGTGCGCTGGCTCTTCGCCAACCCGGACAAGGCCCGGGCCATGGGCCTGGCCGGGCGGGACAAGGCACGCAGGCTGTTCCGCGCCCAGGATGTGGCCGCGCGGCTGGGCGGCCTGTACCTGGACCTGCTGGCGCGCGCCGGGGGGCGGGCATGACCGCCGACGCGCTCTTCACCTACAGCGCCGAGGCCCTGTCCTTCGACTTCGTGGGCCGTGGCGCGCCCGCCCCGCTGCCCGCGCCGCCGGAGCCCGAGGCCCTGGAGCGCATGGCCGGGCGGGTGCTGGCCGCCCTGGGCCGTTCCGGCCTTCCGCACCTGACCCTGCTGGGCCTGGGCTCCGGGGCCCTGGTCTCGAAGCTGGTCCGCGCCCTGCCGCCGGGCACCCTCACGGTGGTGGAGCCCGACCCGGCCCTGGCCCGGGCCCTGCGCGCCGCCGGACCCTCCGGCGGGCACCTGGACTGGTGGGCCGTGGACGGTCCGGCGTCGCTCATCGCCGACAGCTCGCCCTGGGCCGCCCTGGCGCTGCTGGACCGGGCGGGACGGGGGCCGGGCCGGGCGCTGGCGCTGGCCAACCCGGAGCTTCCGCCCGAGGCCAAGCGCTCGCTCAAGGTCGTGGAGGCGCTGCTTTCGCGCTCCCGGCCGCTGGACATGCCCCTGGCCGAATCCTCGGCCGCGCCCCGGCCCCGGCTTTCCGTGGCGGCCATCCTGGCGCCCACGGAGCCGGACCTGCCGGAGTTCTTCGCCCAGCTTCCGCCCTGGATTGACGAACTGGCCCTGGTCTGGGACGCCGAGGCCCTGCCCGAGGCCCTGTCGGACGTGGCCGTGCCCCGGGACTTCCCAGTGCGCCAGCTTGCCCGGCCCCTGGACCATGATTTTTCCGCCCAGCGCTGCGCCATGCTGAACCTGTGCGGGGGCGACTGGGTGCTCTACCTCGACGCCGACGAGCGCCTGGCCCCGGCGGCCTGGGCGGCGCTGCCCGGGCTCTGCGCCCTGGCGGACGGGGCGGGGATTTCCGGCTGGCGGCTGCCCCGCGTCAGCCCCTACCCCACGGCGGAGCGCGCCCTCATCGGCTTCGGCCTGTGGCCGGACGTGCAGCTCCGGCTGTTCCGCAACCAACCGGGGGGGCCGGAACTGCGCTTCGAGAACCCGGTGCACGAGCGCCTGGTGGGCCTTGAGGGCGGCCAGGGCCTGGCCCTGGGCCTGGAGATCGAGCATTTGAGCCGCCTGCGCAAGGACCGGCAGGAGCAGGCCCGCAAGCTGGCGGGGTTCGACCGGGCCGGGGGGGGAAGCGTGCGCCACGCCCTGAGCGAGGAATACCCCAGCGTGCCGCGAGAGGTGGTGTCCGGCCCGGCGGGCGGGCCCGTGCGCCCGCTGCTGCTGCCGCCGGAGCTGGCCTGAGCGCGCCGCGTCTTGATTGTCGGGCCTGAAGCGGGTACAAGAACTGACGCAACACTTTGCCTGAAGGACCCCTGCATGCGGATTCTCTGCCCCTTGTGCGGCTTCGGCCGGGAGATTGACGAAGCCAAGATTCCCCCGCGCGCCCAGATGGCCACCTGCCCCAAGTGCCAGCACAAGTTCCGCTTCCGTGTGGTGGACGACCCGGAGCAGTACGAGGCCACGCCGCCCGCCGCTCCCGCCGCGCCCTCGGGCGTGCCCGGCTTTGGCGGGGCCCCGGAGCCCGGCCAAGCGGCGCAGGATGCGGCGAAGGGCGTCGACCAGGGCCCGGACCCTATGGCCGCCCAGCGCGCCCGGGCCGCCGCCGAGTGGCAGCGCCTGCAGGGCGGCAAGGCCCCAGAGCCCGGCCAGGCGCCCGGCACGGAGCCCGGCCAGGCCGCGCCCAAGGTGGTGCTGGAGGAGCCCAAGCCCCGCGAGCCGCTCTTCGGCCCGGACGAGGCCGGGCCCCAGTTCCCCGAGGCCCAACCCCAGGCCCAACCGCTGTCGACAGGCCCCGAGGCCTTCCCGGGCCAGCAGGCCCCGTCCACGGGCTCGCCCGTGCCCTTCGAGGATCTGCCGCGCCACGGCTTCTTCGGCGGGCTGTGGGGCACCTTCGTCCAGGTGGCCAAGACCCCCGTGGCGTTCTTCCGGGCCATGCCCGTCACCGGCGGCATGTCCAAGCCGCTCATCTTCTACCTGCTGGTGTCCGAGTTCGCGTTCTTCTGCCACTTCGCCTGGGGGCTGGTGGGCATAGGCGCCATCTCCCACTACCTGAACCGCCCCGAGGTGCTTGAACTGGGCCTGGACATCTCCACCCTGGCCCCTCTGCTGTTCCTCATCTTCGCGCCCCTGGCCTTCATCATCACGCTCCTGGCCCTGACGGCGGTGACGCACCTGCTGCTGCGCCTGGTGGGCGCGGGCGGGCGCGGCCCCGAGGCCACCTTCCGCGTGCTGTGCTATGCCTCGGTGCCCTTCGTGCTCAGCATCGTGCCCCTGCTCGGGCCCCAGGTGGCCGAGGTCTGGAGCCTGGTGCTGACGGCCATCGGCCTCAAGGAGGCCCACCGCACCAGCCTCTCCAAGGCGCTCTTCGCCGTGCTGGTGCCCATCATGATGCTCGTGGCCGCCATGCTTGGCCTCATGCAGTCCGGGATCATGGGCGCTTAGGGCCGGGCCATGGGCGACCAGCGAGACGACGACCGCCCGCCGGTGCTGAACTGGATCGGCCGCAAGTGGCGGGCCTACCGGGCCGCCCGCAAGAGCGCGGCGGAACTCAACCCCGGCGGCCTGCTGCGCCTGGCCGAGGAGGTGCGCATGCTGGCCGACGCCGCGCGGCGCGTGTGCCCGCCGGAGCGCCGCCTGCAGTCGCGCATCCGGGGCATCCAGGGCGAGATGGAGCGGCTGACCAGCCTGGCCGCCACGCCGGAGTTCCGGCGCCTGGCCCCGGACCAGCGCCAGCTGCTGCGCAAGGGCCTGGTGCAGTCGCGGGAGCAGCTGTTGCGCGTCATGGGCCAGGTGCCCGCGCCCACGAAGCTGCTGCAGTAGTCGGTTCCTGCCCGGCGCCCGTGAGACACCCGAAGGGTGGGGCCAGGTGCCCGCGCCGACCAAGCTGCTTCAATAGTCGGTCCCTGCCCATCTCACGTGACCCCCCACGGGGGGGCGACCAAGCTGCTGCAATAGGCCCCTGCCCATCCCCCATGAACCCCCCGAAGGGGGCGAAGGGCGCGAAGGGGGTGAAGGACGCGGTATGCATCTTGCTTGCAGGGCGGTGATGGACCGCGTGGGCGTCGGGATTCCGGCGCGCGCGGGCAATGCTTTAGCCGCGAGTGTGCGCCCATGAAACAGACCTTCCGCCTTCTGGCCCTGCTGGTCCTGAGCCTTCTGGCCCTGGCCGCCTGCGCCCATGTCGAGCCCTCCATCACCCAGCAGAGCAAGATCTACCGCGACGCTCCGGTGGAGAAGAGCAAGCTGGCCGTGGCCGTGAAGCCCAAGAGCCGGGTCTACGAGTCGCCCAAGATGCTGCTCTATCCCTTCTGGGTGGCGCAAAAGATGGACAACGCCCAGCTGGTGGGCCGCGAGCTGGCCCGGGTGTTCCACAACGCCTGGCTGGAGGCCGAGGTCTTCGAGACCCTGTCCTTCGACCCGCAGCTGACCTACCGGGGCCCGGAGCAGGCCATCGCCGTGGCCCGGCGCTCCGGCGCGGACCTCGTGGCCGTGGGCGTCATCCCCTACCTGTACGCCGGGGGCACCGTGGACAGCACGGCCCTGTCGCTGCAGGTGCGCATCTACGAGACCAAGGGCGGCAGCCTGCTCTTCTCCTTCGAGCAGGCGGCGCGCGTCAACGCCAAGCTCCCGGCGGACTGGATCCTGTTCACCCTGAACACCAGGCTGTCCGACTCGCCCCTGGCCGACGCGGTGACCTCCATCGCCCGCGACATGGCCGTGCCGCTCAAGTCCTGGCTGCCGCCCACGGACGAGGAACTGGGCTTTGCCGACACCTCCCAGGCCATGGCCCGCAACATCCTGGCCAGCGGCCTGGCCGGGGACGACGACGAGTCCTCGCGTTCCCTGGTGGACGGCATCCTGTATTCCAACAACAAGAGCCTGAAGCTCAAGATCGAGTTCGACTTCGACTCGGCGAAGATCCGCCCGGAATCCTTCGGCCTGCTGGGCGAACTGGCCAAGGCGCTGAAGAGCGAGGCCCTGAAGGGGCGCAAGGTGGTGCTGTCCGGGCACTGCGACTACGTGGGCACCAAGGAGTACAACCAGAAGCTCAGCGAGCGCCGCGCGGCCTCGGTGAAGGCGCACCTGGTGGAGAAGGGCGGGGTGGCCGCAGAGACCATCCGCGCCGTGGGCTATGGCGAGACCAGGCCCCTGGTGCCCAACACCAACGCCGCCAACCGCCAGCGCAACCGCCGGGTGGAGGTGCGCCTGGACAAGTAGGCGCGGAAATTGCGGAATCGCGTATCGAGGGGGCTGCCTGGCAGCCCCCTTTTTTTCGGGTTTGCGCCCGGCGGCGAATGTGATAGGGGAGGGGGCTCCCGGTATTCCTGAACGCTCTAGAAACGAGGTTTTCATGATCGGCATTTCCAAGCTTTACTGCGGCGCCGTGGAGGCCTCCGACGCGCTGCGCTACAACCGCCAGTCCGGCAAGCTGCCCTCCCACCTGCTTCAGTTCTCCGCGGACAAGAAGCCCGTGGTGGTCTGGAACATGACCAAGCGCTGCAACCTCAAGTGCGTGCACTGCTACGCCAAGGCCGTGGACCCCGAGGGCACGGACCTCATCAATACCGCCCAGGCCAAGACCATCATCGACGACCTGGCCGCCTACGGCGCGTCGGTCATGCTCTTCTCCGGCGGCGAGCCGCTGGTGCGCAAGGACCTGGTGGAGCTGGCCAGCTACGCCACGGGCAAGGGCATGCGCGCGGTCATCAGCACCAACGGCACCCTCATCACCAAGGAGAAGGCCCGGGAGCTCAAGAGCGTGGGCCTGTCCTACGTGGGCATCTCGCTGGACGGCGGCGAGGAGATCCACGACAAGTTCCGCGCCGTGCCCGGCTCGTTCAAGAAGGCGCTTGAGGGCGTGGCCAACTGCATGGCCGAGGGCCTCAAGGTGGGCCTCAGGTTCACCATCAACAAGCGCAACCAGGGCGAGGTGCCCAAGCTCTTCCAGATCGTGCGCGACATGGACGTGCCGCGCATCTGCTTCTACCACCTGGTGTACTCCGGCCGCGGCTCGGAGCTCATCAAGGAGGACCTGGATCACGCCGAGACCCGCGCCGTGGTGGACCTGATCATGGACGAGACCCGCAAGCTCTTCGACGAGGGCAGGCCCAAGGAAGTGCTTACCGTGGACAACCACGCCGACGGCCCGCACGTCTACTACCGCCTCTTGAAGGAAGACCCCAAGCGCGCCGCCGAGGTCATGGAGCTCTTGCAGATGAACGAGGGCAACAGCACCGGGCGCGGCATCGGCTGCATCTCCTGGGACGGCCAGGTGCACGCCGACCAGTTCTGGCGCAACCACACCTTCGGCAACGTGCTGGAGCGGCCGTTCTCAGAGATCTGGGACGACCCGAACATCGAGCTTTTGCACAAGCTCAAGGACAAGAAGCCCCACGTGAAGGGCCGCTGCGCCACCTGCAAGTTCCTGAACATCTGCGGCGGCAACTTCCGCGCCCGGGCCGAGGCCTTCTACGGCGACGTGTGGGCCCAGGACCCGGCCTGCTACCTGACGGACGAAGAGATCAAGAAGGACTAGAGGAGGGCTTCCCATGCTCGACGCCGAGTTCTTCCGTGGCCGCCGCCTGCGCATGGGCGCTGGCGTGCGCTCCCTGGTGCGCGAGAACCATCTCCGCCCCGAGGACCTGGTCATGCCCTACTTCGTGGTGGAGACCGACGACGCGGGCTTCAAGAAGCCCATCGGCTCCATGCCCGGCCAGTTCCAGCTCTCCCTGGGCGAGTTGGAGAAGCAGGTGGGCGCGGCGGTGAAAAAAGGGCTGACCAGTGTGCTGCTCTTCGGCATCCCGAAAGAGAAGGACGAGCTGGGCAGCCAGGCCTACGCCGACGAGGGCATCGTGCAGGAGGCCGTGCGGCGGCTCAAGGACCGCTTCCCGGACCTTGTGGTCATCACCGACGTGTGCCTGTGCGAGTACACCAGCCACGGCCACTGCGGCGTGGTGCAGAAGGGCGGGGAGATCCTGAACGACCCCACCCTGGACCTGCTGGCCAAATCCGCCCTGTCCCACGCCCGCGCGGGCGCGGACATGGTGGCCCCCAGCGACATGATGGACGGCCGCATCCTGGCCATCCGCGAGGCCCTGGACGAAAACGGCTTCACCGGCCTGCCCATCATGAGCTACGCGGTGAAGTACGCCTCGGCCTACTACGGGCCCTTCCGCGAGGCCGCCGAGAGCACGCCCAAGTTCGGCGACCGCAAGACCCACCAGATGGACCCGGCCAACAGCCGCGAGGCCCTGCGCGAGGCCGCCGCCGACCTGGACGAGGGCGCGGACATCCTCATGGTCAAGCCCGGCCTGCCGTACCTGGACATCATCCGCCAGCTGCGCGACAACTTCGAGGCGCCCATCGCCGCGTACAACGTCTCCGGCGAGTACAGCATGGTCAAGGCCGCCGCGCAGAACGGCTGGATCGACGAGGAGCGCGTGGTGCTGGAGACGCTCATCGGCTTCAAGCGCGCGGGCGCGGACATCATCCTGACCTACCACGCCGAGGACGCCCTTGGCTGGCTGAATAAATAGGCTCAATAAGTAGAGGCAGCATGCACGACCATTCCAAAGGACATCCGGGGGGACACCCCGGAGGACACCCGGGCGGCGGCCACCCCTCCGGCATGCGGCCGGGCCACCCCACGGGCGAGAGGGGCTCTCATCCCGGCGAGCACCCCGGTGTTCATCCGATACAGGGCCCCAAGGACGGCGTGCCGCAGCTCCGGCTCATCGCCTGGGAGGTGACGCGTGCCTGCGCTTACGCCTGCGTCCATTGCCGCGCCGATGCCTTACATCACCGTGATCCGCGCGAGCTCACCACGGATGAAGCCAAAGCCTTGATCGAACGCCTCGCCGCGTTTGGCAACAATCCCATTTTGATCTTCA
>CAZCYB010000039.1:21332-27400 GCA_964502805.1 uncultured Desulfocurvus sp.
GGCCCCAAGGACGGCGTGCCGCAGCTCCGGCTCATCGCCTGGGAGGTGACGCGCTACTGCAACCTGGCCTGCAAGCACTGCCGGGCCGAGGCGCACCCCGAGCCCTACGAGGGCGAGCTCTCCACCGCCGAGGCCAAGGCCCTCATCGACACCTTCCCCGAGGCCGGCAGCCCCATCATCATCTTCACCGGCGGCGAGCCGTTCATGCGCCACGACCTGTACGAGCTCATCCCCTACGCCAAGTCGAAGGGCCTGCGCTGCGTCATGGCGCCCAACGGCACCATGCTCACCGCGCAGAACGCCCGCGAGATCAAGGAGCTGGGCATCGAGCGCTGCTCCATCTCCATCGACGCGCCCAGCGCGGAGGCCCACGACGAGTTTCGTGGGGTCAAGGGCGCCTTCGCGGCCTCGCTCCAGGGCATTGAGCACCTGAAGGCCGCCGGCATGGAGTTCCAGATCAACACCACCGTGACCAAGGACAACCTCCACCAGTTCAAGGAGATCTTCCACCTGGCGGAGAACCTGGGCGCGTCGGCCTGGCACATCTTCCTGCTGGTGCCCACGGGCCGCGCGGCGGAGCTGGGGGCCCAGGTCATCACGGCCGAAGAGTACGAGGACGTGCTCAACTGGTTCTACGACTTCCGCAAGACCACCAAGATGCAGCTCAAGGCCACCTGCGCCCCGCACTACCACCGCATCCTGCGCCAGCGGGCGAAGGAAGAAGGCGTGGCCGTGAACTTCGAGACCTTCGGGCTCGACGCCGTCTCGCGCGGGTGCCTGGGCGGGGTGGGCTTCTGCTTCATCTCGCACTCCGGCATCGTGCAGCCCTGCGGCTACCTGGACCTGGTCTGCGGCGACGTGCGCAAGACGCCCTTCCCGGAGATCTGGAATAAGAGCCCGGAGTTTTTGAACCTGCGCAACCCCAAGGTCTACGAGGGCAAGTGCGGGGTCTGCGAGTACGAGAAGGTCTGCGGCGGCTGCCGCGCCCGCGCCGCCACCATGCGCGGCGGCTACCTGCGCGAGGAGCCCCTGTGCTCCCACACGCCCGTCCGCCTGCGCGAGAAGGGGTAGCGCCGTGAGCCAGCAAAAGGCCCCGCACCCGGATTCCGAGCTGGTCATCGTCCGCTCGGTGTGCATCAGCACCAAAAAGGGCGAGCAGAAGCGCCCCGTGGACAGCGTGGCCCTGCGCGAGGGTTTCGGCATCGAGGGCGACGCCCACGCTGGAAGCGCCCGCCAGGTGAGCCTGCTGGCCATGGAGAGCATGGAGCGCATGCAGGAGAAGGTGCCGGGCATCGGCCCCGGGGCTTTTGCCGAGAACCTCAACGTCGAGGGGCTGAACACCCTGGGCCTGGCCGTGGGCATGCGCGTGCGCGTGGGCGGGGCCGTGGCCCTGGAGATCACCCAGATCGGCAAGAAGTGCCACGACAGCGGCTGCGCCATCATGCGCGCGGCGGGCACCTGCGTCATGCCCAAGGAGGGCCTGTTCGCCAAGGTGCTCCGGGGCGGCGTGGTGCGCCCCGGCGACGAACTGCGCCTTTTTACCCCCGGCGAGGAAATATGAGCCGCACCGCATCGAGCCTGGACGCCCAGGACAAGCAGATCCTCGACATCATCCAGTCGCACCTGCCCATTTCCCCGCGCCCCTACGCCGTGGTGGGCGAGCAGGTGGGCCTCACCGAGGCCGAGGTGCTGGCCCGCGTGCGCAAGTTGAGGGAGAGCGGCGTCATCCGCCGCGTGGGCGCGAACTTCGGGTCCAGGCAACTGGGCTGGAAATCGACGCTCTGCGGCGCCGAGGTGCCCGAGGACCGGCTTGAGCGCTTCGTGGCCGAGGTGAACAGGCACAGCGGGGTGACGCACAACTACCTGCGCGCGCACAAGTTCAACGTCTGGTTCGCCCTCATCGCGCCCACAGAGGCGGACGTGGAGGCCATCCTGGCGGACATCACGGCCAAGACGGGCGTGGAGATCATGAACCTGCCCGCCAGCACCATGTTCAAGATCAAGGTGGACTTCCAGATGGGCGGCGGCGAGTAGCCGAGGCCCACAGACCCGCGGTCAAACCATACGGCCCAACCAACGGAGAACGCCATGATCCTTTCGCCCTCGCTTCTGTCCTGCGACTTCGCCCGCCTGGCCGACGAACTGGCCGCCCTGGAGGGGGCCGGGATCCAGTGGGCGCACCTGGATGTCATGGACGGATCCTTCGTGCCCAACATCACCTTCGGCCCGCCGGTGATCTCGGCCATGCGCAAGACGAGCAAGCTCTTCTTCGACTGCCACCTCATGATCGACGACCCGGGCCGCTACATCGACGACTTCGTGGCCGCCGGGGCGGACCTCATCTGCGTGCACGCCGAGGCCACGCACCACCTGGAGCGCGTCTGCGCCACCATCACCCAGGCCGGGGTCAAGGCCGCCGTGGCGCTCAACCCGGCCACCCCGCTGGAGGCCGTGCGCTACCTGCTGCCCCAGTTGGACATGGTGCTCATCATGAGCGTGAACCCCGGGTTCGGCGGGCAGAAGTTCATTCCCTTCTGCCTGGACAAGGTGCGCGAGCTCAAGGGCATGATCACCCGGGCCGGGGCGAACACGCTCATCCAGGTGGACGGCGGCGTGACCCTGGACAATTGCGCGGAGCTTGTGGCCGCCGGGGCCGACGTGCTGGTGTCCGGCTCGGCCTTCTTCAACCATCCGCCCTACGCCGAGCGCCACCGCCGGTTCCTGGACCGCTGCGGCTAGCTTTTGCCGCAAACACGAACAGTTGCCTTTCTCTCGCGGCCCGGCTATATTCGGAGAAGGATGGGGCCCACCCTGTCCGATCCTCCCGGAGGCCCCATGCCGCGCCCGCTCCTCGTCGCCCTGCCGCTTCTCTGCGCCCTGTGCTGCGCCCTGCTTGGCGCGCCCCAGGCCCTGGCCCAGGCGGCGGACCGGCCCGGCATCGTGATGCTGCACGGCAAGAACGCCGGCCCGGCGGACAAGAGCATCCACGAGACCGTGCGCCTGCTGCAGAACGTGGGGCTGCTGGTGGCCGCGCCGGAGCTGCCCTGGTCCAAGCGGCGCGGGTTCGACGCCACGTACGAGCAGTCCCTGGTGGAGATCGGCCTGGCCGTGGCCGAACTGCGCGCCAGGGGAGCCACGCGGGTGGCCCTGGCCGGGCACGGCCTGGGGGCCAACGCCTCCCTGGCCTACATCGCCAGCCGCGGCGGCATCTTCGCCCTGGTGGCCCTGGCCCCGGCCCACGACCCGGACCGCCACCGCGACGTGTTCATCGCCGACGTGCGCAAGGCCCGCGAGATGCGCGCCAGCGGGCGCGGGGCGGAGCGCAGCCTGTTCACCGACTACAGCCTGGGCCGGGACTACGACCTGTCCACCTCCGCCGAGATCTACCTGAGCTACAACGACCCCGAGGGCGCGGCGGTGATGCCCCGTGCGGCCGAGCGCGTTGCCGAGCGCCAGAAGGAACCGCTCCCCGTGCTCTGGGTGGTGGGGGCCTACGACCCGCTCTCGCGCCTGGGCCGGTTCTACGCCTTCGAGAAGCTGCCCCGGCACCCGCGCAGCGACTACGTGGAGGTCCAGGCCGACCACCTGGGCGTGCCCCGCGTGGCCGCCCCGCAAGTGGTGGAATGGCTCAGGGCCCTGGTGCAGAACCCGGAGAAGTAGGCCGCGCGCAGGCGCGGAAGGAGGGGGCCATGCGGCTGCGTTCGTGCGCCATCGCCCTTGTCTTCGTGTGCGCCGCGATGTTGTTCCCGGCTTCGGGGGCGGTGGCGCTGGAGCCGGGCACCACCGGCGTCGTGGTCCTGCACGGCAAGCACGGCAACCCGGGCAATTTCATCGCCGCGTTCGCCGCCTCGCTGCGCCAGGCGGGGTTCCTGGTCTCCGCGCCGGAGTTGCCCTGGTCCAAGCGGCGCGGCTACGACGTGGGCTACCTGGCCGCCCTGGCGGAGATAGGCAGCCAGCTTTCGGCCCTCAAGGCCCAGGGCGCGCAGCGGGTGGTGCTCGTGGGGCACAGCATGGGCGCAGGGGCGGCCCTGGCCTACGCCGCGCGCAACACCACCGGCCCCGGCCTTGCCGCCATGGTGTGCCTGGCGCCGGGCCACACCCCGGAGACGGGCCGGATGCGCGAGCTCATCGTGGCCGAGGTGGCCCAGGCCAGGGAACTGGTGGCCCGGGGCAGGGGCGGGGAGAGTATCCTGTTCCGCGACCTGAACGTGGGCGGCACCACGGACACGAGGCTGCCCGCGGAGGTGTTCCTGGGCTACTTCGACCCCGAGGGCCCGGCTGTGATGCTGGTGAACGCCGCGCTGGTGCGCGCGCCGCTGCCGGTGCTGTGGGTTGTGGGCGCCCGGGACAGGGTGACCAAGCCGCCTGCCTACGCCTTCGACCGCCTGCCCCCGCACCCGAAGAGCCGCTACGAGGTGGCGGACGCCGACCACCTGGACACGGTGCGCGTCTCCGCCCCGCTGGTGGCGGAGTGGCTGCGGGGCCTGTAGGCTCCCGCCCGGCTATCCGGCCACGATGCGGCCCGGGTCGTTGTAGACCCAGAAGCTGTCGGCCTTGATGTTGCCGATGAGGGTGAGCCCGATCTTGCGCGCCAGCTCCACGGAGAAGCTGGTGGCCACGGCCGTGCTGGCCAGCACGGACACGCCGATGCGCACGGTCTTGAGCAGGATCTCCGAGGCCACCCGGCCCGTGGACACGATCATCTTGTCCCCGGTGTCGATGCCTTCCAGGAAGCACTGGCCCACGATCATGTCGATGGCGTTGTGCCTGCCGATGTCCTCGCGGAAGATGAGCATCTCGCCCGGGGTGCACAGGCTGGAGTTGTGGCAGCCGCGCGTGCGCCCGTAGAGCGTGCTGCGCTGCTTGAGCTCCCCGGCCAGGCCCAGGATCTGCGCGGGCGTGACCCTGAGGTCGTTCTCCACCCGGCGCCTGGAGATGGTGGCCACGTTGCGGTCGAAGTTGGTGCCCTTGCCGCAGCCGCTGGTGATGGAGCGGTGGATCTCCCGCCCCCCGGCCCAGGGGTCGTGGCGCACGCGGACGTCCGCCGTGATGCGCGCGCCCTCGTCCTTGATGTCCACGCTCTCCAACTGGTCCAGGCTGGTGATGAGCGCGTCGGACTTGAGGAAGCCCACGGCCAGGTGCTCGGGGAAGCGGGCGGTGCACAGGAGCGTCACCACCTCGCGGCCGTTGAGGAAGATGGTCAGCGGCACCTCGCGGATGGCCTCGATGGCCACGGTGCGCGGGCCGCCGGGGCCGTATTCGGTGATCTCGAAGGGATAGGCTTCGGGCATGGAACCTCTCTTTTCGCTCTTCTCCGACCAAAACGGTATGCGAAAGGCCTGGCCGGGGCAACGCCGGGCCGGTAGCTCGCGGATTGGCACCGCGCGGGTCCGGGCGGGACTGGCCCCGAACTTGCTGTGTCCGGTCCGGCGGGCTGGCCCGTACCCTCCATCGTCTACCCGGGGGCGGGGCGCTTGTCCAGTTTTCAGGGGCGCAAAGCCCCGGCCAGCATTGCAAGAACCGGCATTGTCGATTAGCCTTGGGCCATCCATCCGCCAGCATCGGGGGCCAGCATGCGTGCACTCGCACTCCTCATTTTTGCGCTCTGTGCGCCAGTTTTGCTCACCGCCGCGTGGCCGGGCCAGGCCCGGGCCGATGTCGGCAGCCGCTATGCCCTGGTCATCGGCAACTCCGCCTACAAGGACAAGCCGCTCAAGAACCCGGCCAACGACGCCCGGGACATGGCCGCCAAGCTCACCAGCCTGGGCTTCACCGTGCAGCTCAAGGTGGACGCCCCCCTGCGCGACATGGAGGAGGCCATCCGCGAGTTCGGCACCCGGCTCAAGCGCGGCGGGGTGGGCGTGTTCTACTACGCGGGCCACGGCATCCAGGTGCAGGGGGTCAACTACCTTGTGCCCATCGGGGCCCGGCTGTCCAGCGAGTCCGACGCCAAGTACGAGTGCGTGGACGCCGGGCGCGTGCTGGGCAAGATGGAGGACGCGGGCAACGAGCTGAACATCGTCATCCTGGACGCCTGCCGCAACAACCCCTTTGCCCGGTCCTTCCGC
>CAZCYB010000040.1:0-26507 GCA_964502805.1 uncultured Desulfocurvus sp.
GCGGGCTCGACGATCCGGGCCGTCTCGGCCACGGCGGCGGCCTTGGGGGCCTTGTCGGGCTTGGCCTCGGCCTTGGGCGCCGGGGCCTCCTCGACCTTGGGGGCCTCAACGGCCTCGGGGGCGGCCTCCTTGGCCTTGGCGGGCTCCACAACCTTGGCGGCGGGGGCTTCGGCCTTGGCGGGCTTGGCCACCTCCTCCGGGGTGATGATGCGTGCGGCGCGGTGGGTCACCTCGGCCTTGGCCTCGGGCTTGGCCTCGGGCTTGGCCTCGGCCTTGGCCTTGGGCTTGGCCGGGGCGGCCTCCTCGGGCGCGGGCTTGGCCTCGGCCTTGGCGGTGGGCTCGGCCTTGGGCTCGGGCCTGGCCTCGGGCTCGGCGTGGTCCGCCGCGCCTTCCGCGCCGGGCTTGGACTTGCGGCTGCGCACGATGACGCCCGGCTGCACCTCGCGGCGCACGACCTCGGTCTGGGGGGCCGGCGCGCCACGCAGGGACTGACGCACTCGTTCGACCTCGTCGTCCTCCAGCGGGCTCGACAAGCTTCTGACCTGGATGTCCATATCCCGCAAATGCTGCAGGATCTCCTTGTGACCGACACCAAGCTCGGTCGCCAGGTCCTTCACCTTCAGCTTCATCGACATTCGCCTTCCCCCTGTTTGCGCTTCTTGCGTCCCGCCTTGCGGCGAGAAAATCGCTCCTGGCAGTCCTTGTTGCGGCACACGTACAGCCCCCTTCCCGGGAGCCGCTTGGCCGGATCAGCCAGCAATGCCTGTTCGCCTGTCCCCTCGTCTCCGGCGCCGGGGCCTCCGGCGTAGCGGTCAAGGTCGGCCTTGGGCCGGCGCTGCCTGCAGATGCAGCACATGCGCACCGGGCCCTGGGCCTCGGCCTTGCTGGAGACGCTCTCCATCTATTCCTTCGGCCCGGCCTCATCCGCCGGGGCGGCGGGAGCCAGCCCCAGGATGTTGATGGCCGCGCGCATGTCGCGGATCTTGTCCGGGTTCATGCCCGAAACATTGAGCAGTTCCTCGTCCGTGGCGGCCACGAGCTGGGCCGTGGTCTCCAGGCCCGCGGCCAGGAAGGCCTCCATGGCCACCTCGGCCACGCTGGCCAGCTGGTCCATGCCCTTCTTGTCCGCGTTGAGCTCGCCGTAGCGGCTCTCGGTGAAGATGTCGATCTTCCAGCCCAGCAGCTGCGCGGCCAGCTTGACGTTCTGGCCCTTGCGGCCGATGGCCAGGGAGAGCTGGTCGTCGGGCACCACAACTTCCAGGGTCTTCTCCTCGTCGTCCACCATGATGCGGCTGATGACGGCGGGGGACAGGGCGTTCTGTGCGTAGACGGCGATGTCCGGGCTCCAGACCACGATGTCGATGCGCTCGCCCTTGAGCTCCTGCACGATGTTCTGGATGCGGGAGCCGCGGATGCCCACGCAGGCGCCCACCGGGTCCACGTCGCGGTCGCGGGAGCTCACGGCCACCTTGGCGCGCAGGCCCGGATCGCGGGAGACGCCCATGATCTTGACCGTGCCGTCGTAGACCTCGGGCACCTCGCGGGCGAAGAGCGCGCCCATGTAGTCCGGGTGGGAGCGGCTGACCACGATCTGCGGCCCGCGCGACTCCTTCTGGACATCTATGATGTAGGCCTGGATGCGGTCGCCGCGCTTGTAGCGCTCGCGGGCGATCTGCTCTTCCTTGGGCAGCAGGGCCTCGGTGCGGCCCAGGTTGATGATCCAGCCGGTGCGGTCGCGGCGCTGCACGATGCCGGAGACGATCTCGCCCTTGCGGTCGCGGTATTCCTCGTAGATGATCTCCTGCTCGGCGTCGCGCATGCGCTGGATGATGACCTGCTTGGCGCTCTGGGCGGCGATGCGGCCCAGGTCCTCCACCTTGACCTTGAAGCCCATCTCGTCGTCGAGCTGGACGTTGGGGTCGTGGGTGCGGGCCTCGCCCAGTTCGATCTCGCTCACGGGGTCGTTGATCTTCTCGACTACGACCTTGAACTGGTAGACCTGGATCTCGCCCAGCTCCTCGTTGAAATTCACTTCGATGTCCATCTGGTCGCCGTACTTGCGGGCCACCGAGGAGCGCACGGCCTCCTCAAGGGTGTCGATCAAGAGGTCGCGGTCGATGCCGCGGTCCTTGCTGATCTGGTCGATGGCTTTCTTCAGTTCCGAGCTCATGGCGCTCCCTCCGGTGCCGCGGCCTGTTTGGGGCTTGTCCGTCCCGCCGCGTCAGATTCTGCGTCCTTGGTTCAGGGCCGCCGGGAGATGGTCCCGGCCACTAGGCCCAACAAAAAAACTGCCTGTGCCTCGCCCCTGCGGGGCGCCCGCCTATTCCTGGCCGGGCTTTTGCGAGGCGGGAAATTCGTGCACCAGGTGCGCGCCCTTGACCAGCTCCCAGCGCACCGTCACCGGGCCCTTGTCCTCGGCCAGGGTGAGGCTGTCGCCCTCCACGGAGGTCAGCACGCCGCGCAGGTGCCTGCGGCCGTCCTGGGGGATGCTTAGGCGCACGTCCACGGTCCGGCCCAGGTACCCGGCCAGCTGCGCCGGGGAGAAGAAGCGGCGCTCCAGCCCCGGGGAGGAGACCTCCAGCACGTAGGCGCCGGGGATCAGGTCCTCGGCGTCGAACAGGGCGCCCAGGTGGCGGCTGACGCGTGCGCAGTGGTCCACGGTGACGCCGGTCTCCGCCTGGTCGTCGCCGTCGGGCCCGGGGGCGTCGGCGGGCGCTGGGGTCTGGGGGGCGTCGATGTAGACGCGCAGGAGCATGCGCGAACCGGCCGAGGCGATCTCCACGCCCCAGAGGGCGAGGTCCAGCGTCGCCACCGCGGGGGCGATGATGTCGGTTAACCGTTGAGCGAGGGGTGTCTTCGTCATCTACTGGGTGCGTTTCCCTGTTGGTTCCCAATACAAATAAAAAAAGTGGACCAAAAGGCCCACCATCTCTCGAGGAACCGGCGAGGTTCAGGCGGTCGTATCCTTGAGGCCTTGGAGCGGGTGACGGGGATCGAACCCGCAACACCGAGCTTGGGAAGCTCGTACTCTACCATTGAGCTACACCCGCCCGCACGCCGTATGTAGTCGCGGCATAGGGCCTTGTCAACGAAAAACAGGCCGAATTTTTGCGGGAATGCGGCCCAGCGCCTTCCTAGGCCTCGCCCGGGGCGAGGTCAAGGGGGTGGGGAAGCTGGCGCGCTCCTTGCATGAGTGGCCGCAGAACAGGAGGATGCCATGCGCGAAAGCATGTACAGCGCGCTTTTCGGAGCCATGTCGAACGAGCACCGGCTGGACGCAATAGCCAACAATTTGGCCAATGTGAACACCACGGGCTACAAGAAGGACAACCACGCCTTCCACGACACCTTCCAGCGCTTCGCCCACGACCACGTGACGGATACCCGTCAGCACCTCCAGGACAAGGAGATCTGGCCCAGGGCCTACGTGCAGGCCCGGCCCCGGCTCTCCGGCCAGTACTGCGACATGAGCCAGGGCAGCATCCAGGTGACGGGAAACCCGCTGGACGTGGCCCTGGTGGGCGACGGGTTCTTCAAGGTGCGCAGCCCCCAGGGCGACTTTCTGACGCGCAGCGGCAGCTTCACCCTGGCCAGCGACGGCAGGCTCCTGACCGAGCAGGGCTTCGAGGTCCTGGGCGGAGACAGCCCCGTCACCCTGCCCAGGGACAACAACCTGACCATCGACGCCACCGGCGCCATCTTTGCCGACGGCAACCAGGTGGGCACCCTGGACCTGACCAGCGTGTCGGACCCCAAGGCCCTGGAGAAGGTGGGCCAGAACCTCTACCAGATCAAGCGAGGCAGCCAGGCCACGGAGCAGCCCCCGGTGGGGCTCACCGTGCAGCAGGGCTACCTGGAGAAGGCCAACGTCGAGATCGTGGGCGAGTTGGTGAACATGATGGAAGCCCAGCGCGCCTTTGAAATCTACCAGAAGATCATGACCACCACGGACACCATGGAGTCCCTGGTCATCAACAAGGTCGGCCAGACCGGCTAGCACGCGTAAGCAAGGAGGATACGAGCCATGATGCGCTCGCTTTGGACCGCCGCCACGGGCATGGTCGCCCAGCAGACCAACATCGACGTGATCTCGAACAACCTGGCCAACGTGAACACCACGGCCTTCAAGAAAAGCCGGGCCGAGTTCGAGGACCTCATGTACCAGACGCTCTCCATCGCCGGGACGCTGAACGAGGGCGGCAACCGCCTGCCCACGGGCTTCCAGGTTGGCATGGGCGTGCGCCCGGTCACCGTGCACAAGTTCTTCTCCCAGGGCAGCTTCCAGAACACCGGCAACTCCCTGGACGTGGCCATCGAGGGCCAGGGCTTCTTCCGCCTGAACCAGAACGGCGAGGACGTGTACACCCGCGCGGGCAACTTCAAGCTCGACAACAACGGCCGCATCGTCAACGCCAACGGCTACCCGCTGCAGCCGGAGTTCACCGTGCCCACCGACGCCGTCACCGTGGTCATCACCGAGAAGGGCCATCTGGCCGCCCTGGACAAGGCCGGCAACGAGCTGGCCGGCACGGACCTGACCATCTACAACTTCGTGAATCCCTCGGGCCTGAAGGCCCTGGGCCGCAACCTGTACAGCGAGACCGAGGGCAGCGGCGCGGCCACCCAGGGCACCCCCGGCGACACCAACTTCGGCACGCTGGCCCAGGGCTTCCTGGAAAGCGCCAACGTGGAGATGGTGGACGAAATGGTGGGGCTCATCATCGGCCAGCGGGCCTACGAGGTGAACTCCAAGGCCATGACCACCTCCGACGCCATCCTCCAGACCGCCATCAACGTGAAGCGCTAGCTGAGTGATGGAAGCGGGCATGCGTCTTGTGAGCGACAGCATCCCCCGGGGCGGGGCGGGCAGGGTGGTCGGAAGGGCCGCCTTCGCCACGCTGGCCCTGGGCCTGGCCATTTTGGCCGCGCTGTTGTTGACCACCCGCGCCGCCGCAGCCAGCACCGCCCAGAACGCCCCGCTGCCCGCCCAGGCCGCCAGGGCCGAGGGCTGGTGGATCCAGGTGAAGAACGCCGCCGTGGCGGGCGGGCAGGTCGTGCTCCTGGGCGACATCGCCGAGCCGCGCGGGGAGATCGCCCCCTCCGCCTGGAAGGAGCTGGCCGCCAGGCCTCTGTGGCCCGCGCCGGAGAAGCCCGGGCACCAGACCGCCCTGACCCGCGAGCGCCTTGCCGCCATGCTGCGCCACTACCTGCCGGACCATGCGGGGGCCTGCGTGCTGCCCCAGCAGATCGTGGTGCAGCGCGGGGGAGCAGTGCTGGACGGCGAGGCCGTGACGCGCCGCGTCGTCGCTTTTTTGACGGAGCGGGGCAGGGACCTGCCCGGGGAGCTGGACATCACCGACCTGCGGGTGCCGGAATACGTGTTTTTCCAGGGCCAGCGCGACAGCCTGGACCTGTCCATGTCCGCGCCGGTGAAGCCGGGCCGGGTGAACCTGATGCTTGAGGTCAAGAGCGGCGAGGGCCGCCCCCCGCGCCGCTTCGCGGCCTCGGCCTTCGTCAACCTGTGGCGGGCCGTGGCCTGCGCCTCCAGGCCCATCAACAGGCTGGAGCAGGTGACCCCGGAGATGGTCATCTTCAAGCGCAAGAACCTGGCATACTACCCCCTGGCCTGGGACGGCACCGGCGGGCCCTGGCGCGTGGCCAAGAGCGTGGGCACGGAGCAGGTCATCGGCACCGACGCCATCGAGCCCGTGCCCGTGGTGGCCCGTGGGGCCAAGGTCAACCTGGTGTTCGACGGCCCCAACATCAAGCTTTCCGTGAAGGCGGAGGCCCTGGCCGACGCCGGGGTGGGCCAGGTGGTCCAGGTCCGCAACTTGCAAAGCAACAGAAAGGTGCAGGCCGTCGTGCAGGACGCCGGCACCGTGGTGGTCCGCTAGCGGCCGCCCAACGACAGGAACAAGGGAGCCCCACATGAAGACCAACGCCAAGGCCGCCGCCCTTCTGCTCCTCGCCGGGTTCGCCCTGGCCGGCTGCGCGGCGGAGCAGCGCCCCATGAGCATGCCCATCCTGACCCAGCCCATCCCCGTGGAGGCCGAGCCGGTGCACAACCCCGCCTCGCTCTACGAGTCCGGGCAGTCCGATTTTCTCTTCGACGACAACCGCGCCAACAAGGTGGGGGACATCGTCATGGTCCAGGTGGTGGAGACGAGCAAGGGCAAGCACAAGGCCGACACCACCGCCCAGAAGGACAACACCAACGAGTACGGCATCTCCGCCATGCCGCGCACCGGGCTGTGGGGGGCCCTGGGCAAGACCGTGCCGGGCGTCACCGGCGTGGCCAGCCCCTCGGTTTCCACCTCCAGCTCCAGCGCCTTCAAGAGCACCGGCGAGACCAAGCAGGAGTCCACCCTCACCGCCACCGTGGCCACCCGCGTGGTCCAGATCCTGCCCGGCAAGGTCATGCAGGTGGAGGGCGCCCGCCAGATCCGCGTCAACGCCGAGACCCAGATCCTGGTGGTGCGCGGCCTGGTGCGCCAGCGCGACATCGATTCCAAGAACACCGTGCCCTCCACCTCCCTGGCCGACGCGCGCATCGAGGTCTACGGGCAGGGCATGCTTTCGGACAAGCAGCGCGGGGGCTGGCTTTCGCGCATGCTGGACAACGTGTGGCCCTTCTAGGCCCGCAAGCTCAGGGAGGAGCGCAGATGATACGCACCATGAACGGATACGACCGCCGCAGGGACCTGGCCCGCACCGTGGGCGTGGTCCTGCTCTGCCTGGCGCTCATGATTTTGGCGGGCATCGCCCCGGCACACGCCGTGCGCCTCAAGGATATCGCCAGCTTCAGCGGCGTGCGCAACAACGAGCTTGTGGGCTACGGCCTGGTGGTGGGCCTCTCCGGCAGCGGCGACGGCAACACCAGCGAGTTCACCCTGCGCAGCATGGCCAACATGCTGGAGAAGATGGGCGTTTCCGTGAACCCGGCCACCCTGAAGCCCAAGAACACCGCCGCGGTGATGGTGACGGCCAAGATGCCCGCCAGCGCCCGGCCCGGCTCGCCGCTGGACGTGACCATCTCCAGCATGGGCGACGCCAAGAGCCTGCTGGGAGGCGTGCTGCTTTTGACCCCGCTGCGGGGCCTGGACGGCCGCGTGTACGCGGTGGCCCAGGGCTCGCTTACCCTGGGCGGCTACTCCGCCGAGGGCCAGGCCACTGCGGCCCAGAAGAACATCACCACCGTGGCGCGCATCCCCAACGGCGCCACCGTGGAGCGCGAGGTGGCCTTCCAGTTCAACAAGCAGGAATTCCTCACCGTCAACATGGCCAACCAGGACTTCGGCACCACCATGCAGGTGGTGGGGCGCATCAACTCCGCCGTGGGCGGGCAGTTCGCCAAGGCCGTGGACGGCGCCACTATCCAGATCGCCATCCCCCCGAAGTTCCATGGCAACATGGTGCCCCTGGTGGCCAGCCTGGAGAACCTGGACATCTCGCCCGACTCCCGCGCCCGCGTGGTGGTGGACGAGAAGACCGGCACCGTGGTGCTGGGCGGCAACGTGCGCCTGAACAGGGTGGCCGTGGCCCACGGCAACCTGCAGATCGTGGTGGCCGAGTCGCCCAACGTCAGCCAGCCCGGGGCCTTCGCCAGCGGCGGGCAGACCGTGGTGACGCCCCAGACCGACGTGAAGGTCAAGGAGCAGAACAACCGCCTGCTGCTCATGGAGGGCGCCACCCTCCAGGAGCTGGTGGACGGCCTGAACTCCGTGGGCGCCACCCCGCGCGACCTCATCAGCATCCTGCGCACCTTGAAGACCGCGGGCAGCCTGCACGCGGACCTGGAGGTGATCTGATGGCCGACCTGACAAGCGCAGGGGCCTCCGCCGCGCTGGCCCAGAGCCAGGCCTCCGGCAGCGAACTCGTGGCCCTCAAGCAGCAGGTGGACCGCCTGCGCGGCGACCTGACCCCGGGCAAGACCGGGCAGCAGAAGCTGCGCAAGGCCTGCACCGACTTCGAGGCCGTGTTCATCAGCAAGATGTGGGAGCAGATGCGCGCCACCGTGCCCAAGGAGGGCTACCTGCACTCGCCCCAGGAGGACATGTACCGCTCCATGTTCGACCGCGACTTCGCCGAGAAGCTGGCCAATGACGGCGGCATCGGCCTGGGCGACATGATGTACTCCCAGCTCAAGGACAAGCTCAAGAACGCCGTGAAGAGCACCGCCACCGACGGCGCCGCCAGCGCGGAGGGCGGGGCCAAGGCCCTGAAGCCCCTGCGGCCCGAGGCCGTCGAGGTGCCCCTGGACCAGCGCCCGGCCCTGAAGCCCCTGCGCGCGGCGAACCAGGGCATCGTGCTGGACCGCAAGGCCGCCGTTGCCGAGAAGACCCGCACCCAGCCCGCCGCCACGCAGGGTCCCGCAGCTCAGGCCCCGCAGCGCCCGGCCTCCGTGCCCGGCGATGTCATGGGCGAGGTGGAGGCCCTGGCCCGGCGCATCGAGGAGGACTACGCGCGCAGGCAGCAGGCCGGGGGCTACGGTCGGTCCGGCGGCGCGGTCCAGACCACTGGCCGCAAACTTGCAGCCATCGGGTGAAATCCCGGCCCGCAGGGCGACCGACACGGCCCTTCTGGCCCGGGAAACAGCCTGGAATTCTTTGGAAAATGCCGCAAGAGCGCCGCACCCGCCAGCGGGTAGGCCAGGGGAGGGGAGGAACACATGATCCGCGTGATCCAGGAAAACTTGACCCGCCAGACGCGCGCCCTGGAACTTTTGTCCGCCCTCCTGGAGGAAGAATTTTCCGAACTCATGGGCCGCAAGCCCCAGGACGTGAGCGTCCTTGAAATTTCCATCCAGGAACTGATGCGCCAGCTCGCCGCCGAGCGCCTGAGCCTGCGCCGCGTCATCGCCGGCGCCTGGCCCGGGCGTGAGCGCGTGCGCGAGGTCATGGCCGCGCTCTCCGACGAGGAGGCCGCCGGGCTGAGCGAACTGCTCCAGCTTCTGGACCGCACCGAGCAGAGCTGCGCCATCCAGGCCGACAAGAACCGCCTGCTGGCCCTTGGCCTGTACGACCAGAGCCTGCAGCTTCTGCAGGAGCTGCACAGCCGCGTGGAGCCGGGCAAGGCCGACGTGTACTCGCGCCGGGGGCGCTACGCCAAGGCCACCAGCCCCCAGGCCAGCTTCTTCCGCGGGAGATCATAAATGTTCGGCGCCAATGCCATCCTCGACATCGGCCGCACGGGCCTCAACGCCGCCCAGGCGGGCATCTCCGTCACCTCGGAGAACATCGCCAACGTCTCCACCGTTGGCTACAGCCGCCGCACGGTGCGCTTCGAGGAGGCCTACAACATCGACTACATGCCCGGCCAGGTGGGCACGGGCGTGTGGGCCGCTGAGATCCAGCGCCACTTCGACCAGTACGTGGAGAGCCAGTACTACAACCAGGCCACCATGCGCGACCGCTGGGAGACCCTGTACAACCAGCTCCAGGGCGCGGAAAGCCTGTTCAACGAGTCCACCGGCTACGGCCTGTCCAAGAGCATCACCAACTATTTCAACTCCTGGCAGGACCTGACCCAGAAGCCCGAGGACTCCGGCAGCCGCACCGAGATCGTGGAGAGCGCCCAGACCCTCATCTCCACCCTGCGCCAGGCCGACGCCGACCTCATCCTCATGCAGCGGCAGGCCGACCTGGCCATCTCGCAGCAGGTGGGCGAGGTCAACGCGCTGTTGCAGCAGCTGGCGGACCTGAACACCCAGATCCGCGTGCACAACGTGCCCGGCTCCAACAACGCCAACCAGCTCTACGACAGCCGCGGCACCCTGGTGCGCAAGCTGGCAGGATACCTGGACATCAACTACATCGACAAGGGCGACGGCAACATCACCATCACCACCAAGGCCGGGCAGACCCTGCTGGACAACGAGCAGACCTTCTCCCTGTCCTACGACGCCCCCCAGGCCACCAACGCGCTCAACGGCAGCTCCACCTTCGACGACCCCGTGTCCGGCAACGCCGACCTGGGCGGGGCGGTGTACTTCCAGGGCACGGACAACGTGGAATACACCCTGGAGATCGTGAGCAACGCCAGCACCACCATGCAGGTGAGCAATGCGAGCGTGGCCGCCACCTTCCGAGTGTCCGTGGACGGCGGCAACACCTGGCTCAAGAACGCCGACGGCACCGACCAGCTGTTCTACGCCCGGCCCCAGGACACCATGGTCCGGGTGGGCAACATCGACATCTGGTTCGGCACCAAGGGCGATCCCTCCACCGCGCCCACGGGGGTGTTCACCGCGGGCGACCGCTTCAACATCGTGCCCAAGCGCGGCCTGTACTGGAACGAGAACACCTCCGCCAAGGAGAACATCACCCCGCAGACCAACGCCTCGGGCGTGGACGACTCGCGCAGGCTCACCGGCGGCACCCTGACCGCCCTGTTCGGCTTCAAGGACGAGTACGTGGGCAAGTACCGCGAGCGCATGGACGCCATGACCGAGTCCATCGTCTGGGAAGTCAACCGCATCCACAGCCAGGGCGCCGGGCTGGAGCCCCTCTCCGAGGTGCTGGGCACCTACTCCGTGGTGGACGACACCCGCGCCCTGGGCAGCGGCTCCTCGGGCCTGGTCTTCGCCAGCAAGCTCACCAGCGGCTCCTCCAACATGTACTTCTACAACAACAGCACGGGGCTGCTGGTCTCCGGCGGGGCCCTGGACTTCGACAGCGCCACGGCCGGGCTGCAGAACTTCAACCCCGACCTGCACAGCCTGAACGACGTGCGCGACGCCATCAACGATACCTTCGGCACCTTCGTCACGGCCACGGTGGTGAACCACAAGCTGTCGCTCACCGCCAGGGACGGATACTCCTTCGCCTTCGGCACGGATTCCGCCGGGCTGGCCGCCGCCCTGGGGCTGAACACCTTCTTCACCGGCTCCAACTGCCGAGACCTGGGCATCAACGAGAAGATCACCACCGACGTGAACAACCTCTGCGCCGGGCACGTCAACGGCGCGGGCGAGATGAACAACGGCGACATCACCACGGCCACTGGCATAGCCGAGCTGACGAGCAGGAAGGTGGACATCACCACCGTGCGCGAGGGCACCGTGAGCCAGACCATCGTGAAGTACTACGACGGGCTGGTGGGCACCGTGGGCTCGGACACTGCCCAGGCCAAGTTCAACTACGCCTACAAGCTGACCCTGGCCCAGGACCTGGACGACCGGCAGCAGGCCATCTCCGGCGTGAACCTGGACGAGGAGATGACCAGCCTCATCAAGTACCAGCACGCCTACACCGCGGCGGCCAAGCTCATCACCACCGCCGACCAGATGCTCCAGACCCTGCTCTCGCTCAAGTCGTAGGCCGGGCGCCAAGGGAGGATTGAGAAATGTTCCGCATCTCCAACCAGATGGTGTACAGCCAGTCCCTGACGGGGATGAACAGCAAGCTCTCGCTCTTGACCGAGCTGAACCTGCAGGCCAGCACGCAGAAGCGCGTGAACAAGCCCTCCGACGACCCCACGGCCACCTCCAACATCCTGGACCACCGCGACACGCTCCGGTCCTTCGAGCAGTACCTGGAGAACCTGAACACGGCCAAGGGCTGGCTGCAGCAGTCGGACACGACCCTGCTTTCCGTCTCCACCATCCTGACCCGCGCCAAGGAGCTGGCTGAGCAGGGCGCCACGGGCACCCTCTCCGCCGCCAACCGCCAGCAGGTCAGCTACGAGGCCCGGCAGCTCTTCGAGCAGCTCATCGGCCTGGCCAACACCAAGTACCAGGGCAAGAGCATCTACGCCGGGCACCAGACGGACAAGAACACCTTCTCCGAGGTGCTCTGGATGACCACCAACGACCCGACCCTGGCCGACCCGGCCACCAACAGCTTCAAGATCGAGGGCTTTTCCAAGAGCACCGTGCTTGTGCAGTTCCTGGACGCCGCCGGGGTCAACGGGCCCACCAGCGGCACCCAGGCGCTCAGCACCTGCTCGGTGCGCTACAGCATCGACGGCGGCGCCACCTTCAAGACCGACGGCACCGTGACCACCACCGCCAGCGGCGGGGTGCTGGTGAACCTGCCCTCCAGCGGCACCTCCGTCACCTTCGCCAACGACACCCAGGTGACGGTGAACAGCCTCACCAACACCAACGACGCGCGCGGCGCCTGGCTGTGGCTTCGGCCCTCGGCCCAGTACAACGGCGACGACGCGGACATGGACAAGACCAAGGTCACGGGCATGGGCAGCGGCACCCACCTGCTGAGCGGCCAGGCCGTGGGCGCCTTCAGCCAGAACACGCTGGTGCGCATCGACAACACCAGCCCCGTGGCCCTGGACGGGGCCATCGAGTACTCCTACAGCACGGACAACGGACTTTCCTGGGTCACGGGCAACACCATCGCGGCGGACTCCGTGGCCAGCAACGCCATGTTCAACATCGCCACCGGCGGCACGCTGACCATCTCCTCCAACGGCGGCAACATTCTCCAGCCCGGCGCGCAGTTCCTCATCCGCCCGCGCACCGCGGCCATCGAGCTGCGCGTCAACGTCAGCGAGACCGTGCGCATCAACGACGTGGGCAAGGACATCTTCGGCGGCATCTACCAGGAGCCGGACGCGGTGCTCTCCAACGGCGGGGCCAGGCTCCTGCTCTCCAGCAGCAACGCCAGCGCGGCCTTCGACTGGAGGTCGAGCCTGTTCTACGCCAGCAACGGCGGCGTGGCCACCAAGAACATGTTCGAGACCATGGGCAACCTGGTGGCCTTCCTGGAGACCAACAACCAGCACGGCATCCAGCAGTGCCTGGAGAGCCTGAGGCTCTCCCAGTCGCAGATCATGACCGCCGCGGCCAGCGTGGGCGGTCGCGAGAACCGGCTCACCGTCACCGCCACCATCCTGGAGAACCTGACGGTGAACGAGAACGAGCAGCTTTCCACCGAGGAGGACGTGGACCTGGCCACGCTGATGACCCAGCTGTCACAGCAGCAGACCGCCTACCAGGCCGTGCTCAAGAGCTCCTCCATGATCATGCAGATGAACCTGATGCAATACATCTAGAAAGGTTCGGCCGGGCTGGACTTTCCCCCCGGCCTCGGATAGCTTGCCCACTGTCGCGGCCCCACGCGGCCCTGGCCAGACAACAAACGAGAGATTTCAAAACACCATGCTCATCCTTACGCGGCGGCCCGGAGAAAGCCTCTATCTGGGCGACAACATCAAGCTCAAGATCCTGAGCATCCAGGGCAAGCAGATCAAGCTTGGGCTCGATGTGCCGGAGGACATGACCGTGTACCGGGAAGAGGTGTATCTCAAGATCAAGGAGCAGAACAGCCAGGCCCTGGAGGCCAGCGAAACGGATCTGCTCGCGGCGGCATCGTTATGGCAGGAAGAGTAAAGACCTATTCGATCAAGACGAAGCTGGGCGAGCGGGAAATCGCGCGCGACAGCATCATCTATTTCCCGCACGGGCTCATCGGCCTGGACGACAAGCGGGAGTTCGTGCTGTTGCAGGTGCGGGAGAACTCGCCCTTCCTGCTCCTGCAGTGCGTCACCGATCCCGGCCTGGGACTGCTCGTGGCCGACCCGTACCCCTTCCTGCCGGACTACGACATCAAGCTGGAGCAGGCCGAGAAGAAGATCCTGCGCGTGGAGAACATCCGCCAGATCGCCGTGCTCGTCACCGTGACCATTCCGCGCAACAGGCCCGAGGAGACCACCCTGAACCTCTCCGGGCCCATCATCGTGAACACCAAGGCGCGCATCGGCCTGCAGGCCCCGCAGCTCAACGCCAAGCACCCCACGCACTACCGCCTGGTGGACGCCCAGCGCCCGGCCAAGGGCCTCGGAGCCCCGGGCGCCGAGCCCTCCGCCGAATAGCACCGGCCCCACCCCGTTGTTTTTCACGCGCCCTCTCCGGAGGGCGTTTTCATTCCTGGACTTTTTCCGGGACCCAGAAAGCCGCAAGCCCCCCGGGGCCGGTCTGGCCAGGGGGGCTTGCTCAGGCGCCGTTGCCGGGCAGTCTCGCCCGGTCCGGTCACTTGATGAGGTTCAGGTCGTCGCGGATGAGGTTGGCCGCGGCCTTGCGGATGTCCGGCTTGTACGTGCCGGACTGCACCTGCTCCTTGAGCGTGCGGACCTTCTCGGCGCGCACGTCCGGGGCGGTGCTGGCGGTGGAAAGCGCGGCGCCGAGCAGCCGGGCCTCGGGCGAGAGCGCCACCTTGTCGCCCAGGTTCTGCTGGGCCGGGTCGTCCTGGCGCACGGCCTGGGCCTGCTGGGGCTTGGCGTTCTCGGCGAGCTTCTGGGCGGGAAAGCCCCCGACCTCTCCGTAGATCTTCTTGATGTCCATATGCCGTCCTCCCGTTGGGAGCCTTTACAACATTGTCGCGTCGACGGTGGCCAGCGTGATCTCCCAGACCCGGCGCATGATGCGCATCTTGTCGTCCGGGCCCACTTCCCTCGGGCCCTGTTCCGTCTCGCGCAGGATCTGCACCTCGGAACCGTCCAGCGGGTAGTCGAAGATCACCTTTTCGCCCAGGTCGTGCTCCAGCGCTTCCAGGACGCTTGCCACAACCGGGTTGCCTTGTCCATTCACCAGGAGGTTCTCCACGACCTCCTGGGAAATCCTGTCCACCAGCTCCCGGCGCTTGGCCTCCCGGGAGATGCTCACCATGTCCTGCGCCCCGGAGGCTATAAGCGCCCGCTTGAAGCGGGCAAGCCTCTTGGCGCTGGTCAGCTGCTTCCCATAGGTACGCAGCATCAGGCGAACATTCACCGGGTGAACAACCATCCCATACACTCCTAGCTTGCCTCTTGTATCGTCAGGAACCGGAAATTACTTTAGGGGTCCGGGCGAACTTTTTTCATTTTTCTTGCGGGCGGGCACTCCGGGCCGCGCCAGTGTTGAATGTTGTTGCGGTTTTGGCTAGGGTCGGCCAATGGCCTCACCTCTTCACTCCTTTCTCATCCTGACGCGCAAGGGCGACGCCGCCGCCGCGGAGCTGGGGCGCGAGTCCGCCGCCTGGCTCACCGGACGGGGCGCGCGGGCCGAGGTCTGCGAGCACGACTCCGGCGGAACCCCGGCCCAGAGAAGGGCCGAGGAGCAGGGCGGCTTCGACGCCGTGCTGGTCCTCGGCGGCGACGGCACCTTCATCGGCGTGGCCCGCCGCACCCTGGGCCTGGGCGTGCCCATCCTGGGCCTGAACCTGGGCCGGGTGGGCTTTCTGGCCGAGGCCGTGGAGGGCTGGCGGGAGCGCCTGGCGGCCCTGGTTGACGGCGCGTACACCGTTTCCCGGCGCATCTGCCTGGCCTACGCCGTGCTGCGCCAGGGTGAGCGCATCCTGGAGGGCCGGGCGGTGAACGACCTGGTGGTGAGCCGCGGCGACCTGGCCCGGCTCATCCGGCTCTCGGTGGAGCGCGGCCCGGAACGCGTGGGCGCCATGCGCGCCGACGGGCTCATCGTGAGCACGCCCACGGGCTCCACGGCTTACGGCTTCTCCGCCGGGGGGCCGCTGGTGCACCCGGAGATGGAGGCCTTCTGCCTCACCCCGGTCTGCCCCTTCCTCAACAATTTCCGGCCCCTGGTGCTGCCTGCCGGCGAGGACATCCGCGTGCGCGTGGACGAGCCCAGGGGCGAGGTGCGCCTTTCCGTGGACGGGCAGCGCTGCGTGCCCCTTGCCCCCGGCGACCTTGTGGTCATCCGCCGCGCGGACCACGACCTGCTCGTGGCCGAGACCGAGGGGCCCAACTATTTCGCCAAGCTCGCCGCCAAGGGCTTTTTGACCGAGAGGTAGCCTGTGTCAAAGTCATATCCCCCCATCGGCACCGCGCGGGAGCTCCGGTATGGCCTGGACCCGGTCCTGGACGCGCTCTTGCTGCACTTCATGACCGAGAACAACCTGGAGCACTCCATCGATCCGGCCAAGAACGCCTCGCCGGAGCAGATCCGCTTCATGGTGGCCCTGGAGGAGAACGCCTTCTACGCCCCCTGCGGCGACTGGATGCTGCACTTCCTTCTCAAGGCGCGCCTGGGCCGGGACCTGGCGGCGGAGTATGCCCAGCAGTGGCGCCTGCTGGTGCGGCTCATCCGCACCCACGTGCAGGAGAAGCCGCTCCGGCGCCGCATCCTGCACCTGTGCAGCCACAAGTTCCGCATGACGCTCCGCACGCCCATCCTCATCCCCTCGCGGCTATTGAAGCGCATGCTGACCATCCTCCTGACCCAGAGCGGCCTGGAGGACCCCTACCGCGACATCAAGCGCGTGCAGAACCAGCGGGCCAAGAGCTTCGTGGAGAGCCCGGGCTTCGCCCAGTTCGTGAACATCTGCCCCGAGGACCGGCTGCACTGCGCCAGCATCGCCGAGCTGCGCTTCGAGCTGGACCTGCTGGAGATGGAGCGCCTGCTGTACTTCTCCACCCAGCGCTCCGTGTGGGCCGAGGACGCCCCCCCGCTGTGCCTGGACCCGGAGGTTCTGCGCGGCTCCCTGGGCGCCGTGGACTTCTCGGCCCTGCGCACCCTGTTCCACCCCTCGCGCGGGCCCCTGCGCATCCTGTACCTGCCCAGGGCCAGCGGCGGCATCATCCTGGACATCAAGGCCGTGCGCGCCCTCTTGCGGCAGGGGCACAAGGTGGTCATGGCCATCAAGGACGGCTTCTACTTCGACAGCCCAACAGTGTGGGACCTGGAGCGCGACCCCATCCTGGGCCAGGAGCTCAAGGACGCCTTCTTCATCCAGGACGACCGCATCTCCAAGAACGACCTGCTCCAGGCCATGCGCGAGCACCAGCTCGTGGTCATCTCCGACGGCACGCGCGAGCGCTTCAACCCCTACCGGGTCAGCGTCACCTTCGCCCGGGCCTGGAAGGAATGCGACCTGATCCTGGCCAAGGGCGAGGCCTACTACCGCCGCTTCATCGGCACCAGCCACGAGTTCACCCGCGACGTGCTGGTGTTCTTCAGCGACGAGGCGGGCAAGTTCCGCATGTTCTTCAAGCCCCGGCACCCGGAGGTGCGGAAGTTCAGCGAGGAGTCGCTCATCGGGCGCGCCGAGGCCATCATCGCCCAGATGCGCCGGGCCAGGGCCGCGGGCAAGACCGTCATGTTCTACAGCGCCGTGGTGGGCAGCATCCCCGGTCAGGTCAAGACGGCCATCGAGGTGCTGAACACCTTCGTGGCCTACCTGCGCTCCCGCCTGGAGGACACCTTCATCATCAACCCCGGCGAGCACTTCGAGGAGGGCATGGACGCCGACGACCTCATGTTCATGTGGGAGCGCGTGCAGAGAAGCGGCCTGCTGAACGTCTGGCGCTTCCAGACCGACGTGGACATCGAGAAGAGCTTCGAGCTCATGGGCAAGAAGGTGCCGCCTGTGTGGGCGGGCAAGGACTCCACCTACTCCACGGGCTGCACCAAGGAGATGAACATCGCCCTTTCCGTGCAGCGCCGCCAGCCGGAGCTGCAGATCATCGGCCCGGCCCCGGAGAAGTTCCTGCGCCGCCGCGAGTACGGCGTGGGCAAGTTCTTCGACGCAACCATCGGTGGCGGCGTCGGCGGGGCGGGCTAGACGGGCCATGGGCGTCCCTGGCTGGCTGTGCGCGCCCCGGCGGGGGCTTGTGGCCTGGGCGCTGGCCGGCTTTTTCGTCCTTTCCGGCTGCGGGCTCATGGACTACGCGCCCTGGCCGTCATCGGGCGGTGGCGGGCGGCCTGCAGCGGAGCGCCGCCCGGCCCGGCAGCCTTCGGCGCCACCCGTGGTGGCCCCGGCCCCGGCCGTGCGCGAGCCCATCGGGCCCGCCGTGTTCAGCGCCCTGCGCGCCGACGACGCGGGCCGCCTCTGTGCCCAGCTCTCCCCGGCGTCCCAGTCGCTGCGCAGCTTCGCCGACCTGGAGGGCTCCCTGCGCATCAGCCTGGCCCACGCGGCCAAGATGCCCCAGCGGGCCCCGGCGCTCACCCGGCCCACGGGCAGCCTGTCCTGGGGGCAACTCAAGCTGACCCTGGAGGAACTGCTGGCCGTGCTGCCCAGGCTGGATGCGGAGCCGCAGCTCCTGGCCGAGCGCTTCGTCTGGTACGAGCTTTCCCCCCGGCCCCTGGTGACGGGCTACTACTCCCCGGAGCTGGAGGCCAGCCCCACGCGCGCGCCGGGGTTCGAGTACCCCATCTACGCGCCGCCGCCGGAGCTCAAGCAGGGCGGCGCCAGGCTCGACCGCCGGGCCGTGGACATCGACGGGGCGCTGGCCGGGCGCGGGCTGGAGCTGGCCTGGCTGAGGAACCCGGCGGACGCCTTCCTGCTCCAGACCGAGGGCGGGGGCGTGCTGCGCTTTCCCGACGGCTCCCTGCGCGGGGTGCACTTTGCCGCCACGAACGGCTTCGAGTTCAAGGGCCTGGGCCAGATCCTGCTGGACGCCGGGGTGCTGCCCAAGGAGCGGCTGGCCCGCGAGCACATCCGCGCCTGGTGCGCGGAGAACCCGGCCCGGGCGCTCTCGCTCATGGCCGCCAACCGCAGCTACGTGTTCTTCAGGTTCACCGCCGCCGCCAGCGAGGGCAGCCTGGGAAAACCGTTGACGCCGCTGGTGAGTCTGGCTACAGACCCTGGACTCCTGCCGCTGGGGTCCGTGGTGGCCATGGACCTGCCCCTGTCGCTCTCCGACACGGGCACGGGCGGCGCCCTGCGCGGCCTGGCCCTGGCCCAGGACACCGGGGCGGACATCCGGGGGCTGCGGCTCGACCTGTACCTGGGGCGAGGCGAGCGCGCCGAACGCCTGGAATCGGGCCTGCGCGCCCCGGCCACCCTGCATCTGCTCGTGAGCAAATCCGCTCTGCGCGCCAAGTGATTTTGAGAGAGGACCATGACCGCACTTTCCTTCGACGACATCCGCGCCTGCCTGCGCGAGGCCTTTGACGCCCAGGACAGGGCCGTGGCCGACTGGCACCGCAGCGAACCCGCCTTCGGCGCGGAGATTCCCCTGGGCGACGCCCCGGCGGACTTCCAGAACCTGGTGCTGCGCCAGCACTGGAGCAACTTCCGCCTCTGGCACGTGGAGGACCGCGCCCGCAGGAAGGACGCGGGCAGCGAGCTCATCGCCGAGTGCAAGTACACCATCGACAAGCTGAACCAGGAGCGCAACGACTTGATCGAGCGCCTGGACATGTTCCTGGTGCGCGCCCTGGAGCCCATCCTGCCCGCCGTGGCGGAGGGCGAGCGCCAGCGCTTCAACACCGAGACCATGGGCGTGGCCCTGGACCGCGGGTCCATCCTGGCGCTCAAGATGTTCCACATGCGCGAGCAGACCGAGCGCCAGAACGTGACCCCGGAGCACGTGGCCGAGTGCCGCCGCAAGCTTTCGGTGCTCTGCGACCAGCGCGCCGACCTGCTCGAGTCGCTGTGCGACCTGCTGGACGAGTACGCCCAGGGGGCCAAGCGGCCCAGAGTCTACTACCAGTTCAAGATGTACAACGATCCGCGCCTGAACCCCGAGCTCTACGGCCGCAAGGCCGGGGCCTAGGCAGGGCGCGGGGGAAGGGGAGGGCGCATGGCCAGGTACGAGACGGTCATCGGCCTTGAGGTGCACGCCCAGCTCAAGACCAAATCGAAGATCTTCTGCTCCTGCTCCACGCAGTTCGGGGCGGAGCCCAACGAGAACACCTGCCCGGTGTGCACCGGCATGCCCGGCGTGTTGCCTGTTTTGAACAGGAAGGTTGTGGAATACGCCGCCAAGATGGGCCTGGCCATCGACTGCGAGATCAACCGCAAGAGCGTTTTCGCGCGCAAGAACTACTTCTACCCCGACCTGCCCAAGGGCTACCAGACCAGCCAGTTCGACCTGCCCATCTGCGAGCGCGGGCACGTGGACATCGTCACCGAGAAGGGGCCCAAGCGCGTGGGCGTCACGCGCATCCACATGGAGGAGGACGCGGGCAAGAACATCCACAGCAGCGCGGACAACGCCAGCTATGTGGACCTGAACCGCTCCTGCGTGCCCTTGATCGAGATCGTGAGCGAGCCGGACATGCGCAGCCCCGAGGAGGCCGTGGCCTACCTGAAGGCCCTGCGCAGCATCCTGGTGTACCTGGACATCTGCGACGGCAACATGGAGGAGGGCTCCTTCCGCTGCGACGCCAACGTGAGCGTGCGGCCCTTCGGCCAGGAGGCCTTCGGCACCCGCGCGGAGCTGAAGAACCTGAACTCCTTCAAGCACGTGCAGAAGGCCATCGAGTACGAGGTGGCCCGGCAGATCGACCTGGTGGAGGACGGCGAGCAGGTGGTGCAGGAGACGCGCCTGTACGATGCGAACAAGGGCACCACGCACTCCATGCGCGGCAAGGAGGAGGCCCACGACTACCGCTACTTCCCCTGCCCGGACCTGGTGCCCCTGGTGCTTGAGGAATCCTGGCTGGAGCAGTGGAAAGCCGAGCTGCCCGAACTGCCCAGGGCGCGCGAGAAGCGCTTCATGGAGCAGTACGGCCTGCCCGCCACGGATGCCGAGGTCCTCACCGCCGAGCGCGACTTCTCCGAGTATTTCGAGGCCGCCGTGGCCGCGTTCAACGAGCCGAAAAAGATCGCCAACTGGATGCTCACCGACATCCTGCGCGAATTGAACGCCACCGGGGCCAAGGTGGGCGAACTGAAGCTCACCCCGGCCAGGCTGGCCGCCCTGGTGAAGCTCGTCGAGGAAGGCCAGATCAGCGCCAAGAGCGGCAAGGACATCCTGCCCGAGCTGCTGGAGACCGGCGCCGAGCCGGAGGAACTGGTCAAGGCCAAGGGCCTGGTCCAGATTTCCGACACCTCGGCCCTGGCCGCGGACATCGACGCCGTGCTGGCCGAGAACCCCAAGGAGCTGGCCGACTACCGCGCGGGCAAGACCAAGCTCATGGGCTTTTTCGTGGGGCAGATCATGCGCCGCACCAAGGGCCAGGCCAACCCGGCGGTGGTGAACCAGCTCCTGGCCGAGAAACTCAAATAATTCGGGAGAGCCCATGACCGAGCACATTCAGTATTCCCCGGAGAAGGACGCCCTGGTCCTGCTGGACCAGCGCTACCTGCCCACCCGCGAGGACTGGTACGTCTGCAAGACCGTGGCCGACATCTGCGAGGCCCTGGTGGTCATGGTGGTGCGCGGGGCCCCGGCCATCGGCGTCACCGCGGCCTACGGCTGCTACCTGGCCGCCCGCGAGGTGCAGGCCTCCGGTGTTTCCGACTGGAAGAGCGCCCTGGCCGCCAAGCTGGAGCAGATCGCCAGCGCCCGGCCCACGGCGGTGAACCTGCGCTGGGCCGTGCGCCTCATGCAGGCCGAGTGGGCCAAGCATCCCGAGTTTTCCCTGGATGAGCTCTGCGCCTTCTGGCTGGCCAAGGCCCGGCAGGTGCACGCCGAGGACATCGCCACCTGCGAGGCCATCGGCCGGGCGGGCGCGGACGTCATCGCCGACGGCGACACCGTCATGACCCACTGCAACGCGGGCGCGCTGGCCACCGCCGGGTACGGCACGGCGCTCGCCCCCATCCGCGCGGCAGTGGAGCAGGGCAAGCGCGTCAAGGTCATCGCCAACGAGACCCGGCCCTTTTTGCAGGGCGCGCGCCTGACGGCCTACGAGCTGCACAGGGACGGCATCCCGGTCACCGTGGCCTGCGACAACGCCTGCGCGCTCCTGATGCAGCGCGGCATGGTCCAGAAGGTCATCGTGGGGGCGGACCGCATCGCGGCCAACGGCGACGCGGCCAACAAGATCGGCACCTTCGGCGTGGCTCTTTTGGCCAAGGAGTTCGGCATCCCGTTCTACGTGGCCGCCCCGGTGTCCACCATCGACCCCGAGACCGCCGACGGCAGCCTGATCCCCATTGAGGACCGCACCCCGCGCGAGGTGACCCACGTGGGCGCCACCCAGATCACCCCCGATGGCGTGCCGGTGTTCAACTACGCCTTCGACGTGACGCCCAATAGGCTCATCCACGGCATCATCACCGAGCGCGGCGTGCTCACCGCCCCCTACACGGAGGCAATAGCAAAGCTCTTTAAATAGTTCCGTTTTCAGGAACAAAACCGTCCTGCGGGAGCTCGGAGAAACCGGGCTGAGAGGACCCCTTGCCCGGCTATGCGTCGGGCTGTGGGGTCGACCGAATGAACCTGTCCGGATAATGCCGGCGAAGGGAATATCTGCACTGGCGGAGAACCGTCCCTTCATGGGGCGGTTTTTCGTTTGGGGCCCGTTTGGAGGAACCTTTACAGTTGCAGGAGGATGTTATGATCATTGACGAAAGGATTGTCACCGAGGCCATCGCCAAGGCCTACTTCGACAAGTTCACGGACAGCCTGGACCTTGATGTCGCCATCGTGGGCGGCGGGCCCTCGGGCATGACGGCGGCCTGGAAGCTCTCCGAGCAGGGCTTCAAGGTGGCCCTGTTTGAGCGCAAGCTCTCCGTGGGCGGCGGCATGTGGGGCGGCGGCATGACCTGGAACTACATCGTGGTGCAGGAGGAGGCCAAGCCCATCCTGGACGACGCCGGGGTGGACATGAGCGAGTACAAGCCCGGCTACTTCGTGGCCGACTCCGTGGCCGCCACCGCCGCCCTGGCCTTCAAGGCCACCAAGGCCGGGGCCCGGGTGTTCAACTGCATGAGCGTGGAGGACGTTGTGCTGCGCGAGGTGGACGGCGTGAAGCGCGTCATGGGCCTGGTGGTGAACTCCAGCCCCGTGGAGATCGCGCGGCTGCACGTGGACCCGCTTGTGCTCCACTGCAAACATGCCATAGAATGCACGGGACACGATGTGGAGATGCTGAAGACCCTGGTGCGCAAGAACGGGGTGCGCCTGAACACCCCCTCCGGCAACATCGAGGGCGAGCAGAGCATGTGGGCCGACGTGGCCGAGGCCAACACCGTGAACCACACGCGCGAGATCTTTCCCGGCGTTTGGGTGGCGGGCATGGCCGCCAACGCGGCCTACGGCTCATACCGCATGGGGCCCATCTTCGGCGGCATGCTGCTCTCCGGGGTCAAGGTGGCCCAGGAGATCGCCGCGCGCTTGAAACAGTAGACAAAACGCACAGTTGAAGCCCCGGCCGGGTTCGCCCCGGCCGGGCATCTGGAAACCGCATATGCTGCCCATCATCGCGCTTCTCGGTCGTCCCAACGTGGGCAAGAGCAGCCTGTTCAACCGCCTGGTGCGCCAGAACAAGTCCATCACCCACGACCTGCCCGGCGTCACACGCGACCGCATCTATGGCGAGGTGGGCGCGGAGGTCGACGGAGAGGTCCTGCGCTACGCCCTCATCGACACCGGCGGCATGCTGCCCGACGCCACCGAATTCGACGGCGGCGGCATGGACAGGCACGTGTTCGAGCAGGCCACCGAGGCCCTGGACGAGGCCGACGCGGTGCTCTTCGTGGTGGACGGCCGCGACGGCATGACCGGGCTGGACCAGGCCGTGAGCGAGAAGATCCGCGCCTCGGGCAAGCCCATCCTGCTGGTGGTCAACAAGGTCGATGGACCCGAGCAGGAGGCCAAGGCCACCGCGGACTTCCACGCCCTGGGGCTGGAGATCGCCGTGGTTTCCGCCGCGCACGGCTACGGCCTGCACACGCTGCGCGCGCGCATCGCCGAGCTGGCCCGGCCCTTCGTGCAGCCCGAGCCGGAGGACGTCTCCGAGCTGGGGCTCAAGCTGTGCATGCTGGGCCGGCCCAACGCGGGCAAGTCCTCCCTGGTCAACGCCCTGGTGGGCGAGGCCCGGCAGATCGTGAGCGACGTGGCCGGAACCACCCGCGACAGCGTGGACGTGGGCTTCGAGAAGGACGGCAAGCGCTACACCTTCGTGGACACCGCCGGGGTGCGCCGCCGCGCGGTCATCACCGACCACCTGGAAAAGCTTTCCGTGTACCGGGCCCTGTCCTCCAGCAAGCGCGCCGACGTGACCATCCTGGTGCTGGACGCCATGGAGGGCCTGAGCCACCAGGACAAGCGGCTCATCGCCTACCTGGCCGAGCAGCGCACGCCCTTCATCGTGGCCGTGAACAAGATGGACCTGGTGCCCAGGCACCAGATTGAGGAGGTCAAGGCCGCCTACGAGGAGGCCCTGCGCATCTGCTCCTTCGTCCCGGTGGTGCATATTTCGGCCCTCAAGGGCACGAACCTGCACAAGATCCTGCCCCTGGCCGAGGAGATCGCTCGCGAATGCGTCATCCGCATCGGCACCGGGGCGCTGAACCGCGCCATGAGCGAGGCCACCACCAAGCACCAGCCCCCGGTGGTCAAGCGCAGGCGCGCCAAGTTCTACTATCTCACCCAGGCGGAGGAGACCCCGCCCATGTTCGTGTTCTTCGTCAACGACGCGGAGCTGGTCACCGAGGCCTATGGCCGCTACCTGGAGGGCCAGCTCAGGAAGCTCTTGGGCATCAAGAAGGCCCCGCTGGCGGCGGTGTTCCGCTCCAGCCACGAGAAGAAGGAGGCCGAGCGCCCCGGCAAGGCCCGGGCCCCGCGCCTGGGCAAGGACCGCCGCGACATGGAGCGCGCCGAGCAGACGGCCAAGGCCGCGCACACGGCCAAGAAGGCCAGCGCCGGGGGCCGCAAGCCCGGGGGCAAGGCGGGCAGCAAGCCCATCGGGAAGGCTGGCGCCAAGCCGGCGGGCAGGCCCGCTCCTTCACGCAAGAAGGGCTGATCGTCCGCGAACGTTTTGACTATGCCTTGACAGCGCCCGCGCTGAAAGGGTAGAGGACTGCTCCGCGTCACTTGTGGCGCGAAAATGGAGAGGTGGCCGAGTCGGCCGAAGGCGCTCGCCTGCTAAGCGGGTATAGGCCTTAAAAGCCTATCGAGGGTTCAAATCCCTCCCTCTCCGCCAGAAATTATAAAAGCCTTGTTCCTCGGTATGTTGCCGGAGAACAAGGCTTTTTTCTTTTCACTGCTCCAGTACTCTGTTACAGTGGAGGTATGGAGCAGATGCCCAAACACCCGAGACTTTGCCGTCGTGGCGCGACCTATTATCACCGCGCCGCAATCCCCTCCGACATAGCTGACAGCTACCCCAAGACCGAGGAAACCTTCTCCCTTGGCACCAAGGACTACCAGGAGGCCGTGCGTCGTGTGCGTGTCGCCGCTGCCGAGGTGGACCGAAAGTTCGAGGCTCATCGCAGGATGCTCGCCCAAAAGGCGAAGCCTCCGCTGAAGGAGCTGTCGGACGAAGAGATCAAGCGCATCGGCGAGGTCTACTACACGTATCTCCTGGAAGAGGACGAGGCCATTCGAGCCGAGCAGTTCTCCGAAGGAGAGCGCCCGACCATCGTGCTGGACAATGATGCGGACATTAACGAAGTCATCCGCACCCATGGTTTTCGTACGCCAAGTTTCGAGGGCTACGCCGAGGATCGCGGTGCCATTGATGAGCTGACCCGACACGATTACGCCCGTGGCAAGGTGAACTCGTTCTACAAGGGCGAGGCCGAAGAGGTGCTGACCTGGGAAGGGATCAGTGTGAACCTTGATCCAGCCTCGCCCAGTTGGCGCAAGCTGGCCCGTGAACTTCAGGCCGCCACGATCAAGGCCACCAAGGCAGTTCGCTTGAGGAACGAGGGTGAGGTCGTGGAAACGCCTCGCGTCCCCGGCCTGAGGCCAGAGTCGCGGGTGCCGCTGCTTTCCATGGCCGTCGAACAGTGGGTCGAGGAAAAGGCCCGGACGAGTTGGGTGGCCAAGACTAAGCGTGAGCATTGCAAGTGGATGGGACACTTCATTGCGGCCATCGGGGACCGGCCCCTGGATGCGTACACCAAGACGGACGCCAGGGCCTACAAGTCCATGCTGCTCAAGCTGCCTGCCAACTGGGTCAAGTTCAGCGAACTTCAGGGCCTGCCGCTCGACAAGGCCTCCGCCAAGGCCCAGGAGCTTGGCATGGAGCCGATGACCGAGAGCAACGTCAACAAGTTGCTGGGCTTTGTCGGTTCGTTCTGGACGTGGGCCTCCGACCAGTATGACGAAGCACCGGCCAATCCGTTCAAAGGTCTCAAGATCAAGCAGCGCAAGCGCATCCGTGAAGAGCGCGACCCGTTCTCGGTGGAGGAGCTTCGAGCCATCTTCAGCGCTCCGATCTACACCGGGTGCGCATCACTCCGGGAATGGAAGAGACCAGGAGCGCTTGTTCCCCGAAACTCCGGCATGTTCTGGGTTCCGTTGCTCAGCCTGTTCACGGGTGCTCGCATGGGGGAGATCATCCAGCTCTACGTCGAGGATGTGCGGCAAGAGGATGGAATTTTCTTCCTCGACCTCAATGACAATGGCGAGGACAAGCGCCTGAAGACAACGTACTCCCAGCGGTCCATTCCGATCCATGCGTCCATTTTGGACATGGGCTTTATGGACCATGTGGAGCTGTGCCGCAGCAAGGGACATAAGCGACTGTTCTCCGATCTCGCCATGGGCGAGGACGGCTACTACTCCACGCCCTTTTCCAAGCACTTCAGCCGATTCCTGAGGGCCGTCGGCATCAAGAACCGCAAGAACGCCTTCCACAGCTTCCGGCATAGCTTCGAGGATGCCTGCCGTGACTCGGACATTCCCAAGGAGAGTTAGAGTCCACGGACGTG